>JBBSFV010000013.1:0-68450 GCA_038254775.1 Terriglobales bacterium | reverse complement strand
TTTAGCGCCGCGTCACAGCAAATAAGATTGTTCGGCTTTAGCCGATGAGGTACAACCCACCCCGCCCTTGTCATTCTGAGCGGAGCGAAGAATCGCTTTGGACCCACCGAGCGCGCGCGCCCCATTCTTGCCGGCTGCTCCAGCCTTTCGCGACACGGTATAACCCGACTCTCATACCTTGACCGCTTCGACGATTGACAACGGACTCTTGGTTGGGACCACCCGGGACAGTCGAAATCCCGCCCTGCGCAAAAGCTTTACAAACTCAGCCTTTGTCCGCTCGCGACCGCGCGGCGTAAGCACCAGCATTTCCAGATCGAGGAGCTTACCGTAATGCGGCACGTTGGCAGGAGGCAAGACTGGGTCCACAATCAGCACCTTGCCCCGCGGCCCGAGAGCTTCGCGGCAGCTCTTTAGGATCAACACCGCCGAGTCGTCGTCCCAGTCATGGATGATATGTTTCATGATGATGGCGTCGGCGCCCGACGGCAGCTTTTTGAAGAAGTCACCGCTTTCAATTCGCACTCTGCCCATAATGCCCGCACGGGTGAACGTCGCAGTCGCGCCCGCGATAACATGTGGGAGATCGAAGAGCATGCCTCGCATTTTTTTATGGCGACGCAGGACCGTGGTTAACAGAAGACCGTGTCCCCCGGCTACGTCCATCAGCGTCTCGATCCCTTTGAAATCGTAGGCATCGCACGTCATCACGGCTTCCACGGTGCTGATCGAGGTCATCGCCCCGTCAAAGACCGAGGCGGCGTTTGGATTCTTCGCCAGATAGTCGAAGATGGGTACTCCGAATACATCATCGAAGGCGGGTAGGCCGGACTTCACGCTGTAGCCCAAACGTCCCCAGGGACGCCAGGTGCTGTCGTGAGCGGTAAAATGCGCGTAGCCGGCAACGCTTTCGGGGTGATCGCGGCGAAGAAGTTGCCCCATTGGTGTCAACTTGAACCGGCGGTTTGCGGTTTCAGCAAACAGCCCGACGCTGGCGAGCGCCCTCAGCAGCCGATAGAGGCCATCTTCTGAGACTTTTGTCTCACGGGCGAGGTCACTGCACGGGCGAGATCCCTTCGCCAGCCGGTCAGGGACGCCGATTTCGACCACGGTGCCAATTGCCTGACTGATCCACTTGCCGATCACCATCTGGAAAAGGACATCGTACGGGCGTGGCGCGGGACTCCGCTTCGGTCGTTTCTTGGTCATAAGCTCTCCGGTTCTTCGCCGCATTCTATTCCCAGAAGCGTTTAGACGATGGGTGCCCCATCCTGACGACGAATGAAATGAGGCGGAAGGGTGGGTGAACCACATAAGATCTTTCTGATGGATAGAAAAAATCGGTCGGACCTTCCCAAACACTCGGCTTCGGTCCCCGACCCCACCAGTATGTAGCCCGGCACGTAAGTGCCGGGAAAGCCAGGAAGGGACTCCGAGTCCCGCAGGGACGCCACCCACCCTTTCCACTTGGACCAGGCCCTCTCCAAAATATTTCTCAAAAAGCCTCATCCGCGGCTCTTCGGAACAGCGTACTTGCATCGGATACGTATAGTTCGTTACTTTAAAAACGATTTTCTCGGCCCCCGGTCATTCTTCTTTTCTCCGCTCTCATAAGATCCACCAACCTGTCGGAGGTCGAAATGAAGTCCACCACGCTCGTCAATGCAGCCAGAGTCATCGCCCTGGGACTGCCCTTACTCCTCATCGCCGGATGCCCGAAGGATGATTCAACGTCATCCTCGTCCAGCCCCGTCACTGGCTCGTCCAATACCTCCGCCGCGTCCACTGCTGGCGCCGCCTCAGAAGGCCCCGCCGACCAGGGCACGCCGGCTGTCCGCCAGGATGGCAACGCCGAGTCCGGTAAAAATGTCTTCCGCTTTGAAACCTTTGGCAATGAAGGCTTCTGGACCGATGCCGTTCACCTTCCCCAGGGCGTGATGGCGGCAAAAGTCACGCCCCTGAAAGCACTGCAACTCGGGCTGCAGGTGGATGTCGATGCCGTCGATCCCGCGGTCCAAGAGCAGTTGACCAAAGAACTGAAGGCCGATCCTTCGGGCAAGACCTCCAAATTACTGAACGATCCTGAAGTCACGGGAAAATTGATCATGGCGAACGCCGTGATCGGCATGGTCCCCAAAGGGGACAAGGTGGGAGCAAGCTGCGCCCTCTGCCACACCGTCACGGATGGCGCCGTCCTCAGCCTGCCCAATGGCGGCTCCATCGGCCATCGCCGCGACGGCCTCGCGAACCACAATCTGAATTTGGGAGCCATCTTCGCCACCGCTGCCAATTCCCGCGCGCTCTTCCCCGTGCTGCAACTTACGTTGAAGGCAAATGGCGGCAAGACCCTTGGCCGCGCGCCCCAGGGCCTGACTGCATCCTCCTCGGAGGCCGAAGTGGATGCCTACCTCTCGAATCCCAAGTTTTACCCCGTGGGCATGTTTGACGATTCCTTTGACGGCAATGGCGATCCCATGCACAACACGCCACTCTTCCGCCAGGATCTTGCCGCGCCGTATGGCAGCGACGGCACAATCGCAAAACTGGATAACTTCGGCAACTTGGTTTACACCGCACTCTTTGATCAGACCAATCTCACCACCCCCGGCGGACGCGCCTTCCTGCACAAACTCGGAGGCGCTGCCGGCGATGAGATCGCCGACGAATACGTGAAAGTCCTGGCCGATACCCACGTCACCGGATATCCCTACGTGAAGGCCAGCCCGTATCCTCAGCCGGGAACGGAAGAGGCCCCGCTCGGCATACGCGTGGATAACACCAAGCTGCTGGATATGAATGCTTATCTCGCCGGCCTGCATGCTCCCAAGGGTGCTCAGGTGGACTCCGCTTCCGCATCGCATGGCGGCCAGGTCTTCCGCACCGCCGGCTGCACCGGTTGCCACAACGCAGATCAGGGCCGCCCGGTTCCCAACGTGGTCCTGCCCATGAAGGCGGTCTTTCCCGGGGACAATCCCACGGTGCTGGCGCAACGTGAGCCCCCGCTCAATCCCGTCATGGATACGCCGGGGAATACCTTTGACGACAAGATGGCGGTGGTCAATGCCAGCCTGCGCGGAGAGAAACGTGGCCTCGCCCTGCCCCTGCTGCTCGATCTGGCGCGCAAGCCGGTCTTCCTGCATGACAATTCCGTCTCCAGCCTGGATGAGCTCTTCAATTCCAAGCGCGGTGCATCCGCCCCTCATCCCTTCTATGTATCGAATGGAAAGGACCGCAAGGATGTGATCGAGTTCCTGAAAAGCCTCGACGACAGCGGAGGAATGAAGTAGCAGACAATGCCTGACCGGTGCCCCATATCTGCGCAGCAGATGTGGGGCAAGGTGGGTCTACAACGGGTTGGTATATACAACGGTCGGTCTATAACGGTGGGTCTACACGGCTTTAGCCGCCGACGGTGGAAGAGCGGCGCTTTAGCGCCGCGTACCCGTTCCCCAAACTCCGGGGCTTTAGCCCCGGAAGCTTTTGCCGCCGCTTCAAGGTGTCCAACGATCGGCGGGTAGCCCACTCAACGCGATTTCGTTGAGTGGGGAAATTCTCTCGCTTCACAACCTCAGAGATCTGCTGGTCCTGTTCGATCGCGTGCGCTCCAGGCTCGCTGCGTTCATCCATTCACGTAGACGAATGGCGAGTGCGGATATTGTAGTGAGCGCGGAAACTATGCTGAGGAGTGGGGGCCCGGGCGAGCCCCTATCCGCGGGCTGTCATTTGCCGACGACCGAGTCAACATCAGTGTCTGTGGGCATCTGGCGTCCCTGCGGGACTCAGAATTTTTAGATCTCCTGACCCGGCTCTTACGGAAGGAAGCGCATCATCCGACGCGCAGGTAAGTGGAATACTGCTCATCCCCGATGGCGGTGAACGGCAGGAAGTTGATCGCGCCACTGGCGCTCTCGGCTTGCCACTTCAGCGGGCCGGTTTTCTTCGCCGCCAACAACTGGGAACGCGTGACCGCGGGCTGCGCGTCGGTTATGGCAAATAAGACGAGCGGGCCGCATAGCAAAGCCACCGTCTGAGGATTTCGGGAATCAAGCGCCTCGAGCCGCGTGGTCATCGGCAGATCCAGCTCCACGTGATCGCCTGTCTTCCATAGGCGTCTGATCGCAGCAAAGCTTTCCGGGGCCATCTGCTCCCGCACCCGGCGTCCATTCACTGATATTGAGGCCCCGGTGGCCCAGGCGGGAATACGGAAATTCATCGTAAACTCCACCGGCTGCGACAGCTTCAGTTGGAACCGCACCAGGCTCTCGAACGGATACATGCTTGCCTGGGTCAGCGCCGCTTGCGCGCCATCCTGCCGCCATCGCACCGTGGAAGGAATGTAGAGGTTCACGTAGACGCCGTGCGGGTCGCGGAAGTAGGTATTGATCCGGTAATCGGCCGCCACCTGCGGCAACGTGCCCGAACAGCAAGGCCAGCGGTGATTCGAATAAACTTTCTTCCCTTGCAAGTTATAATCGGAGTAATAGAACGTGCGGCC
Organism: Terriglobales bacterium; assembly: GCA_038254775.1. GTDB lineage: Bacteria > Acidobacteriota > Terriglobia > Terriglobales > Acidobacteriaceae > JBBSFV01. The sequence goes on along the minus strand of JBBSFV010000013.1, from coordinate 63,955 downwards.
ATCAGCCTGCAGCGGCTTCGCCCCCAGCACCGTGTTGTACATCACGCGCTCCATGCTGTCCCCATAACGGGAGTCGCGGGTCACGCGCAAAAGGTAGCGCGTGAGCTTGAAATGAGCATAGGAGCCGCAGGGAGTCTCAAAACTGTTGTGGGTGTGAGTGAGGCTGGCGGCAACGTCGCCACTGTCTGTCGGGCGCAGCAGCTCGTCCGGGCCCCAGCCGCCCGTGGCAAAACTTTGCTCCGCCATCATGGCAAACCCGTTCCGGGCGGCGCGCAGATGCGTCTCGCTTCCTAATGTCAGGTGCGCCTGCATCGCCGAGCACAGAGCATTCACGTAGCTATAAGCGTGTTTGCCCGCGAGCGCGTTGCGGCCTTCGGCCAGTGCGGAAAAATACGCAGCGTCAAGGTACTGGATCCCCAGCGCGCGGTACCGTTTGCCCGCACCGCGCTGGAAGGCTAGGAAGAGGTTTTCCGGCATCGTGTAGGATTCGTCCCACGTGTACGATTCGTCCTTACCCGGCCGCCAGGACTTTCCATGCTCCACCGCCTTCCCCGGCAAATGCGGCAGCGCGGTGTCGGTAGTCCGCTGCAAAATTGCGTAGGCATCGGGATCGCCGACGTACTGGTGCGAATCAATGAGACCGCAGACCAGCTTGTCGTAGCAGTATGCGGGAAAGCGATTCTTTACGTAGAAGTCCTGGGAAATGGTCTGCGCGTACAGGCGATTCAAGCGCAGCACTTTTTCGCGGATCGGCTGCGACCCGGTGATGGCATACATCCGCGCCAACGCCGAGACCCATTGACCGAAGGTCGCGCCCGGGGCAAACCCGGCATCCCCGGTGCGATAGTCGTAAGCCGGATCGTAGCGGTACCAGCCGCCCAGGTCCACTCCCGGCGCGGGTTGTCCCGCCATCTGGCGAAATGGTTTCAGCAGGCCGTCTTCACTGAGCTCCATAAGCAGCGAGCGCGTTTGTTCCAGCTGGGTTTCGTGTACTTCGCTGTGCAAGGCCACATCGCCATATCCGAATTCTTCCAGTGGGACGGGCAGTGGGACGGGAGCCGCTGCCCCGCCGGCAAACGTGCGCGGCACCCAAAGACCCGAAGCCAGTGCCCCCGCCGTCACCAGCGAAGCCGACTGGATAAATCGTCTGCGCGGAATTTTCGGTGGAGTCGACATGGTTGCGTCTAGGTCTCTTTGGCGAAAGCCGGATCGGGAGTCTCTTCAAAAGATCCCGCTAAACCGCTAAAGCTAGGGAATTAAATTCTGTTCGATCTGATGACTTCGAATTGAGAACGCCCCTGGGGATGCGGGCCGGCGAGCGCGCTTGGTTCGCCAGCTATATTATTGCCCAAATTTTGAAGGGCGGGCATTATTCTTTTTGCGTTCTACTTGGTGTTATTTGTTTAGATTCTCATGAGCAAAGAGTACAGGTTTACCAGCCTGCATTGTCGATTCCTAAGAACGCTCCGGGTAATCGCAATGCTGTGATTGGTGAAATTGGCCGTGGCGCCGAGACATCCACTGGCAGAAGAAACATTTGAAATCGTATGGGATCGCTCTCAGTTTTGGGCCAGAAACGGACTTGTGCATAAATATCGTCGTGTCTGCCCATTGAAAGAGCAGTGATTTCCGATTCTGGATGCCCCTATGTCGCTCGCAAGCGTACTCAATATTGGGGAGAGATCTTTTCTGGACAGAAGTTTCAAGTTCAAATCGAACGTGAACATCTCTTGAGTAGTTGCGACAAAAAGGTAAAGTCGTTCGTTCTCAACAAACATCTGATGGAGCCCCAAGCCACCTGTAACATCGCTACCCCTCGAAAATGAGGAACTCTCAAGTGCTTCCTTAACAATGACCCCGCTAATTTAAGTATTCGGAGAAAGGCGTGGATACGGCCCAGATACTCCTTCGACTCGCTCTCCGAATGCGTATACATTCCCGGACAGCGCCACCCTTTCCGCAACACTATACGATGGGCACCCGAAATGGCTCAGGATGGGGCACCCGCCGAGTAAGTATTCGCCAAGCGTGCTCGTCGGAAATAAGTAAAATTAGATTGGTTCACTCATGGATAGACTGTCTACGGAGCAGCGAAGTGAACTTATGTCGAAGGTGAGGACAAAAGATACCTCGCCGGAACTTGCATTGCGCTCAAGGATCCATCGAATGGGGCTGAGATTTCGACTGCATCGAAAAGATCTACCCGGATGCCCGGACATCGTTTTCGGGCCTCGCAAGAAAGTCATTTTCGTCCATGGGTGTTTCTGGCATCGTCATTCATGCAGCCGCGGAAATGCTCCCACAAGCCGCACTAAGTTTTGGACCACTAAGCTCGATGCGAATCGCGAGCGCGACAAACGAGCCATACACACACTCAGATCGATGAAATGGCGCGTGTTGGTTGTGTGGGAATGTGATCTTGGAAATTCCGGGAAACTACAAAAGAAGCTAATGAAATTCTTAGGTGAGTGAGGTTACTGTTCACTCTCTTCAAATTTTTTCTTTAGCCAAAGCAAGACAGCCGTCTGCTCATCTCGTCCAGCCCGTCTTACTTGCGACAAAAGCCATATTGTTGTCGGTTTTTCAGTCGTGATGTTCTTTGCGCCCTGGTTACACGTCGAACAAAGCGTGCGTAGGTTCGAGAGTTCTACCTTGCCGCCTAAATTTCTATCGACAATATGACCGATATGAAGGCGAACTTTTCGGCCAGTAGCGGGATCGATATCTCCCGGCGTCAAGCCGCACATTTGGCAGGTGAAGCCGTTCCGATCCAAAACCTCAGCGCGCACTCGTGCAGAAATCGCTCTTGCGAACTTTACTTCCGAAGTAGTTCGCGGAACTTCTTTGAGTAGGTATTGACCGGGCTTGAGCCGGTTATCGTCATTGTGTGTGAGTATTGGCCAGCCTTCATCTTCGCGCAATTCTCTGACTCGCCGCGCCCATTCGCTTACACCCGAACCTGCAGCATCTCTTATCTGAATTGACGTTATGACTTCCCCCACATTCTTTAGGAAGAACTGGCGGATTTTTTCTTTGCTGCCGGTCTTTCCCTTCACTGCGCTATTTTCTCCGTAACCGCCGCGTGCAAATGCTTCATCAGTTCGCGCCCTATGAAACGAGTGTATGCAGGAGGGATCGCCTCGTTCATCTCATTCTTAGTCATCCAATCTATTTTCATCGCATCACGGGCGGCCGCAACAGTGCAGTTGCCTCCTCCCGTAACCTGGACGAAGTCACGCATATCATTTGTTTTTCCGTAATGAGACTTGCGCTTGTCGAATGTATGCACTTTCGGGTGCTTGCCATGCTTTGGAGGAATGATCAAAAAGTTGGCTTCAAAGAGTCGGTGCCGAAGAACGCGCAGTCCTTTGAACATAGTTCCACACAACATGATTGGGTTCTTTAGTGGCGCACCTTCTACATTCTCAATCACATACGGAAGTCCCGATTTCTCGAGCATTGCCCGCACGGGCTCGATCAATCTAGGCCAAGCGTCGGCATTCTTGTTTCGCTTTGCCAGATCGGAGTACGACTGACATGGCGGGGAAGCATGAATAGCATCAAATGTAGCAATGAATCCTGCATCGAGTTTCAGCGCATCCGCTTTAATGAAGGTCAACGGATAGTTGGGTTGAGGATTGATATCGATTCCGACAACCTCAAATCCCGCCGATTTGTAGCCAATGCCCGCGCCTCCTGCGCAACAAAATAAATCTAAAATGCGTTTCTTTGACGAAGGGACATAGAGCAAAGTGTCCTCGTTTTTGAAGTCGTTCTTGTCTTCGAGGAGGGCACTGTCTGAGTACCTGAGATCCGGAAATAGGGTGGCATCGCTCATTTAGCAGTCAAGGCAACAGATTTAGTATGCATAAATATCAGGGCGAATAAAAGGGAAACATTTGCACAGGCAGTAATTCTTCCTGATTTGAATGCCGAAAGAATTAACCCTATTGACAAAGCAAACAAAAAGCGAATACAATCCTTCAGCTCTCTAACCCGGTTCTCCGCTAGCTCCTTTGTTTTGTCATTTATAGCTGCAACCCTTTTGTTTTGTCATTTTTAGAGACACTGATTCGCTAACCTGTTTGTTTTGTCATATTTGGGATTTCAGGGGAGAGGGGGGTAGCCCCTCTTTTCCACAGGCCAATGAGTTTTCCACCATGATTCCGTCCGCAACGCATTGATTCCACAGAATCCCATAGGGGGGGAGGGGTGTCACTGTGGAAAACTTCTTGCGCAGTACAATCAAAGTACCGATCCCCCACCATGCCCCGAGACGAAGACAATCAGGTTGAGCTGTTCAAGGCGATGTTCCGCAACAGCGCGGAGGCCATTGTCATGTGCAATGCTGCGGGCAAGCTCACTTACTTCAATGAGGCCACCCGCAAGCTTCACGGCAAAGATGTGGATCTGCTCTCGCCGGAAAAATGGACTGCCGCCTATGACCTCTTTCATCCCGACGGCACCCCCATGCCGGCGGAGGAGGTCCCACTGCGCCGCGCCTTCAATGGCGAGGTGCTGGATAAGGTCCCCATGATCATCGCGCCTGAACGCGGCCGTCCGCGCAAGCTGCTGGCATCCGGAGAGCCGCTCTTTGATGCAGGCGGTAAAAAGTTGGGCGCCGTAGTGGTGATGCGCGAGGTGGAGGAGTTCTGATCCGCGCGTTCAGGCTCCTGCCGCTTCTGCTTTCTTTGCTCTGCGCTTTTGCCGCGGCATGGATCCTGGTTCCCGCCCCGGCGCCTGTGTTCTGGCTGGTTGCGGTGCTGATGAGCGAGTACGGCCTCTTCGTCGCGATCCTTGCTTTTGTAGCAACGCTCGCAGGTTGGAAGGTCTATGCGCCGGGAAGTCTTTCGCGACGGATCGCCATCGCCGCCGGATGTGCCGCGATCGCTGCCTGTTTGTATCCCGCGGTCAGCGCCCGCCGGGTCGCGGCAAGCCGAGGTGCCACTCTCGCTGATGGAATATGGAAGCGGGCCCTTCCAACAGAAGCGAGCGCCGAGCAAGATCCGCACTCAGACATTCGCGGATGTTGCCGGTCAGAAGTTGCAGCTCGACCAATACGATCCGCAAGATGCGGCGGCTTCCAGGCGCTCCGCCGTGATCGTGGTGCATGGCGGCGCCTGGAACGCCGGAAAGAGAAGTGATTTCCCGCAGTGGGACGGCTGGCTCGCATCGCTGGGCTACACCGTCTTCGATATCGATTACCGCATCGCGCCGCAGCCCAACGCCGAAACCGCCACCAATGATGTGCTGTGCGCGGTCCAATGGGTGAAAAGAAATGCGCAGGCTGTGAAAGTTTCGCCCGACCGCATCATCCTCATGGGGCGCTCCGCCGGCGGGCACCTGGCACTGCTCGCCGCTTATAAGTCGCAGCAGCCGGTGCCCATCTGCGGCACGGAAATTTCTGCCGCGGCGCCTGTCCGGGCGGTGGTCGCTTTCTACGCTCCCACGGATCTGGCTTGGTCGTACGATCATCCTGCGAATCAGCGAGTGCTGGATGGCCCGGAAACTTTGCGAAGATTCATCGGCTCCGGCTTGCACCAGGAGAACGCCGCGCAAAAATATCGCAACGCCTCGCCCGCGGACAATATCACCGCCGCCACTCCGCCTACTTTCCTGGTGCATGGCGGCAAGGACCAACTGGTCTTGCCGGAGAATGCGGCGATCCTCGACCGGAACTTGAGCGCGAACGGGGTGCATCATGAAACGATTTTTCTGCCGTATGCGCAGCATGGCTTTGACTACAACTTTCACGGATGGGGATCGCAGATCGTGAAAGCCAGGCTCATTCGGTTTCTGGATGGGATTCAGCCGTGATCACCGCATCGAAGCAAATACCGCGCGCGCGCTCCGCGCTCTTGCGCACGTTATTTGCTCTCGCCTTTGTGGCGGCCGGGATCGGGCATCTCGTGGTTCCCGATTTCTACCTCCAGATCATGCCGCCGTTCCTGCCCCATCCGAAGCTACTGGTGGCGATCAGCGGGATCGCGCAGATCGCCGGAGGAGTTGGCTTGCTGGTGGCAAGTACCCGCCGCGCCGCTGCCTTCGGATTGGTGTTGCTGCTGATCGCGGTCTTTCCCGCAAATATCTATATGGCGGCTGCGCATGTGCCGGCCACAGGCTGGGCGGGAAACAGGTGGCTGCAATGGTTGCGGCTGCCGCTGCAAATACCGCTCATCTGGTGGGCTTGGCGATACACGCGGAGAGTGGAGGGCGAAGATCGAATCCACTGAAGCAAATAAAAAATCCCCACCTTATCTCTCGAGAAGGTGGGGCAGGTGATTCGTTTTGATGACGATGGTGGCCTTATGCCGCCTGTTCCGCGTCCACGTTGATCTGCTCCGCGAGCCCAGTCAGCAATAGGTCAGTCTGCTTTTCTTCTTCGAGCGTCTGCTCAAGAAGCTTGGAGATATTTTTCAATCCCAAAAGATTGGCGTACGTGCGCACGCAGCCATAGCCTGCGATCTCATAATGCTCCACGTGTTGCGCGGCGCCGATGAGGCCGGCATCCATGACTTCAGGCTCGGCATCCTCTTCCATCAGTTCTTTTCCGTCTTCAAGCACGCCTTCCATGCCTTTGCATTTCTTGCCGCCTGGCTTTTCTTCCAGCTCGGTAAAGATGCGCTCCAGCCGTTCGATCTGTTTCTCGGTCTGCGCCAGATGGGTCTTGAATGCCTTCTTCAGGTCTTCCGATGAAGCAGCTTTGATCATTTTCGGAAGGGCTTTGGTGATCTGTTTTTCGGCCGAATAAAGATCTTTCAATTCTTCGACCAGCAGGTCTTTCAACGTTTCCATTTCCATATCGCATTCTCCCTGCACAAAGTGTGCACGGGTGAGTTAGATGCCGGGCGGCACGGCAGGAAAGCTGCTGCCGCTATGCTTTCGATTTCCCCTAACGATGCGTCTAAGTGTGCCAAATGTCGGATGAGGTAGCGAGTGTCTGGAATCGTGAGAGTGGCCGGATACGTGATGGATGATCGTCGGCGCGCGCGTGCGATGCGTGACTGGCTGATAGAGTGAAGGGGCGCTCCTTGAGGCAAGGTGATCTCCTCGTGACCAACGGTGTACCCGAATTCATGTATGGCACGGCCTGGAAAGAGGCCCGCACCAAGGAACTGGTGGAACTGGCATTGAAGGCTGGTTTCCGCGGCATCGACACGGCGAACCAGAGGCGGCACTACTGTGAAGCCGCGGTGGGAGAGGCGCTCGCAAATGCCTTTCGCAAGGGCCTGGTGGCGCGGGAAGATGTTTTTTTGCAGACAAAGTTCACCTCTCGCGATGGGCAGGACCATCGTCTGCCGTACGATCCGGATGCGAGCCTCCCGCAACAGGTAGAGCAATCCGTGGCGAGTTCGCTCAAGCATCTGCGCACCGACTACGTGGATAGCCTGGTGTTGCATGGGCCATCCTCTCCCTATGACTGGACGGCGCAAGACGCGGAAGTTTGGGAGGCTATGAAGCGCGAGCGCGATGCGGGACGCGCGCGGCTGCTGGGTGTGAGTAACATCACGCTGCGGCAGTTGCGGCAGATGGAAGTGTCGCAAGCGGAAGCGGCCCAGGGCGAAGTGGGGACCAGAGCGGGGACCAGAGCGGGGACGAGAGAAGCGGGGAGCATGCCCGCGTTTGTGCAGAACCGCTGTTTCGCGCGCAAGGGATGGGACCGCGATATCCGCACGTATTGCAAGGACCGGCAGATCGTCTATCAGGGTTTCTCATTGTTGACGGCAAACGTGGAGGTGCTGGGGCATGCGGTGATCACCCGGCTGGCAGCCAGGATGCAGGCCACTCCGGCGCAGATCGTCTTCGCGTTTGCGCGAGCGCTGGGAATGTTGCCGCTGACGGGCACGTCCAATGCGGAGCACATGAAGCAGGACCTGGCGTCGCGAGAGATCCACATCCCACCAGAGACGGTGCTGACTTTGGAAGGATTGCTGGGGTAGAGTGCCTGATCAAATTGGGCGACTTAAAGGCCGCCCAAGCCGCCGATTCGCTGTACATTTCGCTGATAGCGCCTGAGAATAGCGGTGCAGGCAGTCAAGTGCGAATCAAGGAACTCAGCCCCGCACACCTGATCATGGTCGCCCTGCACGGATGGCATAACTTCACTGCCATGCTGACGGGGTGGAAGAAAAATCCTGAATGTCTGCCGCATCCCACGGAGTAGAAAGTCATGTCGGTTCGTTATCTTAGCGAGGCGGTTGAGAGCGGCGATACTGACAAGTTGATCCGCTTCGTGCGCCTGCATTTGGGCGATGGCAATGAAGAGACCGGCAAAAAAGAGATCGATAAATCTTGGATTGAAGCGCTCAAGATCCTTCTTCGCTATCAGCCTGGCGATAATGCATTCATCGCCGATGTCTTGAAGCAAGACGAATCCACACTGGCGCTGCTCTATTTCCATCTCCACTTTTATTTGATCCGTAAAGCCGAAGGATGGATCCATGACGGAAGTCGATAGCATCGATCCCAATCCTGAACCCTCGGCCAGCTCTGACCCGCGCGAAACTGGGAGACAATTCCGGCCCGGCCTTTGGGAAACCATCAACCAGCGTTATCCCGGCTCGATGATCACCAAAGAAGATTTTGTCCCCCTGGCCAGGCTAAAGAAACCGCTGGCGCAATCGCGCTTGACTCTCATCAGCTCCTGCGGCGTCCACCTGAAAACCGACCAGCCTATGGATGTATGCCATCCACTTGGTGATTTTAGTTTTCGCAGGGTGCCTTCCGCATCCAGGCAAGACGATCTGATCATTCATCAGCTCAAATATCCCCACGACGATGCCGATCTCGATATCAACGTGATCTTCCCTATCGAGCGCTTGCAGGAGTTGGTGGAGAAAAAGAAAATAGGTGGGTTGACCGCCGATTTCTTTAGCTTCATCGGCTACAACATGGACCCGACGCGCTTCGAGCAGACCGTCGCGCGCGGAATCGCTCAAGCGGTAGTGGAAGAGAAGGCCGATGTCGCGCTGCTTGCCCCGGCTTGACCGATCTGCCATCAGTCCGTTGGATTGATTCAGCGCCAGATTGAAAGCCTCAGCATTCCCACTGTGTCAATAACGGTTGCCAAGGATGTGACGGCTGCCATCAAGGCTCCGCGGGCGCTGTTCCTTCCCTGGCCCATGGGCCACCACTTCGGAGTCCCGTTCCACCAGGAAATCCAGCGGCGGGTGATTCTTGAAGCGCTCGACCTGGTTGAGAGTGTGCGCGATTCCGGCACAATCCAAGATCTCATCATTAAATGGTCGGATGTGCGCCGCCAGGCTCGAGTACTTTCTGAGCAAGGCAGGAACTTATGACGTCGGCGATAGCTGGGCAAGGATTCAATCACGGCGGCCTGGGCCTGCGCAAGGACTAGAGCAGGTCTGGTTCGGACTCCAGACCTTCTTCTTTCATCATCCGCCTTTGACTCACTTTCTCAGATTTGAGGTGTCGCTGCGTGTTTGTCTGAGATGAGGCCGGACATCAACAAACCAGCGTTTCAATTTGGCCGGCGAGATTCCGACATAGAACAGCGCTTGTAGAACGAATACCCGGAACACTGTCCGCCAGACGCCATATTTTAAAAACCTCCTCGCGGATAAAGTGATCGGTGACGGAATGACCGCAAATCGTCCCATCCGTTTCATTCGCCGCACCAGTTCGTAATCTTCGAAGAGAGGCCAATCAGGAAAGCCCGCTACGTGATCGAAAACAGAGCGGCGGATAAATAAGGCTTGGTCGCCGAAGCTGCGCCGAAGAATCCGGGCCCGAACATTCATTCCTAGTGACAGCACATGCAGTGAGAGCGGACGGTGTTCGGCGAAACGCACAAAGAAACAACCTCCGGCAATCCGTTTATCTGCGAAAACGCGTTCAATCTCGTGACCGGCGTCGGCCGGAAGCTGACAATCAGCATGTAAAAACAGCAGTGCTTCGCCTTGAGCCCGTGAAGCACCTAAATTTTGCTGCGGGCCTTTGCCCGGAGCTGAAATCACCAGTGTCACTTCGGCCTGCGACGCAGCCCATTCCCGAGTGCCATCAGTGCTGCCACCATCCGTTACGACGATTTCCGCTTCAGGGAGCGCTTGCCGCACCGATTCGACGGCCGCCGGCAAGCATGCGCGTTCATTTAGAACGGGGATGATCACGGAGAGTTTCATGCAAATTCTGCCTTGCCAAGCTTCAGGCGCACGAGCGCGGAAGATAAACGTGGCGCGTAAATCTGCCGCTGCTGCAATTCCTCTTGGGCACGCGTCAGGTCCTGGAAGGTATCTATGTCATACCAAAGCTGCTCCCGAGCAATGGACATTCCGCTGATACGCAATCGCGAGACCATATCCTCACATGCTTGAGGCGTGCTCCAACGAACGCCATCCAGTAAGCCGACAGGACAATTCTTCAGGCCCAAGAGATAAAATCCGCCATCTTCGGTTGGGCCGATCACCGCGTCGGAAGTTTCTAGACTTGACCGAGCCTGCATGAGCAGCTCGGGAGTAATCCCTGGCGTATCAGCACCAATCGCCATTGCGAACTTGGATTGTTTAAGAGCGCGTCTCAGCGTCTCCTCAATGCGAGTTCCGAGATCGGCATTTGGCTGGATCCACTGCGGAGTTGAGACAAAACCATCAAAAATGAATTGCTCCGTCACGGAGAGGACCACACGCGCCTGCGGCAAAGAATTCGCTACCACCATTGCATCCGTCAACAGAGCATTTGCAATCTCAGCAGCCGCAGAGTCTCCAATCAGCGCGGCTAGGCGGGTCTTCACTGCGCCGGGCCGGGGTGGTTTTGCAAAGATGCAGACTGTGAGTCCTCCGCTCAACTAGCTCCTCCACTGGAAGTAGTTCGAAAGGAGACGCTTCATCCATGGCTTGAACCGGGATTTCATCGACATATCGCCTAGCCTCTTTACTGCATCAGCTTCAGTCGGGTAGGGATGAATGACTGCACTTAAGCTCGACAGCTTTACGCTTTGTTGCATCGCTAACACAAACTCACCAATCGTCTCTCCCGCATGAGCGCTGACCAAAGTTGCGCCCAGGATGCGGCCATCCTTCTTTCCCACATGAACCCTCGCGAACCCGTGAGTGTCTGCATCGGTCATGGCTCGGTCGTTGTCGTCGTACTTGATGGTGTGAGTTTCTAATTGAATGCCTCTGGTTCTACTGTCGGCCTCATAGACCCCGACATGCGCGATCTCCGGGTCGGTGTACGTACACCAGGGAATCACCAATTCGCTTACCCTTTTGCGCCCAAAAAATAAAACATTCTGGAGAGCGATTCGAGCCATTGCTTCAGCCGCGTGCGTGAATTTGTAAGGCGAGCAGATGTCTCCAGCCGCGTAGATGTTGGGATTCGAAGTGCGCAGGTGATCATCGACCACGACCCCTTTGTTGTGATAATTCACTCCCGCGACTTCGAGATTGAGCCCTTCGATATTGGGGCTTCTTCCAATAGCGACAAGGATTGCGTCACCGCTCACTGTTTCTTCTCCTTTACCGCGATCGAAAATAATCGTTTTTCCCGCGGGTGATAATTCCGCGCGCTGTATCTTTGCTTTGACGATGGTCTCAATGCCCTCAGCAGAGAACTGCCGGTCCAGCACCGCGGCTGCATCTGGATCCTCGCGAGGTATGATCCCCGCTCCATCGGTTAAGAGTGTTACTTGACTCCCAAGCCGGCGAAACGCTTGCGCAAGCTCACATCCGATCGGTCCAGCGCCAATCACGACCAACCGCTTGGGAAGCTCAGTCAGTGAGAAGACCGTCTCGTTCGTCAGAAAGCCGACATCGCTGAGCCCCGGAATCGGAAGCTCGGCTGCACGGGCGCCCGTGGCAATGATTGCCTTGGCGAATTCCAACCGAACGCCGTCAATTTCAACGGCATTACGCGACACGAACTGCGCATTGCCCAGGTATACGTCCGCTCCCAGATTCCGGAACCGCTCCGCAGAATCGTGGGGCGCGATCTCGGCTCTAATGCGCCGTACTCGCCGCATCACCTCTGCGAAATCAATCTGTGGCCGGCAGCTTGAATCGATCCCGAAGTCTTTCGCGTTTCTGACGTTATGAGCAGCACGTGCGGCGCGAATCAACGTCTTCGAAGGCACACAGCCATAGTTGAGGCAATCGCCGCCCATCAGGTTCCGCTCGATCAATGCCACTCGCGCCCCAAGCTGAGCGGCGCCGGCGGCAGATACAAGACCCGCCGTGCCAGCGCCGATCACCACTAAGTTGTATCTGCCATGTGGTTGCGGATTTTGCCACGCGGGCGGATGCGCATTCTCAAGCAAAACGCGATTGAATTCGTCATTGGGTAAAACCTGAGGAGGAGTCATCGGTATCACGCCATACTCCTTTCGGAAGGCTGCGGGATTTCGAGTTCTTCGCGTAAAGCTCTTTTTGCAATTCGGCCTAGCAAGAAAACGAGAGCCACCGACGCAACCAGGCCGCCCCAAAACAGGGCTCTGCCCCAAACACCTGCTTGTGGAAGCTTGCCATTGATCAGATCAGAAATATTGTGCAATGCGGAACCAAGATAGACATAGAGGATGGTGGCAGGAAGCATGCCAAGCCAAGAGGCCAGGATGTAATCTCTCAGCCGAACGCTGGTCAGCCCGAAGCCATAGTTCAGAAGAGCGAATGGAAGAAAAATCGGTTCGAGACGCAGGAGGAAAACAACTTTGAAACCATTTTTCTCGATGGCGCGATCGATGGCGCTGAACTTCGGATATTTTTCAAGCTTTGCTGCGACCCAATCCCGGGCAGCATACCGTGAGATCAGGAAGGAAATTGTCGCTCCCAACACGCTGGCTGGAGAAACAATGAAGGTGCCGATGATTGGTCCGTAGAGCAGACCGGCCCCGGCGGTAAGCGCTGTTCCGGGAATCAACAGTACTGTTCCGGCAGCGTAAACGGCTGCATAAACAAATGCGCCAGCCGCTCCGAATCCGCGGATCCAAACGAAGAATGCAAGCGTCCATTCTTTGAGCGGCAGAAAGAGAAAAATCAAAGCCAATGCCGCACCGAGGCTGAGGATGCCCAATATCCGGAGCGAGAATTTGCGATTCATTTCACGCCGGCCAGTCCAAGCGACAGGAATGCAGCCACTCCGAGCAAGGCCGCGGCCGGCACCGTCACTACCCAAGCCAAAAGCATCCCACGCACTGTCTTATTGTTCGCTCCTGTGGGCTGGTCAGAGGCCACTCCAATGATCGCTCCGGAAGCGACATGAGTGGTGGACATCGGCAAGCCGAGCGCCGCTCCGGGACCAACCAAAGCGGCGGTTACCAAATTGGCTATGAAGCCTTGGCGATGGTCCATGACCGTCAACTTGCAAGCCAGCACTTCGGTGACACGCCTTCCGGCGATCCAACTGCCTGCGACCATGCCGATGCCAATCGCAACAAAAAAGACAATTGGCGCTATGACACCGCTACCCGCCAGCAGCGAGGCCGACATCACGATAGCGACCATCTTCGGAGCATCGTTCAACCCCCGGCTAAAGCTGGTAGCCCCACTCGTCAGCCAGTGCAGATGGTCAAGCGTTAGACCCGAAGAGCTATTTTGTCTGGCCGTGCAAGCGGCGATATGAACCTGAGGCAGAAAAATAGATGGATTGGCGAGCGCGAGTTCATTGCCCAACACCATTGGCTGAGCAACTTGAGCACAGATGCAATCTGCTACCGAGCCGCGCGCTAGCGCCCGCCAGACGCGCAAAATGGTGGCGGTTATGAGCAAAGAAGCTAAGGGGCTTACCAACAGCGGCAAAACAATCTTTCCGCCAAACACGCTCCAGTTCACTCTACCTAGCCCGTAGGCCACGAAACCGACGCCGGCGACCGATCCCACAATGGCGTGGGTGGTAGAAACCGGAAGCCCTTTGCGGGTAGCGATCCCCACCCAGAGCGCCGCACCAGCGATGGTTGCAAGCGCAGCCCCCAGTGTGACCTGGGTGCCGGAAGCGAGCATCCCCTTGCCGAATGTGTACACCATCGCACGCGCTAGCAATGCAGCGCTAACGCCTCCGATGCCGGTCCAGAGGGTCCCCCACAAAATGGCTCGGCGAAAGTCAGTAATGCCACTGCCGACAAGCGTCGCGACGCCCTTGGAAACATCATTCGCGCCATTTACATAGGCAATGGCAAATCCCAGGATGAAGACAATGAACAATAGCGGAGTCATTGCAGGCTGCCTCCGCAGCTCGATCCCGCTCCGGCGGTGCAGCCGAAGCAGTGGCCTGCAGTCGCTATGGCGCGGCCGGCCAAACCTGCAAAAGAATTGATGTCCCAAATCGACTGCAAGCCTGGCATGCCGAGTCCGAGCATCTGATTAAAGTCGCAATCGTAGAGCAGGCCGTCCCAGCTCACACTCACAAGCGACCGGCACATCAATCCCCCGACCGTTTCCGGATTGAAATGGTTTACCAGCAGGCTCATATACGATTGCCACTGGGCCTGCCTGACCAATTGTTCCGCGAAGCGTTTGATCGGCATGTTGGTGATGGTGAAGAGCCGGTTGAATTCAATCCCGAAATGTTCCCGCAATTGCTTTTTGTAATCGGCTTCCAACATTGCCTGGGGCGGTGGGAGGAAAGCACCCAGCGGGTTGTACACCAGGTTGAGCGTCAGACCAGAATCGGCATCTCCGTATCCAAGATGGTTGAGAAGCTGAAGGGCGCGAATGCTCTTGTCGAATACGCCGCGTCCGCGTTGCTTGTCGACGTTTTCGGCGGTGTAACACGGCAAACTGGCAACAACCTCGACGGAATGGCTGGCCAGGAATTCGGCGAGATCTTCGTGGCCGGGCTCGAACAATACGGTCAAGTTGCAGCGGTCGATAACACGCTTCCCCATCTGCCGCGACTCAGCTACGAATCGCCGAAAGTTGCGATTGAGCTCGGGAGCACCGCCTGTGATATCAACGGTTTTAATGTTTGGGCTGGCCGCGAGTAGCTTAAGTAGCTGATCCGCAACGTGGACCGGCATGATCTCCATCCGCTTCGGTCCAGCCTCGACGTGGCAGTGATGACACGCCTGATTGCAGAGCTTGCCAACGTTGATCTGAAGTATCTCCGTCTCGCATCGTTCAAAGGCAACCAAACCGTGCTGGCGAAGCGCAAAGTCAAAATCTTCACGGTGGACCGACGTATTGAGAATAGGCGGCAGCGTACTTGAATCTGTCGCCATCAGCAGCAGCCTCCATTCGGGTCGCAAGTGGACGGTTTCGCCTGAGTGGTGAGCCGATAATCCTGGCCTTTTGTTTCTCGCGGATCGCGAACCAGCATTCCACCTGAACACGGGAATGCCGTTACATCTTCGGGATGGAGCTTCTGGATCGGCTCGACGAGATCAAAATGGGACAGATATGGTTCGCGAGAGTAGATACCAAAAGTCTTTTCGCAGACAGCGACGCGAACCCCGCGGCGAAGGGTGTGACCATCATCGTCCCGAACTTCTTTAAATGGTCCTCGATAGATAACCGCTTGTTTCTGATCCCAGCAGTCACCCTCTTTTCCTTTGTATGCAGCGATTGTTACACTTCGGAATTCAATTCCTTCCACCGTTTGCCAAGGCTCGTCTTGTCTTTCCAGGATGGTAATGCCGTAGAAGCCGGCATCTTCGAATGCGCGAAGGAAATCATCTTCACGCAATGCGCCTGAAATACAACCACTCCAAAGTTGCGCATCGTTCTGCAGATGGGCTGGCACATCCTCGTCGCTGACAATGTCTGAGATCACCGCGCGCCCACCGCGCTTGAGAACGCGAAAGATTTCGCTGAAGAGCTGGCGCTTGTCGCGAGAGCAAACGAGATTCAAAACGCAATTGGAAACGACAACATCGATAGATTCATCAGGAACCATCGGTTGTTGTCGGCGCGAGCTGTCTTTATGGCGCTCCAATCCGTCCATGTCACCAGAGCAGCGAACCGGGTTTCTCTCCAGCCACTGATCCAGCGCTTCCAAGTCGAGTCGCAGGTCTTGGATCTTGGCCTTATGAAAGGAGACATTCGCGAATCCAATACGATCAGCTACGGGCGACAAGTTACGTCGTGCAACCGCCAGCATGTCATCGTTGATATCAATCCCAATGA
The DNA here is from genome assembly GCA_038254775.1 of Terriglobales bacterium. Classification (GTDB taxonomy): domain Bacteria; phylum Acidobacteriota; class Terriglobia; order Terriglobales; family Acidobacteriaceae; genus JBBSFV01. The sequence continues at coordinate 47,882 of JBBSFV010000013.1, read as the reverse complement.
CTGTGCCAGTCGGGCCCACGACCTGGGCGGCGATGAAGCACACTTTTCCCGCTCCCGATCCGAGATCGAGCACGGTTTCGCCCGGGTGGAGGTATCTGGACGGATCGCCACATCCGTAATCTTTGTCCAGCACTTCTTGGGGAAGCTGAGCTAAATACTTAGGATTGTAAGTAGTTGGACAGCAGAGTCCCGATTCGGTCTGTTTTGCTCCCTCCGAATAGCGCTCGCGCACTACTTCTTCCACATTGATTGCCGCATCTGCTGACATCGCCGGAAACCTCATCGATTCTAAGCATGATGCGTGAGCAGCCGGTGGGGTTACCAAGATCCGCATGTAACCTTCCCTGAATTCGGCGCATCAAGTTTTATAAGGAGGGCTGCAAGTGCACGCGGACAGTGTAGCATCATGAAAGCTTGGTATCGGGGATCGCTGAGCCTGGGCCTTTTCGCCGGGCTGATCTATCTCGAGAACCGGCGCCCCCTTCGGCGCGAACGAGAATCAAAGCCACGTCGCGTTGCCCGCAATCTGGCAATCGCAGGCCTCAGCGCTCTCACAATACAGTACGCCGAGACTCCGATCGTCAGTCCCATTTCGGATTGGGTGGGCCGAAGGCGTTTCGGGCTGCTCAAAATCGTGCGCCTCCCACGCTTTGTGGAGATGGGACTTGCGGTAATGCTGATGGATTACACACTATATCTCTGGCACGTACTGACTCATCGCGTGCCACTGTTATGGCGATTTCATGCAGTCCATCACGTAGATCGCGACTTAGACGCTTCCACCGCGCTGCGATTTCACTTTGGCGAACTATTGCTGTCAGTTCCGTACCGAGCAATGCAGATCCTGGTGATCGGCGTGGACAGGAGCTCGTTCGCGGCATGGCAATCTTTTCTGTCAATTTCGATTCTCTTTCATCATTCGAATCTGCGACTGCCGCTAAAAGCCGAACGCGTTGTAAGTTCAGTATGGGTCACGCCAACGCTCCATGGACTGCACCATTCCAATGACCCCGAGCTTGGTGCTTGTAACTGGTCGAGTGGGCTCACCATTTGGGATACACTGCATCGGACTTTCAGGACGGAACCAACACAGGAGCGCCTGACTATGGGAGTTGCGGGTATTGATGACGATCAGCGATGCGGTATGCCAGGTGTCCTGCTATTGCCGGTGAAAGATGATGCGGATATTGAGGGCTATCGGCGTGCGGCGGTCATGAAGAAAGAATCCGAAGCAATTCAAGATGTTCAGGCGTTATCTGATCAGACGCCGTCATCACGGCGAAGTTGAGTGCGTCAGCGCATTGGCGGCAAATAGTCGATTTCAATGGCGCCGGCGAGAATGCGCTGTTCTTGAAATTCATCACCAGCGCACCGCGCATGACGCTTGCTTTGGACGACTGCTTAGCTTACTTTCGCTGCATTTCTTTGCCGCAGCAACAATGCGGGTTCAGGTTCCCACCCTTGCCAGGATTTGCGCCACGGGTGACTTCAATCTCGCAACCGCATTCACTATCGGGACAACGGTAGGTTTCGCCTTTGTTAAGAGCCATATTTTTTCTCCTTTTTTTGTATTCATCAAATGCCTCGCTGCTCTTACCCAGAAACTGCTAAATCTACAACTTTGCCTATGCCGTGCGAGTCTCGCGAATGGTCGTCATCTCGCCAGGTGCAGTTGTTGCGAATCTCCGCACGAATGCGGGTGTGATTCCGAGCACCACGCCAAAAATCAAGTGTTCAATGAACCATGCGCCAGACATGAGCGGCAGCCGCACATTCATGGTGGTGTTCGTCGCCGGAACAACCAGATAACTCATCATCGCCCAAATCAGAACGCCGTAGAGAAGTCCCCAGCCCGTAGCGGCAGCACCGCTGCTTCGGCGACCGATTAGAACCGCGAAGATGACGCCGAACATCGCCGAAACCGCCATATGGATCATGAGACCCATGAGAAGAACACCGATCGTTCCTACGAGCGCGTCCACTCCAAAAAGAGTCGCGGCTATCAAGCGCAGCGGTGTCCAGAAGCCCATCCCTGTCATTCCGGCGTGCATCATGGAGAACATCGCCATCACTATTCCTGCAATGATTCCGGCGATGATCCCGCCGGTCCAGACCCCGCCTTTGTGCGTTTCATCCTTGTATGCCATGTCGTCCTCCTACTTTCTCGCCGTTTCGCTTTTGCCCAAGTGCTGAGCCAGCGTGTCGTGTTGTTTCAGAATCGGCACCATCCGGCTCACGAACATCTGTACCGGCCCAGCTTTGAGCTGGCTCGACGCCATGGTCGTCATCTGGACCGCCATATCGTGCGCCTCTTTATTGAACGCAGTGAATTTGCGGTCGAACTCCGGCCCACTCAGCGATTCGAGTTCAGCCATCGCTTGCTTTTGCGTTTCCATCTGCGACTTTTCCTGCTCGTTCTTCGGCATCGGCTCGGTCAAAGTGATGCCTTGTTTCCGCGCCAGGTCCTGAATCATCTTGTCGGCAACCTTGTGGTCCTTTACCAGCAGGTCTCCGTAATTGCGGATGTGCGGATCGGCAGCTTTTGATTTCGCCAACTCGCCTCCCTTGATCTCCATCTGGTTGACTTGATGCATCTTCGAGAGCACTTCGGCCTCCATGCTGTTGTCATGGCCCGAAGACGCTGCCTGGGTCTGCCCGTTTGGCTGCTGATCCGAAGCTGTCGGCGACGCGCCCTGCTGAGGAAAGCCATACATCGCTGTCAGCAGAAGTGCGGCTGTAGTCATTCCGGTTCTAAGTGAGTGCATTGCGATACCTCCCCTTGCGGAGTCCTTATACATAGATACCGCTCCGTCAGCAGAGGTAACCCGCTTTTTTAAAAATCTAATTCGCTCTTTTGCGTAACCTTTTTATGGGCTATGTATCACATGGAAGCTGAGTATTATCGGGAGGATGAGCAGCCTCTCTCGTTGGACATTGATGCTCGCGTTGATTTCGCTATTATGTGGGGAGCGTTATGGCTCAAACCAAACCCTATCCAAAGCCGCAGGTGGCCGCAGCCACGGGCCAAATAACGCCTGAGTTCACGTTGAAGGACCAGGATAGCAAGGACTTCAGGCTATCAGACCAGCGCGGTCATTGGGTGCTGCTGTATTTCTACCGTGGCTATTGGTGACCGTACTGCATGACAGAACTGCGCGAGTTCGCGCAGCGGAGCAGCGACTTCGAAAAGCTGGGCATTCGTATCGTCGGCATCAGCGTTGATGACCAGACGCACGCCCATGAAGCTTGGGAGAAAGCCGGCAACAAGAAAATCACGATCCTGAGTGATCCAGGTGCGAAGGTCGTTCGGCAATACGGGCTGCTTCATGAAAAGGGTCATGGCGAGTCAGATATCGCGTTACGCACGACGTTACTCGTCGATCCCCAAGGGCATGAGCGCTGGCGTCGCGTGAGTCAGTCAATACCGGATATTCCGAAGCCGGACGAGACGCTCGCTGACATTAAGAAAGCGCAGGAGCAAAATAGTGGCTTGGATCAGAAGCATTGATGAGAACGAGGCTGACGGTGCACTGAGAGAGATTTACGAAGACCAACGGCGTCAAGCCGGCGCTGTCGCCAACATTCTCAAGATTCACAGCCTGGCTCCTGATGTTCTGAGGGCACATCTCGCCATTTATCAAGCCGCGATGCACGCGCCAGGCGATCTCTCACGCGCGCAACGCGAGATGATTGCGGTCACAGTGTCGGCTGCGAATAGCTGCGATTATTGAGTGCGCCATCACGGGGCAGGTCTGCTCCGCTTCACACGCAACCCGCAACTTGTGAATGATCTCAGCGAAGGTAAAGATTGGCCGGGCCTTTCAGCAGCGGAGATTGCAATGCTGTCTTACGCTCGGAAGCTGACGGTTGATGCCTCGTCTATCGACCAAAATGATATTGCGCAGTTGCATGAGGCTGGCTTTTCAGATCGAGCAATCCTGGAAATCAACCTGGCCGTCGCATATATGAACTTCGTCAACCGCGTTGCTGAAGGTCTTGGAGTCGAACTGGAAGCGTCAATGCGAAGCTTCACCCGCTGATCCCTAGCTCCTTGCGCAGCTTCTCCTCGTCGAAACCCACGATCACGGCCTCACCAACTTTGGTGACAGGTGTGGTCATGACGTGCAGCTTGCGTAGCTCTTCCAGTGCGCCGGGATCTGCGGCGATGTTCCTGTCTTCGAATTGAATCCCATTCTGCGAAAGAAACTCTTTCGTTGACTCGCAGAACATTCAACCGGGTTGCGAAAAGACGACGACCTTTTTCTGTTGTGCCATGGCATCCTCTGTTTGTCAGATGCAGACCCGAGCCGGAAGTAACCGGAATACCGTGGGACCTGAGATTCGGTAACCTTAACGTCTGGCGACGTATCATCATTTAATAGCGATGGCGGGCATAATCCGTCCTTTGCACAGCGCCAGAAAGGGGTTCTATGAAAAGGAAAACAACCATACTGATCGCAGCTTTGTTCCTTGTGAGTGCTCTTGCTGCCGGCCAAACGAAGACCCTAAAGAAGACCGGCTGGGTTTCAGACAGCGTTTGTGCGGCCAAAGGTGACAAGAAGTGCAGCAACCGGGAACACATCAAGCAAGGCGCAAACCTGGTAATCGTGACCGACGCTGACAATAAGATTTGGCTCGTTAAGAACCCTTCGAAGGTGGCCGACTTTCAGGGTGCGCATGTCATTGTGCGGGCTGTCGCGGCTGATCAGAACACTCTGGACATAAAGAGCATTGCGAAGGCCAAGACAACTGGGAAGCAATAGGAAGGATTACGCGCCGATGAGGCAAGCGAGTACATCGCGGAGCGCCCTCCGGTTTTTTTTGGTGCTTGTCACGTGCTTAGGGTTGGGCCGCCCCGCCCTGAGCCAATCACCTCAGAGGACAACGAAGGGCCACGCATATACAAATCGCCTGATTCACGAGAAGAGCCCTTATCTCCTGTTGCATGCCCACAATCCTGTCGATTGGTACCCGTGGGGCGAGGAGGCGTTCGCCAAGGCTCGCCGCGAAAACAAGCCGATCTTTCTCTCCATCGGCTACTACACATGCCATTGGTGCCACGTGATGGAGCGGGAATCGTACTCGAATCCAGCCATCGCGGCGCTGTTGAATAAGTCGTTTGTGTCGATAAAGGTAGACCGGGAGGAGCGCCCGGACGTGGATCGCACCTACATCACCTTCCTGGAGGCTACGACCGGAGGCGCCGGATGGCCCGCAAACGTCTTTCTGACTCCAGAATTGAAACCGTTTTTCGGCGGCACCTATTTTCCGCCGGATGACAGGGAAGGACGTGCTGGCCTCAAGAGCGTGCTTCCCAGAATGGCCGATCTGTGGCGCACGCGCGAGGAAGACATCAAGCGCTCCGCTAACGGCATTACGTCGCAGCTCGCGCAATCTGTGAATGCCAGTTCGCGGAGCGGCGGAGCCGTGTCGAATACGGTGCTAGACAAGACCTATCAGCAGATCAAGGAAAGTTATGACGCAACGAACGGCGGCTTCGGTGGCGCGCCGAAGTTCGCGCGACCGGTGGTGCTGGAGTATCTCCTGCGCTACTGGTGGCGGACGCGCGACAAGGAAGCACTCGACATGACTTTGAACACGCTACGCGCCATGGCGCGCGGCGGCGTGCATGACCATCTCGGTGGAGGTTTTCACCGCTACTCGACCGACGCACACTGGCGGGTGCCGCACTTCGAAAAGATGCTCTACGACCAGGCTCAACTGGCGATCATCTATACCGAGGCCTATCAGATCACGCACGATAGGTTCTTCGCTGAGGTAGCCCGCGACATTCTTGATTTCACGCTGCGTGAAATGCAGGATGCGGGTGGTGGCTTCTATTCCGCCCTTGATGCTGACAGCCCCCTTCCCGAAGATCCGGGGAAGAACGGCGAGGGTGCTTTTTATGTCTGGACCGCCGCTGACGTTCGCCGTGTTCTCAGTGCGTCAGCCGCCTCGGTCTTTAGCTACCGCTACGGTGTTCAGAACAACGGGAACGTGTCGCACGAGCAGGACATCGAGGGCTGGCTGCGGGGCAAAAACGTCCTCTTCGAAGAGCACTCTCTCGAAGAGACAGCGCAGCACTTTAGCCGGTCCCAACAGGAGATTGACGCAGTCCTTCAGCAAGCCCGCACAGCTTTGATGGTGGCACGGGCCCGACGGCGACGGCCACCAACTGACACTAAGATCGTGACTGCCTGGAACGGGCTGATGATCTCAGCCCTCGCCAAGGCCAGCCAGGTGTTCGATGAGCCAAAGTATCTCGATGCAGCCGAGCGGACGATGGCTTTCCTGCGCTCACGCGCGTATCGGCCTGCCTCGGGCACTCTGGCACATGCATATCGCAATGGAATCATGCCAGGTGGCAATTATTTGGACGATTACGCCTTTCTGATCCAGGGGCTCCTGGATTTGTACGAGACAAATTTCGATCCGAAGTTGCTCTCTTGGGCGCTGCACTTGCAAAGCAGTCAGTGCCGATGGTTCTGGGACGGCAAGGATGGCGGGTACTTCACCACGGGTAGGAGCGATCGTTCCATTCTGTTCCGGACGCGCGAACCATACGACGGCGTCGAACCTTCTCCGAGTTCGGTCGCAGCTATGAACCTGCTCCGTATATGGCAGATCACAGACGGCCAAGCTTGGAAGCAGAAGGCCGACAAGACCGTGGCAGCGTTCTCCGGAATCCTGGAGAAGCAGCCGGAGAGCGTTCCCTCTATGGCCAGCGCCTTCGACTATAGCTTGGCCAAGCACAAACAGGTTGTAATCGTTGGTCGCCCGGGAGCGGACGACACCCGTAGCCTGCTAGGTCTCGTCTGGCAGCGTTATATGCCGAACCACATTCTCATGCTGGCGGATGGCGGCGAAGAGCAGCAGGAATTGGCAAAGTTTTTGTCCGTCGTTTCCACCATGCGGATGAAGAATGGCAAAGCAACCGCCTATGTCTGCGAGAACTACATGTGCAACTTGCCCACGGCCGACGCGACTGTTGTCGCTCGTTTGCTCGACAGACGGTAAGGCCTCCTCACGCGGTACGGGGTGGAATGCGCGGCGTGCCACGGCATGGATGGCCGCGGTCTCACCGATTGCGGCCGCTGGATGTATCCACGGGCAGCAGACCTCACCTCCGCACGGGTTCAGGCATATAGCGATGCCCCAACTCTTCTGGATCGTGAAGAATGGCGTTCGCCTGAGTGGGATGCCGGCTTTCGGCAGTATGGAGACCGACGAGCGGATCCTGGCACTTCGTTCAATACGTGCGGTCATTACCACCGGCTCAAACCCAGTAACCTTTCCAGCAGCTCAGGTATCGTTCAAAGAGGAGCCAAGCTCTTCATTTGAGTCCTGAATCCATTTTGCCGCCAGCACAGCGTGACCCTGACTTAGTGAGTCGGGTGCGCGCAGGTGAGCGCCAGCTCTTTCACGAGCTAGTGCGCCCATACGAGCGTGCCGTCTACATAACGGCTTATGGCGTCTTGCGCGACCACGCGGACGCCGAGGAAGCCGCGCAAGAGACAATGCTTAAGGCGCTGCTGCATTTGGATCAATTGACGTCGCCGGAGAAGTTCAAAGGTTGGCTCTTACAGATTGCGGTGAATGAAGCTCGATTAAAAAGGCGAAGCAAACATGCTGCGCTGTTTGAACCGCTGGACGGCAAGGGTGATATCGGTGCAGAAGAGCCATTTATGCCACGCGACTTCGCGGATTGGCGCGAACTGCCTTCCGACATCGCCGAGCGCAACGAAATCAGAACGCACATCGCTCGCGCGTTGCAGGCTTTACCTGATATTTATCGGGAAGCATTTGTTCTGCGCGATGTGCAGCAGATCAATGCCGCCGATGCTGCGGCCCTCCTGTGCATCAGTGTGCCAGCCATGAAGGTCCGGCTTCATCGCGCACGACTGATGATGCGAGAACAGCTCGCGCCCGTATTTCGCCGCGGATGGCTGGATCGGATGCTTTCATTTAAGAGGAGAACAACATGATCCCCTGCGAACAGGTCTTGCAGGAATTATCGAACTTTATCGACCGGGATATCGACCCGGTTCTGCGCGCCGAGATTGAAGCGCATCTGGCAATGTGCCATCGCTGTTCGATTCTGCATGACACTCTGCGCAAGGTGCTGGTACTGGTAGCCGATGAGCGCACGTTTGAGATCCCAGTGGGCTACAGCGAACGGCTCCACGCGTTGATTGACCAGCGCCTGTGAGTCGCTCGCGCGGACATACGCAGCACCTTGAGTAGCTCCGTCTACCGGAAACATGACCAGAACGGCCCGACTAAATATTCCTATAGCGCCCGAGATATTGGACTGCAGCGCTCTTTGTAGATTCGGAATTCAGGACTGAATGGCGGAGAGAGAGGGATTCGAACCCCCGATACCCTTTCAGGTATGCCGGTTTTCAAGACCGGAGCCATCAACCACTCGGCCATCTCTCCGCGTGAGGTGGCGGATGTAGTTTATCAGGATGGGTAAGCTGCCGACTGCCGACCGCCGGACTGCCAGGAAAGGCAAAAGCAGAGACAGAGTCCAATGCGTTGTCCCTCGTCGCCGGCTGAAGCCGGCTCGCTCGGGATAACAAACTTAGCTGAAGCCGGCTCGCTCGGGATAACAAACTTAGCTGAAGCCGGCACGCTGGGGATAACAAACTTAGCTGAAGCCGGCTCGCTCGGGAGGACAAACTTAGCTGAAGCCGGCTCGCTCGGGAGGACAAACTAAGCTGAAGCCGGCTCGCTTAGGATGACAAACTTAGTTGAAGCCGGCTCGCTCGGGATGACAAATTTAAAAAATGCTGGCTGAGGCTCGCCACATCCAGACTCACCCTTCCCTCGCCGCGCTCGAGGGGAATGGGGCACCCGGCGAAACGGGCAGGTCATCGAATAAAGTCAGCACGTCCTGAGCGCCGCCCCTTCATATACGATTGGACTAGATGACGTCACTGAGGCAATCCGGGATGGACCGGGCGCACGCAGGCATTGCGCGTACCCAGGCACTGATGGCGGAGCGCATGGCCTTCAGTGAGATTGCTGCGCAGGCGGTGGACTCATTTCGCGCCGCGAAGGTGCGCTTTGCGTTGACGGCCCTGGGCATGGTGATCGGGACCGCGTCATTGATCCTGGTGGTGACCATCGGACTCACGGGCAAGCAATACATCATGAACCAGATCCAGGCGATCGGCGCGAACCTGATCTATGCGTATTACGAAGGCGGCGGCAATGGCACGGTAACCACCGTGCAACAGGACCTGCTCACGGTGGACGACATGCGAGCGGTGCGGGCGCAGGTGCCAGGGATCATTGCCGCTTCGCCGATGCTGGAGCTACATGACCGCATCCCGATCGGGGGCGGCCTGGAGCGCGACATCCTGGTGTTAGGGGTGGACCCAGAGTACAAGATCATCCGCAATCTGCAAGTGGTAACGGGAAGGTTCTTTGACGATACCGATTCCATGTCTCGCAATAAAGTGGCGGTGATCACGCCGAAGTTTGCGCAGCGGCTTTTTGGCAGCACCGGCGACGCGATCGGAAAGAACGTGAAAGTGAATGGGCTTCCGTTCATCGTGATCGGTACATTCAAAGAAAAAGTGGAAACATTCGGGCAATCGGAGGTCGCGGATGAGACTATCCTGATCCCATACAACGTGAGCCGCTATTTCACGGCGACGGATTACGTGAAGCAAATATTCTTTTCCGTCTCTGATCCGAGCGCGGTGGTGAGCGCGACGCAGGACATCCACCGGGTGCTGCAATCGCGGCACAGGCCGGAGTCGACGTACCGGGTGGAGAACCTGACGCAGTTGTTGCAAGTGGCGGCGAGCACGGCGAACGCATTGACGGTGGTGCTGCTGTTGATCTCCGCGGTCACGCTGCTGGTGAGCGGCGTGGGCATCATGAACATCATGCTGGCGAACGTGCGGCAGCGGATCAAGGAGATCGGGATCCGCAAGGCGATCGGTGCGACGCGGCGCGAGATCAAGTTGCAATTCCTGACGGAAGCGGTCTTCATATCGCTGACCGGCGGCTTGATCGGAACGGTGGTGGGGATGGCGATCCCGCTCTCAGCGAGGTTTTTGACGGATTATCGGGTGCCAATCTCCGGACTCTCGGCGATCATTGCGCTGGTAGTAGCAAGCCTGGTGGGCGTGCTGTTTGGGACGGTGCCCGCGGCGCGTGCGGCGGAGTGGGACCCGGTGGAGGCGCTGCATCACGAGTGAGGTTATTTGCGATTTGTAATTTGTAATCTGTAATTGAAATGCAGATTCCTCGCTACGCTCGGAATGACAAGTCGCGACTCTCCGTGATTCCCACGTTAGCCTCGCTACGCTCGGCGGAACGTGGGGCACCTAAGTGGTGGGGATCTCTCGCTTCGCTCGGGATGTTTTTTAAAACACGAAAGCCGGGCTGGTTGGCCCGGCTGGTCGCTTCTATCTTCGGCGCGCGATTGTTGGTTTCTTTCGTCAGCGCGCTGAGTACCGGCGCCCCTTTTAATCCGCTTGTCACCGCGAAAGCGGAAGCACGAACGTGCGCTTCCAGGGCGCCTGTTTAACGCCTTTAATTCACCATTGCGATCTTCTCAAGTTCTGACTGCATGACTTCGAGGGAGCATCCTGAGACCTCGATGCGTCCAGCCGCGTCGATCGCCACCGCCGGCGACACGCCGTAGCCACGTCCGGCCAGGAAGACCTGGAAGAGTTCAGCCGCTTGCCAGTTATCGAGCCCGTTCTGCATCAACTCACTTCGCAAGGCAGAGAGCTCAGAAGTAGAAAACTTTTCAGTCCTCATTGCAGGTCACCTCCGACCCTTCATGATGGTGGTATCACTTTAGACGTAAGCTACCAGTGGTTTGTTGCAAAAACTTGCTTCGCTTCGCCAAACGAAGGTAACCGCTTGGATTCCCCCTACGCCAGTGGGTTGCCTGTGACTCTGGTGTGCAATATGGCACCTCACAATAGAGCAATGCCGCAGACAACTTGAAACGATGCTGCACATTCATGCCCGGGCAACCCACCTTCGCCCCGCCAGACCCGATGGTGCGCGACTTGCATCACCGAGCGCACGCATCTGAGTTTGGCATTTCATGCGAAGAGCTGAAACAGATACTCATCTCCGTGCTTGCCAGAAATCATGAACTTACTGATAACAACACTTCCCGTGTAGAAGAGTTTTGCCGCAGCCTGCACATTGAGGAATTGGTATTAGCGCGAGCGTGCGCGCAAGGAAATGAGCGCGCGCGGGAGGTGTTTATTACACGCTACCGGCAAAAACTTTACGGTTTTGGATGGCAGATCGCGAAGGAAGATTCCGCGCGGCGCGAATCGGCGGATGCGCAAGGTCCCTCGTCGCGCTGCGCGGTCGGGATTTCAGATCGGGAATGTGAGTTCTCGCCGGGATACGAAAAGGGATTCTTCGCTTCTGCTCAGAATGACAACTTCAACGAGCAGTGGTGATCATAGGGCTCTCCCTCGCGATCGCTCGGGATGTTTCTAGAATCAGCGTTCATCAGCATTTATCAGCGCCTCTAAGATTCGATGGTGGCCTGGTCAATGAGCAGGATGGGAATGTCGTCGCGCACGGGGTAGACGCGCTTGCAGCCATCGCAGCGCAAGGAGGCGTCATTGGCGCCGAGCTTTAAAGGGGCGCGGCAGGCAGGACAGGCGAAATCGTCAATCAGGTCTTTCCAGTGCATACGGATATTCTAGCGCTCCGTTTAAGATGGATGAGAAAGCATGCAGCGGGCGCGAGCTCCTTTTGCCGTACCGATAGGGATCCCTCGCATGCGCTCGGGATATAAACCTTTATGCCAGCCACCATCCTTGACGGAAACAAGATTGCCGCAGAGATCAAAGGGGAAGTCGCCGCCGAGGCGCATGCGCTCAGCGCGCAGGGGCTCCAGCCCGGTCTGGCAGTGGTGCTGGTGGGCCATAACCCGGCTTCTGAGGTGTATGTTCGCAGTAAGGTGAAGGCATGCGAGGCGCTGGGGATCCATAGCGAAAAAATCACGCCGCCCGAGAGCATTACCACGGACGAGTTACTGGCGATTGTGCATAGGTTGAACGCCCGCGACGAGATTGACGGAATCCTGGTGCAGCTTCCGCTGCCGAAACAGGTGGACAGCAAGAAGATCCTGCTGGCGGTAGCGCCGGAAAAAGATGTGGACGGATTTCATCCGGTGAATGTAGGGAATCTTTCCACGCAGCGTCCGGGACTGGTTTCATGCACACCGGCAGGCTGCATGGAGATCCTGCGGCGCAGCGGCATTGTGGTGGAAGGGCAGAACGCGGTGGTGATGGGGCGCAGTGACATTGTGGGTAAGCCGATGGCGATGCTGCTGCTGAACGCGAATGCTACCGTCACTGTTTGCCACTCGAAGACGCGCGATCTAGCGGGCGTGTGCCGCACCGCGGACATTCTGGTGGCTGCCATCGGCCGGACGGGAATGGTGACGCGTGATTTTGTGAAGCCCGGAGCCACGGTCATAGACGTAGGAATGAATCGGGTGAGCGATCTGGCGGAGTTCAAGTCATTTTTTGCAGGCGACCAGAGGCGCGAAGAGGCATTCGCCAAGAATGGATCCACGCTGATGGGAGACGTCCATCCTGAGGTGGCGGAGATCGCGGGGGCGATCACGCCGGTGCCGGGCGGAGTGGGACCGCTGACGATCGCGATGCTTATGTCGAACACCGTGAAGGCGGCAAAGCTGCGTCGGGGCCGCGCTCACCCGGCGAGCGAAGCTGCGTCTAAGACCTCGACCAGCGGAGAGAAGTGATGCTGCGGGTTGGGCTGACCGGGGGCACGGCATGTGGGAAGAGCACGGTGGTAGAGATGTTCCGGCGCAAGCCGCACATCCATGTGATCGATGCGGACAAACTGGTGCATGAGCTTTATCAGCCGGGTGCAGCGGTGTATCACCGAGTTGTGGCGGCGTTTGGGGGCGGCATCCTCGCCGGGGACGGCAGCATCGACCGAGTGGCGCTGGCAAATGTGGTGTTCAATGATCGGGAGAAGCTGATGCAGCTTGAGTCGATCGTGCATCCGGCGGTGGTGCTGCTGCAGGACCGCGAGATCGCAAAGCTGGGAAAGACTGACATCGTTATGGTGGAAGCGACCAAGATGCTGGAAGCAGGCACGCACAAACGTTACGACGAGGTGCTGCTGGTGATCTGCCGCCCGGAGGTACAGTTAGAACGATTCCAAAAGCGGCACCCAAACCTTTCCCGCGAACAGGCTGCGGCGGAGCTGAAGCGGCGGATTGCGGCGCAATTCTCTGACGAGCAGAGACGCGCGCTGGTCCCTCCACAAAACGTTATTGATAATTCGGGAAATCCAGAAGAGAGCGCGCAGCAGGTAGAGCGCATCTATATGAAACTTGCCGCGAGAGCCGAGTCACAAGCATGAAGAGTTTTCGTCCCATACTTTTTGCCATTGTCCTGGTGGGCGCATTTTTCTACGCCAGCACCATCCGGCATCTTCCTTTCGAATTGCCTGCCTTCATCCGCAATGAAAATGACCGCGCGAGCCGGCTGGAGATCACGCAAGCAGCCGCGCCACCCAGCATGGACGCGGAAGAGCAGAACAACATCGCGGTCTATAGACGGGTGCTGCCCTCGGTGGTGAACATCACCTCAACGGCAGTAGCGTGGGATTTCTTTTACGGCGCGGTACCGCAGCAAGGCCAAGGATCAGGATTCGTGATTGACCGGGACGGACACATCCTGACCAACTACCACGTGGTGGAGAATGCGCGACAGGTCGAGGTCACGCTGGCGAACCGCAAGAAGTACAAAGCGGAGGTGATCGGCGTGGATCCGTCGCATGATCTGGCGGTGATCCACATCACGGCAACCAATCTTTCGCCGGCTACGCTGGGTGATTCCGGGGGACTTGTGGTGGGGCAAAAGGTTTTTGCCATCGGCAATCCTTTCGGCCTGAATGGGACTATGACCCGTGGGATCATCAGTTCGCTGCGCCCGATCCGGGGAGTGGACGGAACACCGATCGACGACGCCATCCAGACCGATGCGGCGATCAATCCGGGGAATTCGGGTGGGCCGTTGCTGAACTCACGCGGGGACGTGATCGGGATCAATACGCAGATCGCGACCGGCGGCGCGAACCAGAGCGCGGGCATTGGATTCGCGGTGCCGGTCAATGCCGCCAAGGCGGTGCTGAACGATCTGGTGACCACGGGGCGGGTGAAGAGGCCGTCGATGGGCGTGCGGTCAGCATTGCCGATCAGCCCGGAGTTGGCGGAGGAATTGGGTTTACCGGCGGATTACGGCGTTCTGGTGATCCAAGTTGTGCGCGGTGGAGCTGCCGACCGAGCGGGCATTCGCGGAGGCACGCAGCATGCGTATCTGGGGAATACCCCGATCGCGCTGGGTGGCGACCTGATCGTGGCGATCGACGGCCAGGAGATCAGCGACACCCAGGACATTGCAGGCTTGATGAACAACCACCGGGCAGGTGACACGGTGCGGGTGACGGTGTATCGCGGCAAGCAGAAGCTGGAGATCAGCGTGACTCTGGGTGAGGCGCAGGAGACGGCCTAGCCACAATGTTCATGAAGATCTTCCAAGTTCGCTGAGCGAGATGTGGAGAAGCTATCTTTGCGACATCAACTTATCTAACCCTGCCCGATGCTGGTGCTCGGCGATGGAGCGATTGATCTGGAGCGCCAACGCGAGGGCGCGGCGGCCATCTTCAAGTGAGACTGCCGGCTGGTCCCGTTCACCCACAGCGCGCACGAATTCCTGCAGCTCCGCTCGCAGCGGCTCGATCTTGTGGACCTCCGGGCGTTGCAGATTCACCCCCGGGATGGGAAGAGGCGAGTCGGCGAGGGCTTGGGGGGAGAGCGCGGCGTTTGGGTCCACGCTGATGGCAAAGACGTCCTGCTTGGCGTAATCGAGCGAGACATATTGCTGGGGCTGGAAGAACCGCAGCTTGCGCACGCGCTCGGTGCTGACGCGGCTGGCGGTAAAGTTGGCGATGCATCCATTCTCGAACTCCACGCGAACGTTGGCGATGTCCACGCGGCGGCTCAGGATGGGCAGCCCGACAGCGCGAACTTCCCGGACCGGGGACCTGAGGATCGCAAGAACGATATCCAGGTCATGGATCATGAGATCCAAAACCACATCGACATCCAACGCGCGCGGGGAGAAAATGCTGAGCCGGTGAACCTCAAAAAACATGGGCCGGGTGATGAGCGGGAGAGTGGCCATGACCGCGGGATTAAATCGCTCCAGGTGGCCGACCATCCCAATGCAGTGGTTATCTTTGGCAAGCGCGATCAGCTCGTCAGCTTCCGCGAGCGTGACGGCGATGGGTTTTTCAATCATCACGCTGATTCCGGCCTGCAACAGCTCGCGCGCGACTTGTAGGTGGAGGCTGGTGGGAACAGCTATGACCGCCGCATCCAACTTGGCCTTGACGATGAGCTGGTCCAGAGAGACAAATGCCTGGGTCTTGAATTCCATGGCAAGTTCGGCGGCGCGATGAGGGTCGGCATCACAGATGGCGGCGAGCTCGATGGCTTCGCCAGCCTTCTGCATCTCTGAGAGGACTCGGGCATGGTTGCGACCAAAGGCGCCCACGCCGACCACGGCGATGCGCAATTTTTTATGAGAAGACATGCGAAGGCAAGTATAGAGAAACAAAAAAGCCCGAGCGCGATGCGCCCGGGCTTTTGGTTGAGAAGCGGTTTACTGGCAGGTGCCCAGCTTGAAATGGCTGATGGTGGTGCCCCACTTGAAGTCGCCACTGGTATTCATGCGCTCGGTGGTGAACCACATGGTGCAATCGTCAGAGGGATCGAGGCTCACGCTGGCGTAATCGCCCCAACGGGAGTGTCCGCTCTGCGAGCCGGCGCCGCCATCCACGGTCACTTCGCCGCCGAGCGTTCCGGCAGCATCCGTGGGAGCATGGGAGGCAAAGGCGATCGCCGGGTACTGAGACGAGCTGGAGACGCTAAAGCCCGCAGCGATATTGCCCAACTTGTCCTGCGCAACGCTGCCCATCCAACGATATTTGCTATCGGGAGCATAGGTGCCTTGCTGGGAAACAGAGGGACCGCTGCCGGCATCGCGCAGTTCATACCAGCGAACGCCGGTGGAAGAGCCTGCGACCACGGAGTGATTGACCAAGAGCGATCCATAGCCGGAGAACTGGCGATAGGAGAGGCGGTACATCAGGCGGTCAGCAAGTGAATCCAGTTGCTGTGAGGTGCTAGCCTGCGGGATGCAGGTGCCACCGCCGCATGCTTGAGAAAATGCTGAGACAGCAAGGTTGGTGGGACCAGTGACGGCCATGGTGCCGGCCCCGAAGTTAGGAGTCAGCCGCCATACATTCAGAGAGTTGCTGCCGAAGTTTGCAACGTATTCCGCTCCGCTGGGCTGGGTGGCGCCGTCCACGTCTGCGGGAAGCAATCCGCCGTAGCTTTTGCCAGGATTGAAACAGAGCATGGTTGCGGCACCGCCTGCGCGAGCGGTGGCACCGTCCATGGCGCACATATCGCCGCCGGCAAAGGTTCGGCCGCGGGCAAAAAGATTGAAGGTGAAGAAATAGCCGCTGGGCCAGACGCCGACCTTCGGATAGTCATTGAAATTGGTGCCGAAGTTGTAGGCGTAGAGGTTGTACTTGCCGGTGGCATCGCTGGTCTGTGACACTGCCACGCACTGATAGTAGGGACTCTTGCTGACGGCGAACTGGGTCATGATCCAGCGATTGTTTGCCTTGTCATAGAGAGTGATGGGATCGCCGGAGTTGTCGCTTGCGCAACGACCGTTGGCGATCGAGGAGCCAGACCACAATGTGTTTCCATTCGCTGGACCGTATACCTTGGCGCCGGTGGATTTGTCCCAGACCGCGAACATGGAATTGACCCACTGCACGTATTGAGTGGCGCCCACGGAACCGTTGGTATCAGGTGGCTCACCGGTCATGGTGAAGCCGGAAATGCCATAGCCGAGGCCAGGGAAGCTGGTTTGACCCACTACGGACGCTGATGTGGTTGCAGGCCGGCTTTGCAAAGCGGTGTCAACGCCACCGGTAGAGCGGTTGGGCACGGGCTTGACCGCGTGCTCTTCACGACCTTCAGACTGCGGAAGGAGGGGACGAATATCCCGCAGCGGCCTGGAGACTTCATGCTCGGGACGGATGACTGTGACTTGGGACAATGAGAAAGCGGAGGTCGCCAGCATTACCGCTGCTGTGGATGCGACAAGGCGAAAAAGTTTCATGGGAAAGGGGGTCCTCAGAGTTGGAGTGACTAACGCTTCGGAGCGAACGTTCGTTCGACAGGAAAGAAGCCGATATGAATATTGAATGATCAATCTATGAAAACTCAACCGCAGGGAGGCACTCAGTACAACTTCAGCAGACTTTAGGTCATTTACCTGAGGGAGTCAAACGACAAGTTTACTTAGTTACTAAAAATCCTAAGGTAACTTTTCCGCACCCGTACAGTCACCGGGGTTGAACCCAGGTACTCACCGTCGGAATAGACGGGTAGGGGGCTTCCGCTCGCGATGGATACATGGTGCGCAGGTTTCTGGGAGACGAATCCCAAGCCGAGTTGTTTGCCGCGGAGGATCCGGGAATAGTGACGGACCAATTGCCATCTCGAGGTACTGCGGACGATGGTGCATTCGAGGAAGCCATCATCGATACAGGCTTGGGGAGCGATGGGCAAGCCGCCACCGAAGGTGGGGGTGTTGGAGACACATGCCAACCACATGTCGCCCGGATGCGATTCATCATTGATGCCAATTTGCATCGGTTGCGGCTGAGAGGAGAGGATGGCGGCGATGCCTGCGATGAAGTATCCGCCAGAGGCTTTCAGCCAGTCCGGGAAGAGGTTCGTGCGGCGCGCAGCATCAGCGTCGAGGCCAATATTCAGGCAGCAGGCAAAGAGATGGGAGGCGCCATCGGCGAATCGAGCCTCACCCAGGTCAGCGGTGGTTGCCGGGAGCTCACCCGCGCGGATCTTATGGAAAAGGATCTGTGCCTGAGCTGGGCTGCGGATGCCACACGCAAGGGCGAAGTCATTTCCGCTTCCGGTGGGCACCATCAGCACGGGGACCTGCGCATCTACGAGAACGCGAAGATGGCGATGCAAGGTGCCATCACCACCGAAGATGAGGGCTGCGTCCTGCCCGCGAAGCGCGCGGGCAAGGGTGGCGGCGTCCGGAGATTCGCAGAGGCAAAGGTCTCCGGCGGCGGCTGCGATAAAGGTTTTGACTTGCCGAGGATGACTGCGCGGGCCGGTGATGGCGAGGGCGCGCATGGTCAGGGTTGCAGTATGACTTTCTTCATCTTCCTGCCAACTCGTAGCACATGTTCAGAAGGCAGAGAGGCAACCTTGAAGGTAGGATCGGTCACTACAACGTTATCAATGCGAACAGCATTCTGCTTAATCTTGCGAAGGCCATCGCTTACCGACTCCGCAAGGCCGCTACGCTGCAGAAGCTTGTCAAGCTTGATGGAGCTGTTTTCACCTGCAGCTGCAATCTCTGATGCGCGTATCTCAACGGTCTCCAGTTGCTCCGGCACTTCGTCTTTCTGAAATTGACGGCTCCAATCGATAGCGGCCGTTTCTGCCCATTCCTTCGAAACGAAATCAGCGACAAGCATCTTCGCCAACTCCTGCTTGACCTTCATGGGATGGGCTTCGCCGCCGGCGCATTTGCGTTGCAGCTCTTCGATCTGCTGCATGCTCAGGTCTGTCAGCAGTTCGTAAAAACGCCACATGAGTGGATCTGAGATGGACATGATCTTTCCGTACATCTCGAGTGGACCTTCATTTATCCCAATCGCATTGCCGAGGGATTTCGACATCTTCTGCACGCCGTCCAGTCCTTCCAGGATGGGCATGGTGAGCACGCATTGCGAAGGCTGGCCGTAAGCGCGCTGCAATTCCCGGCCTACGAGAAGATTGAATTTCTGGTCCGTGCCGCCGAGTTCGACATCGGCCTCAAGGGCGACGGAGTCATAGCCTTGCGCGAGTGGATAGAGAAGTTCATGGAGCGCGATGGGCTTCTCTTCATGGAAGCGCTTGTGGAAGTCTTCACGCTCAAGGAGCTGGGAGACGGTGTACTTGGCGGCAAGACGGATGAAGTCTTCGGCAGTGACTTTGTCGAACCACCGGCTGTTGAAGTCAACGATGGTCTTCTGCGGGTCCAGTATCTTGAAGACCTGCGCTTTATAGGTTTCAGCGTTGCGCGCAATCTCTTCGCGGGTGAGCGGGGGACGGGTTACGGAGCGTCCGGTGGGGTCGCCGATAAGTCCGGTGAAGTCTCCGATGAGGAAGATGACGGTGTGGCCCATGTCCTGAAAGTGTTTGAGCTTGCGGATGAGGACGGTATGGCCGAGATGAAGATCAGGAGCGGTGGGATCGAAACCGGCCTTGACGCGCAGCGGCTTGCCGCTCTTGATGGAGCGTTCCAGTTTTTCCCGCAGCTCGGATTCGCGGATGATCTCCGCAGAACCTTTTTTGATGTAAGCGAGCTGTTCGTCCACGGGGCGGAAGGGCATGTGTCAACTTTAACGCATGAGCGCTGTTTTCTTGCAAGTGTCGCGCCTACGGCGCTTGGTTGATTCGTACGCTGTCCCCAGCGCTTACGCGCTGGGCTAACGAATGCCGCCGCTACGCGGCTTTGAATCGCCGAAGGCAGCGAGCGCGTTGGTACGAGTGCATTGGTCTGAGGGCGTTGGTACGAGGGCATTGGTACGAGCATTGGTAGGAGCGCATTGGAAGGAGCGCATTGCCGAAGAGCAGGAGAGCAGATACATAGATCCTTCGACTGCGTGCCTGCTGCACTCCGCTCAGGATGACAGTTTCCGGGTGTTGATGGCCGATGAGGACGACAGCGTCGATATCGTTGGAAAGTTATCGTCTGAACACGATTTTTCCGCTCAGGATGACAGTTTCCGGGTGTTAATGGCCAACGAGGACGACAGCGTCGATATCGAATTGGAAAGTTATCGTCTGAACACGATCTTTCCGCCCACGATGGTGGCGCGGACGCGGCCAGTGAAGCTCCAGCCATTGAACGGAGTGTTTCTAGATCTTGATCTGCTATCCGCAGCGGAGAAGGTCCACTTTTCTTTCGGGCCAAAGATGGTGACATCGGCCACGGATCCAATCTGCAATGATCCGCGTTGGGGGATGTTGAGCAGCTTCGCCGGAATGGTGCTCATCAGTGCGACGAGTTTGGAAAGCGGCAAGCCGGAGTGATGATGCAGCACCTGGCATGCGATGGCGAACGAAGTTTCCAAGCCAGTGATGCCGTTAGGGGCCCGCTCGAATTCCTGCTGCTTCTCATGCAGTGAATGGGGTGCGTGGTCCGTGGCGATGCAGTCGATGGTGCCATCGAGCAGGCCCTGAAGCAACGCGTCGCGGTCTTCCGCCGGGCGGAGCGGCGGACACATCTTGTAATTCGTGTCGTACTCGCCGATGTGATTGTCAGTGAGGGTGAAGTGGTGAGGCGTGACCTCACAGGTCACGTGGATGCCTTGCTTCTTGGCGCGGCGAATGGCGTGGAGTGTTTTGCTGGTGGAGATGTGGGCCACGTGGAGATGCGCGCCTGTCTTTTGCGCGAGAGCGATATCGCGTTCCACGATGGATGACTCCGCATCCAGGCTCATGCCGCGCAAGCCGAGGCGAAATGCCGTCGCTCCCTGGTGAATGGTGCATCCGTGGCTGATGCGCGTGTCCTCGGCGTGCTGGATCACCGGTACACCAACTTCTTTCGCGCGCTGGAGGGCGCGGCGCATGATGTCATCGCCGAGGATGGGCTTGCCATCGTCGGTCACGGCGAGCGCACCGGCATCGCGAAGGGCAGCGAAGTCAGTCAGCTCATGGCCATTGCTGCCAACGGTTGCGGCGGCAATGGGGAAGACATTCACGATCGTGCCGCGGTCGGGTGATCGCATCCAGCGGGTGATCTCCGGCGAATCATTCACCGGATCCGTGTTGGGCATGCAACAGACCGAGGTAAAACCGCCGGCGGCGGCCGCGGCCGTTCCGGAGGCAATCGTCTCTTTGTGTGATTGGCCCGGTTCGCGGAGGTGGACGTGCATATCAACAAAACCGGGCGAGACGATGAGCCCCTTCGCGTCAAAGATCTCAAATTGGCCGCGCAAGCTTCCCGGCTTGGTGATCTCGGCGACCTTACCATCGCGCAGCAGAATGTCGCGGGGCGAATCCAAGCCTTGCGTTGGATCGACGAGGTGGCCGCCGCGGATAAGGAGCGGCTTCACGGGCGTGCCTCCAGTGCGCGGGCAAGGATCGCCATGCGCACGGTCACGCCATTTGCCACCTGTTCCAAGATGAGCGATCGGCCGCTATCGGCGATCTCTCCGGTGATCTCCATGCCGCGGACCATGGGGCCGGGGTGCATGACCAAAGCCTTTGGGGAGGCGAGGCGCAAGCGCTCGGAGCTGAGCTGGTAGTGGCGAATGTAGCTGCTGACATCCAGGTTCAAGCCGGCGAGACGCTCTTTCTGAACCCGAAGCATCATTACCACATCGGCGCGGCGAAGAGCCTTTGCGAAATCACGTTCCACCTGGACGCCGGACGCGAGCGTGACGGCAACTTCCGGCAGCAGCTCCGGTGGGCCGCACAAGACAACCTCCGCGCCAAACCTTGACAGCAGGTGAACGTTCGAGCGCGCAACGCGGGAGTGGAAGATATCGCCGACGAGCAGGACCCGCAAACCTTTAAGGCTGCGATGATGTTGCAGGATGGTATAAGCGTCGAGAAGCGCCTGCGACGGATGTTCGTGCATGCCGTCGCCGGCATTGATCACGGGAACGCCCACGTGTTGAGCCATCAGTTGTGGCGCTCCGGAGCTGGGATGGCGGATCACGATCACATCAGCGCCGAGGGCACGCAGCGTGTAGCCGGTATCGAGCAGAGACTCACCCTTCTCGATGCTGGAGGCTGTGGCGTGAATCACAGTGGTGGTGGCGCCGAGGGTCTTGGAGGCAAATTCAAAAGAGACGCGGGTGCGGGTACTGGCTTCGTAAAAGAGCAGGGCCGCTCGGCGTCCGCTGAAATGTTCGCCCAACTTGCGGCGTGCACTTTTGTCCTGGCGCGCCTTATCCATTTTGGCGGAGAGCTTCAGGATGTCATCTATCTCGCCGGCGCTCAGGTACTCAATGCCAAGCAGCGACCCGGCGGAGTGGATGCGGGCCCTATGATCGCCTGCCTGGCTATGCGCGCTCAACCAGCAGTACCTGCTCGCTGTTATCGGTCTCTTTGAGCTTTACTTCGATGATCTCGCGATCGGTTGTCTGAATGGTGCGCCCGACGAACTGCGCTTCTACAGGGATCTCGCGATGGCCGCGATCGATCAATACCAGCAATTGCACCCGGCGGGGGCGTCCATGGTCGAAGAGCGCGTCCAGGGCGGCGCGGGTGGTGCGCCCGGTGTAAAGCACATCATCCACCAGGATGACGTTCTTATCGTTCACGTCAAAGCCAAGCTCCAGTTTGTTCACGATCGGCTTGGGGCCAGCGGTGGAGAGATCATCACGGTAAAGATTAATGTCCAGGGTGCCGACGAGGACATCCTGTTTCTCAATGTTCTTGATCAGCGCCGCCAGGCGCTGCGCCATGGGCACGCCGCGCCGCTTGATGCCCACCAGGCCAAGGTCCTTGATGCCGTTATTCTTCTCAACGATCTCATGCGCCAGACGAACGAGCGTGCGCTCAATCTCTGAAGCAGACATCAGGCGGGCTTTTTCACGAAGTTGGGGAAGGGTTGGGGAACTCATGTCAGGTAGCCGCAGGAATCATAAGCGGACAGCGAAGGTTGGGCAAGGCCAGGGGAAATCTACGCGGATCGCGCCATACGAACAATCGTCTTAGGCGGGCGCTTGCGGCTTTTTACCGGGCGGATGGTTATCTCCACGTCATTGTTAAGAAACAAAAGGAAATCCAACAGCCGCTCAATGGAGAAGATCTTTAGATTGTAATGAGCGAGCGCGGAAACGTCTGGCTGATTGCATCGCATAAAGCGAGCAGCATCCCTTTGCAGGAGCTTGCGCGAAGCGACGATGTTATTGATGGTCACCGCAAGTTGGATTTTGGCATTTTTTTCCGTGGCGGAGGGAAGGCCAAATTCCGCGAACAGATTCGCGGAGGCCTCCTTTACGGAATCATTTTTTGCTGAAGTTTTGCGCATAATGCTCCTCCGCCTGTTTCAACCTCGCTTCGACCCTACGAACATCCTGCTGCGATGTCTTGATGCCTGATTTAGATTTTTTCTGGAACACGTGAAGCACATAAACCGCTTGCGAGAATCAAACTGTGTAGATAGCGCGAAACGCGTCCCCTCGGAAAGCACTGAGTAATTCAAAAACTCCTGGCCCCGCCCCTTTCCAGGGTTTAAAACGCGGCGGAATCCCGCCAAGCCGGATCACCGACAGTGCTTGCACAAAGCCTTCTTTAACCTTTTCCGGCAAATCCTGAAGGTCCCGATGAGAGGAAGCCATAAAAAACAGGCGCCTCTGCTCAACTGGATTTATATCAATTTTGATATGTTCAGTCAAGAATGAAAGGAAACATCAGCCCTGTTTCTTCCGCGTAAAGCTGGATCCGATGGCGCCGCCCAAGCTGCCAAGAATGAGATAGAAGACGAAGAACATTGCCAGGCCGAGCAATGCGACCGCCAGCATGCCTTCCGGGGTGAGCAGGTTCTGCGCCATCGCCTGGGCCTGCGGATTGGGATTGTGGGCGATGGCTTCCTCGATCTGTTTATGGAAGACAGCTTTGATCTCGCCGGGTTTAGAGAGAAAGATCACACCGAACATCAGCGCCTGAAATATGAAGCCGCAGAAGCCGGTGACCGCGCCGATGCGGGCGCCCATGCCGGCACTGAGCGCTGTCTTTTCCCTGCGGGCGTACCAAAAGACCGCCAGTGCCGCGCAGAAGGGAGGGATGATGGGAAGAAGGAGCGGCGTTCCTAACAGCATGATCAGGACGGACATGAAGAGTCCGCTGCCCAGGGCTTTGGGAAAGACCGAGCGCCAGATCAAACGGCTCTTATCCGACGGGCGGAGCGGATCCGGGGCTAGGGATGCCGGGGCCTCGTCGATGGCGTGAACGACTGAGGTCTCCGTGCGCACGCGGATCTGAGGCGCCCCGCATTGGGGGCAGAAAGGCGTGCCCTCGGTGACATGCGCTCCGCATTTATGGCAAGGATTCTCCACCTGATGAAGGTACAGGAAAAGGCGCTCAGGCTAAAGCCCCGGCCGGGAAAGTTTTTTTAAAGCCACTCTGCCACTCTGTTTCAAAGTGCCCGACTGATACTTGATGAATTAGAAAATCGGGTGATCCGATGGCTACATCGATTCTTTTCCGCCGCGGGTTTGCACGTACAGCAAGGTGAACTCAGAGCCGGAGCCGTTAGATTTCACCGCCACGATGCGTTGTTTATCTTCGGAACCGACTTTCAGCTCCATGTTGCCGGTGCGAATGGAGAGACCGCGATCGTGGCCACGCTTATCGGGTTCGCAGGTGATGTCATTCTTGTCAGACTTTCGCAGATCCATGTCAGGAGAACCCTTTTTGCATTCCAATACACGGCCGTGACGTGCCATGTCCTTTTTGTAAAAGTCCCAGACTTTATCCACGGAATCGGCTGAGGTAAAGGTGACAGCGACCACTTTGACCGCGAACCAGGGCGTGTCGATGTTCACATCCGCTTTTTTCTTGTCGTCGTCATTGTTATCGTTCGGTTTTTCTTTGGCGCCGGGATAAATGGAGAGGCCCGTATCTTTCGCGTCCACGTCATCGGTTTTTACCTTGAGCCCGCCGAAGGGCGAGCTGATGGTTACATCTTTATTGTCGGCATCTTCCTTGTCGCCGCGGGTGTGCACGCTGCATCCTGCGATGAGCAGTGCCGCTGTGGGAAGTACAAGCCAGATGTTTTTGAGATCGCTCATGGTCTATTCTCCTGAATCTTGAAACGGAAATCTTGATAAGCAAAGTCCTTCGACTCCCGCTTACTTTGCAGCCCAGGCTGCACGCTCGATGCCGGTACCGCGCGCGGCGATATTCGGCAATGTGACCGGAAGTTTGCCATGGATGGGTATCTCGCCAAAAAGCGCCTTCACCGCGGCGGTTTCCGATGTGGGCGAATTGGAAAAAGTGCAGATGTAAGTCTGCACCGTGGGGAAGTCACCAGCGAGATACGGGTTGCCCATGGCGACCATCGCGGTTTTTTGTCCTGCTATCTGCAACGTCCTTTGCACCAGTCCCGCCATTCCGCCCTCCAGTGAGACTGAATTGTGCGAGCCATTCTGGGCGCGCACCGCCTGCTTGCCGGCGGTAGGCACGACATACGCAACGAGCATAACCACCTTTGCCGCTAAAACGGATTCGGTCACGGGCTCCGCCATAAAAGAAGCGACCCGGGGATCTACGTACGTGATGCGGGCGTCCGGTATGCGCGCGCGCAGCTCGCGCTCGAAGGCGCGGCCGGAGTCGGTACGCATATCGTCTGTCAGGATCAGTGCGAGGACCCCTTCCCCGGGCTCCTCTTCCTTCTCATACGGAGCATCGGCCGCGAAAGTTCCGCTTTTCGCCGCGATCCGGCGGCGACGTTCGGTTTGCAGGAGTGGAAGCGAGTTCCCTTTATCGCGCACCAGCGTGACGGCGGCATCCGCTACTTGTTGCGCGAGCGCCATGTCCTCCGGTTTGGCAACGTAATCCCTGAGAGCATTCACGTCCACGAACCTGCCGCGGTGTAAGCCGACCATGGCTTTTGCCTGGAGCACTTTGCGGACACGCAGGTCGAGCTCCTGTGGCGTGATCTCTCCGCTCTTGACTGCTGCAAGCAGCCCGTTGAAAGCGCCGTCTACATCGGAGGGGAGCAGGATCATGTCATTGCCGGCTTTGAATGCATCCACGGCCGCACGTTGCGAGGCGTTCTGTCCAGCGTTCTTATAGATGGAGGTGAGGGCGCGCATCTCCATGGCGTCCGTGACGATAAGGCCTTTGAAGCCCATCTTGTCGATCAGCAGATCTGTGACGACCTTGTGCGAGATGGTCGCCACTTTGTTGGGGTCAGGCTCCAGCGCCGGGACGGTCACGTGGGCGATCATGATGGAGTCCACGCCGGAGTCGATCGCCTTCTGAAATGGCGGCAGCTCGACCGCTTGCAGGCGTTGCAGATCGCCTCCGACCTTTGCGAGTTCGAGATGGGAGTCAGTAGCGGTGTCACCGTGGCCGGGAAAGTGCTTTGCGGTGGTCAGCATGCCACCCTGCCTAGATCCCCGGATGTAAGCGGCGACCAGGTCCCCGACCTGATTTGGGTCTTCGCCAAAAGAACGCGTGTTAATGATGGGATTTGCAGGGTTCGAATTCACATCGGCTACGGGAAAGAAATTCCAGTGCACGCCCATCGCGCGGGATTCCTGCGCCACCACACGGCCAAAAGCTTCCGCATATTCCATTTTGCCGGCGGCCCCGAATGCCATAGCGTGGGGGAAGAACGGTGTGGCCAGCAAGCGCATGGAAGGGCCGCGCTCGAAGTCGGCGGCTACCAGCAGGGGAAGGTCTGACTCCCGCTGCAACTGGTTGGTAAGCTCCGCCGCTTCATAGGGCTGGTTCTTCAGAAGGAACGGGCCATCCACACGCACGGTCATGATCACTGAACCGATGTGGTACTTCTTGATCTGGTCGCGCAGCTCGGTGTAAGCGGGACTCTCCACGTTCTGAAATTCCGCCAGCGCGCGCAACTGGATAAGCTGGCCGATCTTCTCCTCGGGGGAAAGACGCTTGAGGGTCTTTTCTGCCCAACGCTCGCCATCCTTGGTGAGTTGTAGGGGGCCGGGCTGATTGAGGTCATTCTTTTTTTCTGCCCTTTTGTCTGCGGCGAAGGCGGAGAGGGTCAGTACGAGGATCCATGAAACTAAGCGTGGAATGGACATGCAGAAAAAATAACAGACTAGCCGCGAGGCTGCCGAGAAAGAATCTGCTGGGCACGGAAGAGCACAGCGGGATGGTCTCCGAAGCCGGGAAGCCATTGCATCTCCGGATCCCGCCGGAACCAGGTGAGCTGCCGCTTGGCATAGTTGCGATGTCCCTGTTGCGCGGCTGCCAGAGCAGCTTCATACGAAAGTTCGCCGCGAATGTGCTGCACCGCCTGGCGATATCCGAGGGCGGCCAGCGGACCGCCGGGAATTTCCTGCAGCCGGGGATACTGCGCGAGCAGTGAGCGGGTTTCGCTGACCAGGCCGGAGGCGAACATGTGGGAGCAGCGCTGGTTGATGCGGTCATAGAGCGCGGCGCGGTCGGGATCCAAGCCGATACGCACGATATTGAAGCCGATGAGCGGATCCCGGCTGCGCGCGTTTATGAGGTCTGTCATCTTCTGGCGTGACGCTATACAGACCTCAATGGCACGAATGGCCTTGGGAAGATCGTTGGCATGGATTTTTTGGGAGGAGCCAAGATCAAGACGGCGCAGGATGCCGTGAACGTGTCCGTTGCCCTTGCGCTCCGCGATCCGGCGCAGGCGGTCGCGTAGATGCTCCGAGCGCTGCGGGCCAGGGAAGAGGCCGTCAATCAATGCGCGGAGATAGAGGCCGGTGCCTCCGGCGACGATGGGCAACTTGCCGCGATCAACAATGGATCTGACTGCGGCGCGCGCCTGCCGCGAGTATTCCCCGGCGGTGAAAGGCTCGTCCGGAGCTGCGACATCGACGAGGTGATGCGGGATGCGGGCACGTTCATCGGGAGAGGGCTTAGCGGTTCCGATATTGAAGTCGCGATAAACGGCGATGGAGTCGCAGCTCACGATCTCGGCGTTGAACTGCTGGGCGAGTTGCATGGTGAGCGCGGTCTTGCCGCTCGCGGTAGGGCCCGCGATGCAGAGGAGAAGAGGCATTAGCGCAGATACCATCGCGAGGCATGCCAATAACGCGCCAGAACGTAGAGCAAGATCACCACGGCAATGATGACCAAGCCTCGGGTTTGTTTCTGCAGGGCGCGCATGAATTACACAGTATGCGGTAGGCAGCGGCTAAAGCCGGAATTAATTAGGTAACTTACGCACGGCTAAAGCCGTGCTCTTCTACGGTAGTGCGAATGGTGTTGAGGTGCGGTTCGAGTGATTGCTGGTGGCTGTCGCTACGCGACAGCAGAGGCTTGCCCCTCGTCGACTGAACGCTCCAGGGCTACGCCCTTCCGCAGTCTCACTCGGGATGACAGTGCAAGCAGATGCTGTCCAGAGGGATTCTTCGCTGCGCGCAGAATGACAATCGCATTTTATGGAGCTCACAGCTAATAGCGGGAGAGTTTGAAAAAAGGCGAGATAAGCTCGTGCAAGTGTCATGCAGTTGATAGGGCTCCCTCGCTAACGCTCGGGATGTTTTTATAACTGCCTACCGTGTAACCCCTATGCGTAGTTCCTACTTCAAATCGTTTCGGTCAGGGTTGTAATAGAAATGGAAGCGTAATGCCAGATTTTCGCCGCGAAATTCCGAGGGCAGCGGGGGAAACGGATTTGAGGCAGTGATGCCACCCCAGGCGGCACGGTCAAGGGAGACATCGCCGGAGGGGCCGGAGAGTCGCATACCGGTCACAGTGCCATTCTTGCCGATGACGAACTCGATGGTCAATTTGCCTTGCTTAAGGAGCGGAGGCCGCGCAACTTCCGGGATCAGGTTGTACCAGTTCTGACGGACGCTGTGCAGGACGCGTTGCAGATAAGGACCGAAGTCCACGCCCATGGTGTCACTCAAGATGTCGAGATCGCTCTTGATGTTGGTGTTGGGCGTTGCCGGACCGGAGCCGTAATCACCACCGATGTTGCCGCCTTGTGAGCTGGCACTGGCGCGCGCCGCCTCTTGGATCTGTGATCCCGCGGAAGCGCCGACTTTGAAAGCGCCCTCGGCGACGCGCCGAGCTTCTGCCGGAGGTTGCAGTATTGCTTCGGACTGTCGCGGCTGGTGTTGTGGAGGCTGTTGTTGGGGCTGCGCCATCTGCTGTGCCGCCTGTGGAGGTTGGGGTTGCTGCTGCGCCTGCTGCTGCATCGGCGGGCCGGTACGGCGGTTGTCACGCAATTGCTTCAGAGCGTCTTTCGTCAGCCGTGGCGCTTTGGCGGAAGCGATCCTGTTCTTGTCCGAGATGGCGGCGTCCGGCTTCGGCTGGTGCACTTTTTGCAGATCGGGAGGCAGGTCCAGGTAAGTAAGTTCTTTCTGTCGTTGCTTCATCATATCGACCGGACTAATGACCTGCACCGGACGCAAGAACATGAATGAGGGCGCCTGCTTGATAAAGAAAAGCACCAGCATGTGCAGGATGATGGAGATCCAAAGGGCTTCACGCAGGCGAGAGCGCCAATTCTCATCCTGCAGTTCAGAGATCAGAAGATGAAGTTCGAGATCGTCCGTGGACCGCTGTTTTCGCAAAGCTCCGCTGGGGCGGATAACCGTGACTTTATCGTCAGATTGGTAGTCGGCTTGGGGCGGGGTCTCGATAGTTGCCATGGATGCGGGTTAGACGTTCTCAACGGGGGTACGTCTTCTATTTTCTCATTTGATTGGGGAGCGGAGCCGCATTCTCAATGGGTTAGAGCAAAAAACACGTTAATCTGAGGAGAGTTGCGTAGAACCAGTATCGAGTACCTTGTACCCAGTACCTAGAAAAAGCAAAAACGGATTTCTAACCGCGACCAACGAATGCTAATGCTTTGCAGATCGGCAACGGAACTAGCAACTAGGTACAAGGTACTGGGTACTGGTGTCGGGTTGACTGAGTTTGCGCCACTAAGCTAGCCTCGATGTTTCCCGCTCGTATGGTTCGCGGCAGTGACCATGCTGCAACCTGGGCCTCAAGGTCAATCATGAAAGCTCAAGCCAAATCACTGATTCTGCTGGTACTTGTTGTTTGTTGGGCGGGGCCGCCTGCGACAGCGCAGGGCATGCGGCCGTCCCATGCCGACCATGCCATGGTGGCAAGCATCCATGGACTGGCATCGCAGGCGGGTGTGGACGTGATGAAGGCGGGCGGAAATGCTGTGGACGCGGCAGTCGCGACTGGATTTGCACTGGCAGTTGTGCATCCGCAGGCAGGGAACCTGGGTGGCGGTGGTTTCCTTTTGCTGCGCATGGCGAACGGCGAGACTCATTTTCTTGACTATCGCGAAAAAGCTCCTGCGGCAGCTACACGAGACATGTATCTGGATGCAAAAGGCGATGTGATCAAGGACATGAGCCTGGTGGGATACAAGGCGGTGAGCGTGCCGGGTTCGGTTGCGGGCATGGTGTATGCGCAGAAAAAATGGGGCAAGCTACCGCTGGCGCGGGTGATGCAAACCGCCATTCGTCTGGCGCGAGATGGTTTTGCGCTTAGCTGGGCGGATTCGGATGACTTTGCCAAAGCCAAACATCTGGCTGATTTCCCGGAATCGAAGCGCATCTTCCTGCGCGGAGGGAATGTTTACTGGCAGGGTGAGATCTTCCGCCAGCCGGAGCTGGCGAAGACGCTGAGCCGCATCGCGGCGGATCCAACCACTTTTTATAAAGGAACGCTGGCAAAAGAGCTCGCCGGCGCTATCCAGAAGGGCGGAGGGCTTGTGACCGCCGCAGACCTTGCCGCGTATGAGGTGAAAGAGCGACCAGTGGTTCGGGGAAGGTATCGCGGCTACGAGATCATTTCAGCGCCGCCGCCTTCGTCGGGAGGGATCGCGTTAGTGGAAGCGCTCAACATTTTGGAGGGATATGACTTGGGAAAGTTGGGCAGCCGCTCGGCGATATCTATCCACCTGACGGCAGAGGCGTTCCGGCGAGCGATGTATGACCGGGCTGATTTTCTGGGTGACCCGGATTTCAGCGAGATCCCGGTGGCGCAGTTGATCGACAAGCGTTATGCGGAGGCATGGCGGGAGAATCTGGACCCGCAGCATGCGAGCTTAAGCAAAAAATTGCAACGCCCAACAGGAGAGTTCAACGAACTGGACCGCGTCTCCGCGCTCATGCCTCCGCTTGCCTTGCGGCAGCCGGTGCGTGAACCCGATCAGACCACGCATTACTCGGTGGTGGATGCCGCCGGGAACGCAGTCAGCGTGACCACCACACTGAATGACGGTTTCGGATCTCGCGTGACAGCGACCGGACTGGGTTTCCTGCTGAATGATGAGATGGACGATTTTGCGTCCAAGATCGGAGTGCCGAATACGTACGGATTGATCCAAGGCCCGGCCAATTCGATCGGTCCGGGAAAGCGGCCACTGTCAGCGATGACGCCGACGATCGTGGTGAAAGACAACAAGACGTTGCTGGTGCTGGGTTCGCCGGGCGGGCCCAGGATCATCACCACGGTGGCGAATATTCTGATGGGCGTGGTCGATTATGGCCTGAACATCCAGGAGGCAGTGAATGCGCCCCGCTTTCATCATCAATGGCTGCCGGATGAATTGTCACTGGAGCGAGTGGGATTTTCCCCGGACACGATGGACGCGCTCACTAAAATGGGGCACAAACTGGACTTCACTTACGGGCGTTACTGGAGTGATGGCGAGTGCATCGCCATCGATCCGAAAACAGGCGAGCGCCTGGGGGCGAGCGATGCCCGCAACCAGGGAAAGGCAATAGGCTACTGACGATGCTGCGGGCAATGTCTACTTATACTTTCGTCCATGAGCGCCTGAGTTCATCGCACCTGGACACGCTGCTTCGCGGCGGAGCGCAGGCGATTGAGGTCTTCTGCGCGCGCGGCCATTTTGACTACACCAACAAGAGCCAGATCAAGGAAGTAGCGGCGTGGTTGCAGACCAACGGAGTGGAGCTGCATTCATTGCATTCGCCGATCTACAGTGATACTGATTGGAGCAAGCGCTCGAGCAGCGTGAATATCGTTGATCCGGATAAGCGATTGCGCATTGATGCCGCGGATGAGATCAAGCGCGCGCTGGAGGTAGCGGAGATCCTTCCATTCCGCTACCTGGTGCAACATATCGGGAATAACGGAGACAGTTTCAGCGAGCGCAAGTTTGAAGACGCAATGACGGCGATCGAGCACCTGAGGGCGTTTGCTAAACCCCTCGGCGTTCGGGTGCTGGTGGAAAATATTCCGAACGATCTTTCGCAGCCGGAAAAGATATCTGAATTATTGCGCGTCTCGCATTTTGACGATGTGGGAGTGTGCTTCGATCTTGGCCATGCCCACCTGATGAACACGGTGGCGCGCGATTTCGAGACGCTGGAGCCGTTCATCCGCTCCACGCACGTGCATGACAATGCTCGAGACCGCGATTCGCACCTCTGGCCCGGGCAAGGCAGCATTGACTGGACCGAAGCAATGGAGTTGTTGCGCGGAGCGCGGCATGTGCCGCCATTGCTTTTTGAGATCGAGGGAGAACCGGGAGCGGACGTTGCCGGCAAAGCCGAAGAGGCATTCAAGAGACTGGAATCAGAGAAGCATTCGCAGTAGAAGGCGCGGAATCGGGAATCGAGAGATATGAGCACTCAACCTAAGCTTGACGGGCCCATCAGCACGATCGCTGAAATCGGCAGATACGAAGGCCAGGAAGTGGTGATCCGCGGATGGCTTTACAACCTGCGCGAAAGCGGCAAGCTGCTCTTCCCGCAATTCCGGGATGGTTCCGGATTCATTCAGGGTGTAGTCGCCAAGAACCAGGTGGCGCCGGAGGTATTTGACGCTCTCAAGGGGCTGACGCAGGAATCGAGCGTCATGGTGAAAGGAACAGTGCGAGCGGACAAGCGCGCTAAAGGCGGCTACGAGATGGACGTGCGCGAGGTTCGCGTGGTCGAGAAGGTGCCTGAAGACGATCCATATCCCATCTCACTCAAGGAACATGGAGTTGATTTTCTGATGGAGCACCGGCATCTGTGGGTGCGGTCGTCGCGGCAGGTAGCGATCCTGCGCATCCGCGCGGAGATCATTAAAGCGGCGCGCGACTTCTTTGACGAGCAAGGATTCACCCTTACTGATCCGCCGATCCTCACACCTGCCGCCTGCGAGGGCACCAGTACTTTGTTCGAGGTGGATTACTTTGATGAAAAGGCGTATCTGACTCAATCAGGGCAGCTGTACATAGAAGCGACGGCGATGGCGTTAGGGAAAGTTTATTCGTTCGGACCGACCTTTCGCGCGGAGAAATCGAAGACCCGCCGCCACCTGACCGAATTTTGGATGGTGGAGCCGGAGGTGGCCTATGCGGAGTTGGATGACGTAATGGCATTGGCGGAGGATTTCATAACCTTCATCGTGAAGCGGGTCCTGAAGAATCGCCGTGCGGACCTGGAGGCCGCGGGACGGGATATCGCGAAGCTGGAGCAGATCGACACGCCTTTTCCACGCGTCAGCTATGACGATGCAGTGTCGATATTGCACGAGGGCCACGCGAAGGGCCTGGTCGAAAACAAGTTTGAATGGGGAGGCGACTTCGGGTCGCCGGATGAGACCTATATCTCATCGCAATTCGACCGTCCGGTGATGATCCATCGCTATCCGGCGGTGGTGAAGGCTTTCTACATGGAGCCTGATCCCGAGCGTCCGGAGCTTGCGCTTTGCGTGGACGTGCTGGCGCCGGAGGGTTATGGCGAGATCATTGGCGGGTCCCAGCGAGTGGGGTCGTACGAGCTGCTGCGCAAGCGCATCCGGGAACATCAACTGCCGGAAGAGGCGTTCAAGTGGTATCTGGACCTAAGAAAGTACGGGGGCGTGCCGCACGGCGGCTTTGGCATGGGTATAGAAAGAGCGGTCGCGTGGATATGCGGATTGGAGCATGTACGGGAAACCATCCCATTCGCGCGTATGCTGCACAGGATGTATCCGTGACTCACTTTTATGGACGATAAAAAACCAGCATTGAATCCCAATGAGCTCCGCACCCCCGCCGGTATGGGCGAGGTGGAGGCGCGCCGGCGGACCACAAACAAGCCGGTGGGCACCATGGCACCCAAACGTATCCGTGTGATCGGGGTTCCGCTTGACCTGGGTCAGTCGCGGCGCGGAGTGGACATGGGGCCCTCCGCCGTGCGGGTCGCCGGGCTCGAGGCGCGGCTGGAAGCGCTGGGACACGTGGTGGAAGATGGCGGAAACGTGCCGGTCGCCATCGCGGAGACGAAGAAGAGCGGTGACCCATCCGCAAAATATCTGAAAGAGATCACCGCCACCTGTACCAAACACGCAGAGTGGGTGCTGAAGACACTGGAAGCGGGAGTCACGCCGATGGTGTTAGGCGGCGATCATTCAGTAGCCGCGGGAACTGTCTCCGGGGTGGCGGAATTTCATCGCCGGCAGAACCAGAGGATCGGGCTGATCTGGATCGACGCCCACAGTGACATCAATACGCCGGAGACCTCACCCAGCGGCAACGTACACGGCATGCCGTTGGCGGCACTGATGGGGATCGGCCCGGCGGACTTGGCAAATATTTACGGTTTCTCGCCCAAAGTGTTGCCGGAGAATGTGGTGATCATCGGGGTGCGCGACATTGATAGCGCGGAGCGAGAGAACATCCGTCGCGCGGGCATCACTGAGGTCTACACCATGCGTGACATTGACGAACGCGGCATGCGCAGCGTGATGGAAGAGGCGTTGCGCACTGCGGGACGCGGCACCACCGGCTACCATGTGTCGCTGGATATGGATTGGATCGATCCTGAGGACGCGCCGGGCGTGGGGACGCCGGTGCGCGGGGGAGCTACCTATCGCGAAGCTCATTTGGCGATGGAGATCATCGCCGACCATGGACGCATGACCAGCTTTGAGATCGTGGAAGTGAATCCCGTGATCGACGAGCACAATCGCACGGCGGACCTGGCGGTGGAGCTGGCAATGTCAGTGTTCGGGAAGAAGATCCTCTAGCGCGTAGTTAGAGAAATGCATAGATCCTTCGACTCGCGCACAATTGCGCTCGCTCAGGATGACAATTCCTAAAAAAGCTAACGACCAACAATTAACGACCAACGACAATACATTGCACACCTTCGACACACTCTGGCAGTTTTCGCTAGTCGCTTTCAGTTCCATCTTTTTCCTGGTGGATCCGTTCGCCGCTATCCCAGCATTTCTCGCCATGACAGCAGGTGATTCGGCGGAGCATCGCCGACACATGGCGCGCCGAGCCTCCTGGACATGTTTTTTTATGCTCAGCGCATTTGCCATGGCAGGAAGATACATCTTCCAGATCTTTGGCATCACGCTACCTGCATTTGAGATCGCCGGAGGGCTGATCCTGCTGCTGGTAGGCATTGAGATGCTGCAGGCCAAGCGCTCTGCCACGCAAGAGAATCCGCTGGAGCGTCAGGAAGGCGCGGAGAAAGAGGATGTAGGGATCACGCCGCTGGGCGTGCCTATGCTTGCCGGACCAGGTGCCATCTCAACCGTGATGGTATTGATGGGGCCGCAACCAGTGTGGTGGAAGACGATCGGGATCATTATCTCCATAGCCATTACCGCGATGCTGAGCTACATCATTCTGGCTGCGGCAGACCGCGTACGGGGATTTCTGGGAGACACGGGCATCAACATACTGGTGCGCATCTTTGGTTTATTGCTCACTGCGATAGCAGTCCAATTCGCGCTCAACGGACTGATCCATCTGGGAGTGATCCACAAACTGACAACTTGACGACCTTCAGATCTGCGCCTGCATAAATAATCAGTATGCGAACGACTGGTACGCCTCCACCTCTTCCGCCTGATCGAGCGATTCCACCACTGGATTAAAGTGTAAGAGCTGCCGTCCGCGTTTAGAAAGTTTTTCCAACTCAGCGCGCGGCACTCGGATAGATACCTCCGGCCGGAAGAGCCACTTGCGGCTATAGCCGATCACGACCATGGGCCTGGGCTCGTCTGTACGATTTGGCGTACCGCGGTGCAGGCCGCGGACGTCGCGGATCATCACGTCACCGGCATTAAGCAGGATCGGCTCCAGCTTTGCCTCTCCGGAATCAAGCTGCCGCATGCCTTCTTCCTTTGACAACATGTGGGTACCGCGTGCGACTTCAAACGGACCATTCTCTTCCGTCACATCCACCAGCGGAAAGTTGACTGCGAGTTGGAATGGCGGAGTCTCGCGGTCCCATTCAGGAAACAGGGGAGGTGCATCTCGATGGATCGCCTGATAGTCCGAGCCGTGCAGCGGCGTGTCAGTGGCAAGCTGCACGAGCGTGCAGTCCGCTCCCACAAGCTTCTCGACTACCGCAAGAATGTCAGGGTCTTCATAGAAGGCGGGATCCGCGAAGGGTTCCGTGAAAGGCAGCGTGACGTAATAGCGCGAGGAGCCGCGATTTTGCATTTGTGCCTGGGTCTTGAGATGCTCCTCGAGGAGCGGCTGGAATGCACTTCGCCAGGCAGCGATCTTTTCCCGGGGAAAATGGTTTCGCAAGATGCAGAAACCATCTGCCATGAAATTTGCGTGCAGTTCGTGGATCTGCTGGTCAGAGTAGACGCTGGATCTCGTACCCATGAGCGACCTCCAATTGCTTGGACGCTCAACGGCGCAGATGAGTCCATCAGGCGGCGGCAAAAATCGAGAGCTGGACAGCTACTCTCTATTTCGTCGCGTCCAGTGCCAGCCTCGCCTTGAAGGGATTGAAATCAGTTCCCTGGTCAAAGACATCAACACCTTCCGAACGTTTCAATCCATTCACCACTGCATACGTCACTGGCGTGGCGAGAGCCTCATAGATCACCTTGCCCAGATACCCTGAGCCGATCATGGTGAAAATGGTGGGCCAAGAAACGGTGCCCGCAAAAGCAAGTGTGATCACAATGGTGGAATCGACGGCTTGGCCAACTACGGTGGAACCGACAGTGCGCGTCCACAGGTGCTTGCCTTGCGTCCAGAGTTTCATCTTTGCCATGACGTAAGAGTTGGAGAACTCACCGCACCAGAAAGCGATCAGGCTGGCAACCACCATGCGCGGAACAAAATTGAAGACGGTGGCAAAGGCCTTCTGGTTTGGCCAATCGGGCGCGGGCGGGATCCAGACGGTGAAGATGCCCATCAGCGCTAACAAGAATGAGGCGAAGAAGCCGATCCAGATGGCGCGGCGCGAGGCGCCGTATCCATAGACCTCAGTGAAGACGTCGCCAAAAATGTAAGTGATAGGGAAAAGCAATTGCGCGCCGCTGATAAGGAAAGGCCCGACTTTACAGATCTTGGGGCCAACAAGATTGGAGATGAGGAGGACAACAACAAAAATGTGGACAAGGATGTCGTAATAGCGGAAGGAGCGCAGTTCCCGCTGAGGTGATGGGCTCCCAGGTACCTTAAGCATGGCTTGCAGAATATCCGCAACGCCCGTGGCGGACAAGAGCGGCTTCAGGTGCGCGGGATGTTCATCTCCTGGGCGGGATCCCCGCCAGCCAACCCTTGCGCGATGATGAGTTCGCGGGCTTCTCCGCGGAAGTAAGGAAGCTGGAGACGAAAAACGATGGCGGCGACGATAGCCAGCAGTGACCCGAATGCGACGGTATGGGGGGCCCCAAAGCGGTTCGCAACAGAGCCGGCAGCGAGAGCGCCGATGGGCGCCATGCCCATGAACATCATGGAATAAGCAGCCATCACGCGGCCGCGAAGAGCGTCCGGGACCATGGCTTGCACCAGCGTGTTGGAAGAAGACATTTGAAACATCATGGCGAACCCTGCCGGCACCAGCAAAGCAGCAGAGAGCCAGAAGTTGCGGGAGAAGGAGAATAACAAAAGGGAAACGCCGAATACGGCTGAGGAAGCGGCCACCCAGTTGCCGAGTCCACGCAGGCTCTTGCGCATGGCGAGCGTGAGCGCGCCGAGCATGGCCCCGACTCCGCTTGCGCCCATGAGAATGCCGAGAGCTTTGGCGCCGCCATGCAAAATGTTGGCAGCGAAGATCGGCATGAGGACGGCATACGGCATCGCCACCAGGCTGATGACGCCGACCAGCAACAGCAGAGCGCGGATGGGAGCGGTATCCCGAACGAAGCGGAAGCCTTCGAGCGTGTGCTCAAGGGCGGAGCCGGTACGCTTCACCCATTGCAGTGGCTGGACTTGCATCATGAACAATCCGGCGATGACTGCGATATAGCTGATAGCGTTCACTAAAAAACACCAGCCCTCGCCGACGCTCGCAACCAGCAGACCGGCGATGGCGGGACCAACGATCCGGGCGCCGTTGAACATGGAAGAATTAAGGGCGATGGCATTCATCAGATCCTGTTTGCCAACCATCTCAACCAGGAATGCCTGGCGGGCGGGAAGATCAAAGGCATTCACCAAGCCCAGTAATGCGGCAAGAACCATCACATGCCATACCTGGACGCGATGGGCGAGGGTCAGCGCTGCCAGGACCAATGCAAGTGCCATGGACGAGATCTGGGTTGCGATGATGACTTGGTGGCGGCTGCGCCGATCCGCCACCAAACCACCAGCCGGTGAGAGCAGGAATACGGGGATCTGGCCGGCAAAGCTTACAACGCCCAACAGAAGACTAGAACCAGTGAGCCGATAAACCAGCCAAGACTGCGCCACATTCTGCATCCAGGTTCCAATCAAAGACAGTAACTGTCCGGAGAAGAACAGCTGGAAATTGCGATGACGCAAAGCGCGCAGCGAGTGAGGCAGCTTTGAGGGCCGAGGTTGGGAGTTCAATGGCGCGAAAACTTTCTGAGCCATAGGTCTTGGATGCCGGGCGCGCTTTAGAGGAAGCAGTGTGCCCCGCGAGCGTGCATGAATGAGAAAATAACAGACTAATCAATGATCCAACTTACCGCTGCCGGGAAACGCTTCGGCCACAAATTGTTATTCGACCAACTTGACTGGCTGATCACGCCACGCGAGAAGGTCGGCATTGTGGGCGCCAATGGGACGGGCAAATCCACCCTGCTGAAAGTGCTGACGCAGATCGAAGGCCTGGATTACGGGAGCATCACCTATGGAAAAGGGATCAGCAGTGGATATCTTCCTCAGGATGGGTTGCAGCTTTCAGGGCGGACGGTCTTCGCCGAATGCATGTCAGTGTTTGCCGAGCTGCACGAGTTAGAGCGTGAGCTGGAGCGGCTGACTTCTCGCATGCCGGAGCTGCAGCAGGAAAGCGCCGAATATTCCCAGGTAGCGGAGCGATTCCAGCGCGTAGATCACGAGTTTCGCACGCGAGATGGCTATTCGATCGAGGCGCAGGTGGGCGCAATCCTCGGCGGCCTGGGATTCGGTAAATCGGATTGGACGCGGAAGACGGAGGAATTTTCCGGCGGCTGGCAGATGCGGATCTCGCTGGCGAAGCTGCTTCTACAGAAACCGAACCTTCTCTTACTCGATGAACCGACAAATCATCTTGACCTGGAGACGCGCAACTGGCTCGAGGACTATTTGAAGTCGTATCCGTATGCCTATGTGCTGATCTCGCACGATCGGTATTTCCTGGATGTGACGGTCAACCGCATCGCGGAGATTTGGAACAAGCGCGTCCACTTTTACAGCGGGAACTACGAGAAATTCCTGCAGCAAAAGGACGAACGCCGCGCGCAGCTTGAGGCGGCGTACCGCAACCAGCGAGAGAAGATCGAGCAACTGGAAGCATTCATCACGCGTTTCCGCGCCCAGGCGACCAAGGCCAAGCAGGTGCAGAGCCGCATCAAGGAGTTGGAGCGCATCGAGCGGATCGAGATCCCGCCGGACGAACGAACCATCTATTTCACCTTCCCCCAGCCGCAGCCCAGCGGCAGGATGGTTGCCGAGGCGAAGGGCATGGCGAAGAGTTATGGTGCGAAGGAGGTTTTTGCGGGCGCGGATTTTGTGATCGAGCGTGGAGACCGGGTCGCGCTGGTGGGACACAATGGCGCGGGCAAATCCACGTTGATCAAATTATTAGCCGGCACGGAGCCGGTGTCTGCCGGCGAGTTCCGGCTGGGACACAACGCGCATCCGGATTATTTTGCGCAAGACCAGTACAAGGAACTGGATGCGAGTCGGCGCGTGCTGGAAGATATTGGCGATGCGTCGCCGCGTTCAACGCAGACGGAATTGCGCAATCTACTGGGGTGTTTTTTATTTTCAGAGGACGATGTGTTCAAGCCGATCGGAGTATTGTCCGGAGGTGAGCGAAATCGATACGCGCTGGCGAGGATGTTATTGAAGCCCTCCAATTTTCTGCTATTGGATGAACCGACGAACCATCTGGACATGCGCGCGAAAGATGTTTTGCTGGAGGCGTTGGAAAAATTCACCGGAACCGTCGTCTTCGTATCCCATGACCGATATTTCATCGATAAATTAGCGACGCGCATCTTTGAGATCGGTGACGGACGAATCACCGTCTTCCCCGGCAATTACGAAGACTATCTTTGGCGGAAACAGGGTGAGGTAGCTCCCGCAACTCTGGCAGCGCCGTCAAAGTTGACTATCGAGACGAATGGTAGCGCGAGCGGAGAAGATGGGAAGCCGCAAAAGAAACGGGTTAATCCCATGAAGTTGCAGCAGATGAAAGAACGTTACAAGGAAGTGGAAGAGGAGGTCGCCAGGCTAGAGGCCGCAGTGGCGCATCACGAGACTTTGCTGCTCACATTTATCAGCGCGGCGGAAACGGCGCGGCTCTCCGTGTTGTTACAGGACAGCAGGGCGGAGTTAGCGGCGCTGATGGCTGAATGGGAGAAGTTGAGCGAAGCCCTGGAAGCATAATGCGCTGGCAGCAGGAGGTTCCCGATATTATCGAATCCACATGGTGACAGGAGGCATCGAAACTTGGTTTAAGCTACTCCGGATGTAAGTCGTTGTGAAAAGGGCAATTTCTGATAGTTTTTAGGCAAAAATACGGAATGTTGCTGCTGCTGGCTTTGTTGCCGGCCGGATCACTTACGCGAGCGGCAGCCCAGATGCCTAGTGCCGGCGAAAGCACCACGCAAAACCCGCTACGCACCGATCCTTTTACTTCCAGCGTGGCGCGCGAAAGAGCCACAACGGAGGTGCTGCAGCTCAGCCTGCTGAATGCGATCAATCGCGGATTAAAGAATAATCTGGGATTGGTTATCTCGTCGCAGGAAGGCGAGTCTGCGCGGGCAGCGAGGTTACGGGCATTCAGCGAACTATTGCCAAACGTGACTACGCGAGCAGGCATCACCAGAGAGAAGGTAAACCTCGCGGTTTTTGGTTTTCCACTCCCCGTGGGCACTCCCTCAGTAGTAGGGCCATTTGACATCGTTGAAGCCAGAGCCTTTTTGACTCAGAACGTGCTGGATCTTACGCGCACCAATAATGTTCGAGCGGCTGCGCAATCAGAGCAGGCGGCTCGATTCTCTGAGCAACAGGCGCGAGAGCTGGTAGTGCTGGTTGTAGGGAACGCATATCTGCTGGCATTAGCTGACGCGGCCAGGGTCGAGACGACTGAAGCACAATTTCGAACCGGCACCGCGGTGTATGACCGGGCGGTGGACCTGAAGAAAACGGGCGTAGTGGCGGGAATCGATGTGTTACGGGCGCAGGTGCAGGCACAAAGTGAACAGCAACGGCTGCTCTCCGCCAAGAATGACTATGAAAAGCAGAAGCTGATGCTGGCGCGCATGATCGGCCTGGCACCACAGCAGAGATTCGAGCTGATGGACAAAGTCCCTTACGCACCCGCAAAAGAAT
This sequence comes from Terriglobales bacterium, assembly GCA_038254775.1. Lineage (GTDB taxonomy): Bacteria > Acidobacteriota > Terriglobia > Terriglobales > Acidobacteriaceae > JBBSFV01. The sequence continues at coordinate 6,294 of JBBSFV010000013.1, read as the reverse complement.
TCGAATATGCGCAGGCCCTGCAGCATGCGTTCCTGCAGCGCCCTGATTTTCTTGCCGCAGAAGCGCGCGTGCGCGCTGCGGAAGCGGCGAAACGCGCTGCCCAGAGTGAAGCGCTTCCCACGATCCAATTGAATGCAGATTATGGCGCGATCGGACGCACATTCGGTGATGCGCAATCCACCTACACCTTGAACGCGGGCGTGAAATTCCCGGTATTCCAGGGTGGCAAGGTGCGCGCACTTGTGGAGCAGGCGGAATCCACACTGAAGCAACGGCAGGCGGAGCGCGACTCATTGCGCAGCAATATCGAATTTGAGATCCAGTCAGCCCTGCTGGATATACGAAGTGCCGCGGAGCGGGTCAGTGTAGCCCAGCAATCGGTGGATCTGGCCAACCAGCAGTTCACCCAGGCACAAGACCGGTATGCCGCTGGAGTCTCAGGGTCACTGGAAGTGGTGCAGGCGCAAGAAGCGTTGACGCAAGCGAATGAGAACATGATCAGCGCGCTTTATGCGCACAACGTTGCCAAGTTGCTGATGGCGCGCGCGCTGGGAGTTGCGGAGCGCGAAACGAAAAGATTTCTGGAGGGGAAGTAATTGGCAGAGCGAGGGAGAGTTCCCGAGGAATTGGACCAGAACCGCACAATGCCCGCGGACTTGGAAGCGAATCCTTCACCCGACCAAGGCATGTGGCCGCAGGACGATCCGCGGCCCTTTCGTAAGCGTGCGGCTGCTAAGTGGCTGCTCGCCGCGGTGATGCTGGCCGTCGCGATCGTGGCCTTTTTTGTCTGGCATCATTATTCGGTGCGCGAATCTACTGACGATGCGCAACTCGATGCCCATATTGTGCCAGTGAACGCACGAGTGGCTGGAACCGTACTGCGGATCATGGTGGAGGACAACCAGTCAGTGAAAGCCGGAGATGTGCTGGTAGAACTCGACCCCAAGGACTACCAGATAGCGCTACAAAGAGCACAGGCCGATCTTGCAGATGCTGAGGCGAATGCGATAGCAGCGCGAACTGGGATCCCACTTGCATCCACAACTACATCGACGCAATTACAGAGCGCGGAGGCTGGAGTAGCCGCCTCGCAACGGGAAGCCGAGGCGGCACGGGCGCGCTCGCGTGAGGCGCAAGCGAATTACACCAAAGTGGAGGCGGACCTGACACGCGCCAAGCAGTTGATCGCAAAAGATGAGATCTCACGCCAGCAGTACGATGCGGTGGTGGCCGCGGAGCAAGCGGCAAGTGCAACCGTGCAATCGGCACAAGCGATGGTCGCCATGTCGACCAGCCGCATCTCACAGGCTCGCGCACAGGCGGAAGGAGCGCGCACTGTGCCGCAGCAGGTACAGATCAGCCGTGCACGTTCGGCGGCAGCAGCAGCAGCGGTCGACCGTTTCCGCTCGGCGGTGGAGCAGGCCAGATTGAATCTGCAGTATTCAGTGGTGCGCGCTGCCGTGAGCGGCACCGTGAGCAAGCGGAATGTAGAGCCGGGACAAGTGGTGCAGCAAGGACAAGCGCTGGTCTCACTGGTGGATCTGGATGACATCTGGGTGACGGCAAACCTGAAGGAAACCCAACTCAAAAATCTGCGGCCTGGACAAGAAGTGGAAATCAAAGTGGATGCGTACGGCAAAACTTATAAAGGGCAAGTGGACTCCTTCGGCGCCGCGACTGGAGCACGCTTCAGCATGCTGCCTCCGGAGAATGCGACCGGCAATTATGTGAAGGTGGTGCAGCGCATTCCAGTGAAGATCGTTTTTAAAAAAGGCCAGGACCTTTCCCTGTTGCGGCCCGGCATGTCAGTGCAGCCAGTAATAAGCACGAAATAGAGGGATGGCCGAGCCTGTAAAAACCGAGAACGCGATCAATCCCTGGATCATCGCGATCGCCGTGATGCTGGGCACATTCATGGAAGTGCTCGACACGACGGTGGTGAATGTTTCCTTGCCACACATGGCGGGCGACCTCTCCGTGAGCACCGATGAAGCTACATGGGTGCTTACCTCCTACCTGGTTGCAAATGCCATCATCTTGCCGATGACGGGATGGTTAGCGAACTACTTTGGCCGCAAGCGCCTGTTGTTGCTTTCGGTCGCGGGCTTCACAATCTCATCTTTCTTTTGCGGCATTGCGCCGAACCTTGCGGTGCTGATCCTCTTCCGCGTGATCCAAGGCGCGACCGGCGGAGGATTGCAGCCGCTCTCGCAGGCAATCCTTTTGGAAGCGTTCCCGCCACGAGAGCGAGGAAAGGCGATGGCATTCTGGGCGCTGGGGATCGTGGTGGCGCCCATGCTGGGGCCGGTGCTTGGGGGATGGATCACTGACAGCTACTCCTGGCGATGGCTCTTCTATATCAATCTGCCCATCGGCATATTGGCGACCATCATGGTGCGTGCGTTCATCTTTGATCCGCCGTACATCACGCGCAAGTCCGCCGAGGTGGATTATTACGGAATCGGACTGCTCGCGGTGGGAATCGGCGCTCTTCAGATCCTGTTGGACAAAGGGCAGGAGGACGACTGGTTCTCATCGAAGTTCATCACTACGCTGGCAGTGCTCGCAGTGGTCTGCCTTGGGGGATTCATCTGGAATGAGTTGAAGCAGAAGAATCCCCTGGTGGACCTGCGGATATTCAAGAACAAGACCTACGCCGCTGGGGTGTTCCTGATGACGGTGGTTGGATTTGTGCTGTACGGCAGCACAGTGCTGATCCCGCTGTGGTTGCAAACGCTGATGGGATATCCGTCACTCCAGGCAGGCATTGCCATGTTGCCGCGCGGTTTGGGCTCATTCCTCTTTATGCCTGTGGTGGGCCTGCTGATGGCAAAGGTGGAACCCCGAAAATTACTGGTTTGCGGGTTGATGGTCGCCGGCTTCAGTCTGTTCAGGCTCTCCCGGCTGAGCCTTCAGGCGGGATACTGGGACATCTTCTGGCCGCAGATATGGCAGGGTGCGGCGATGGGACTGTTATTCGTGCCGCTGACGACGATCACGAATGCTCCTATCGCCAAGGAACAGATCGGCAATGCGACCAGCATCTTTAACTTGATGCGCAACATTGGCGCCAGCATCGGGATTGCAACCGTGACTACCATGGTGGCGCGCAATACCCAGAGCAACACCCAACGATTTGGCGCAAACGTGACCGCTTACAACCCGCAGGCTGCCCAAATGTTGGCGGCTCTCAAGCAAAGATTCATGGCTTTAGGGTCGGATCCCGTTCATGCCACTCAGCAGGCCTATCGAGCGATCTTCGGGATGGTGCAGCAACAATCCGCAATGGTGGCATTCGTTCACGTCTTTGAATTTCTGGCAGTGACCTTCATTGCAGTGCTGCCGCTGGTGCTTATCATGAAGAAGCCGAAGCTCCAGGGCGGAGCAGGGGCCATGTCTGCGCATTAGCCGCGAATCGCCTAGACTCACTGAGCGAAGAGCATTTTTCCATGGGTGAGTGGTTTTATGCTAATTCCACCTACGCATGCAACCGCGGCGTATGTGGCGCTTCAGAGCGGTATATGTTCTTGCACAACTTATTGTTGTGACCCGGAAGTAATACTCTGCTGCAATCGCGGTTCGGGAACCTGTACATGGTGTTGTTGCGAGTATTCCACCGGTTGTTGTTGCAGAGGCGGCGCATGTAACTAAATTAAGATTTAACTCAGGAGTTTGCAAAATGAAGAATTTAGCAGCGTTATCCACTTTTTCTTTTCGACGCAACTATTGTTTGGACAAGCTTGCCTGCATCCCGTTTCCGGCGAGAGCGCAGCTGAATCCGGTAGGCGCGAAGCCGCTTTATCGGCAGCACGACTGTTGAACACTGCGGAGGTGGCATTCCATAACAAATCAGGCGCGTATGGCACTGCCGACCAACTTCTTCAAACTGATTTCGTTCGCCGGCATAAAGGCGAAATTTCCCAACTTAATTTAAGTGGTGCAGGCGAAATCGTTCCCGGCTTTGAACTGTCAATCTTCACCTCTTCCGCTGGGTATGTTTTGCTACTCAATGATCGAACAGATCCTTGCAAGTTTCGATATTTTAGCAGTCAGGAAGGAATTATTTTTGAAGGCATTTCAATCGATCAAACTCGTAGAGCCAGCAGTATTGCAAGGCGCGAGCGTCACATTGCAAATGCTAAAAGTAAAAAGGAGTAATGTCTTAGTCTTGAGGAATTTACTCTTCAGCGATATGGCCGTCTTGTCAATTTACTCGGTGTCGAAGTGAAACCGACAGCGACCTTGCGAAGGGTAATTTAGCGCGAGCTGTTGGTACTGGCGGAGACCACGGGTTGTTTCAGCAGTATCTTGGCGGCGTCTGCAAGGGTTAGATCATCAGGCACGCGGTGAAAGTCAGAGAGCTGTTCTTTTTCCTGCACGTTGATGGATTTGAAGATAATGGCATGGCCGTGCATGTTCACATCCATGGTGGTGGTTTCCCAGTGATTGGGAGCAATCTCCGTCTGCTCCACAAAAAAGCTGCCACCTTTTTCCAGCCGGCCTAAAAGACCCCAGCCAAACGTGAAATCCTCGGTCAGGTGTCCGGATAGTTTTGCCAAACGTTCCTCTTTTGGCTCGATCCACATATTGCCTTCCATTGCGTGAAAGACCCCGGTCTCGCGGTCCGGGGGATCAAACGAAGGGTTGGGGCGGAACTTGAGGCGAATAAGGCTTCCTTCTTCACCGTCGTACTCATACAAGAAAGCTGCGGGAAACATGCGCATCATCTTTTTGGCTTTTTCGGTGTCTTCACGCTGCGAGCGGAGTTTCTTTTCCTGTTCCGTCGGGTCGGTCACCAGTCTCTGAATGTGTTCCTCATCCTTCATGCGTTGTTCCGCGGTGAGAGGGCGGTCATTGAGGCTCACCAATCGAGGCAGCGACCCAAACCGAGTCTGGACCACTTCCTTGACTTGTTTCTTGCCGGGTTCTTGCTGGCGGGAGATGTACATCCAGCGGCTATGGTCGGTATCCAAGGCGTGAAGTTCATTGTTGATCACTCGCTGGACCAACCCATTGGCCGATTCTTTCCCGTTTTGCGCAAAGCTGCCGGCAAGCAAAAGGAAGATGCTGGCGACCAAACGAAAATCCCCTGATTTAAGCCGAAAGCACATAGCTGAACATTTAGACGAGGAGAACAGCCTAGCAGTTGCTAACCTAAGGTGCTGGTGATGAACTCTGCTCAAACGATATCGGACTCCCCACTGACCCGGGGCCTGGGCCTGGGAGGAACCGTGGCGGTCTGCATGATCGACATGATCGGCGTGGGGCCTTTCATCACCATTCCCTTGATGTTGGCGATGGTTCCAGGCCCCCAGGCGTTGATCGGCTGGCTGCTGGGGGCGTTCCTGGCGATCTGCGATTGCCTGATCTGGGCAGAGCTGGGCGCCGCCATGCCGCGATCGGGCGGCTCGTATGAGTTCCTAAAAGAGATATATGGACGGGAAAAGTTGGGGAGGCTGCTGGCATTCCTGTTCATTTTCCAGCTTTCGTTCTCAGCGCCGCTCTCGATCGCTTCAGGAGCGATCGGGTTAGGCGGGTATGCAAAATACATCTGGCCGCAACTCTCACATCGCTGGCTGGCGCTCGATGTGCAAATCTTCGGCTCGCCCATTGCACTGAGCCTCAGTGGCGGGACGTTGGTGGCGATGGGATGCATTGCTATTGCCGTGGTGCTGCTTTATCGGCGGATCACCGCAATCGGATGGATCTCAAAGCTGATGCTGGGCGGGGTACTGGTTACGATCGGATGGGTGATCCTGGCGGGGTTCTCCCATTTTCACGGCGTGCAGGTTTTTTCAGTGCCGCCAGGCGCATTTCACTTATCGCACGAATTCTTTCTTGGCTTTGGCGGCGCCATGTTGATCGCAACTTATGACTATTGGGGCTACTACAACGCTTGCTTCCTGGGCGCGGAGGTGCGGCAACCGGAACGCAATATTCCCCGTGCCATGATCACTTCCATCCTGGTGGTTTCAGTGCTGTATCTGGTGATGAACATCAGCATCCTGGGAGTGATTCCGTGGCAGGAGCTGGCGGGGGCGGCGAAGGATGAATCTAGGCTGTTCATGATCTCCACCATGATGGAGCGAATCTACGGTCACGCCGGCGGAGTAATTGCCGCACTCTTGATCATGTGGACAGCGTTCGCATCCATCTTCTCACTTCTGTTGGGCTATTCTCGCGTGCCCTATGCTGCTGCGATGGATGGCAACTACTTCCGCATATTCGCGAGGGTGCATCCCAAGCTGAAGTTTCCATCCGTATCATTGGTAGCGCTTGGCGTGGTGGCCGCCG
>JBBSFV010000012.1:0-69825 GCA_038254775.1 Terriglobales bacterium | reverse complement strand
GGACGCTGTTGGGATCGGTGCCGTCAAACAGGGTGGTGTTTGTGGTGACGCGGAAGCCCTGCTTAAGCGCCTCCTGAATGCCTTCCACGGCGATCTCCCAACCGCCTTCGCGGCAGACCGAGAAATCATGGTGCTCTTTCTCGCCATCCAGATGGACGGAGAAAGTGAGGTATTTGCTGGGTGTAAAGAGATGGAGCTTCTCTTTGAGCAGCAACGCGTTGGTGCAGAGGTAGATGTATTTCTTGCGGGCCACCAACCCATCCACGATCTCTTTGATCTGGGGATGCATGAGCGGCTCACCGCCGGGAATGCTGACCATGGGCGCAGCGCACTCATCCACCGCCTGGAAGCATTGTTCCGGCGAGAGGTTTTTCTTGAGTATGTGCGCGGGATATTGGATCTTGCCGCATCCGGCACAAGCGAGGTTGCAGCGGAAGAGGGGCTCCAGCATCAACACCAGGGGATAGCGCTTGCGTCCAGCAAACTTTTGCTTCAGGACGTAGGTTGCTACCGTCCACATCTGAGAGACCGGAACTGCCACTCTGTTGCCTCCAAAAAACGGGTATTACTGCTGCTGCATTGCTTTGTGGTACGTGGATAGCGCGATCAACGGGAAGTAATCCCGATACAGGTGATACGCCAAGTAAAACACTCGCGGGAATCCAGTACCAGTGTACTCGGGCTCGTCCCAGGTACCATTGGCCTTTTGAGTACGCAAGAGATAAGCGATGCCCTTGGCGACCGAGTCACTGCGGAGGTCACCCGCTGCCAAGAGTGCCATGATCGCCCATGCGGTCTGTGAAGGCGTGCTGGGGCCGATACCGCGGGTGGTGGGATCGTCATAGGAGCCGCAGGTCTCACCCCACCCACCGTCCGGATTCTGGAACATGCGGACCCACTCGGCTGCCTGCTGGATGGTGGGCTCATTCTTGTCCACGCCCATGGCTTCCAAGCCCCGCAGACAGAGCAAGGTGCCATAGATATAGTTCACGCCCCAGCGCCCGAACCAGGAGCCATCTGACTCCTGCGCGCGGCTGATGAACCTCATGGCCTGCTGGATGAACTTTTCACCGGGTGCGTGCCCATAAGCGGCGAACATCTCAATCACGCGGCCGGTAATGTCCACGGTGGCGGGATCGAGCATGGCATTGTGATCAGCGAAGGGCACATACTGAAAGACCATCTTGTCATTGTCTTTATCGAAGGATGCCCAGCCACCATCTTTGCATTGCATGGCCTTGATCCATGCGATGGCGCGTTGGCAGGTCTCAAGGTGATAGCGCTCATCACTGGTCTTGACGCGATCAAGCGCGAGCAGCACCATGGCGCTGTCATCCACGTCAGGATAGAACTCGTTGTTGAACTCGAAGTACCATCCGCCGGGCTCGACGCCTTTTACCTTCATAGCCCAATCGCCTTTGTGGCGCACCTGTTTTTTGAGCAGCCACTCGCCGGCCTTGACCATTCGAGGATCGTTGGCGGGAACACCGGATTCGCTCAAGGCGAAGACCGCGTAGGCAGTGTCCCACACGGGAGACATGCAGGGCTGCATGCGGAAAGTGGAATCAGCGTTCCCATTTCCCTCTTCACGGATGCCAAGCTTTTCAAATTCGTCCATGGCGCGGATGAACTGCGGATCATCCATCGAGTATCCCAGGCAGCGCAGCGCGAGGACCGCATTCAGCATGGCGGGGTAGATAGCGCCGAGGCCATCTGATTTTTCCATGCGCGCGAGCACCCACTTCTCCGCCTTCTTGAGCGCGATGGAGCGCAGTGGGCGCACATGCACACGTTCAAACCAATGCGTCATGTGGTTCAGCACCAGGAAGAAGTTGCGCCAGCTTATTAGCCTGGTGTCCCACTTGAGATGGAGGTCGGCATTCTCGCGGCCGCCGAGGAAAAGCTCATTGATGCCTATCTCATCGGGAATCTTCTTAAACGGCTTCTTGGCATAGGCGATGGAGAGCGGGACCAGTATGGCGCGCGACCACGAGGAGATCTCGTAAATATTGAACCAGAACCAATTCGGAAATAGAACGATCTCCGGCGGGATGGCGGGAACGGCGCTGTAGTCATACTGGCCGAGGAAGCAGAGGTATAGCTTGGTAAAGGTGTTGACCTGCGTGACGCCGCCCATCTCCAAGATCTTTTTGCGGGCGCGGATGAGCACGGGATGGTCGGCGGTGCGCCCGGTGAGCTTCAAGGAGAAATACGCTTTGACCGATGCGCTGATATTCGATGGCCCGCCGTGATAAATGGGCCATCCGCCATCCTCATTCTGATGGCGCAGGATCTCACGGATGCATTCTTCATTCCGCGCCGCCGAACCGGTGCCTAGCAGGGTGTGCAGCAGGATGTAGTCAGATTCGAGCGTGGTATCGGCTTCAAGTTCGCCGCACCAGTAACCGTCTGGATGTTGTTGGCCCAGCAGAAAATCGCGTGCTGAGGCGATTCCGGATTGAACCCGCGCTACCCCGCCTTCCAGCGCTCCGAAGTAAAGCTGGGCGCTCTGCCGGGGGGTGGCAGGGACGTTCTTTGCTGATGGATCCATGAATCTAGTTGCGTGCCGCCGGCGCGGCTGCGATGGCCTGAACGATCTCAGCGGGAAGGCCGAAGCGAACATTCTCCGGCATGACTTCTACCTCTTCCACGTCGGTGTAGCCCTCATTGGCCAGGAACTCGACGACTTCCTTCACCAGGATCTCCGGAGCGGAGGCACCGGCGGTGACAGAGACGCGGTGGACGTTCTGCAGCCATTCGGGACGAATGTTCTTGTAGCTGTCAATCAAGTGCGACGAGCGACCGAGATTGCGCGCGACCTCCACCAGGCGATTAGAGTTTGAACTATTCACTGAGCCGACAACTAGAAGCAACTCAGTCTCACCGGCGACCTGCTTGACCGCGACCTGGCGATTTTCCGTGGCATAACAGATGTCCTGCGCGGCAGGCTCATGAATATTGGGGAAACGCGCCTTCAAAGCGCGAATGATCTGGCCGGCTTCATCGAGTGAGAGCGTGGTTTGCGTGATGTAAGCGACTTTATCGGGGTCCGGGACAGTGACCCGCGCGGCTTCCTCGGGACTGCCGACGATCTGGGTGACATCGGGAGCCTCGCCCAGGGTGCCGACAACTTCTTCATGGTCGCGATGGCCGATGAGGAGGATCGAATATCCTTGCTTGGCGAACTTAACGGCTTCCACATGGACCTTGGTGACCAGAGGACAGGTGGCATCAATCACGCGGAGGCCACGGACCTTGCTGCCGGCACGGACTTCCGGCGCGACTCCGTGGGCGCTATAGATCACGCGCGCGCCTTCGGGGACCTCGTCAATCTCATTCACGAAGATGGCGCCTTTGCTGGAAAGGTCATCCACCACGTAACGGTTGTGGACGATCTCCCGGCGGACGTAAATGGGCGCGCCAAAGGTCTCAAGCGCGATGCGCACGATATCGATAGCGCGAACCACTCCGGCGCAGAATCCGCGTGGCTTTAAAAGGAGAAGCTTCTTGCCTGTAAGTACCGTCATGGGCTTTATAGTCAATAGTATACGGGAGCTGCTGGCCTCCGCTTCAGTGAATCAGTAGGTGGCGGCTCAGGCAGGGTGAAAAGCGCGGATTTGCAGGGAATGGGAAGGCGAAAAACTCCCCGCCCTAGCAAGCTAGGACGGGGCACCCTCGGCAAATTCAGGCGTTGGCTTTGAGCATTTGCTCGGCATGTTTGAGCGAGGCGTCCGTCAAGATGGCGCCGCTGAGCATGCGAGCGATCTCTTCTCTGCGCTCGGGAGCCTCAAGCGGCCGGATGGAGGTGCGGGTGCGGCCGGAGGATTCTTTCTTCTCGATGACAAAGTGCTGATCAGCAAAGGATGCGATCTGAGGAAGATGGGTGATGCAGAGCACCTGATTGTTGCGGGCGAGTGACTTGAGTTTTTTTCCGACAGCTTCAGCGGCGCGTCCGCCAATGCCGGCATCGATCTCATCGAAGACGAGGGTGCGCAGCGCGGCTGGATCTGAGGGCTTTTTTCGCGATTGCACATTGGTTTCCACGCTGGCTTTAAGGGCGAGCATCACGCGGGAGAGTTCGCCACCGGAGGCGATGTCCTGGATGGGATTCAGCGGCTCACCGGGGTTGGTGGCGATGAGATACTGGACTTCATCAAAGCCAGCAGCACTCCAGTTGGATTCATCCTCGGCGGCGGAGACCTGGATCTTGAACTGGGCTTTCATGGCGAGATCATTGATCTCAGCCTCCACGAGTTTTTGCAGGCGCTTTGCAGTCTCAAACCTTTTTTGAGATACCGCGCGGGCTGATTCGAGATATACGCGCGAGGCGGTGGCGAGCTCACGCTCTATCCCGGCGATCACTTCATCGCGATTCTCCATCTCCGCGAACTTCTGCGCGGCGTCAGCGCCATAGGCGATGACTTCATCGAGGGTCTGGCCGTATTTGCGCTTGAGCCGATCGATGAGCGCGAGCCGATCTTCGAGTTCCGCGAGACGCTCAGGAGAGGCGTTGATATTGCCGGCATAATCGCGCAGGGTGGAGCTGGAGTCCTCCACGGTGGCGCGGGCGGCGGCGAGTTGCGCCGCGGTCTCCTGGAACGCGGAGTCATAGCGGGCGAGCTCTTCCACCATGCGCTCCGCGGTTTTTATCAATGACGAGGCGGACGTAGCGCCGTCATACAGAGATTCATAGGCGCCCATTGCGGCTCCGTAGAGCTTTTCAGAGTTGGCGAGGACGCGTTTTTCAGTCGCCAGACGCTCATCTTCCCCGCGTTCCAGTCTGGCGGAGTCGATCTCCTTGTTTTGGAACGACCAGAGGTCCACGAGCCGGAGACGGTCTTGCTCGTTGCGGCGCAATTCTTCCAACCGAATGCGCAACGAGCGAACATGGGCGAAGGCTGCTGCGAGCTCTTCGGTCGCAATGCCGGCGAAGCGGTCGAGCAAATGAAGACGAGAGCCGGAATCGAAGGCTTGCAAGGTGTCATTCTGGGCGTGGATGGAGGCGAGGTGTGGCGCCAGTTGCTTCAGCACCGCCACAGTTGCGGGCTGGTTATTGACGAAGACCCGGCCTTTCCCAGCGGCAGTGATCTCGCGACGAATGATGAGCTCTTCAGAATCATGATCGATCCCATTGTCGTCCAAAATCTTCGCCAGCCGCTTTGCGCTGGAACCCTCGCCCATGAGAAAGACGCAAGAAAGCACCGCGCGCTCGGTGCCATGACGGATGGAGTCAGTGGAAGCTTTATCGCCGAGCAAAACGGCGAGCGCGTCAATGAGGATGGATTTTCCCGCACCGGTCTCACCGGTAAGCAGATTCAAGCCGCCGGCAAAGTGAACGGTGACATTATCGATCACAGCATAATTTTCAACGCGCAATTCCTGGAGCACGGCGGACCCTGAGAGTAGTGTGAGGCGAGAATAGCACGAGTTTTTCGCGGGAATGCAGCGCAGGCGAGGCATTCACACGAATCGCGAATGATTCTGTAAACTAGCGGGAATGCACGAGTTTGCCCTTGCCCTATTCGCCGGCGAAGAGATCGTGAATATGATCTCGCAGAGCGGCCCGGTCGCGAAACTAGTCCTTGTCATCCTCTTAGGGTTCAGCGTGCTTTCCTGGGCCATCATCTTGTCAAAGTATTCATCCTTGCGCCGTGCGCGGGTGCAGAGCGGGCGATTCGTTCGGGCTTTCCGAAAAGCGAATCGCCTGCAAGACGTAAGCGCGGTGGCGGAGCAGTTCAAACCCAGCCCGCTGGTTGCGGTGTTCGAAGGCGGGTTTGAAGAGCTGCGCCGCCAGGGTGGCACGCCCAGACATGTAACGTCTATCCAGCGGGCGATGCAGATCGGCTCGTCAGAGGAGCTGACCCGGCTGGAAGCGCGGCTGAACTGGCTGGCGACAACCGGCTCGGTGGCGCCTTTCGTGGGACTGTTCGGCACCGTATGGGGGATCATTGACGCTTTCCACGGCCTGGGCACGGCGGGAGCGGCGACGCTTCGCGCGGTGGCTCCGGGCATTTCTGAAGCCCTGATCACCACGGCTTTCGGACTCTTCGCGGCGATCCCAGCAGTCATTTTTTATAACCACTTCACGCAGCAGATGCGCGAATTCGGCGCGCGCATGGATGACTTCTCCATGGAATTCCTCAATGTGGTGGAGCGTGGACCGGCAGCCCCGAATCCGGGAGAGGTGCGTTAAGTGGCATTCACTAACGCGCGCGGACAGACGCAGACCTCCATGGCGGACATCAACGTGACCCCGTTCGTGGACGTGGTGCTGGTGCTGCTGATCATCTTCATGATCACGGCGCCGGTATTACAGTCAGGAATCGAAGTGAGCGTCCCAAAAACCCGCACGGTGAAGGAGATCACGGAAGAGCGGCTGGTGATCAGCATTGATAGACAGCAGCGAGTCTTCCTGGGGAACGAACCCATCAACATCAATGACATTGGGCTTAGACTTAAAGAGAAACTTAAAGATCCGCAGCGGATGCAGATCTACGTTCGTTCGGATGAGAATGTTCCCTTCGGAGCATTCGCCACGGTAATGGACGCGGTCAAAGCGGCGGGCATCACCAACGTGAGCATTGTGACGGAGCCGATCGGTAAAAAGTAATGGCAGTGCGGGCTGAGATATTCCACCTCGAGGAGCCATGGAAGGGGCCAGTCGGCATCTCTGTCGCGCTGCATGGCTTGGCTTTCGCGGCGGTGCTGCTGATCGGCGGATTAACGGGCCGGGGTGATTCATGGGGCGGCAGCGAGAATGGCCAGGGCGCGATGAGTGCAACCCTGGTAAGTAGTGCTATCCCGCTTCCCTCTCAGCCGACGGAAAAGAAAAATGTGCTGGCTACCGAGAGTAAAGGCTTATCACAGCCCGAGCCAAAGCCGAAAGCCGAAGTACCGGACGCGATCCCCATCCCCGATAAACACGTTCTGGTGAAGCCTAAGAAGGAAGAAGTCGCGCGCGCAATTCCTTCGAAGCTGCCGCCACCGCCGCCGACAAATGTTGTTCCTTATGGCGAAGGCGGTCCGGTAAGCGGGCCGTTCACGATGGTGAAGACCACCACTGGAAGCGGAGGAATGCAATTCGGAGCGGGTGGAAGCTTTGGCAGCCGTTATGCCTGGTACGTGGACGCGGTGCGGCGCAAGGTTTCAGAGAACTGGCTGAAATATGAAGTGGACCCGAGTATCAATAACGCGCGCCGGGTTTATCTGACATTCGATATTAATCGAGACGGGCATCCCAGCAATGTACAGATCAGCCAGGGCAGCGGAATTCCCTCTCTGGATCAGTCAGCGGTGCGCGCGCTGCAGCGCATCGATACTTTTGGAGCGCTGCCGAATGATTATTCCGGTAGCCGGGTGAGCGTAGAGTTCTGGTTTGATTATCGGCGGTAAGGATAAAGGCGGCTGGATGAGACGAAGTTCTATGAAAATTGGTTCTATGAAAACTGCGGTATTGATACTGTTTTTGGCGTTCCATGCCGCGGCGCAAACCGATTGGATCCGTACGGGCACGGGCTTGGGCGTGGAGAAGGTACGCATCGCGGCGCCGGATTTCAAAGCGTCCACGGGCGATGCGGCGAATGCGCCGCTGATAAAAGTGTTCAATGAGACGCTGTTCAATGATCTGGAAAGTTCCGGCATCCTGGATGTGGTCTCGAAAAGTTTTTATCCCTTGCAGACGCCGGGCTCGCCGGCGGAGATCCAGTTGGATGCGTGGGGCAACCCTCCTCCGAATGCGGCAATGGTGGCGTTCGGAAATCTGGGCAAGCAGGGCGATGACCTAGCCATGCAGGGCTGGCTCTTTGACGTGAAGAATCCGCAATCGCCGCAGGTGCTGGGAAAGCAATATCGCGAGACGGCGACCGAAGACAATGCGCGGCTGATCGCGCACCGCTTTGCGAATGAGATCATCATGCGCCTGGGCGGCGGGGTGGCGGGGATCTTTGAAAGCAAGATCGTATTTGTGAGCTCGCGCACCGGGCACAAAGAGATCTGGATCATGGACTATGACGGCGCCGGACAGAAGCAGTTGACTCATCTGGGCTCGATCTCACTTTCACCAAGGATCTCGCCGGACAATTCCCGGATCGCTTATTCCACCTTCGGCAAACGTGGGATCGAGCTTTCCATGTACTCGCTTGAGTTGGGGCGCAATGTCAGTTTCCCCCATTTCAGCGGGACCAATATATCGCCGGCATGGTCGGCTGACGGCACCAAGATCGCGTGGTCCTCTTCAATGCGTGGCGATCCGGAGATCTTCATCGCGGATGGGAATGGCGCCTCACCCAAGCGCGTGACCGCAAATAAAGGCAGAAACCTTGCGCCGGCGTGGAATCCCAAGACCGGGTCGCAGATCGCATTCGTGAGTGGCCGGACCGGCTTACCGCAGCTTTACGTGATGGAAACGGATGGCACCAATGTACAGCGCATGACGGAGACGGGATATGCGGTTTCGCCGTCGTGGTCCCCAAATGGGCAATTCTTAACATTTGCCTGGCGCAGGAACTACGGGCCCGGTGCGCCGGGCGCGCAAGACATTTATATTATGGACATAGCCAGCAAGCAGTGGGTGCAGCTGACGCACAGCGGAGGCACGAATGATTATCCCTCCTGGTCACCGGACGGAAGGCATATCGTGTTTGAATCGACCCGCGGGGGCAGCACGCAGATATGGACGATGCTGGCGGACGGATCGCAACAGAAACAATTGACATTTGGCGGGCACAATCAGCAGCCGAATTGGAGTTTCAAATAGCCACGAAAGCGACGCCTTCCGGAGGAGTGAGAGTGAAGCAGAGAAAGAGCACGATCTACAGCGTTTGCGCGCTTGCCATCTTGTTAGTAGCAGGTTGCGGAAAGAAACCGGCGCCAAAGGTGCCGCAGGCCCCGCCACCGCCTCCGCCGGCACCGACGGCATCGCTTTCCGCGAACCCGATGTCCGTACAAAAAGGACAGCCGGTGCAACTCACATGGAGCACCACCAACGCGACCGATGTGAACATAGAGGGCGTGGGCGGAGTGAATGCCAGCGGCACGCAAAGCGTGACGCCGCAGGAGTCCACTACTTATCGTTTGACGGCGCGTGGCCCTGGCGGCTCACAGGAGGCGACGGCACGGGTGACCGTGGAAGGTCCGGTGGCGGCACCGCCGCCGTCGCAGCAGGCGGCCGACACCAGCAGTGACGAACAATGGCTCGCGGGCCACGTGCAAGACGTTTTCTTTGACTACGATTCGGCGGACATCTCACCCGAGGCGCAACGGACCATCCAAGCAAATGTCCAGGCTTTGGGACAAAGATCGACGGTCCGGGTGACCATCGAGGGACACTGCGACGAACGTGGTTCCACGGAATACAACCTGGCGCTGGGTGAGAGCCGCGCGGCGGCAGTGCGCAGCGCCCTGACGGCTGCGGGCATGAATGCCAGCCGCATTAACACCATCAGTTATGGCAAGGAGAAGCCGCAATGCACGGAAGCCAGCGAGTCCTGCTGGCAGAAGAACCGCCGCGGCCACTTCACCATCACAAAATAATCCAGCGAGCGGCAAGGCAGGTGGAAAATGGTTCTACCCTGCCTTGCGCAGCTCTGCATCTAAAAAAATCATGATGAAACAAAAATTGAGAATCGCGGCAGCAAGTTGCGCTCTACTGGTGGCCTCCGCTCTACCGGCTTCCGCTGGAACAAAAGAACAGTTGATCCAGCTGCAGACCCAGGTGCAAGCCTTGCAGGACCAGATGGCGCGCATGCAGCAGACCTTTGATGAACGCATGGGCGTGATGCGCAACCTGGTGGAACAGACCACCGATAGCGTGAACAAGATGAACACCACCGTCAGCGGGCTGGACAAGAACCTGAACCAGCAGAGTTCTGACTCCGGAACAAAGGTGGACCAGCTTTCCGGTCAGGTGCAGGGACTGCAAGATTCAGTGGATGAGTTGAAAGGGCGGCTCGCCAAGCTCAGTAAACAACTCGAGGACATGCAGGCAGCGCAGCAAAACCTGAATGCAGCGCCACAAGGAACAACGGCGCCCGGGGGCGCGCCAGGGGCACAGACTCCGCAGGGACCCGGCGGACAGCCACAGGTGCAAGCACCTCCCGCGGACGTGCTCTATAACAATGCGCTGCGTGACTACAATGCCGCGCATTACGATCTGGCACAGCAGGAATTTGCCGATTATCTGAAGTTCTACTCGAATACGGACCTTGCGGGGAATGCCCAGTTTTATACCGCTGACATGCTGTATCGCCAGGGCAATTTTGAGCAGGCGGTCCATGAATATGACAAAGTGCTGGAGCAATATCCGGGCGGGAACAAGACGCCTGCAGCCCAACTGAAAAAGGGGTTCGCGCTTTTGGAGCTGGGGCAGCGGGATGCCGGAGCCCGCGAACTGCGCAATCTCATGGCGCGGTATCCGCGCACCATGGAAGCGGCACAAGCACGTGAGCGCTTGACCAAACTGGGGGCAGCACCGGGAGCTTCAAAGCCCTCTCCCCGCCGCCGCCGCTAAATCATTTTTTAGGAAGTCCCAGGGACCGCAGACAGTAACGGATCTCCTGGGCAACCTCCGTCACCCGCATGCCGTCCTGTACAACCAACTTGCAAGATAATGCCGCCTGGTTGGGCAAACCTTCACCCAGGTCAAAATGCACGCGGCAATCCTGGCATTCTTCATTCCAGCAGAATTTACCGTGAGCAACATCTTCCGGCGCCAAGAATTGGAAGGCGCGCAGCAATATGTTCCCCTCCGGCACCTGGTATTCCTGGCCGATGATGCTGATCTTTACCAGGCCTTGATACGGTTTATATAAAGAGCCGGGGACGGTGGGTGTGCCTGACATTTGCGCTGGATTTTAACAGCGTTCGGGCCGGGAATCCGAGGCAGAGGTGCCGGAGCGGACAACTAATGACTCAAGAATCGACATCTGCTCTGATATGGCGATGGAACACGAGAAGGCCGGACACAAAGACAGCGACATCCATAAGGGCGCAGTGGAAGATGACAGCCCCGGAGCCGAACACAATACCTCCCTTCGCGGGCAACTGGGACACCGGAACCAGGACGAGATGCTCAAGGACAATGATTCCGATTATCCCGAGCCGGGCAGCAGTCCGGAACATACGGGTGAACGAAACTCAGGGGATCCCGCGAAAAAGAAATAGGGCCGCTGCCCTTTCATCCCAACGAGCTGCGCTCGTTGGGGAAAATCCAAAAAAGTGTTTTACGTCAGTCCCTGCATGATCTTGTCGAGCACTTCTCTGCCGGGTCGGGTAAGTTCCTGGGGCAGCGTGCCGAGTGGTTCATCGACTATGTTCAGCAGCTCCACGAAGCTGGGCTTCTGCGTGTCCACGTAAAAGACACCGGTCAGCACCTCGCCGCGGCCGGCGGAATCATGCAGCAACTTCATGGAGCCGACGCGGTCAGTAGTGTCGTACTCATGCTCGAGTTTGCGCAGGCGAAGCTGAGAGCCGTCATGCATGGAGACGGAGGTAGTGGTGCCAGGATCGTAGTCAACCGAGATGTCTTCAAAGAACGGAACGAATCCGACTTCGTTCAATACCTCTTCATGCTCCTTCACGTACTTGTAAGACTTAGTGGAACCTTCATGGTCATTGAAGGTGACACAGGGTGAGATCACGTCCAGCAAGACGGTGCCCTTATGCGAGATGGATGCTTTGATCATGTTGTAGAGCTGTTTTTTATCGCCGGAGAACGAGCGGCCCACAAAAGTAGCGCCGAGTTCGATCGCCAGAGCGCAGATGTCAATGGGCGGCAGGTCATTGATGACGCCGGTCTTGAGCTTAGAGCCCAGGTCCGCGGTGGCAGAGAACTGGCCCTTGGTAAGGCCATAAACGCCGTTGTTCTCGATGATATAGATCATGGGCAGATTGCGGCGCATCAGGTGGACGAATTGTCCGATGCCGATGGAGACGCTATCGCCATCGCCGCTGACGGCAAGCGCAGTCAAGGTACGGTTCGCCAGGACAGCTCCAGTCGCCACCGAGGGCATACGGCCATGCACGCTGTTGAAGCTGTGCGAGCGGTTCATGAAATATGCAGGGCTCTTCGAGGAGCAGCCGATGCCGGAGAGCTTCATCACCCGTTCCGGTTGCACGCCCATATCAAACATGGCATCCACGATGCGCTCTGAGATGGCATTGTGTCCGCAGCCGGCGCAGAGCGTGGTCTTGCCGCCTTTGTAGTCGATGACGGTGAGCCCGATGCGATTTGTCTTGGGACCGGGCGGCGAAGGAGGATTGGAAGTGGGAGTGGTTGCCATATTATTTGCCCTCCTGAGAAATGATGTCATCGGTGATTGAGCGCGCATCGATGGGAAGCCCATTGAAGTGGCGCACACTGCGTAGTCTGGCGATGTCAGCCGCCGCTAACTCCATCTTTAACAAGCTCAGCATCTGGCCATCGCGATTTTGCTCCACTACGTACACGCGATCGTGCTTAGAGATGAAGTCAAAGACCTGCTGCGTGAATGGATACGCCCGGAGGCGCAGATAGTCGGTCTCGATCGCAAACTCTTTCGCGAGTTGGTCACGGCTTTCCAGCATGGCGAAATGAGATGTGCCGAAGGCGATGACGCCGATCTCAGAGGTGCCATGGGCGACGATCTCGGGGCCTGGGACCAAAGTACGCGCATATTCGAACTTGCGGGTGAGCCGCTGCATATTTGCCTGGTAGTCGTCCGGGCGCTCACTGTACTGCGCCTTTTCATTGTGTCCGGTGCCGCGGGTGAAATAAGCCGCAGCAGGATGATCTGTACCGGGCAGCGTGCGATATCCCACGCCATCGCCGTCCACATCTTTGTAACGGGCGAAGCTGCCGAGTTTGTGCAGCTCCTCAGCGTCGAGCACCTTGCCGCGATCGATCGGCTCTGCGGGATATTCGAAGGGCTCCGACATCCAGTTGTTCATGCCCAGGTCAAGATCAGAGAGGAGGAAGACCGGGGATTGCAATCGCTCGGCGAGGTCGAAGGCCTCCATCGCCATGGTGAAACATTCCATGACGCTGGCTGGAATCAGGAATGGATGTTTTGTGTCGCCATGCCCGAGGGTTGCGACAAAGAGCAGGTCGCCTTGCGAGGTGCGAGTGGGCAGACCAGTCGAGGGACCCACGCGCTGCACGTCCACGATGACGCCGGGCAGCTCAGCATAGTAACCAAGCCCAATAAATTCAGCCATCAGCGAGATTCCGGGGCCGGAAGTGGCCGTCATGGAGCGTGCCCCAGCCCACCCTGCTCCCAGCACCATGCCGATGGCAGCGAGCTCGTCTTCCGCCTGTACCACCGCGAAAGTCGCCTTCCCTTCCGGAGTGACACGATAGCGCTTCAGGTAATCGATCAGTTGCTCAACCACCGATGAAGATGGCGTGATGGGATACCAGGTGACGACGGTGACTCCGGCGAACATCGCACCCATCGCTATAGCGGCATTGCCGTCAATGATGATCTTGCCGGTGGTCTGGTTTGAGGCTTCCACCATGAACGGATCCGTTTTGGTGAGCGAAGCCTGTGCATATTCCCATCCCGCATGGATGGCGGCCATGTTGAGGTCAAGGGCGCGCGGTTTCCTGGCGAAGAGTTTTTGGACTTCTTTCTCCACCCGAGCCATATCCATCCGCAGCAGTTGCGCCACGACTCCGACATAGATCATGTTTTTTACCAGCTTGCGCAGCTTTGCGTCGGGACAGACCTGAGCGACGATCTTGTCAAAAGGCACGGGATAAAAAGTGAGGTCCTGACGAACGGCTTCGAGGTTCAGCGGCTGGTCATAGACAACTGCGGCGCCACTTGAGAGAGAGAGCGCGTCCTCCCGTGCCGTTTCCGCGTTCATGGCCACCAGGAAGTCGATCTCTTTTTTGCGTGCGATGTAGCCGTGCTTGCTGGCACGAATGGTGTACCAGGTAGGCAAGCCCGCGATGTTCGAGGGGAAGAGGTTTTTACCGGAGACGGGAATGCCCATGCGGAAGATGCTGCGCAGGAGCACATTATTAGCCGACTGCGAGCCAGACCCGTTGACCGTGGCTACCTGGATGCTGAAGTCGTTGACGATCTTTTTCTGATCGGAGCGGTCAGCCAGGTTTTGCACGGCGACATCACTTGTTGCCATGAACCATCCTTCAATATCGGTGTAAGAACCCTAAATTATACGGGAGCAGGAAGGGGCACTTATGTGCTTAACAGTGAACGGCTTGGGAGCGGATTGAAGGGCGGGAACTCTGGAGCGAATGGTGTGGAAGTTTTAAGCGAGCATCCGCTCAACGGCTGCTTCCGAATGGATACGAGTGGTATCGAGAAAAGGCAGATGACTCGTTCCTGATTTGAGGATCAACGGCAGTTCCGTCCCGCCTAAGATTAGTCCGTCGATCGATGACTCTTCTTGCAGACGTTTCACGATGCGTAGAAATGCGTCGCGGGTTGAATCCAGAAAGACTCCGTGGATGAGTTCTCCCATGTAATGCGAGTGGATATATTCCTGCTCATCGACTTTTGGCGTGATGAGTTCTATTCCTCGCTCCGCGAACGCCATAGGGTAAAAGTCAGCTTGCATGGTAAAACGCGTTCCAAAGAGCGCGACTCTTTTGAGGCCCGACTTGAGTGCATGCTCCGCCGCGGATTCAACGATGCTGATGAGCCTGAGAGGCGAGCGTTTTTGGATCTGGGGAAAGACGATGTGCGGTGTGTTTGAGGCGATCAATGCGATCTCTGCTCCTGCGCGCTGCAACGCTTCGATCTCGGGCACAATGTAATCAACCAGTTCCGCAAGTCGATTGCCAGTCACCAATTCCACAATCCTGCTCAGGTCAATGCTGTTGATGATGAGTGGAGGATAGGTTCCATCGCTCCTCCGCTGTCGATAAAGCTCAATGATCGCGCGGTAATATTCGACGGTTGACTCCGGCGCGATGCCTCCGATGATGCCTAACTTTTTCATCAGCTAATTTCTCAGGTCTGCCATGAGTTGCTCGATCTCGCGCTTCTCTTCCCCGGTCACGGGGAGCAAGGGAAGTCGGGCTATTCCGCCATAATATCCGTTGAGGTCCATTGCGTATTTCAGTCCGGGAATACCGAGGCCTGAGGCGACACGCCGGGCGGCAGCGGTGATGCGCTGCTGCTTCAGATCAGCCAGTGCGTGATCGCCATCCTTGTGCGCGGCAAAGGCCTCATAACACGCGGTGGGGGCGGCGGCGGCGAATGCGAGCACTGCGCCGCCGGCTCCAGCCTGCAGCGAAGCGTGGAGAGCATGCGCCGCACCCGCCAGGACCTGAAACCCCACTTCCTTTTCCCGGAGCTTGAATGCTGGAGCGCTGGAGGCTGGGGTCACGGTCAATGCTGAGACACTTGCGCCGCCGGCGAGCGCTTCCGCAGTGATGATGCCACTGGTGCTTACAGGAGCATTTCGCGCCTGCAACATGCGGCCGGTCACGGCTTCAAAGACTTCAGTGACATTGGCAGACCGTTTTACGGGAGCGGTTGCCCGCCTGATGTCAGCGATCTTCGGTACGTCGCCGCTCGATTCCTTGATGCCGATGATGTTCGGATGCGAGGCAAGCTCCATGATCATCTCAACCGGCAGATCGTACGCGGTGAATGGGGGAACGCTATAGAGCATGACCGGCAAAGGCGAACGGTCTGCAATGAAGCGGTAGTGAGCAAGGATGCTTTCCGGCTTCGCCTTCATTTGCGGGCGGTAGTAAGAGGGCGTGCGGACCAGCGCGATATCGTATGCAAGCTTCGCGGCAAATTCGGTGAGGGCTAAGGTGGCGAACGCTGACTCCTGACCGGTACCGGCGATCAGAACTTTGTGGTTGGAGGCGCTTTCCCGCGTGACGCGCAGGACCTCACGCTGCTCTCCATCGGTGAGCAGGACGGTCTCACCGGTCGAGCCAAGTACGACCAACCCGGAGACCGGGGTCCGGGAATAGCGGTCCACATTATGTTCGAGTTTTTTTAAGTAGAGGCGTCCGTCAGGATAAAACGGCGTGGTGATGGCGGGAAAGATTCCTTGAGTCAGCATGAAAGCAACAGTCTAAGTCTCACGAGCGGCTCCGGGCGACCTATAATAAAGAATTCCGCTCAGCATTTTGCGCCTTCCTGTGGGGGCGACTGGCCAAAGGCTGAGCCTGGGGTCTTTCTCTCGATGTCGAATGACAGCATAGTGGTCCGCGGCGCCAGGGTCCATAACCTGAAGAACATAGACGTAACGATTCCCCACAATATGCTTACCGTGGTGACCGGCGTCTCGGGGTCAGGAAAGTCCTCGCTTGCCTTTGACACGATCTACGCTGAAGGTCAGCGACGCTATGTGGAATCGCTCTCCGCGTACGCGCGGCAGTTTCTAGAGCGGATCGAGAAGCCGGACGTGGACCTGATCGAAGGCATAGCCCCGGCAATCGCGATCAAGCAAAAGAATTCCACTCGCAATCCACGCTCCACCGTCGCCACTGCAACCGAGATCTATGACTATCTGCGGCTGCTCTTTGCACGCGTGGGAACCACCTATTGCCTGAAGTGCGGCGCGGAGGTGCGGAAAGACAGCGTGGATGAGATCGCGGCGCGAGTGCTGGCACTGCCCGAAGGCACTCGCCTGAACCTGATGTTCCCGGTAGCGGCAGCTTTGCCCAAGCATGAACCGAAAGCGGCACCGGGTAAGCGGCTCACACTCAAACTTAAAAAAGCAGCGGAGGAGGAACACGCTGCAGCCGAACGCGAACTTTTGAAGAACAAACTTTTTGACTTGCGCAAACGTGGCTTCACCCGGCTCCTGCAAGCTGGGAAAACCTATGAGTTTGCGACACCGGAGTCTTTGCTGGAGATTGATTTCACCAAGCCGGTGCATGTGCTGGTGGACCGGTTGGTGGTCTCGCCGGAAATACGGGCCCGCCTGGTGGATGGCGTGGAGATCGCTTACCGGGAAAATGGAGAGGTCCTGCTGGAGACGGCGCCAGGGGACGGGAGCGCGCCTGAAAGGATGCGATTCTCCCAATACTTTGAATGCAAGAGCTGCTTGATCCGCTACCAAGATCCGGAGCCAAGACTGTTTTCCTTCAATAATCCTTTTGGGGCATGTCCGCGATGCCAGGGGTTTGGGAACACAATCGACTTCGACCTGAATCTGGTCATCCCAGACAAATCGAAGTCGCTCGCCGAGGGCGCAATCGACCCCTGGACAAAGCCGAAATACAAGCCGTTGCAGACGGACCTGAGGCGCATCGGCAAAGAGCATGGCATTCCCATGGACGTGCCTTGGGAAGAACTAGAGTTGGATCAACAGCAGATCGTCCTGGAAGGCGACGGAAAATTTCCCGGGGTGCATGGCTTCTTCCAATTACTGGAGCGCAAGAAATATAAGCTGCACGTGCGCGTGTTTTTGAGCCGCTATCGCGGATACGCTACCTGCCCGGACTGTAGAGGACAAAGGCTGTGTGCGCAAGCACGCACCATCAAGGTCGAGGGAAAGAACATTTGCGATGTAACCGCGATGAGCGTGGAACACGCTCGCGCATTTTTTTCAACGGTGAAGTTGACGCGCGAACAGGCGGACATCGCGGAAAAGATATTAGAAGAGATCCAGAGCCGGCTTAAGTTCCTGAATGATGTTGGGCTTGAGTACCTGACACTGGATCGGCTGGCTTCGACACTTTCCGGCGGCGAAGCCCAGAGGATCCAGCTTGCAACGTCACTGGCGTCAAGGCTGGTGGGCGCGCTGTATGTGCTGGATGAACCATCGATCGGCTTGCACAGCCGCGATACGGAACGATTGATCAGCATTCTTCACGAATTGCGCGATATTGGAAACACGATCCTGGTGGTGGAGCACGATGTTGAAGTGATGCAATCCTCTGACCAGATCATTGATCTTGGTCCCGGCGCGGGCGAGCATGGCGGCAAGATCGTGGCGACCGGAACTTTCGACGAGATCGCGGGGATGCCGCATTCATTGACTGGACGATATCTTTCGGGAGATCTGCGGATCCATCTGCCGCCGTCTAATCGTGAGCCCGGCAAAGCACAACTCAAACTGTTTGGCGCGCGGGCCCACAATCTGAAGCGCGTGGACGTGACTATCCCGCTGGGATTGCTGGTGGCGGTAACAGGTGTCTCGGGCTCGGGAAAATCTACCCTGGTTCACGATGTGCTGTACAAGGCTGTCGCCGCGGAGCTGGGGGTCACAACGGGAGGCTATCCGGTCGGCAGCCTGGATTCAGTGGAAGGCATCCAGAATCTGAATGCCGTGGTATTGGTGGACCAATCGCCCATCGGCAGGAGTCCGCGGTCTAATCCGGTCACCTACATAAAAGCGTTTGACTGCATCCGAGAGACATTTGCCTGCACCCCGGACGCACAGAAACGGGGATTCACCGCTGGTCACTTTTCTTTCAACATACCTGGAGGACGCTGCGAGAACTGCCAGGGCGACGGCACGGTCACGGTGGAGATGCAGTTCCTTGCTGATGTGGAGCTGATCTGCGAGGAGTGCCATGGAACACGATACAAAGCGAGCGTGCTGGATGTTCGCTTTAAAGGCAAGAATATCCATGACGTGTTGAACCTGACGGTGAAAGAGGCGCTGCATTTTTTTGCGGGAATCCCGAAGATTACTGACAAATTGCGGGTTCTAGAAGAGGTGGGATTGGGATATCTGCGGCTCGGACAATCGGCGACGACCCTCTCCGGGGGCGAAGCGCAGCGCATCAAGCTTGCAGCGCATCTTCAGCCCCGTCGCGATTCTCCTGCATTGAAGCCGCAATCAAATGAAGAGAATGGCGTGCCCCGGAAAGTACGCGGCAACCGGACGCTATACATCTTCGACGAGCCGACCACGGGGCTGCATTTTGACGACGTGAGTAAACTTTTGTTCGCCTTCCGCCGACTGCTGGACACGGGAGCGTCGATCGTGGTGATCGAGCACAATCTGGATGTGATCAAAACGGCGGATTGGGTGATCGATCTGGGGCCGGAGGGCGGCGAACGTGGAGGCGAGATTGTGGCGACCGGCACGCCGGCACAGATCACCAGGGCGAAAAATTCGCACACCGGGCGCTGGCTGGCTCGCATCTTATCTAAAAACGGGAACTTGCAATATGGCGGGCGTAGGGTCAAAGCGTAGCTCTGTATTTTTCGTGCTGCTGTTGGTGGCGTCTTGGGGATGGGCGCAGCGACCGCAGACCGGCAGAACTGTGCGCAGGCATCGGGTGGCGGAAGGGGCACCGCCAGTGTCACCATTGGTGACGCAGGCAGAGAGCGCGCTCGATAAAAAAGACTTTGCGGCAGCGGAAAAACTTTTGACCGACGTTGTAGCCAAAGATGCGGCGGACTTTCGCGCATGGTTCGACCTGGGCTACCTTTACCACGCGACTCAACGTGACACCCAGGCAAAGACCGCATACGAAGAGGCGGCCACGCTCAAGCCGACGCTTTTTGAAGCGAACCTGCGCCTGGGACAGATCCTATTGCGGCAAGGTGACCAGGCGGGAGCGATCAAGTCCCTGCGGGCGGCTACAAATCTGAAACCTGAAAATCAGGTAAATGAAAAACTTGGCGAAGCTTGGCTTTCGCTGGGCCAAGCGCTTCAGTCCACGGAGCCTCAGGAAGCGATCTCCGCATACCGGCAATCCGTGATGCTGGCGCCGACAGCGGAACCACATTTAGCCATCGCAAAACTTCTGGAGCAGCAAAAGGACCCAGCGGGGGCCGAGGCTGAGTTCAAGGCAGCTTTACAGATCGAGCCGCAATCTTTAGAAGCGCTCGCCCGAGTGCTGGACATCTATACCGGGCAAAAGCGTTGGCCTGAAGCCGAGGCGATGCTGCAGCAGATGCTCCAGCGCGAGCCCGGCAACGCCTCGGCGGGCTTGCAACTGGGGCGTGTGCTGATAGCGGAGAACAAACGCGACGAGGGCATCGCTCGACTTGAAGCAACCGCCCGCGCCTTCCCTCATGATGGCGCAATCATGTTAGAGCTGGGACGGGCTTATGTGGCGGCGCAGAGATTCGATACCGCGGCCGAGATGTATCACGACTCCATGCTGGCAACCAAGCCAGGCGCGCAAGAGCTTTATGAATATGGAGTGGTTTTGCGTAAAGCCCGGCGTTTCACTGAGGCGCAGCAGCAACTTATCCATGCCATCGAGATGGATCCGAAGATGACTGAAGCGTATGGAGAGCTTGCGGTGGCGGCGTCTGAGGCGAAGAACTATCCCTTGGTCTTAAAGGTCTTAGAGGCACGTGCGAAACTTGCTCCAGATACTCCCGGCACATTTTTTATGCGGGCCACCGCATATGACAATCTACGGGCCAACAAAGAAGCAGCAGAGAGCTATCATCGCTTCCTTGAATCCGCGCAAGGCAAGTATCCTGACCAGGAATGGCAGGCAAGACACCGCCTGATCACGATCGAGAAGAAGAAATGATGAGTTCGCGATACTTCAAACTCGCACTCTTGTTCCTGCTTGTGAGCTCCTGCGCGCAGGCTCAAGCACCTTCACGCCTGGAGGAGCTTAAGCATCGCGCGGAGCACGAGAAAGAACAGAAACGCGGACCCGCGTACGTGGATATCGCTCGGGAACTAGTGGAGAATGCCAATAACGCATATGGAGACGGCAATCAAAATAAGGCGGAGGAAGCGATCAAGGAGTCTCTGACTTATGCGTACCAAGCAGTGGCGTCCGCAAAAGAGCGCGGCAAGAAGATCAAGGAGACGGAGATAAACCTGCGAAAGTTGTCTAACCGGGTGGAAGAGATCCGGCATTCAGTGGCGCTGGATGACCAGCCTCCACTGGAAGCGGCACACCGGAAGCTGGAACAACTCCGCACTGAGCTACTAGACCGCATGTTTTCCAAGGATAGATAATGAGATTTTGCAGCAGCATTCTCTTGATCGTGGCGCTTTCATGCGCCGTCTGGGCGCGGGCCCGCGATCCGCTGAAGCCGGCAGAGGTCGCGCAGATGCGCGATAGCGCACAGGAGCCCGAGAAGCGTTTGCCGCTGATGGTGAAGTTCGCCAAAGCCCGCATGCTCGCGATCGACCAACTCCGCGGCGATCCCAAGCTGGCGGAGGGACGAGGACAGCAGATACACGATCTGGTGGATGAGTTCCGCGCCATTGTGGACGAGATCGACGACAACCTTGATATGTATGCGCGCCAGAAATCAGACCTTCGCAAGCCGCTGAAAGTCCTGGTGGAGGCAGATACGGAATGGCAAATGAAGCTGCGTTCACTCAAAGAAGCGTCTGACGAAAAGTCGAAACAGGATCTCCGTGAGTATGACTTCGTACTGGACGGCGCCATCGAGACAGTGAACTCCAACGCCGACTCCGCCCGGGACCTGCTGGAAGCCCAGAACAAGGCATTTGAACAACTGAAGCATAAGAAGTAGCCAATCGCACGCGTGCTAACCTGAACAAAGTGAATCCGGCTTTGATCCCTTTGTTTGAGAAAACTTACCGCGAGTTGCGGCCGCGGGCGCCGATCCCGGAGATCTCAGTCCGCTTTTATCACTTCGCCAACATCAACAACACCATCCGTCTGCGCGAAGGCAAAGTCTTTGTGCGGCTCTCAGACTTACTGGAGAGCGCTCCCCAACCGGTGTTGCGCGCGATCGCCCATATCCTGTTAGCGAAGCTTTACCGCAAGGAGATGGAGCCTGCGATGACCGCGAAATATCGACGCTATATCTCAAGCCATGACCTGACGGCAAAGGCGCATTTGATCCGCCAGATCCGAGGGCGGAAAAAGATCGGCAGTGCCCGAGGCCATGTTTACGATCTTGAGCTGGTATTCGAGGAGTTGAATACCCGCTTTTTTCATGGGCTCCTGGCGCGTCCGTTGATGACCTGGAGCGACCACTCTTCACGACAGAGCCTGGGCCACTATGATCCCGCACACAATACGATCGTGGTGAGCCGGATATTCGATCGCGCTGAAGTCCCGCGATATGCGGTGGAGTATCTGGTCTACCACGAGATGCTGCACTTGAAGCATCCGGTCAAGCTCCGCGGAAGCCGGCGCTGCGTGCACGGTCCGGAATTTCAGGCGGAGGAAAAACTTTTTCCTGAACTGCAGCGGGCGCTGGCCTTTTTGAAAGACCTTTAGGCAATTGCCAGCCGGCTGGCTCTGTGCCCAAGCATTTGTCCCGATGAAAAGCGCAAGGTGTAGAGCGGGACGGATGATGTCGCCAGGCGAAGTTTGTAGGGCTGCTCACCGGTCATGAAATCGCAATCCATGCCGGCGGTAAGGGTCTGCTGCATCACCTCATGCAGCAAGGCGGACCCTGGAGAAAGCGCAGCCCAGCGTTCATCAAAGTATGTGGTGTAAAAGCGCCGCCAGTTTGCATCCCGAAAGGTGATGAGCGCGGAGACGATGTTGTCCTGGTGCATAAGAGTAAAAACATCGAACGCTCCAGCATCGAGATGCGCAAGTTGACACAAAAAAACTACCCGCAATGGGTCCCTGAAAAGATTGTCGCCCTGCCCTGCCTTGAGTTCAAAGATACGGCGAACGATTGCGGTGTCTGAGCCGGAGTGTTGCCGCAGCACGCATCCCTGTTTCAATATCCGGCGCAAGCAGCGGCCCAAACGCGCATGGACCGTCCGGGAAGAGTTCTGGGTCAAAGCTGCGGGCGCTTTGGCAAAAGGCACTGCTAAGGCGGACGCCCACACGGCGCCCAGAGGCTCACGTACTGCAGTAACGCACAACTCCTTGCCCAGTGCCCCAAGCGCTTCAAATGCCGTCTCAACAGCCGCGCCGTTCCCCGAGCAGAGAATGTCACGATAATCAAAGAGAGTCTCGCCAAGCAGGACCAGGTCTCCTGAGGCTCCGTCAATCGCCGCAGGAATGATGGCTTCGCCATCGTCATCGCGGGCATGGACGATCACCGGCGACTGCCGTTCCGCAAAAATCTTTACTGCAAGAGCGTTCCACTCAAAGGATTGAAAGCGGGTGTAAGAACCCGAGGTGAAGAGCCGCCGCCATGGGCCGCGCAGCTCTTCGATCTCCTCCGGACTGCGAGCTATGAATATCTTCAACGGCATCCACTCTGATTCAGGTTAGACGCCGGACGGGTCGGAGTGGATGGATGAGAGCTTTGACCGGGACGCTGGACGATTGACGACTCAGGACAAGGGATTTAGAATCGAAATTGAAATTGAAATTCATTTTCATTTAGAAACCTATGCTACAGGCCCTCATCATTACCCTTCGTGAAGGGGTAGAGGCGGCTTTGATGGTTGGCATCACCATTGCCTATCTCACTAAGATCGGCCGCCCCGAATTGCGAAAAACCGTCTATGCCGCGCTCGCCGCCGCATTCATCGCCAGTATAGGAGTGGCGGTGGCTATCTCCGCCGCTCATTTTAATCCTGACGTTTTTGAAGGCGCAGTGATGCTTATTGCCGCCTTCTTCGTGGTGACCATGGTGTTATTCATGGCAAAAGCCTCCAAGACCCTCAAGGGGGACATTGAAAAGCGTGTAGGAGGCTTTGCCAGTGGCGGCTCCGGAATCGGGCTGTTCCTGTTCGTATTCCTGATGGTACTGAGAGAGGGTGTAGAGACGGTACTCATTCTCTCGGCGGTCTCGCTCACCACCAGCGAACTCTTGAGCTTTCTAGGGACCCTGATCGGCGTAACGCTCTCGGTGATCTTCGGAGTGATGTTTGTGAAAGGCAGCGTCCGCATTGACCTGCGGCGCTTCTTCAAGGTCACTACCTGGATCCTGATATTCGTGGCGATCCAACTCACCATCTCCGGGCTGCATGAGCTATCAGAGAATGGGGTGCTTCCCTCCACCAAACGCGAGATGTCATTGATCGGCCCAGTAGTGCGAAACGATATTTTTTTCTTCGTGACCATGCTTGCGCTCGCTGCGCTGATGATCTTGTTTGAATCTAAAAGACGGTCTCCAGCGGCGGCAGCGGAGAATGGATCCAAAGCGCAGCAACGACGCGCACAGTGGAGTGCGAGGCGTGAACGCCTATGGATGAGCGCAGTCTACGTAACTTCATTCATCTTTATCGTGCTTGTGACCGCGGAATTCATTTATGCCAAGGCCGCCACTGCGCTCTCCCCAGCCACTGAGATAACTTTCACCAACGGACTCGCGGTGATCTCCACGGCGGACATGCGCGATGGTGATCTGCGTCGGTACAGTTCTTCCATCGCGGGAAAGCCAGTGCGTTTTCTCATTTATCGAAAGCCAGGGGGCAAGATAGCGACGGTGATGGACGCCTGTTCCATCTGTGGCTCCGTGGGTTTTTATAACAGCGGAGCGCGTGGCCTTACGTGCAAGAACTGCAACGCGCCGGTGAATCCGCAGACGGTGGGTGAAGGCGGCGGATGCAATCCCATTCCATTGGTCACTTCCACCTCGGGTGACTCAGTGACCGTACGCGAGGCGGACCTGACCAACAGCGCCTCGCAAGTACACGACTGATGTTCTTCCGGCTGCTCTATCAATCATTCCTGCGCCAGCGCCGCAGGAAACTCCTGGCGGGGATCGCGATCGCTCTGGGCATGACCATTGCCACGGCGATGATCGCGGTAGGTATCGATATCGGCGACCGGATGAATGAGGAGTTGCGCGCTTACGGCGCGAACATCGTGGTGTATCCGCAAGAGGACACACTTGATGTGCAGATCGGCGGAGTCAGACTCAAGCCATCCAGCGCGGGATCCTACCTCCACGAATCAGACCTTCCTAAGCTCAAACACATCTTCTGGGGACACAACATCCTGGGGTTCTCGCCCATGCTGCCGGGCTCAGTGAAGGTCAATGGGAAGGATGCCAAGATCGTTGGGACTTATTTTGCCAAGGAGATCGCTATCTCCCCGGATGACAGTTTTGAGACCGGCGTCCGAAAGACGCATACGTGGTGGAAAGTACAGGGAGAGTGGCCGAAGGACTCCGGAGAGGAAGTCTTGGTGGGCAGTCGGCTGGCAGCCGCTCAACATGTGTCAGTGGGACAGATTATTGCGATCCATGGAGAGAACCACCGCATCAGCGGCATTTTGCAGACAGGCTCGCAGGATGAAGAGGATGCGATCGTGGCACCGCTAGCGCTGGTACAACGATTGCTAGGAAAGCCTGACCAGGTTCACAGCGTATTCGTGAGCGCATTGACGAAGCCCGAGGATGAGTTTGCGCGGCGCGATCCACGTAGCTTGTCGCCGGACCTTTTGGAAAAGTGGTCCTGCTCGCCGTATGCAAACTCCATTGCATTCCAGATCATGCAGGCGTTTCCCGGGGCGAAGGCGGAGCAGATCCGCAAAGTGGCGCAGAATGAAGGCTTGCTGCTATCACGCATCTCCGGGCTGATGATATTGATCACGTTCTTTGCATTGGTGGCTGCGATGCTCTCCATCTCGGCCGCAATGGCAACGTCGGTGCTCGAGCGTCGTGCAGAGATCGGCGTGATGAGGTCGCTGGGTGCGACCAATAGCGCGATCGCAGCATTGTTCGTGCTGGAAGCAACTTTCTTAGCGATCGCGGCCGGCATGGTCGGCTTTTTGTTCGGCACATTGCTGGCCAGGATGATCGGAAATACGGTATTCGGTAGCGCGATCCTGGTTGAACCTGTTCTGCTTCCCTTCATACTGCTGCTGGCGATAGTGGTAACGCTGGCCGGCAGCGGGGCGGCAATAGGGCGCGCGCTTCGCTTCAGCCCGGCGGCGATCCTGCGGGGAGATGTAGCCTGATGTTCTGGCGACTCCTACTGCGTTCAGTGAGATTGCGGCGAAGCCATTCGCTGACTGCAATGTTGGCGATCGTGGTGGCCGCCGCGGTGAGCACTGCATTGCTCAATCTTTATGCGGACCTGGATGCAAAGCTCACACGCGAGTTCCGCCGCTTCGGTGGCAACGCTCTGGTGAGCGCGCGCGAGGGGAGCCTGCCGGTAGACGTCATCGCCCGGCTCAAGCAGATAGCTCCGGAGACGACCTCTATTGCTTCAGGATACGCTGCCGCGCGAGTGGGAGAAGAGGCCACTCCGATAGTAGTGGTGGGAACGGACCTGACGACCTCCGCACAGTCGAACACATGGTGGTCCGTGAACGGAAGGTGGCCGCGAGCATCAGGAGAAGCTCTCATCGGAAAGCGGGTTGCGCAATCACTCCCACCCAACACTCCGACAAAGGTAGTGTATGGAGATCGAACTTTGACTCTGATTCCAGTC
Organism: Terriglobales bacterium; assembly: GCA_038254775.1. GTDB lineage: Bacteria > Acidobacteriota > Terriglobia > Terriglobales > Acidobacteriaceae > JBBSFV01. The sequence goes on along the minus strand of JBBSFV010000012.1, from coordinate 43,650 downwards.
GGCACGCTAAGCACGGGGGGCACTGAAGATAGCCGGATCTATATTTCGCTTGCCGATCTAGCATCGTGGACAGGCCTACAGCCCAACACCATTGAGCTCTCGATCCCGGGAGCTCCGGAACATGTGAACGACGTGATCCATCAGGTCGCCGTCTCGCTACCCAAGGCGGATGTGCAGGCGGTGCGGCAGGTGGTTGAAGCCGAGACCAAGGTGCTGGGCAAGACTCGCTTTATCTTGTTTCTTTCTACAATCCTCATTTCTATCCTGGTCGCTTTATGCGTGCTGGCCACCTTGAGTGCGTCGGTGCTGGAAAGACGCCGTGATTTCGCCGTCATGAAAGCCCTGGGTTCATCGCAGCGCAGTTTGAATACAGTTTTCGTGTCAGAGTCCTTGTTGCTTGGGACGGTGGGCGCATTGGTCGGCTATGCATTGGGCTGTGGGCTCTCATCGTGGATCGGTTACGTGAACTTTCATGCGCTGGTGATTCCTCGGTTGCGCGTTTTCCCCATGGTGGTTGCTTCCTCTCTGGTGATCGCTGTCTTCGGCGCTTCCCTGCCTTTGCTGCGCTTGCAAAAGATCGAACCTGCAGTGATGCTAAGAGGAGAGTGATGTCCATCCAGCTTAAAGAGGTCGTGAAGACTTACCCCGCGCGGCAGGAGACCGATTCAACCGTGGTGCGGGCGCTCGATGGCGTTACATTGAACGTATCCCCGGGCGAGTGGCTGGCGGTGATGGGACCTTCGGGTTCGGGCAAATCCACTTTGGTCAATCTCATCGGATGCCTGGACCGGGCGGATTCGGGGCAGATAGTAATCGATGGCCAGGACCTGGCATTGCTCTCCGCCGCGGAGCTGACTCGTTTTCGCGCGGAGAAGGTCGGGTTCATCTTCCAGCAGTTTCATTTAATCCCCTACCTTACAGCCCTGGAGAATGTGATGCTGGCGCAATACTTTCACAGCATGACTGATGAGGGCGAGGCAAAAGAAGCTTTAGAGCGGGTGGGTTTAAGTGATCGGGCAAAACATCTTCCTTCGCAGCTTTCCGGCGGGGAGCAACAGCGAGTGTGCATTGCCCGAGCGCTGATCAACGATCCCAGGATCATCCTTGCCGATGAACCGACGGGAAATCTTGATGCCTACAATCAGGAGTTGGTACTCAAGCAACTGCATGACTTGCATGGCCAGGGGCGCACCATCATCATGGTGACCCATGACCCGGTGATATCGCGCATGGCGGACCGCCGGGTGGAGATCCACCACGGAAGGCTGACGGTGCAGGAGACCTATGGCATCGCCGATGAACAACAGATCGACGAGGTGCTGGAAGAGATCTGGATCCTGCGCGAGAACGGAGAGCCGGCTGAACTCGGCCGCATCACGGTGGAAGGAAGTATGCCCATGCCGCTTGCCGTCAGCACCATGGAGCAGATGGGGCTGATCACCCGGCATGAGCACAGCGCGGCGGAGCCTCACGTCCATAAACCTGTTCTCAACCGCTGCCATGAACAGATCCATCCCAGCGCTGACTCGCCTGACCATGGCGAGGAGTTGATCTACTTCACCGAACGTGGGCGACAGCGCGCGGAAGATGTGATCCGCAGGCATCGCCTGGCAGAGCGATTGTTCATTCAGACATTTAAAGTGACCGATGAGAATGAGGTGGAACAGCAGGCGTGCAAGTTCGAGCACATCCTGTCTCCGGAGGCAACGGACCGAATCTGCACGTTCCTTGGACATCCGGAAAGCTGCCCGCACGGAAGCCCTATCCCTCGCGGCGAATGCTGCAATGGAAAGTGACCATGAAAAACTGCAAGGCAAAAAAATTCAGGAGAGGTACATAGCCTCTCCTGATAATTGTCTTCCCCAAGGCTTATGAAAGATTTAATAGAGCCTGAAGTTGACCTCAACATTGATTTGTACTGCCACGGGCTTGCCGTCTTTGGTTGCAGGTTCGAATCTCCAGCGACGAACAGCCTCGATCGCTTTCTGATCGAGTCCCATGCCGAGCGAACGAGAGACCTTCAGGTCATGCGGACGACCATTGGGATCCACGATCAGCCACAGTACAACGGTTCCCTGATATTTAGCCTTCCGGGCCTCTTCTGAATATTCCGGATCGGGCGTATCGATCGCGCGGGGGGCCTGCACACCGCCGCCAACCTTGAAGACTCCGCCACCGTACCCTGCACCTTGGCCTTGTCCAACGCCACGTCCAGCACCTAGGCCTACGCCGCCGCCGCTTCCCGCACCGATTCCGCCACCGGAACCCACACCGTTCGAGGCGGGGCCGGCAACTCTAGAAGTGGGATCGCCCAGGGTTGGCAGGTTGCTTCCCGGCAATTTCACATCCGGGGGCACTGCAATCGACGCTTCTACAGCGAGCTTAGGGTTCTGGTTTCGCACCACGATCGCCGGAGGCGTGATCTGATTCATATCCTGCTTGGGCGCACGACCCTGAGGCGCCTGGATCTTCGAACGCTCGCCGCCGCCGCCGCCGCCACCCATCGTGGGGCCCTTTTTATCCATCATGGGCAGATCGACAGGCGCAAGCGGAATATAAGAGATGGTTTCATGCTTCACGGCTTGAACAGCGTTCTTGCCGAAATAGGTGACCGCGATCAAGCCGGCGATCATCAACATGTGCACGATGAGCGAACCCACAGTCGAGGTCTTTTTGTCACGCTCTTCCCAGATGCTGCGCACCTGGACCGGCCGCGAAGTTACCTTGAGCGGTGGAAGCTTCTCAGGAAAAAGAACGTCGCGGATATTGTTCTTGAGGGATTGAAGAAGTGAAGGCGCCTCCGGCCGCATAAGCTGCGGGAGCCTGGGCTCTACCCGGAGTGTTGGAGGAGGATTCAAAACCTGATTCGTCATACTGCGCTAGGACCCTTGGCCGACTGTTCGCCTTTACTACCAGTTAGTAATGGCAAGTACCCGTCTAGAGATGAGACTTGCGCGTTTAAAGTTGCACTACTTAGTTCCAAGGAACCAAGCGCAACTCGTTAGTGGAATAGACGCAAGAAGCAGGTGCTCTGTTGTACGCGCTAAGGTTTACAAGCTGTGAAAATTGTTTCGTGACAACGAGCAACCATCCTGAGGCTTGGCTTTGGTTCGCGGCGGCATCGCTATAATCGAGGATTAACACTCGCATTGGAGACGTGATGGGCGCGCCGCCTGAGTTGAAATCCACCCTGAATCTACCGAAGACCGACTTTCCCATGAAGGCGAACTTGCCTCAGAACGAGCCTAAATGGCTGGAACGATGGGAAACCATGCGCATTTACGACCGCATTCGCGAGGTCAGGCAAGGCAGATCTACCTACATCCTGCACGATGGTCCTCCATATGCGAACGGCCCGATCCATCTGGGGCACGCCCTGAATAAGTGCCTGAAAGATTTTGTGGTGAAGTCCAAGACCATGGCGGGCTTTGATTCACCGTACGTTCCAGGGTGGGATTGCCACGGCTTGCCGATCGAGATCAAGGTGGACGAATCGCTGGGCCGCAAGAAGCTGGAGATGGAGCCTATCCAGGTCCGCAAGGCCTGCCGCGAATATGCCAACAAATATCTGGACCTGCAGCGCGAGCAGTTCAAGCGCATCGGCGTTTTTGGCCGTTGGGATGATCCTTACTCCACCATGAGCCGGCAGTATGAGTCGGTCATCGCCAGAAGCTTTTTCGATTTTTTCGAGAAGGGATTTGTCTATAAAGGCTTAAAGCCGGTCTATTGGTGCATTTTTGATAAGACGGCGCTCGCGGAAGCTGAAGTGGAATACGCCATGCACACCAGCCCAAGCGTGTATGTGAAGTACGCACTGACGACTGATCCCGCGCAGATCGACGCGAGTCTTGCCGGAAAAAAAGTGAATACCATCATCTGGACCACCACGCCGTGGACTTTGCCTGCGTCCATGGCGGTGGCATTCCATCCGGAGTTTGATTATGTAGCGCTGGAGTCGGCCGGCGAGATCTACCTGGTGGTACGGGAGCTCGCTGAAGCCGTGAAGCAACACTGTAGCCTTACCGATGCACGCGAGATCGCAAGCTTTCCGGGACGAAAGCTTGAAAATGTGCGATTCGCACACCCGTTTCTCGATCGCGTAGTGCTGGGCGTTCTGGCGGATTATGTGACCACCGATCAAGGCACCGGCGCGGTACACACAGCACCGTCGCATGGTGCTGACGACTTTTATACCGGCGCCAAGTACAAGCTGGATCAGACTTGCAACGTAGATGAAGCGGGGCGGCTGCGCAACGGACTTCCGGAATATGAAGCAAAGACCGTCTTCCAAGCGAATGAGCCCATCATCGAGATGCTGAAGTCGCGTGGCGTGCTGATGGGGGGCGGAAAGATCGAGCACTCCTATCCCCACTGCTGGCGATGCCACAAGCCGGTGATCTTCCGTGCTACCGAGCAGTGGTTCATCAGCATGGAAGGCAAGCTGGATGACAGCACGCTGCGCCAGCGGGCGCTCGACGAGATCAAGAAAGTGAAGTGGGACCCGGCCTGGGGCGAGGAGCGCATCTCCAATATGATCGCCACTCGACCGGATTGGTGCATCTCACGGCAACGTATCTGGGGCGTACCCATCCCAATATTCTTCTGTGCGGGATGTAATGAGCCACTGCGTTCGAAAACAGTGAATCAGGCGGTCGTGGATCTCTTCTCCCGGGAAGGAGCAGATGCCTGGTACGTGCTCGACGCGAGAACCATCCTGCCGGCAGGAACAACTTGCCCGAAGTGTGGTAGCGCGGAGTTCCGCAAAGAGATGGACATCATCGATGTGTGGTTCGAATCCGGCTGCAGCCAGGCAGCGGTGCTGGGCCATGAGCCCAACCTTCCCTGGCCTGCCGATCTTTACACCGAGGGTGGCGACCAACACCGGGGATGGTTCCACTCTTCCCTGCTCTGCGCACTGGGAACTCGTGGAGCAGCACCATACCGCGCGGTCGCGACCAGTGGATGGACGCTCGATCCGCAAGGGCGCGCGATGTCAAAGTCGCTGGGAAATGTTGTGGATCCCGTCGATATCGCAAAGCGGCTCGGGGGAGAGATCGTGCGCTTGTGGGTTGCTTCGGTCGATTTTCGCGAGGACGTGACTTGCTCTGAAGAGTTGATGCAGCGGGTGGCGGACAATTACCGCAAGATTCGCAACACCTTCCGCAATATGCTGGGCAATCTTTATGACTTTGATCCCGCGGAGGCGGTGCCGTTCGCAGAGATGGATTCGCTTGATCAGTACATGTTGATGCGCGCCGCGGAAATGAGCGACCGCCTGCGCCGCTGGTATGACGAACTCGAGTTTCACCGGATCTATCACCAGTTGCACGATTTTTGCGCCGTGGATCTGAGCGCTATCTATTTCGACATCTTGAAAGACCGGCTCTACACGTTCGCGCCAAAGTCGAAGGCGCGCCGTTCAGCACAGACGGCCATCTGGCACATTGCCGAGGCAATGGTGCGCTTTGCAGCACCCCTGCTGAGCTTTACTGCCGACGAGATCTGGCAACATCTGCCCAAGGTGGAATCCCGGATGGAGAGCGTTCATCTGGCACAATTCCCCTTCGGCGAAGAGATCTTTGGCAGCGCGGTGGAGCCCGTCACGCTGGAAAAGCTGGCAGCCGAATGGGCAACCATCATGGCCGTTCGCGAGCAAGCGCTGAAAGCCCTGGAAGAGGCTCGGCAGAAGAAAGAGATCGGCAGTGCGCTCGAAGCCAATGTGACCATCACGGCACCGGCGGAAACGTATTCGGTACTCGCGGGGCACGTTGCCCAGTTACGCGCGGTGCTGATCACTTCGGGAGTAAAGGTGGAAAGCTCTGCAGGCAACAACGGCACTTCTGGCCTTCAGGTTCACGTAAGCCGGGCGGCGGGAGAGAAATGCGAGCGCTGCTGGAACTATTCCACGCATATTGGTGAGAACAATGAGTTTCCAACGATATGCGAACGCTGCTCTGAGGTACTGGCGGAACGGGTGAGCGCCTGATGCGCCAGAGGTTTGCCGGATCCATGCAGCGCATCATTCACTTTGGCATCGCCCTATTCATCGTTTTTCTTGACCAGCTCACGAAATGGGTCGTCACCAAGTGGTTGCCGCTGTATTCGAACATTGTTGTGGTGCCGCATTTCTTCTCCATCACTCATGTTTTGAATCGCGGCGCTGCATTCAGCATGTTCGCAGAAGGACCAACGCGACCCACGACGCTGGCGCTGATATTTTTCTCGCTGGTGGTGATCGTGGTGCTCTTGCGCATCTTATGGCGATCGACAGAGGAGATGAATGCCACAACATTTGCTTTGGCGCTCATCCTGGGGGGCGCGGTCGGCAACTTGATCGATCGGGTGCTGAGCGGCAGTGTGGTGGACTTTCTGGCGTTTTATCTCGGCAGCTACCACTGGCCGGATTTCAATCTAGCGGACAGTTCGATCGTGATCGGATCGATCCTGCTGGTTATTGAGGTATTCCGCTCGTCCGAGCAGACGAAAGCGGTTTAGTATCTGCCGCCTCACTTCCTGCGTAGAGCTGCTTGTAGAGATTGACGTTGCGCATGATCGCCTGCACGTACTCGCGCGTCTCCGTGAATGGGATGGATTCCACGAACTCCGGAACGTCGCGAAAATTGCCGCTGGCCTGCCAGTCACGAACACGGTTTTGCCCGGCATTGTAGGCAGCCAGCGCGAGTTCAACCTTGCCTGCGTTTTCATCCACCATTTGGCGGAAGAATCGCGTGCCAAGCCTGATATTGGCCTGGGGATCGAGCAGTAACGCGGTGGAATAGGGCCGGATCTTCATTTGTTTGGCGACCCTGGCTCCAACGGAAGGCAGAAGCTGCATCAGGCCATAGGCGTTCGCACGGGAGACGGCGCCTGGGTTGAACTCCGACTCCTGGCGAATGAGTGACGCCACCAGGTAAGGATCAAGCCCATTGGCTTCAGAGTCCCGCCGCAGATCGATCCAATAAGGACGGGGAAAAAGCGCCTCCCATACCGGGCGAGGCACGCTGGAGATGTCGACCGCTGCGTAATTTGGGATGGCACGCTTGATGGTCTCAATGGCGAGTTGCGGCTTACCGGCATCGATCTGTAGTCGTGCTAATTCAGCGGTCACCCACGGGTTGTCACCATCACTGGCGGCGGACTGGAGTTCTTTTGCTGCCAGGTCATAGAGTGCACCATTTTCCAACAGGCGGCTCCGTTCCAAGCGGATATTCTCCACTCCGTCTGCTGAAGCGGGCAGGTTGGGCGTGACTTGAGGCGCTTTTACTTTTGCCATCAGCGGGATGTCGGCTGAGTCGGCGACGATGCCTTTTATATCGCGCAAGCGCTCCCGGGCAAGGGTCCCGTAGTAATAGTTGCGAAATCTCTGAGAAAGCGTCGCATAGTAAGTCCGGGAGGTAGGAAAATCCTTTTCGTCTTCGGCGACCCTTCCCCGCCAATAGAGCGCATTTGAGACTTCCACGGATGCGGGAAAGAGCGTGATCTGGTCCTCAAATTCTTTCTTTGCCTCATCCATATTGCCGAGGCGGTACAGCAGCCACGCGGCTTTCCAATGGGTGGCGGCGGCAAGGCGCGAGGAGAAGTGGTGGCCGAGTTCGTCAAATAGCTTGGCGGCATCGGCAAAGTCTTTGCGCAGAAGATACATATTGCCGCCAGTCAGAAGAGCCTGTTCGTACCATCCACTTTGGTTGGCGTTCTTGCGCAGATCGTCGATCGCTGCCAGCAGTGCGGCATCGTCATTGGCATTGCGCGCGATCTCAGCAAGCAGATACTGCCGCTGCGCGGCGACCTCCAAACTAGCGTCCGTCATGTTTGCCAGAACCACTTTCGCCTCCGCAGCGTGGTCGGCTTTCAACAGCGCGTTGGCGAACGCGACCTTCAAGCCGGGCACGGACTCAGCTCCGGCGTCACTCGCTCCGGCGTCATCGATGAGTTGTCGATACTCATCTGCGGCGAGCGCATAACGCCTGCCTTTGACCAGCAATCCGGCGCGAGTCATGCGGAGTTCGCGGGTGGCAAGCGCATCCTGCGGGACGATGGTACGGAGGCGTATGCCCGCATCGTCGGCATCCTGACTGAGCGGAAATTCGTAATAGATCTTGCGAAAAGATTCCGCAGCCTGAGTATTCCGGCCGAGCGCCGCATTGGCTTTACCCAAAGCCAATTCCAGATCCGAACGGACCGGCTTGCGGTCTGCTTCCAGGACTGCGATCGCCTTCTCAGCGGCACCCTCGGTCATCAGGGCGTTTGCGAGCAAGAGATTTGCCTCGCGACGGAAGAGCGAATCCGGATAGCGTTTGTCATAGCCATCCAGAACCAGAACAACATCTGGCGCTGATCCTTTATTGCGGTACGCGGAGGCCAGATAGAAGTCGACATAGTCTCCGAGTTCCTGAGAAAACGGTTTCGCTTGGCGCAGCGCGGTGATCGCTTTGTCGGCATCGCCATTCGCAAGCCGCGCAAATCCGTCCAGCAACCAGGCAAGTCCTCCCGCCTCATTTTGATGAGTCTGTGCATACCGCTCAACGCCCGCAAAAGCCGCCGGTGAGCGTGTCTCTAGCAACTGCTTTGCCATCGGCTTCAGGTCAGCAGAGCTGACAAATGCCCGCTTCAATCGCCGGGCATGCGCTGATCGGGACGCGATCTGCCTTGGAGTGAGCTTCTTTTTATGGGAACTTTTAGCGGCTGCCGAAGTCTTTTTACTTGGATGTTTTTTTGGATGGACGGCGGGGGCAGCGGAGGGTAGAGCCAGGAATGACAGCAGCACGAGCGAGAGAGACCGTTTCACATCCACATCTCTAATCTACAACCAACTACTGTTGATATTCGTTGCCTAAAAGCGAGATGTCATTATCTGCGAGGACCCTTACCAGCTCGCTATCAAAGTATCGCGCGTCTGCGGCTGCCGTTGAACCGTAACGCTTTTCATAGGTAGAGCGACTCTTTTCGATATCTTCTTTTAACACTGAGAAGAGATTCTTGTTCTGCTTCCCCTCCGCGACCTTGTCTTTGTTATAGAGCTTGATCTCATCCACCAGGAGCTTGGCAAAGCGCTTGGCTTTTTTATGGGCTTCCTGGTCCGCGGGTGAAAGCTCGGTAAGTCGATCATCTGAGGTTGGGGACGCGCTTGGGACCGCATGGGCCAAATCTTCTGCAGGCTCCGCCGGCGGTGGTGGCGGGGGGGTTGAGACGACCGGGATAGTGGTGAGGGTGGTGGCGGGGGCGGCCATAGCGGCGGCCATCACCGGTGCCGGAGCAGCGGCCTCCGCCACAGGGGTGGATGCATCTGCAGAGAGCGATGCCTTACGCAGCGCGACCAGCTCAAGCCAAATAGATGCAGTCTTCACCAGTACATGCAACGCAGATGAGTCGAAAGTGCCGCCTGGTTCCGTGCCCGCATCGGTGTAAAGCAGTGCTGGAACCTTCTCTCGCACCACCAGCGGTAAGACTGAAGCATTTCCATCCGCGGGATTGCCGTGGATGGAGACAAAATCAGGGTCGAATTCGGCGGCGGCGGCGGAAACCGGGGTGTGTGCCTGGATCGCCCGGGCGATCAGACCGTGGCTGACATCGGCAGAAAAAGTCTTTAAGGCGGCTTCGTCGGCAAATCCACGTGACTTCCAAACGCTGACGCTGGCTCCCCGTACCACGCATAAAGCGGCGCGGGAGGCGAAATGCGCAACTCCGTCGAGCAAAGCACCCAGTATCTCCGATTGGGAGAGGCCGTCATGGATGCTGTTTACGGCCGCGCTTAGAACGTCAGTGGAGTCGCTTTTTGCCGGCTGATGCGGAGGTGCCTGGGCCGCGCTCTTGGCCGCTTCGTCCGAAAGCTGCTGGAACGCTGGAGAGAGCGCCTCCAGCACCTTTTGCACGATCTCCTCATGCAAACCGGAGAGACGGGAATCGAGCGACTCAGAAACGGCGCGTTCGACTTGTTTTGAGAGGTCTGGGAACTCAGCCATGGATGCGCGATTATGCTTTTTGCGGCGGGGTGTGTCAATCCGGGTGGCTGCTTAGGTCAATCCACTACGATCTTGCCTCGCATATCATCATGGCCAGGGCCGCAGATAATGCCACACTCGATGGTAAAGCTGCCCTTCCTGGTTGGCGTAACCATAAAGCTGGCCGGCTTCCCTGGTTGGACCGCTTCTTTTATGCCAAGAGCGGGAACATCAAAGCCATGCTCCACATCCTTGGCAGAAACCTCAAAACGGACAGCTTCGCCCAATTTCAGGTGTATCTCAGCGGGGGTGATCACGTACTTTTTCATCTCGACCGTGATGTGAGCAGGCAGAGGAGCCGGCTTGCTGCACCCGGCAAACAAAAAAATCGCGAAAGGAGCGGTCCAAAGAAACTTTTGCGTTCCCAAGATGTTCTAACCCTCAGCTAACCGTTTGGTTAATTATGCGTCTAAATCTAAAATCCATCCGTAAGCGTACTTAAACTGCAATAAACCGCTCGAACCATTGAAGAGTTAAGATAACAGCGGCGGGGTTTGCTCGCCAAAATTGTTGAATCGCAAGTACATGGGAACCATCCAATCCAACGTAACGGACGACGCGGCAACGCAGGAAATGGCGCTGGTACAGGCAGCCAAAGGTGGTGACATCGCCGCCTTTGAGCAGCTGATCAAGCGTTATGACCGCAATGTGTTCCGGATCGCTCAGCACATCACGCAAAACCGCGAAGATGCGGAAGACGTGGTGCAGGAAGCGTTCCTGAAGTCCTATACGAACTTGAACTCATTCCAGGGGAATTCAAAGTTTTATACCTGGTTGGTCCGGATCGCGGTGAATGAAGCTTTGATGAAGCTTCGCCGCCGCAAGACAGATAAGACCGTCTCAATGGATGAAGATGTTGAGACGGAAGAAGGCTCCATGCCGCGTGAGTTTGCGGATTGGTCGCCGAATCCGGAGCAACAGTACGGCCAGGGAGAATTGGGAGACATCCTGCAGAAAACCATTCAGGGGCTGCCAGCCAGCTTCCGTACGGTGTTCGTGCTGCGGGACGTGGAAGGGCTCAGTACGGAAGAAACCGCAGAGACGCTCGGATTGAGTGTGCCGGCGGTCAAATCAAGGTTGCTTCGTGCTAGATTGCAACTGCGAGAGCGGCTCAACCGTTATTTCAAAAAGAACAAGAATGGGGACCACGGCGGTGAAGTGTAAGGAGTTTCTGAGCGAGCTGAACGATTTTTTGGACGGCTCACTCGAGCCTAAGATGTATGCCGAACTCCAGGAGCACCTGCAATGGTGCTCCAACTGCTATGTTGTGTGCGATACAACCCGGAAGACCATTCAGATTTATAAAGAGAATGAGATCTACGAACTTCCGGACGATCTCCGAGCCCGCCTGCAAAACGCAATCCTTGAGAAATGCCGCACCATGAAAGCCGGGAAAGCCGGCACCGGGACTCCTGATACCGAATCCTAGGTAAGGCCTGAGCTTCCCCTACTATTAGTGTGAGAGCCCGTTCCGCTGCGATTCAGCATTAGGTTGGTCGCTAAAGGTTGCATCGATTTATCTTTTCCACAGTCAACCTATCTTAAAACTAAGTAAAACCGTTTGAGCAACTCCGGAATCTAAGTTCCTGAAGCCGGCAACTCGGCTTTAGTGGGTACCTAGTCCAAGGGGTGTAGTAATGATCAGTGGTTTAGTGGATATGCTGTTCGGTTGCTGGCATAGCAATTACAGTTTCCCGATTACGTCGAAGTCTGGCGAACGCCGTACGCAAGCAGCCCGAGCCACGGGTACGTATGTGGTGTGCCTGGATTGCGGCAAGGAATTCGCCTATGACTGGCACCAGATGAAAGTGGTGAATAGCGGAGCGGAGCGGGAGACTGCTCTGGCGGACGCGTCACCGCTGGTCAGCAAACACGCCGCATGACTTTCAGGGTCCGCTTAGTGCGGCTAGAACGCTGCTGCGCTAAGCGGTTGATCAGTCGAGAGCAGATCCATCAGCAGGCTCAACATGTCACTGATGGTGACAATCCCTTTTAGACTCTCATTCTCCACCACCAGCACCGCGCCTATCTTCATAGAATGCATCAACTGCACCACCTGAGCCACAGGTGTGTCTGGGGTCACGCTGATGGGATTTTTAGTCATCACGCCGGCGATCGGAGTCTGCCCGAAGATCTTGTTGTACGCCTCCACATCATCCTTCAAGAGGTCCGAGGGCCCGAGCCGGAGGATGTCCCGATCGCTGAGGATCCCCACGGGAGCGGCATTCACCGCCGAAAGGATCGGCACGTGGCGCTTTCCTGTCTGGCGCACCATCAGAGCGGCTTCCAGCAAAGTGGAATCGTCTTTCAAGGTAGAGACAGTGCTCGTCATATAGTCTCGCACCAACATAAAAGGCCTCCAAGGATGCGCGGATTTTACACCGGAATCAGGGCTGTGGAACGAACAATGGTGCTGGGCCGCTGGGAATCGCGGCTATAATGACGCGAAATCCACCCTGGTCTCACACACTTTGAAAGACCTACAGGCCAACGCCCGCGAACTCGCTGTGCTGCAGGAAGCTACGGAAATGATCCTCTCCAGCATGGAGGCGGACACTGTCCTGCACCATATCCTTCTGATCGTTCGCAATTATTTTGGCGTCGCAACCTGCGCGGTCTTTCTGACTGAAAAAGCGAAGGGCGAACTTTTTTGCCGCGCGCAAAACGGCTTCAACGAAAGGCTCATCACCGCGAGAAGATTCAGGATCGGGTTAGATGGCATTGTTGGGCATGTTGCCGGATCAAAAATTCCCATCTACGTTCCGGACGTCAGCCGAGACGCACGATACATTGAAACGAACCCTGCAACCAAAAGTGAGATTGCCCTGCCTCTCATCGTTCGCGATGAGGCGGTGGGCGTGCTCGACGTGGAGAGCGATAAACTGGATTACTTCACGGACGACATGATCGGACTGCTCGCGCTCTTTGCCGGCCAAGCAGCCGTGGCTTTGGAGAATGCGAGGCTGTATTCGATCGAACGCAGGCGGATGCGGCAGATCGAATTCATTAACCTGATCGCCCGCTCCGCCACCGCCGCAAATGACATCGATAACCTGATGCTTACGTTGTCCGAATTAGTGAGCGACACTTTTGAGGGCACTGAAGTCTCGATCCTCATACGGGAAAAAAGCGGATTGTTGCGCCTACATGCGCATGCCGGCGGAGAGCAACCGGCGGCGGAGCCGTTTTTGCAGTCCGAGCGCCACGGGATCATCGGCGAGGCATTGACAGCGCGGGTGAACATCCTGGTGAATGACGTTGCTGAACGCCGCAACTGGCCGGCATGCGTGCCGGGAACGGGATCGGAACTCTGCGTCCCATTGCAGGCGCTGGGTGAGACGATGGGAGTGATCGTGATCTCGCATCCCAAGGCGAACGCATTCGTTGCGGAAGACCGCTCGATCGCGCAAGCCGCAGGCGATGTTTGTGCCACTGCCATCAAGAACGTGCAACTCACGGATGAATTGCGCCGGGTGATGAATACGGACACCGTGACTGGGGTCTTTAACCAGCGTTATTTCCATGTAGCTGTCTCGCATGAGTTATCGCGGGCAAAGCGGTTCGAGCAGCACTTCTGCATCATGATGTTCGACCTGCACAATTTTCGCGAGATGAACAAGCAGTTCGGATTCGAGGGTGGAGACGAAGTGCTGCGAAATGTAGCGCATGTTCTCACCTCTTCTGTGCGAAGTATTGACATGGTCTCGCGTTATTCCGGCGATTGTTTTGCGCTGATCTTGCCTGAGACGGAGACTTCCAGCCTGGGCGTGATACGCGATAAGGTGATCCGCGCGCTTCACCGGGTGGCAACCCCAAAGCAAGGCGAATTCACATCATTGCAGACGATCTTTGCCAGCGTAAGTTATCCCCAGGACGGCACTACGGAGCTGGAATTGATCCGCCACCTGTTGGCGGAGCTTGACCGGCAGAAACGAGCTGCGGCTACGGCCTCCGCCTGAAGTAGAATCTTTTCGATATGTCCACCCTTTCCCTTTCTCCGTTGGCGGGCAAGACTCTCACGCCGAAGTCCCTGGCGACCGTTATAGACCACACACTATTGAAACCGGACGCCACCCGGGAGCAGATCGTGCGCCTCTGCGAGGAAGCGGTGCAACACGGCTTTGCCTGCGCCTTTGTGCAACCCACATGGACTGCTTTAGCGGCGGGCATCGTGCACGGAAGCGCCGTGAAAGTGGGTGTGCCGGTTGGATTTCCGCAAGGCGTTAACTTTACTTCCGTCAAGCGCTTTGAGGCACTCGAAGCTTTAAAGCTGGGCGCACATGACATTGATATGGTGCTGAACATAGGCGCGTTGAAAACCGGTGATCATGCTCTGGTGGAGTCTGATATTCGCGGAGTGGCGGAAGTTACCCACGCTCACGGCGGAATATTGAAAGTCATTCTGGAGACTTCCCTGCTGACTCTGGAAGAGAAGTTGATCTCCTGTCAGCTCGCGGTCAACGCCGGCGCCGATTTTGTGAAGACCAGTACCGGCTTCGCGGGTGGGGGTGCCACGATCGATGACATTGCGCTGATGCGCGGAGTGGTGGGAGAGAAGATCGGGGTGAAAGCTTCAGGCGGGGTCCGCACGCTAGCGGACGCTATCGCAATGATCGAGGCTGGAGCAAATCGGATCGGGACCAGCGCCGGCCTCGCCATCCTGGGGGAAGCCAAAGGTGAAATCGCTCGCTGATGCTTTCAAGAAGAACCGGACTGCCTCCGCTTGCGGAGGCTTTTTTATTGCTACGGTATGATGGAAGAAGATGCCTGGTTCGGTCACAAAAACAATTTCCCGCGGCCAGAACGCGGTGGAAGAATCCCCTTCTAATCAGCGAGTTGCGGCGCCTCTGAATCTGGACGCGATCCTAGTGGCGATGGCAGACACGATCAATGCCACGCTTGACCTGGATACGCTGCTGGGAAAAGTGGCGGAGGCGATCCGGGGAGTGATCAAGTACGAGATCTTCGCCATCCTGTTGCTGAATGAGCGTACGCAGGAGCTGCGCATGCGATTCCAGATCGGCCATGCGCCAGAGGTAGAGAAGATCCGCATCAAGGTGGGAAGCGGGGTGACGGGTCAGGCGGTCCAGCGGCGAGAGGCGGTCCTGGTGAACGATGTCTCTCAGGAGCCGAATTACATCAATGCCCATCCCGCGGTGCAGTCGGAACTCGCCATTCCCATGATCGCAAAGAACAAAGTCATCGGGGTCATTGACTTGCAGGCGGCGCAAGTCGGCTACTTCAACGAAGAACATCGCAGGCTGTTGACCGTGGTTGCGTCGCGTATCGCGGTAGCGATCGAGAATGCCCGGCTCTACACCCGCGTCTATCGGCAGGCGCAGACGCTTGAAGTGCTGAACGAGATCAGCCGCGAGCTCACCTCCATCCTCAATGTGGACGAATTATTGCGGCGCATCGGTGAATCATTAAGCCGGGTCATCGACTTTCAGATGTTCAGCATCCTGCTGCTCAACGAGCACAGTAAGATCCTGCAGCATCGTTTTTCACTACGGTTCAACGAGAACATCCAACTGAAGCATGACATTCCCCTGGGACGCGGCCTGGTGGGAGCGTCCGCCGAAACCGGCTTGGCTGTCATGGTGCCCGATGTCACCAAGGACGCGCGATACATCCTGCTGAACCCTGAGACGCGATCCGAGCTTTGCGTCCCATTGATCTACAAAAAGCGGGTCATTGGCGTTCTGGACCTGGAGCACACGCGGCGCGGCTACTTCACGGAAGACCATATTCTCACCCTCACGACGCTGGCGGGGCAGGTCGCAATCGCGATCGAGAATGCGCAATTGTACGAGCGCATAGCCAAGGAGGAGCAGCGACTGGAGCGCGACCTGGCGATGGCGCGAGAAGTCCAGATGCACTTGTTGCCGCCTAGCTGCCCGATCCTGAATAGCGCAGAGATTGCCGCAAAATTTGTGCCTGCACATACCATCGGCGGTGACATGTACGATTTTCTGGAATATTCCGGCGGGCGTACCGGCATCGCTGTGGGCGATGTGAGCGGCAAGGGCGCGCCGGCGGCTCTGTATGCCGCCATGGTGGGCGGAATACTGCGATCAGTGGCGAACCTGGAACCCTCGCCTTCAGAGACCCTGACGGCGATCAATGCCTCCCTGGGCGAACGTAAGATCGAGGCGCAGTTTGTTTCCATGATCTTCGCCGTCTGGGATGACGAACGTTATGTGATGCAGATCGCCAACTCGGGTCAGCCGCGGCCGATCTATTGCCATGACGGCAAGATCGAGAGCGTTGATACGACCGGCCTGCCGCTGGGATTATTTGAGGACGCTGATTATGACGAAGTGACCATCCATGCGCAGCCCAAAGATGTCTTCGTTTTCTTCAGCGACGGTATCATGGACGCGGAGGACAACGTTGGCGAGCAGTTTGGCCGCAGCCGGGTGGAGGAATTGGTTCGCGAACATTGTGACAGCACCGCGAATCAACTGGTGGAGATCATTTTTGATGCGGTATCACTCCACGCCTCCGGTGTGCGTGCGTTTGACGATGAAACGGTGGTGGTAGTCAAGATCCTTCCCGGCCGCAGTACGGAACAAGTGGAGCATGCGCGCTCTCGCCGCGAGACCTCTGCCGCGTTGCGGAGGATGTGATGCAGCAGACCCGCCCGCCGGCATTCGTCTACAAGAAAGACATTCTCCATGCGGATAAACTCTCGCTGGAAAAGCTGGCCGAGCGGTACGGTACGCCGCTGTATGTGTACTCCGGCACAGCCATCCGCGAGCGTTTTCGCACATTCGATTCGGCGTTCAAGCCAGTCCCACATACCATTTGTTATTCAGTCAAAGCGAATTCCAACTTGTCATTGCTGGGGATACTGGCAAAGCTGGGCGCAGGGTTTGATGTGGTTTCAGGCGGCGAATTAGAGCGAGTCCTTGCGGCTGGCAAGGCTGCGGCAAAAAAGGTCGTCTTTTCCGGCGTGGGAAAAACCGCGGAGGAGATGGCACTCGCGCTGAAAAGTGACATCCTGATCTTCAACGTGGAGAGCGAGGCTGAACTCGACGTTCTGGCAGCCACTGCGTCACGGTTGAAAAAGCGAGCGCGCATGGCATTGCGCGTTAATCCCGATGTATTCGCCGAAACCCACCCCTATATATCCACTGGATTACGGGAACATAAATTCGGGGTCGGCATCGACCAGGCAAGCAGGCTCTACCATGCTGCCGCCCGGCAAAAATATCTGGAAGTAGCGGGGGTGAGCGTCCACATTGGATCGCAGATCACTTCAGTAGAACCTTTCGCCGCAGCCATGGCGCGGGTTGCAGACCTGGTGCGCGCACTCCGCATGGAAGGGATGGCGATCAGATTTGTGGATGCCGGTGGCGGGCTGGGTATCTCTTACACCGCGCAGGAGCGAACCCAGGAAGACTTTTCGAAGCAGTCGGCCGAATATGCCAAGGCTGTGATGTCCGCTTTGCAAGGTTTGGGCGTACACCTTCTGCTGGAGCCGGGGAGGTCGATCGTAGCGCCCGCAGGACTTTTGCTGGCCCGCGTTATCTATAAAAAGCGCAACGGAGCCAAGACCTTCATCATTGTGGATGCGGCGATGAACGACCTGATTCGTCCATCTTTGTATAAGGCACACCATGAGATCGTTCCCGTAGCCCATCCCGATGCGCCCCCCATCACGGCGGACATCGTTGGGCCGGTCTGCGAGACGGGGGATTTTTTTGCCCGGGACCGCGCTATCCCGGAGTGCACCTCCGGTGATTTGCTGGCGATCCTGGATGCTGGGGCATACGGCATGGCGCTGGCTTCGAACTACAACACACGGCCACGGCCGGCTGAGGTGCTGGTGGAAGGAAGCAGCGTAAAAGTGGTCCGCAAACGTGAAACCGTGCGAGACCTGATCAAGGCAGAACTCTAAGCAAGGTTTGATCCTGGCAAGGTTTGATCCGGGTAAGGTTTAATCCTGGCTGAAGACGATTTTCCCACCAACGATCGTTTTCAATACTTTCACGTCTTTGATCGTCTCACTCTTGATGGTAAAGATGTCATCGCTAAGCAGCACAAAGTCGGCAAGTTTTCCCGGAGTGATACTTCCCTTTTCTTTCTCCTGAAACTCTGCATAAGCGGAACCCATGGTGTAAGCCTCTACGGCTTCAGCGACTTTAAGCTTCTGTTCGGGGAACCATCCATCGGGATTCTTGCCGTCTAATGTGGCACGCGTGACCGCCGCATAAACGGTCTCCATGGGATTGAGCGGCGCCACATACCAGTCCGTTCCCAGGGCCAGACGAACGCCATGATCGAGCAGAGTGCGAAAGGCGTAGGTACGGCTACTGCGGTCGCGACCGATGCGCTTTTCGGCGAAACGCCCATCGTCGATCGCATGATAGGGCTGCACTGAGGCGATCACCCCCAACTGGGCGAAGCGGGCGAAGTCTTTTGCCGCGATATGCTGCGCATGCTCAATGCGAAATCGGCGGTCTTTTGCGCCGTTCGCCTTGGCTACATCACTGAAAAGATCCAGTACCAGTGAGATTGCGTGGTCGCCGATCGCATGCACGCAGAGCTGCAGATCCGCGGCGTCTGCTTTCGTCAAGCGATCACGCATTCCGGAGAGCGGCTGCATCTCATCCGACAAAAGTCCGCGGCTCTTGGGCGCATCATCATATGGCTGGAAAAAATAAGCCGTGGTGGATCCGAGGGAGCCATCCGCATAGCCTTTGACGGCGCCGATACGCAAAAAGGGTGAACCGAAGGCGTGGCGCAGACCGATCTTGGCTTGGTCGTTCCAGTCAGTCTCCAGGGGAGCGGTATAGAAGCGGGCTGTCAGCTCTCCGTGATCCAGAAGCTCACCGTAAGCTGAGATATCGGCATATGCGGGATTCATGTCCTGCACGCTGGTCACACCGAGTGAAGCGGCGTACTTGAGTCCCTGGCGGATCACCTGCAGCCGCCGATCATGGGACATGGGCGGCATCACTTTGTAGACGGCGTTCATCGCGGCATCCTTAAGGATGCCGGTAGGATTCCCCTGCGCGTCGCGAACGATCGCTCCACCTGGAGGGTCAGGGGTCTTCGCAGTGATGCCTGCGAGCTTAAGAACGAAAGAGTTCGCTAAAGACATGTGGCCGTCATAGCGGGTTACGAAGACGGCGGTATCCGGAGTGAGAGCGTCCACCATTTGGCGTGTGGGCAGTTGCGGCATAGTAAACGCCTGATCATCCCAATTGCCTCCCAAGACCCAATCGCCTTGCGGCAATTTTTTTGCGAAGTCCCCGATACGGTGCGAGAACTCCTGTGGTGTTTTTGCATCCTTCAACTGGACGTTGGTGAGATTACTGCTGCCATCCACAAAGTGCACATGAGCGTCGTTGAAACCGGGCAGTAAAAGTTTCCCACCGGCATCGATGACGGTAGTCTCCGCGCCACGCCAGCGATCGATGTCGGCAGACGTTCCCACCGCGACGATCCGCGAACCGATGACGGCGACGGCTTCAGCTTGAGGGCGGCTGGCGTCCACCGTCCAAATCTTTGCGTTCGTGACGATCAGATCGGCAAGGGGCCGTTGCTGCGCCGCGCCACAAAGAGCAAGCAAAAGGCAGCAGCATAAGAGGACTGCTTTATAAATCGTGGTCATCAGCGCTCTCCCCATTTCAATTTTTTCCGCAGGACCTCAAAAAATGTCCTCTCTGGATTTCGCAGCAGATGCATGCGGTTTTGCGCCCGGCGACAGATAATGCGGTCACCTTCGAGCGCGGGCATTCCCACCTGGCCATCCACGGTGAGGTAGCCTTCATCCGGCGTGCCCCGCACGGTGATCACGATCTCGGCGTCATCCCGTACCACCAAAGGTCGGTTGGTAAGCGCATGCGGCGAGATCGGGGTGATGATAAAAGCTTCAACGGATGGCGCGAGTACCGGACCGCCTGCGGCGAGCGAATACGCCGTTGAGCCGGTAGGCGTTGAGACGATCACTCCATCCGCTTTGTAATTGGACACGAACTGGCCGTTCACGGTGACATCGACCTCAGCCATGCGAGCGATCGTACTCTTTGTGATCACAACATCGTTCACCGCAACGAATTCGGCGATCATCTGTTCCTGTCGCATGACCTGACAGGACAAAAGAGCGCGAGCCTCCTCGACGATACGGTTCTCCGCGTATGCATCCAGCGTTGTATATAGCTCGGACAGCGGAACCTCGGTGAGAAAGCCAAGTGACCCGAGATTCACGGCGAGGATCGGTATCTCAGAAGTCGCCACCGCACGAGCGATGGCCAACAAAGTTCCGTCCCCGCCCAATACAATCACGAACTCGGGATGCTGACCTACGATCTCGGTCCGGCGGATGGAGTGGAGGGCGGGATGATAGACCGCCGATTCTTCGTCGCCGATCACTCGATATCCGCGCCGCTCCAGTAAGCCACACAACTCCGGCACGATGCGCTGGAGATCTGGCTTGCCCGGCTTAGCCGCGATGACAACAGTCTTTTTAGTCATTTGATCTCGCCCTGCACTTTAACAAATCCTGGGCCATACCGCGTGCAGCAGGAATTCGCGGTTCCCCTTAGCGCCCAGGATCGGGGAGTCGATCACTTGCATGTCCTCCCCGCGAAGAGCGGTCACCGCGGAGCGGACGCGATCGACCGCGCCCAGTTGGGCGGCCTCGTCGCGCACAATGCCTCCCTTGCCTACATGCTCACGGCCCACCTCAAATTGCGGCTTGATCAAAACTACGAGCTCGCCGCTTCCTGACTGGAATCCGGCGGAAATGACCGCGGGTAGCACCAGGGTGAGGCTGATAAAAGAGACATCCATCGCCACAAAGTCGACTGCTGGGCCAACATCTTCCACGGTGAGATGTCGTGCATTTTTATTTTCCCGCAAGATCACTCGGGGATCCGAGCGGAGCTTTGACGCAATCTGCCCGTAACCGGTATCCACGCAGAGCACCTGGGAGGCGCCATGTTGCAGCATGCAGTCCGTGAAGCCACCGGTTGAGGTACCCACATCCATGCAGCTAGCGCCGTTCACGTCGATCTGCCAGTGTTGTAACGCTCGTTCCAACTTGATGCCTCCGCGGCTCACATAGCGAGGATCATCGCCGAGTATCCGCAATTCACTCGCATCTGGAATGCAGGCCCCGGGCTTGGTGATTTTCTGTTCGTTCACCAGGACTCTTCCTGCAATGATCATGGATTGAGCCTTCTCGCGCGAGGAGACAAGTGCGCGATCCATCATCAGTTTGTCCAGACGAGTCTTCACCGGCGCACCAGATTATCAGCAGATAGCGGGTTATTCACCACCATTGGTGCAAAGCGGTGAAAGCCGCGCCATTGCTGCTTGCCCTTACGTGTCAAAAGCTCCAGCTACATGCCTTTTCCACATTTCTGTTGAAATCAGAATCAGCTCTCTCCAGGGTTGCCGGTGAGAGCGCAATGCTGATTGCTTGCGATACAATAAATAGTTCCCTGGACAAGATTATGGCCACCAAACAGAAAGAACGCCCTGGTTCAACGCCGGAGCAAGGCAAAGCTGCGGATAAATCGCAGCCCTCCACAAACGGCAATCCGCCTATCCCGGCAGAGAAGCTGAAGCAGATCTACGCCACCATGCTCAAGTGCCGCACTATCGAAGAACGTATTCGAGTGCTCTTCAAGCAGGGCCGTTTTGGCGGCAATTATTACGCTGCCGTGGGCCAGGAGGCGACTGAGGTAGGTTGCGCCATCGACTTGCGGCCCACTGACACTGTGGCTCCTTCGCATCGCGACTTCATCGCAAACCTGATCAAGGGCACACCGCTGAACCTGATGCTTTCGCAGATCTACGCGCGCAAGACCAGCCCTGACCAAGGCCGTTCGTCGCCGGCCCATTGCGGATATGCGCCGCTCAACATCATTACTCCTGCATCCACGATCGCGGCACAACTGAACATCGGCACTGGAGTGGCCCTGGCGCTCAAGATGCAGAAGAAAGACGACATTGTGATCGCCTTTTCGGGCGAGGGTTCTACCAGCTTGGGCTTCTGGCATGAAGCGGTGAACTTTGCCGCGGTACACCAATTGCCAATCGTGTATGTGATCCAGAACAATCTTTGGGCGGAATCTGTGAACGTGAAGATGCAGTGCATCGTAGACGATCTAAGCCTCAAGGGTCAGTCCTATGGCATTCCCGGGATCACCGTGGATGGGAACGATGCGCCCGCTGTTTACCGCGTGGCAAGTGAGGCGATCCATCGAGCTCGCACCGGCGGCGGTCCAACCATCATCGAGTGCAAGACCTATCGCTGGTACGGCCACTCGGAGATCGATCCGGCCAAGTATCGTGACCCCGCTGAAGTGGAGTACTGGAAGTCAAAAGACCCGCTTCCCTTCATGGAGAACTACCTCAAGAAGCACAACCTCTGGTCAGATGATTGGAAGAGCCAGGTGCTTGCGGAATTCCAGAAGGAACTGGACGGAGCCATTGAATTTGCTGAGAAAGCGCCGTGGCCGGAGCCGGAAGAGGCACTCGATCATGTGTATTCGTTCAGCATCCGCGAACGCGAGCTGAACCGCAAGACATGGTCGCCTACGAATGATTCCACCGACGCTAACTAGAAGATTGCGTCGCGGTTGGCGCGACGGATTCCGCGCCAGCTGGCGCGATGAGGACTAAAAGGAATGGCACTTTCTACCTATATAGACGCGATCAATAGCGCGTTGCGAGAAGAGCTGGCCCGCGATGAGAAGGTATATATCATCGGCGAAGACGTTGGCGTCATGGGTGGCGCCTTCAAAGCGACGAAGGGTTTGATCGAAGAGTTCGGGCCGGATCGAGTGATTGATTCTCCGCTGGCGGAGGGCATTATCGTCAGCTCGTCCATCGGCGCGGCGCTTGCCGGAATGCGCCCGGTACCGGAGATCCAGTTCGTGGACTTCATCACGCCGGCGATGGACGCTGTTACCCAGCAGGCTGCAAAGCTGCGGTATCGCAGCGCGGGCACTCAGACTTGTCCTTTAACCTTGCGGGTCTGTTACGGCGGCGGCGTTGGTGGTGGCCTCTACCACTCGCAAACCAATACCACCTGGTTCGCGCACGAACCGGGCTTGGTCGTGATTGCGCCCAGCACTCCCTATGACGCGAAGGGCATGCTGAAAGCCGCGATCCGGGATGACAATCCGGTGATCTATTTCGAGCACAAGAAGCTGTATCGCTCGGTGAAAGAAGAGATTCCGGACGAAGAATACGTGGCTGATCTTTACAAGGCCGCCATCCGCCGCCAAGGTTCGGATATGACGATCGTCTCCTATGGCTACACCCAGCTTCTGGTGAATCAGGCGGTGGAGAAGATGGCAGCAAACGGCTTCAATCCCGAGGTCATCGACCTGCGCGTTTTGAATCCCATCGACCATGAGACCATCTTGAGTTCCGTAGCCAAGACGAACCGCTTGTTGATCGTGCAGGAAGACCATCGGACGTTGGGTATCGGTTCCGAGATCTCGGCGACGGTGGTTGAGCAGGCGTTCGATTGCCTGGATGCCCCGATCATGCGCGTGACCGCTCCGGATGTACCGGCGATCCCATTTTCCGCTCCGCTGGAAAAGTTCTATATGCCATCGGTCGAGAAGATCATGGCGACCATGGAGCAGCTGGCAAACTATTGATCGCCAGGGATTGATCGTCAGGAAAAGAAAAAGCCTTCTAGCGATAGAGGGCTTTTGTTATTTGCGCGAGCCGCGCGGCAAAAGGACGAGCAGGAAAGTTGCTAAGGGGCCGAAGAGCAGGGCAATGAAGCCCCAGACCAGCCCGCTGCGTCCCTTGCCTTGCGCGAGGCCGGCATTGATGAGCGCGAGCGTGCCCCAGCCGACAAAGAAGCGCTGATCAAAGACCATTCCGTAAAAGGTTGTTGGAGGATGCAGTAACAGGGTGAGCATGAACCGTTATACCAAACCGAGACCGCCATCCACGGTCATGATCTGGCCGGTGATGAAGGCGGGCGCGGTGGCAAAGAACATAACAGCCGCGACTACATCGGCAGCGGTGCCGTTCACCTCCATCGGCGTCTTCTGAGCGAAATTTAGAAACATCTCCGCACGATCTTTTTCGCCCAGATCGATCATCCCCGGTGCAACACAATTCACTGAGATCTCCGGGGCAAACGCTTTCGCCATCGACTGAGTGAGCATGTGAAGGGCAGCTTTCGAAGCGCAATAATGGGCATGCGTCGCCCAGGGGCGAATGCCTCCAAGTGACCCGATGTTGATGATCCTGCCCTGTGCTCTGCGAAGCTCCGGTAGCAAAGCCTGTGAGGTCAAAAACGGCCCCCGGGTGTTGGTGTTGAATGCCTCATCCCATTGCTCCACATTGAGCTCCTCGAAGCGGGCGGTCTGATATGACCCCGCATTGTTGATCAGGATGTCCAAGCCACCGAGTGAGCGGATGACCTCAGCGCAGGCAGATCGAATGCTCAAAGGATCGCGCACGTCGCAGCGAAAGGCGTAAGCCTGTCGATCGAGCGTCTTTATGTCCGCAACAGTAATCTCCGCCTCGGATGCGGATTTGAGGTAGGTGATGGCTACTTCGGCACCTGCTTGGGCGCCGGCCAGGGCGAGCGCCCTGCCAATGCGCTTGGCACCGCCGGTCACCAAAACCCGCTTTCCCTTTAGTGCTATCCCAGCTGGAGACATGCAGGTATTCTAGTGGACGCTTGAAACGAGATTCACTCCACGCAGATCCCGAGGGCGTATTCCTGCATGATGCGGTGCTGGAGTCCTGCCGGAGATTCGCCCGCCATGAGGCGATCATAGATACCAGCACACCGGGAAAAGCACGGCGGATCACCTATGCCGAGTACGAGGAACTCCTGGTCAGCACAGCAAAGGGGCTGGTGGCGGCAGGTATTCAGCCCGGCGAAGTGATCGCTATGTATCTTCCGAACTGCTGGGAATACGCGATCGCATATCACGCCGCAACGCTCGTCGGGGCAATACCGACGTTGCTGAATCCGGGATACCGTGAGCGTGAAGTGCGCTTCCAACTGGCGGACTCCGGAGCCGTGGCGCTGATCACGGACGGCACCCAGATCAGCCAGATGAATTTAGACGGATTGCCAAAGCTTCGTCTGCTGTATGTCACGCGCCATGAGCATCCGGGCGCGAGGCCTTTTGCCGGGTTATTTCACAAAAGTTCCGGAAAACTTGCTCATCCGGCCGGAGCTGCTGATTCCACGATCGCCGCCCTTCCCTACTCCAGCGGAACAACAGGGCTTCCCAAGGGCGTGATGCTCTCGCACACCAACCTTGTTGCGAACTGCTATCAATATCTGGCGCCCGGAGAAGAAATGACCCCACGCCAGAGCGACTCCTTGCTCTGTTTCCTGCCGCTGTACCACATCTACGGGCTGAACGTGGTTCTGAACCCAACATTGATCACTGGCGGCAAAGTGGTGCTGATGCCCCGTTTCGAGGTTGAAAAAGCGCTGACAGCCATTGTCGAGGAAGAGATCACCTATCTGCCGGTGGTTCCACCGGTCATGAACATGTTTTGCGTCGCCGCCGAGCAGGGACGCTTTCCTTCCGGGCACAGCATACGGGGAGGCAAGTCCGGCGCGGCGCCACTGGCTGCGGAACTGCCTCGCCGATTCACCGCGCTTACGGGCATTCCTATCCGGCAGGGATATGGCATGACGGAAGCATCGCCGGTCACACATTTAGGCTTCATTGAAAAAGAGCTTTACCGGCCGGATTCCATTGGGCATGTAGTCGCGAAGACCGAATGCATCGTCCAGCGCGAAAATGGATCTGAGGCACCTGACGACGAACCCGGGGAGCTGGTGATGCGCGGGCCACAGTTCATGCTCGGCTATTGGAAGAATCCGGAAGCAACCCGGGAGGTGATGCGTGACGGCTGGTACTACTCCGGAGATATCGCCACCCGCGATCAGGATGGCTTCTACCGCATCGTGGACCGCCGCAAGGAGTTGATCAAGTACAAAGGATTTCCCGTGGCGCCGGCTGAAGTTGAAGCCGTTCTGCTCGAACATCCCGCGGTTCGGGATTGCGGCGTTGTCGGTAAGAAAGATGAGGATGCCGGCGAGATACCCTGCGCATTCGTAGTGCTCAAAGAATCAGTGGAAGTGACTTGGCAAGAGTTAGCCGGCTATGTTGCAGAACGACTGGTCAGCTACAAACAGCCCCGCGAGGTGCGTTTCGTGGATAGCATCCCGCGGAACCCATCCGGCAAGATCCTGAGGAAAGACCTTCGGTCGCAGTTGTGATCACTTGTAGATCGAGTATTGGTCCTTGGGACGTTGCATCTTGATGACGATCTGCTGCTCCGGTTTGTCGATGTCAAAATCATCGCCGAAGGTCTGAAATCCGGGTGCGATGACTTGTACCCGCAATTTACCAAAGGGAACGCCCACATAATTCGCTTTCCCTTCAGGATTTGTCTTCAATTGAAGGCCCCCCTTGGATTGCTTGCCTGCCTTGTTTACCGGATGGAGGATCACGCTGGCGTTGCGGATAGGTTTGCCGTTGAAATCCTTCAGGACTAAGAAGTTCAACGTAGCATCCTGCGCTGCGTTTGCGGAAACCGCCGCCAGGCAGAGTAGAAGGGTCAGTTTGGCAACAAAACGATGCATAAGAGTGATGAACACATTTTAACCGTAAAAGCTGCGGAGACATCTCGATTTGGGCAAACCGCACCTCGCCCCCGCCATCTCAACTCAAAGCCCATCCATAGGAGGAAGAGCATGGAAAATGATAAGACCATTGAGACCCTGGAGAATTTGGTGGAACGCTGCAGAGATGGTCAGCGTGGATTCAAAGAAGCCGCAGAGCATGTTAAGGAATCTTCGTTGAAGAGTTACTTCAATGAACAAAGTATTCAGCGCGCGCAATTCGCAGCTGAGCTGGAGAATGAGCTGAACCGCTTGGGCAAAAGAGATGTTGACCGCTCCTCGACCGTTGCGGCAGCCCTGCATCGCGTTTTCATCGACCTCAAGTCAGCCATCACCAAGGGCGACACGGCGATCTTGAATGAAGTGGAGCGTGGAGAAGATTACGCCAAGAAAGCGTATGAAGAGGCGCTCAATGAGACCCTTCCCGCGAACCTGACCAGCATTGTGCGCAGCCAGGCACAGAGCGTGTTTACTTCGCATGATTACGTGAGAAGCCTGCGAGACAGCAGAGAACGAGCGGCGTAGATCTTCATCAGAATTGGCCCTCCGCAAAGGGGGGCTTTTCTGCTTATTGGGCGCTTTTGCTCGCCACAACCCTGGCTACCGCCACCATCCCGATCGCTTGCCCGGCGGGTTCCCCTAGCTTCTGGGCCCTCGCCAATGCTTTTACGGGATTGACCTGGGCAGCGGCATCACAGACCTCTGAGACGATGGCGGCGGCGTTCTGACCCGTACCCCGATTCGCCCAGGTCTCATCGGCGGCAGAGAACGCCATATCGAAGTATCGCTCTGAACCTGCAAGATCGCCTGCGGTTCCGGCGGCAAATCCCAGCGCCGCCGCTTGTCTGGCACGTTGCGATACCGGTAGATCCCGGAGAGCGTCACTTTGATCGCCCGCTTTCTGCGCGCGCATCGCCTCTAAGGCGGAGGCGGATTCTTCCTCAGGCCGGGAGATCTCGCCGGGCTGCCCAGCGGTATCCGCCGTCTGGCGGACCAAGGGGTCGCGCTCGAGAGCGCGCTGGTAAGCCTCTTCACCCAAAGTTTTTTTCATTGCGTCCGTGGTGATATTCACCGCAAGGTTTCGCGGACCACCGGGATCGACCTTACCCAGCCACAGCAGCAGTTTTGCACCCGCGTCGCGAGCTGTCTCCTTGTCGACTTCAGCCGCCATATTGGCATACATCGCAGCGAAGTTCGGCGCCTCGGCAGAGTTGTCCTTGGCTTCCGGTAAGGATGAGAAGAGCTGGACAAACGTTTGCTGCGACCACGCTGTTTTGGGTCCCAGAGCGCTCATAAGAGCCATCATCAGGCGGGGCGCCACGATTCCCTGATGCATGGCGGCATCCGCTTTCACGCGGACCGCATTCTTGGCCGTAGGGCCGCAATTCGCCGCGACGCCTATAAGCGCCTGTTCGGCGATAGGAACGTTAGCCGGAGTGATCTGGTCTGTAAAATTGGACGCGGCCTTGCAATCGACTGTCCCCAGGGCGAGGACGCTGACATCTGGCTTGTGGCCGGAGCTGATCAATTCTGCCTCGACCCGCGCGCCTTCTCTGGACCATTGTTTCGCGAGGGCGGGGGCGATGGGGGATGCGACGGAGATCGCCGAAGCCAATACCCTCAACCTGTCCTGAGGGTCAGAGACCGAAACCGACACAGCAGCCTGCAGCACATCCAGGGCAAAACGTTGGTCCCTATTCGTTATCGGAACGCCCTTGCGCGGCGATAGAGCCTGCCTTGTGACCTTCTCATGCGGCGCGGGCTTATGCGGCGCGGGCTGGTTTCGCACTTGGGCCGGCAGCGCCGTGGCGACTGCTAACACAAAGCTGAAAATGAGTGGTGATCTCACTCGCGCGGATTCCTCCTGATTAGAAGCAGAGCAGGCGGCTTTCGCCGCCCCTGAATCGCTCTTTGGCTTCCTGTTTACCAGTAGATCAGAGAAACTTTATCCAGCCAGACGTTATAGTCCGTCTGATATTTGTTGCCATCCATCTGGAAAGCAACGTTCAGCTCATTCACGCTGGATGATTTTGGATAATAGTAGCGATTGATGTAAGTGGTGGCCCCGTTCAAAGTCACAGAGACAAATTTAACTTTATTGTCGCTGGTGCGCTGGAAGACCCAGGTCAGGTGATTCCATTTGTAAGCGACCGGCGTGGGGCAGTAGACGCCTGTAGAGACCCACTTTGCATTTGCCGTGTCCCAGACGCGCCAGGTGTGGGTCTCCTTCAGATTACACTCCGTGCCGAAGATGTACTTTTTTCCGCCGACCGATTGGTTCGCGTCGAATTCGAGCGCCTGCGACGAGTTGGGATCGGTCATGTAGAAGTAGAGGTCATATTTAAGGTTGTGGGCTGCGCCTTGCGCGCCCAACTGCCTCCACCAAAGCGCCTGGGTGTAGGGGGTGTCGCCGCCCAGGAAAAATTGCATGGCGCTGCCGTCCATGGAAGGGCTGGAAATAGACTGCTGGAGAGAAAAAATCGCCGGCAATCCAGCGCCCCCAGCGCCGGCGCACACGGTGCAGGACTCCCATCCAGTCTTTTGTTCGATGTTCGAGATCGTGGTCTGCGCGCTCGCGTGGTCCACTGCGAAGACTCCTGCAAGGAGGAGAAGAAGACTACAAAGCTTCTTAAGTTCCATAATCAAATACCCCGTTGTGGCCGCAGCCCTAAAATCATCACTGGCCCGCTTCTGCTGCGGCGGGAAGTAACTTTTAAGAGCGTACCGAGGCATCAACTCTGCCTCAACAAATCCTGATACTTAATCCTAAGAAACCTAAAAATGGGAACTAAGTGTGGATAACCCGGAAGAACTATGCCGTGGAAGGATGTTTGGCAGCGGGAACTCGCGCCGGAGGCAGTGCGCGAAAAAGGATCAACTAACTTGCGCGTAGCCGCCTCTGATGAGCCCGCAGTTCTGCGGCTATCTCATGAGCGGCAGCGCGGGCGCGCTCTGCCTGGTCCGGAGGAAAAGAAATAGCGCCCACGCGGGCGTGACCTCCACCACCATACCGCTCACAAACCTCCGCGAGATTGACCATTTCTTCAGGTGGCGTGGTGGTCCAGGGATTTGAGCCGACTGAGACTTTCATCCTGAAGCTACTCTTGCTCAGCCCCACGCTATAGGTGCTCTCCGGGTGGAGGTAATAAGGGACAAACTTGTTGTAGCCCTCGAGATCAAAGTTAGTTACATCGAAATAAATGGTGCCGTCCTGGGAATCCGAGTTCTTACGCACGATGTCAATAGAGCGGGCGTGGCGCTCGAGCAGCGGCGGCAGGCGATGCGCTACGAATGGTTCCATGATGACCTGTCCCAGCGGTTGGTATGCGAGGAGCGGTATCAGCCTCTCCGGAAAAGCCGGGTCCTGATTCGATTCGATGATCATTGTCAGCTTCATCGCCGGCTCACCCATTTCGACCGCTGACTTGGCACTTTCATACTGTGCACCGTCCACGATGTCAGCCCATTTGATCAGTTCCGCGACCGGGGCCTGCTCAAAACCGAAACGCTGGGTGGTGATGTCCGCCAGAAACTTGCTGCATGATTTGTAGTCCGGGTCATAGAACTTGCGGCCGCTCTGGTCGCGCTGAAAATGCTCGCGGTCTTCCGGGGTCAGAAAAGCGCTCAGGTGATGATCAAACCACCAGGTAATGGCGGGAGAGGGTGAGTACTTGAAATCGACGATGGCGTTCTCGTCACCGGTAAACTGCGCTTCGTTGAAGAGGGCGCCCGCGCGGTGCACCAAGCCCATGAACTCAAACTGCGCATCCGGACGTATGCGCTCACGATAGAAGCGTGAGAATAACGCCGCCGAGCAAGCACCGTCAAAACATTTGTCGTGATAAAAGACGCGAACGCGCAATCAGATTCCCTTTTGGAAGACCGATTAGGATTGCTGCTAAGCGGCGTCCGTGTCAAGCAAACAAAAAAACGCGGGAGCGAATGCTCCCGCGTTTCCCGATCATCCAGGCGATCAAATCGAATTGGCCTGTTTTTCAGCGATCCCTGCCAGGACGGGGATGTTGAACTTCTGCCCTTGATAGGCCTTCACCGCGGCAATGATCGCCAGGATCATATGCGCCAGCCCGACGAATGGGACAAGCAAAATCCCGATAACGGTGACGGTCAACACGGTATAGATCACCATGGTTGCGATTCCCAGGAACAGAGACTGGAATGAATGAAACCGCAACAACTTGTCATTCTTGTACGGCTCGACCAAGAGGAAAATGATCGCCGGGATCCAGAAGAGATATGCGAGAAGACCTGCGACGTTTGTATCTAAACCGCCGGTTGCTTGCGCGGGAGCTGCGGCAGCGCCGCCTCCCATTGATTGCCCCATTGCTTTTCCGCACTTCGCGCACGTTGCCGCGCCATCTGCTACTTGAGCTCCACAACCAGAACAAAACGCCATTAGACCTGCCTCCCTGAGCGGTATTCTTTCGGGGGCGATAGTAGTGCAAGCTTGCTGCGAATGCAATGACCTATCCAGTTATTGCAGTAAGGCGATGTTAGAATCCGCCGCAGCGAACCAAGCCAGTTCCATGACAGTTCTCTATTGGAGGGACTCCATGCTCGGACTCATCATCTTCGTTGTAGTTGCAATCTATCTACTTAGTTCCATCAAGATATTGGCTGAGTACGAACGAGGTGTCATCTTTCGCTTAGGCCGCCTTCTAAGTAGCGCCAAAGGTCCTGGGGTGGTTCTGGTTTTCACCCCGATCGACCGGATCGTCCGCATCTCACTGCGGCAAGAGGCTCTGGAGGTGCCAGCGCAGGACATCATCACCCGAGACAATGTGACGCTCAAGGTGAACGCCGTTATCTTCCTGAGAGTAGTGGACCCGAATAAAGCGGTGGTGGAGGTCTCCAACTACGTTTATCAGACCTCGCAGTTCGCCCAGACCACTTTGCGCTCGGTCCTGGGTGAAGTGGAACTCGATGAATTGCTTTCACAAAGAGAGAAATTGAACATTCGCATCCAGGACATCCTGGACCATCACACTGCGCCGTGGGGCGTGAAGGTGGTGAATGTGGAGGTTAAGCAGGTGGACCTGCCGGAATCGATGCTCCGCGCCATGGCAAAGCAGGCGGAGGCGGAACGCGAGAAGCGGGCCAAGATCATCCATGCGGAAGGAGAATTCTCCGCCGCACAGCGTCTGGCAGATGCAGCTCACGTGCTGGCAACGGAACCTACGACCATCCAGCTTCGCTATCTGCAGACCCTCACGGAGATAGGCGTAGAGAAGAATACGACCATCATTTTCCCGGTCCCGGTGGACCTGCTTGCAGGGCTGCAAGCCCTGGTGCGCCCCAGTGATAAACAGCCGTAAGGTATTTTACGGCAGCGTTTCAAAGGTAAGTTGCTGTAATCTAGTCGCGGCCACGTCAATCGGGAGCGTACATGGGGAGCGAGCAGGATACAGAACTAACACTTGGTACAGGCAAGCTGCTGGGCTTGTTCTTTTTCCTGGTCATCGTGTGCGGAGTATTTTTTAGTCTCGGCTATGCCGTGGGAAAGGGCTCGAACCGCAGCTCCTCTGACGTTTCCGACGCGATCAATACCAGCACCACCGCCCCGGTCCAGGGCGGCGCGAAACCCGCGGCCGTGAAGCAAGCCGCAGTCGCTACTGAGCCGGCTGCCTGCTCCGGGAATGATGCGAACTGCCCGGATCCAGGCGCCAATGAACTCAGCTTTTACAAGGCAGTCGAACAAAAGCAGCCTTCCGCAGAACTACAAAAATCGGCTTCCGCAGAACCGGCAGCGAAATCGGTTAGAAGCCCGGTTGCGCCCGAGATAGCGAACCAGCCGATCGCCGGGTTCATGGTCCAGATCGCCGCGGTCAGCAAACAGGAAGACGCGGATGCACTGGTAAGCGCGCTCAGGAAGAAACAGTATCCTGTGCTGGTGGTGAACAACGTTCCCAACAGCAAGCTATTCCACGTACAGGTAGGACCCTTCGCGCAACTCAAAGACGCTGAGATGATGCGCAGTAAACTCGCCGGAGACGGCTACAACGCCATCCTTAAGAGATAATCACCAACAGCCATATCTTGAATCATTTTCATGACACCCGTCTATATACTTGTATATTGATATCTGTATATCTATGAAGAGTGCTCCGGAACATCTTGCACAGGTATTGAAAGCTTTGGCGGACCCGTCTTCGACTGCGGATCGTTGAACAGCGCCAACGCGGGATGCTTCCCAAAGCCTTCCTGGATCCCCACCGGCTCCCCGCCAGCCTCGCGAACGATCTTCTCCTGATCAGGATGGAACGCCTGTTGTAAGGCTCCCTCAGGGACCTCATGCGCACCGGTCTCAATGCCCGCAATGTATTTCGCGGCATAGCCGTCCGCGGAAAGCCCGTGATATTTCGCGTTGGCCTCAAGCAAGGCCATCGTGCCATCACGCTGTTCAGGTGTCAGGTTGGGGAGTTGCTCAAGCTGCTGGCGCAGCCGTTGGGTAGGAGTTACTTCTTCTTCGCCAGAGTTCGCGCGTGCTTCCGCAGATTCGCCGCCACCTGCTTGCCGATCCGTCTTGCCAGATTCTGTAGTGCTCGATTCCTCGGCATTTACTTGGTCAGAACGTCCGCGCTCGACGGCACTCGCGTCTGCTTGCGGCTTTTCTCCGCTTCCTTCGACAGCCCGTGCAGAGCCTGCTTTGTCAGATTGGCCGCGAACTCCGCGTGAGAGCGCTGGTGGACTTCTTTGGGGATCTCGCCGGCGGCGTGGAGGCGGTCGAGTTCGGCTTGTTGCTCTGTGAGTAGTTCATCTTTGGTTCCAGCATACCTGAGAGATTGGATGTTCTCGATCGGGACCTCAGTTGCCGGTTCTCCCTTTCTTGAGTTATCGATGATACTGACCTTCAGTTGGTCGCCAAATCTTTTCTTTGCCCGCTCGATCGCCGGAGCCGTGTCCGCAACCGTCTTGGCAGCGTGTTCAGCCGTCACATACCTGCCAAGGTCCTTCGCCCTTCCTAGGCTGCGCTCAACCGCCACTTCAGCGGGAGCATGCACATATGAAAACGTTGCAATCATCGGTTTAACTTTTTTTGTGTTTGTATATTGATGTCTATCTATATAGGAGAAAAAACACCATGAATGGAAGCAAAGTGCATGTGTCCCTGGATGTGAATGACCTGGAGAAGTCGATCCGGTTCTACTCGGCCCTCTTCCAAACCCTTCCGACAAAGGTGAAGCCCGGTTATGCGAAGTTTGATTTGGAAGAGCCCTCAATCAATTTGACAATTATGGAGTCGCAGGTAGAGCGAGTCGCCGGCCCGAACCATATGGGGTTGCGCCTCACTGAGCTTGGCGAGGTGATTGCAACCAAGCTACGCCTGGAGGAGGCGGGCTTCACGGCCCTTGACGAGATGGACGTGACCTTGTTGCTATGCGGTACAGGACAAGATATGGACGACGGACCCAACCGGATACCGCTGGGAGGTGTACATCTTCAAGGGCGATGCCGAGCTTTACGGGCCGGAAAAGGCGGACGAATGTAAGTGTTGCAGCCCCGGCATTCAGCATTCAGCACCTAGCATCTAGTGGACGGGCGACGGGAGCGACCTCGGCTGACGGAGTTATTGGATGCATCCGCGACTACGAAGTGCCGAGTGTCGCTTTACCTCGATACCTCTTTGAACAGTTCCGAATTCAAAAGTGCCTGGAACTTGTTGTCGTCGGTATGGAACCGCAGGTTCAGGTTGCGATTGTCCGAGTTGACGGTAAGGCTCTCCAGTGCCAGCTTCTCGGAATCGTTCGCGGTAGCCTTTTTAAGCATGACTCCCGCTTTGAGCAGAGAGGACAAAGTCCCTGCGGTGAAAGAATCTGAGGTGACCACGTTCATATTGAAGTCCACGCCACGTTCAAAGTTCATTGCATATTTTGATCCGGTGACGCGTTTCTTGATCATGTCGTAGTCGGCGAGTTCAGATGCTTGACCGAGGGCTGACTTTAGCATGGTCTGGGTCCCGGCTTCGTCGAGGACGCTCCACACAGCGCCATCGCCTTCCACGCTCTTCACCAGTTCCAGGATCATGTCATTGCTGTTGACGCTCCGTTGCTCACCACTGCGCGTGTCGAGCGCTGACCTTACCGCGGCGCTATCGCCAAAAAGCAGGCTGGTACTGTCCAGCAAAGCCATATACATCCCTGTCCCCATGGGATACATGATGGCATCACGATATTTGGTTCCCTTGATCTTTTGCTTGATGAGACGCGCCTTCAGTTTTTGTCCAGGAAAAGCGCCTTGAGCGATCCCTGCCATTCGCAATCCCTCTTTAGTGCGAAAAGAAGCAAAGACGAGTTGCTCCACGTCATTCTCAGGGGAGATGCCCGCGTGCCGGAGAGCACTCTCAAACTGCTTAAGAGGGTCGGGCATGACCTTGTTCTTCAAAGCCATGGCGGTGGACGAATTCTGGAAGGCGCGGTAATCCACCGAGATGATCTGCTGGATGTCCGCGGGTAACACCGACTTGGCGGAGTTGCTCATAGGAGCTCCTAGAGCCGCAGAGGACGTCAATGCCAGTAAAAGTGCTCCGAAAAGACCACGTTTCATAAAGA
This sequence comes from Terriglobales bacterium, assembly GCA_038254775.1. Classification (GTDB taxonomy): domain Bacteria; phylum Acidobacteriota; class Terriglobia; order Terriglobales; family Acidobacteriaceae; genus JBBSFV01. The sequence continues at coordinate 8,437 of JBBSFV010000012.1, read as the reverse complement.
CCTGCTTCGCCGATCAAAGAGTATGTACTAAAGAAGATGCTCGGGAACCGGTTTCCGCTGCTCAGAATCTCTGGAGTGACGCTGAACGCCGCCGCACAGCACTTACGAATGCCTGATCTGTCAGGCTTGTCAGGTTGATTTCCACGTTTGCCAGGGCGCCTTCCACTGCCGCCCGCGCCAGAGCCGTGGCGACTGTGAGGTCGGAAGCCATATTCGGGTTCGTGATGGGTTGAAGCTTTTGCACCCAGGCCCCCACTTCACTAGCCATCTCAGCGACGCTCAAAGGCACTTCCGTGGCACCTTTGAGGGCTTGGTCAATCTTCTGCGCGCCGTCGTCCCCATTCTTCGCGGCTTTGTAGGCTTTCATCACGGAGTCGTACGACTCGGCGTCGGCATCAACCGCCGCCTTCAGACGCTCCCGCAAGCCGGCTAGAGTTGCGATAGCCTGGTTAAGATGTTCCTGGTGCTGGAGGTAAGCTTTTTTGCCCCGCGACATGGAGGCCACCATCGTGGCCAAAGCGGCCGCCATCGCTCCCGCGGCTGCGGAGGCACTGCCCCCGCCGGGAGTCGGGGTGGGCGCAGCCAACTGCTCAACGAAGGGTTCCATGCCCGCACGTAATCCACCGACCGCCACTTTGCCCCCAATGACCGCAGACAGCCGGTTTTCAAGGATCAAGGAGGAGTCAAAGTTCTCCGCCTGGAGAAACCATTCAGCCGCCTGTTCCAACGCTTTTTTGGGGATGAGGCCAACGATCTCGCTACTAATGGGAAAGACCCCATAACGCGCCGCTTCGGTTTTTACATATTCAAAGACTCGGGCGATCGGCGTCTGCTCAAAGTCCGTGAGATTCATTGAAACCTGGGCGAGACCGCGAACACTGAATCCAGCACCCTTCACAAAGCGCAATCCGCCGGAGGAGAAGCGCACCGCTTTGGCGACCTTCTTGGCAATCTCTACGTCAGTGGTGTTCAGAAAGATGTTATAAGCAATGAGCGCCTTCCGCGCACCAACAACCGTTGCGCCGGCGGTGGGATGGAGCTTGGCTTCACCAAAGTCAGGCAGACGGGCTGGGTTGGTGGCAATCTCGTCGCGAATGCCCTCGAACTGGCCGCGCCGTATGTTCTCAAGGTTCTGCCGCTCGGGTCGGGTCGCCGCCGATTCATACAAATAGGTAGGCACCTGAAAGCGCTTCCAAATCTCCGCTGCCACGTGGCGGGAGATGGCAACGCAGTCCTCAATGGTCACGCCCTCGATGGGAATAAAAGGGACTACATCTGCGGCGCCCATGCGAGGATGCGCACCTTGATGCGAGGTTAGGTCGATCAGCTCAGAGGCTTTACCGACGCCACGGATCGCGGCCTCAGCAATGGCATCGCGATCGCCCACCAGAGTGATCACGCAGCGATTGTGGTCAAAATCCATCTCGCGATCCAGCAGATAGACGCCCGGGATCTTCATCGCCTCAACGATGGCGTCTACCTTGGCCTTATCCCGGCCTTCTGAAAAATTGGGTACGCATTCAACCAGTGTGGACATAAGAGCAAAGAGAATAACAGCGGAGCCGAAGCCGCGCCGCGGTTCAGCCGCCCAAGGCGATCACTTGAACCACGTATAGCCCAGGAGCATCTGGAAACTGGCATTGATGCCGGAATTGCGTCGCTCCAGGCCGGCGTTCGATACATGCAAGTACTTTGCTGTGACTGTCACCGCCCGTTTGGGGGCGGTAAAGAAGTGAATGCCTAAGCCGCCCTGGGGGGTGAAATTCACGGTATTGGTATTTACCGGAACGTCATGGTTGGTGAAGAGAACGCCGCCGCCAAGTTCGACGAAGGGCGCCATGCGCCTGCCGGTGGTGAAGTTCCACTTGAGGATAAATGGGTTAAAGCCAGCTCCATAGGCATTTACAGGTGGTTGAAAGATTGCATAGATGGGAACCACATCGACCGCGAATTCGAGGTTGCCGCGCAAGTTGCCGGGTCCGACCTGGCGAGTGAGCACCTTTCCCCAGCGCCCGCCTCCGTAAAGGAAATGCGTGGACGAGCGTTTTCCCACACCGTTGCCTCCGGCGACGAAAACTTCCCATTGCGAGGCGCCCTGATGCAGCGCTTGCGCGGGGATACCATTCTCTTGAGCAAATGCGGCGGATGAAAATAGGGCAAGGATCACGAGCAATCGTTTCAAGCGTTCTTCTCCGAGCGAGAGCGGCTCTCAAGGGTTTGCATGAGAGTACCAGAGAGAGATTGCAAGCCAAAAGGAAAGCCGGAGCATATGCGCCCCGGCGGTTACCTTCCACGAAGCTTATTTGTGCGATTCTTCGAGTTGTTTGGCGTCAATGTCAGCGTTTGAATAGACGTTCTGCACATCGTCCTGATCTTCCAGCGCTTCCAACAGACGGATCGTGGCATTTGCCTGAGACCCTTCCACTTTCATGTAATTCTGGGGGATCATAGAGACTTCGCTGGTCTCCACCTGGATACCTGCTCCCTTGATGGCGTTCAGCACGGTCTCATAGGCGGCGGGATCGGTCATCACTTCCCAATGCTCGCCGTCATCGCGCAGATCGTCGCCGCCACTCTCCAGCACCAGATTGAGAAGATCATCTTCCTTCGCGGCGGACTTGGGGACAACGATATAACCCTTCTTCGCGAACATCCATCCCACGGAACCGGCCTCTCCCAAGTTCCCTCCGGTCTTGTTGAAGATGTTGCGAACCTCGCTCACGGTACGGTTGCGATTATCGGTAGTGGTGTCCACCATCACGGCAACTCCACCGGGTCCATAACCTTCGAATGTGATCTCTTCATAAGCCGCGCCGGGGATCTCACCGGTGCCACGCTGAACGGCACGCTTGATGTTGTCGTTCGGCATATTCTCGGCTTTGGCTGCGGCAATCGCACTGCGTAATCGAGGATTCCCTTCCGGGTCTCCGCCGCCCAGCTTCGCCGCCATCACGATCTCTTTGATCACTCGGGTGAATATCTTGCCGCGCTTGGCGTCGAGCGCACCTTTTTTATGTTTGATCGAATGCCATTTAGAGTGGCCGGACATTGCTCAACCTCACGGTTTGGATTGCAAGGGGTGCCATATTCTGATACGCGAGAATTCGCGTAAGTGCAATAACTGCAAGATTATAGCACCGGGTCAGGAGGGTCGGGGAGGGTCGAGGGCGCGGTTTCGCGAACGATATGAATAAAAAATCGCAAGTAATGGCGGCGAGATCAACACCCCCCAAAAAGGAATAATAAATCCCATGATGATGGGAATAAATATGGAGGCCCAGATGGGAATCTTTACCGTGCGGCGCATGAGATAGGGCTGCAGGAGTAAACCGTCCACCACGACGATGATGGCGTAGAGGATCAACACATAGACTGCTTTATACATTTCGTCTTCAGTGTTCGCGGAGAAGAAAGCTGCGGCGGCGGGGCCAAGAACACCGAGGATGGGGCCATAATTCGGCACGAACTGGAAGAGACCGCCCAGCAGTGCCCAGAACGGCGCCCATGGCACCCCGATGATCCACAAGCCGATCAGCCATAACAGGGCGACAGCAGCCGAATCCAATAACTGGGCGAAAAACCAGTTCTTGATCGCGGTTCCCGTGACCCGGGCATGATCTCTGAATCGCATAATCACGTTGGATGCGCGGCGGCGGGTTTGACGCTTCGACAACGGCTCCCTAAGATGAAAGATTCGGTAAGAATCGGAGTTCTGCTCAGGAATGGCGCAGCAAAAGTTTTACATCACCACCCCGATCTATTACGTGAATGCCCGGCCGCACATTGGCCATGCGTACACCACCATTGCGTGCGACGCCGTCGCGCGGCAAAAACGCATGCTTGGCATGGACACCTTCTTCCTCACCGGAACTGACGAACACGGACAGAAGATCGAACGTTCGGCCACCGCCGCGGGCAAGACCCCGAAGCAATTCACGGATGAGATCGCCGGTGAGTTCCGCACTCTGTGGGAGAAGATGGGCATCAAGTATGACGCCTTTATCCGCACCACGGATGAGCACCATCAGCGCGGGGTACAAGAATTATGGCGCCGGATCCGGGACAACGGATTCATCTATAAGGCGCAATACACTGGCCAGTACTGCGTGCATGATGAGCTTTATGTGAATGACGCGAAACCGGGCGATCCTTGCCCGGATTGCGGCCGTCCCACGGAGACCGTCAGCGAAGAAAACTACTACTTCAAACTTTCCGCCTTCGCTGACAAGTTGCTGGCGCTTTATGCGGAGCAACCTGAGATCGTTCGTCCGGAGACGCGGCGCAATGAAGTGATCTCATTCGTTCGCAGCGGTCTCCGCGATCTTTCCATCTCGCGCGCCGGCTTCAAATGGGGGATCCCGGTGCCGGATGATCCGGCGCATGTGGTGTACGTGTGGATGGACGCCCTCTCGAACTATTGCACCGCTATCGGATACGGCTCCGCTGAAAAGCGGGAGCGCCAGCGTTTTGAACATTACTGGCCGGCAGACGTGCACATGATCGGCAAAGAGATCGTGCGGTTCCATTGCGTTTACTGGCCGGCGTTCCTGATGGCGGCGGGTCTACCCTTGCCGAGATCCATCATCGCCCATGGTTGGCTATTGTTTGAGGAAAGCAAGATGTCGAAATCGCGCGGAAACATCGTGCGCGCGGATACGATCATCAGAGTGCTTGGCAATGATGCCTTGCGCTACTTCCTTCTGCGGGAGATCGTCTTCGGCAATGATGGCTCATTCTCCTTTGACGCGCTGGTGCAGCGCTATGATTCTGATCTGGCGAATGGCCTGGGCAATCTGTGTAGCCGCACCCTCACCATGATCCATCGGTATTTCCATGGCCAGGTTCCCTACCCTTCACGGGCGGTGGCGCACTCCTCCGCTGACGACGCAGTGGCGAAGCTGGCGAATGAGGTGATCTCCGGCTACAACCATCAGTTCGCGGAATTCCAGTTCTCAAAGGCGCTCGAAACCGCATGGTCTTTGGTTGCCGCGGTGAATAAATACATAGTCGAGACCGAACCCTGGGTAGTTGCGGAAAAAGCTGACGAAGAAAGCCGTGCCCGGCTGGGCACGATCTTGTACACCTCGGCGGAGGCGTTGCGCATTGTTACGGCGCTTGTTCACCCGGTGATCCCAGACTCTTCCGCAAGGATCTGGGCGCAATTGGGATTGACAGAGTTACACAAGGTGAATCCGGAGAAGCTGAAGTGGGGCCAGTTGTCACTCGGCACAAAACTAGGAAAAACAGAGGCTGTTTTCCCGCGCGCGGAGAAAGATGCGGTGGAAAGGATGCAACAGATGGAGAATGAAAACAGCAATGCCGCTCAAAGTCCCCCCCAATCAACTACTGGAGAGCAGGTTCCACCGCCTGCGGGAACGGGAGCCGTTGCCGGACAACCAGCCACCCAATCCGCGGGAGGACCTGCACCGTCCCCGTCCGCATCTGTGTCCGCAAGCGCAACCGTTTCCTCTGACGGGAACCGCATCACCATCGACGATTTTTTGAAAATCGAGTTGCGGGTTGGCCTGGTGAAAACCGCGGAAAAAGTAAAGGGCGCAGACAGGTTGTTGAAACTTGAGGTGGACATTGGCACTGAAGTGCGACAGATCGTGGCCGGGATCGCCCTGGCGTATGAGCCGGAAAAACTAGTGGGACGGAAAGTAGTGATCGTCGCCAACCTTGCTCCAAGAAAGCTGCGTGGGATCGAATCGAACGGCATGATCGTTGCCGCATCGGTTGGCGAGCAAGGTATGCCGGTGCTGGCGAGCTTTCTGGAAGACGTGCCCGTGGGGGCGCGGCTGAAGTAGCGTGTACGTTGATTCTCACGCGCACCTGGATTCAGAGCGCTTCAGCGACGACGCAGATGCGGTACTGCGGCGGGCGCGTGAGGTCGGTGTAAGGACGATCCTCTCTATCGGCATCGGAGAGAAGCCGGGAAGCTTTCGCGGAGCCATTGATCTCGCTGAAAAATACGATTGGATCTACGCCACCATCGGAATCCATCCCCATGAGGCAGAACAGGCCAGCGAAGAATCTTTCGTGGAACTGGAAGAACTCGCGCAACACCCCAGGGTCATTGCCTGGGGCGAGATCGGTCTGGATTATTTTTACGACCATTCGCCCCGTGAGATCCAAAAACAAGTGTTTCTGCGCCAACTGGAACTTGCCCGAGCGGCGAAGAAGCCTATCGTGATCCACTGCCGACCCTCCGTCAACAGTGAGAATGCCTGGGATGACACTTTAACGCTGCTCCGCGAGCATTGGGCGTCCAGCGGACTCGGTGGAATCCTGCATTGCTTTACCGGAGGAATGCATCACGCGACCGCCGCCCTGGAGCTTGGTTTCATGGTGTCATTCGCGGGAAACGTGACGTTTCCGAAGGCCCAATCCATTCGCGACGCCGCGCAGCAGCTTCCGCTCGACCGCATCTTGATTGAAACGGACTGTCCTTTTCTGGCACCCTTGCCGCACCGGGGAAAGCGGAACGAGCCTTCCCTGCTGCCCTTGGTCGCCAAGCACATCGCTGAATTGCGCGGTAGCTCGCAAGAAGAGATAGGTGAGATCACGGCGAGGAATTTTTACCGATTCTTTGGCCTTCCAGAGAAAATGCCCGATTCTGGGAACAATCGGTAAACTAGAGAAGGAACAACCGCATATATATGGCCGCTGAGAACTCGTTCGACATCGTAAGCAAAGTGGATGGCCAGGAGCTGGCCAATGCCGTGCAACAGGCATTGAAAGAAGTTACAACGCGCTTTGACTTGAAGGACTCGAAGTCAAACATTGAGAATGATGGCAAGGAGACGCTCACGCTCACTTCAGCCGATGAATACAAATTGAAAGCCGTGACTGACATCTTGCAGAGCAAGCTGGTAAAGCGCGGCATCTCGCTCAAGGCGCTCAGTTACGGGGCGATCGAGCCGGCGGCACAAGCGACTGTGCGGCAGAAGGTCACCATCCAGCAAGGCATTGCTGGAGACAAAGCCAAAGAGATCGTGAAGACCATCAAGGATTCGAAGAAAAAAGTACAGGCGTCCATCCAGGGTGACACCGTACGCGTGACCGGCAAAGACCGTGACGCGCTGCAGGACGTGATCGCCATGTTGCGCCAGCATGATTTCGGCATCGATATGCAGTTCACGAATTACAGGTCCAACTAGTTGAGTTCCGCCACCACATTCACGGTCAAGGAAGTCTTCGATCTATTGCGTGACGACCTGGCCGCGATCGAGGCGGAGTTCGAGCGGGACACCGTTTCCCAGGTCTCCGCCATCACTGATATTGGTTCGTACCTGCGTGCGGGTGGGGGCAAACGCATCCGTCCCGCTTTGCTTCTGCTTTCCGCAAAACTGATGGACTACACGGGCCAGGGGGCGGTGAGGCTGGGAGCCGTGGTCGAGATCGTGCATACCGCGACGTTGGTGCATGACGACATCATTGACGAAGCAGAAAAGCGCCGTGGACGACCCTCCGCGAATATCACCTGGGGGAACGCACGGTGTGTCCTCGCCGGCGACTGGCTCTATATGCAGGCGTTCAAGATCGCATTACAAGAACGCAATCTGAAAGTTCTGGATGTACTGATCCAACTCACGCAGCAGATGGTGGAAGGTGAGCTGCTTCAGATGGAGAAGCTGGGCAGAAGCATCTCATTGCATGAGCACTACGACCTGATCTACCGGAAGACCGCGTGCTTGTTCGCAACCTCGATGCGTCTTGGTGGCATCCTTGGCCGGGCAACAGAACAAGAAGAGGCATCGCTTGAGTCCTATGGGCGCAATCTGGGGATGGCATTCCAGATTGTGGATGATGTGCTCGACCTCACCGCTTCTGAAGAGGTTTTAGGCAAACCAGTTGCCAGCGACTTGCGCGAAGGCAAAGCGACGATGGCGGTCATCCACGCTCTGGAGCGGTGCACTCGGGAGGAGCGGACGCTGCTTGAGACGGTGCTGCAGCAGCGCACGCTGGGCGCGATCACGCATGATCAGATCCTGAACATCCTTCAAGAATATGGCTCGATCGAGGCAGCATATCTGGCGGCGGCAGAGTATGCGGCGGCGGCCCGCGAATCGCTCGTCACATTCCGTGACGGCGAGTTCAAGCGCGCGCTGCTGTGGGTCCCGGATTTTGTTGTCGAGCGGGACAAGTAGCTCCGCGCTTCTGTGCGACAATCCCCTGCATGATTTTGACTCTGGCACTCCTGGCCGGCAGCAACTGCGTTCCCTTCACGGAAGCTCCCAAGAAGATCGACGAGACCGTTTGCATCACGGGAAAAGTGCTGCACATCGGCGAGAGCAAACGCTCCGGCACGCACTTCTTGAATTTTTGTGAGGACTACCGCAAGTGCCCGTTCAGTGTGGTGGTGTTCGCCCGCGATCTGGAGGATATCGGCGACCCGCAAATGTTGGTCGGCAAGGAGATCGAGATCCATGGCAAG
>JBBSFV010000011.1:0-79750 GCA_038254775.1 Terriglobales bacterium | reverse complement strand
TTACAGGTTACGAGAACAAGAGAGAGAATCCTATAAGGCGGGTGCCTTAACTCCATTAACAAAGCTGATTGCCGCAGATTGGGAACGATGCGAAATGGTCATACACCAACTGGGTGGCGGTGCGACCGCGCGGGGTCCGGTAGTCCGTATCAATACTCGCTAGAACCGGAACAGCCAGCTCGCCTTTACGAAGACGCCGCGAGCGTCGTTCACAAAGCGATTATCCGGGGTGCCGGGCCCGCCCAGCACCGGCAGAAATACCGGGGTGGGGTTCGAGAGATTCGTGTTGTAGCCCACGTATACGGCGGTTCCGGGATGCAGCAGCCAGGTGATCAGCACGTCTGAGTTCAGGCCCTTGTTGGTGGACAGAAAGGTGTTGGTGGGATTCCCCAGCAGCGAGTTGTATTGCATGATGAAGCGCAGGCTCAGCTCGCGAGTGAACTGGTAATTCCACTTGGTGCGCAGGATGTGGTCATTGAACACGCTCAGCGGCGCACGATAATCCCGCAGCCGGGTAAGGATGTAAGTGTTGTCAATGGTGAGCGGTGAGATCGGCTTCACCGTGGTCTGTAAAAAGATGTTGTTCACACGCGCCACGTTCGGGATCCCGTTCGCGGCAACGAAGTTGTTCCCTGTACCCCAGTTGATGTCCGCAAAGATGGAGAGCTTGGGGAAATAAAAGCTCCTGAGATTGATGCCTTGCACAAAGCTGCGCAGGTCTTGATTGCTGACAAGCGCGGGGAAATCGATGGGCCGCAGCCGTTCATGCCCGCCCTGGAAGTACGGACTGATCTGCGTGTTGCGCGGCAGGTTGAAGTGCCAGGTCCCGAAGACGTTTCCCGTGAGCCGCAGGCCGCTGTGGTCCCAGATGCTCTCGGTGAACAACTCCGGCGCATGCGTGATGAGGATCTTCCCTTCCGGACGGAAGGTGTAGGTCAGGTCGTTGCTCCATCGCCGGATGTCTTGCCGGCGAAAGAATCCCGTCTGGGTCAGGAAGTTCTTCGAGTTGTCGGTGTACATGGTGTTGGCCTGCAAGTGCAGGCTGCTGTAATCGAGGAACGTCTGGTAGGCGGTTCCGTTGGTGTCTTTGGTCGCGCCGAGGAAACGGGTGTTGCTGAAGACGCCCTGATAATCGAGCGTCCAATGCTCTCTCCATTTGAAGCGACCGTCCAGGCCGCTCACGCGGTTGAAGCTGTCCTGGAACTGGCGCTGGGTGTACATCACGCCGATATTGCTTTGTTTGAAGAACTCGCGCTTGGCACGGAAGATGCCGAAATACGCGCGCGCTTTGTGCAAGGGATCGGCATCCGGACGCGAAAGCCCCGGCGAACGATCGTCGGCGAACAACATGCCGATGCTGTACGGGCCTTTCTTGCCGGTGAGCCGCACACCGAATTCCGGCGCGGCGATGCGCCGCGTGAACAGCAGATTGATCGGAGTGCTGAAGTAGTCCGAGTTCTCCATGAAGAACGGACGCTTCTCCGGAAAGAAGACTTCAAAGCGCTGATTGGCAGTGACCTGGGGTTCGTCGGACTCGACCTGGCTGAAGTCCGGCTTTAGCGTTGCATCGAGAACGAAGCTGTCTTTGATCACCGCCTTGGCATCGAGGCCGATCTGCCCGCGCAATCTGGCGCCGCCGAAGCGCGGCGCTGATGGATCGCGCAGGTCGGGGGCGCGGAAGCTGCGACCGATGGCGTATGGGATGAATTGCAGGTTGCGTCCCGGAGAAATGTTCTCCAGCCCAGTGACTTGGCCCTCTTGAGTCAGTCGGCCCTGGATGGCATGGCTCACTTTCGGCCAAAAAAGATTTTCATTGGTGCGCGGAACAACGCGCTGCAGCAGGATTCCCCAGGTCTGCTCGCCGGTGGTGGAGAAGCGCAAGCTCTTGAAGGGGATGGCGAACAATCCGATCCAGCCTTGTTCGGTGCGCTTGCCGGCGGACTGCCAAACCGTGTCCCATGATTGGTCGTAGCCGCGCTCTTCGCTCCACAGGTAGTCGAACTGGATGCCCTGCGGATTGGTCATGAATCCGTATGAACGTCGATGGTCATTGAAGGTGTCGAGATAGATCTGAACCTCGTCATCCTCGGGGCCGATGTTGTCGCGGCGCGTGCGGCGCGAGCGGATGGTCTTCGGCTGGTCGTCAAAGCAGACAAAGACGGCATAGAAATTCGTCGAGTCATACGCCAGGTAAACGTCCGTGCGGCTGAGCGCTGGTGCACTGTCTTTCGGGTCACGCTGGATGAATCCGCTGATCTTTGCCAGCTTGCCTTCCCATTCCGGAGCGGGCTTCATGGCATTGAACACATCGAGCGAAGGGCCATTGTCCACGCGCGGAACCGTGGTATTGGACACTTGCAGCGATTGTGGCGCAACCGACTGCTGGGCGGCAGATTGTGGCGCAGCGTTTTGCGCCAAGCATACGGTGCAGCCGAGAAAGAGTGCCACCAGCGTTCTTAGGGTCATGATCGCTGCTTTAGACGTGCTGTCCAGAGTTTGGATAGGGTTCCGTGTAGATAAATGCAAGCCTTGGCTCTAGAACAGCGCCGATTGCCGCGAGTTGGGAACGATGCCGAAGTGGTCATATGCCAGCCGGGTGGCGGTGCGACCGCGCGGGGTCCGGTTCAGGAACCCGATTTGGATGAGGAACGGCTCGTAGATATCCTCAATGGCGTCAGGCTCTTCCGCCAATGCAGCCGCCAGAGTATTCAAGCCGACGGGGCCTCCCTGGTATTTTTCAATGATGGTGAGCAGCAGGCGACGATCGGTCTGGTCAAAGCCGTGCTGGTCCACCTCAAGCATGGCGAGCGCGGCTTGCGCGGTGGGCTCGTCAATGTGTCCGGCGCCGCGTACTTGCGCATAATCTCGCACCCGGCGAAGCAATCGATTTGCGATGCGCGGAGTGCCGCGAGCGCGGCTGGCGATCTCAGTGGCGCCGGAGTCGTCCACTTTCACTCCGAGAATATCCGCCGAGCGGTTCACAATGATCTTCAGCTCTTCCGTTGTGTAAAACTCCAGCCGCAGCATGATGCCGATGCGGGAGCGAAGCGGCGCGGAGAGCAATCCGGCGCGGGTGGTTGCACCGATGAAAGTAAATGGATGAACGTCAAGGGTGTGTGTCCGCGCCGACGGCCCTTGTCCAATGATGATGTCCAGCTTGTAATCCTCAAGGGCGGAATACAAAATCTCTTCGAGCGCGGGCTGCAGGCGATGCACTTCGTCAAAGAAAAGCACCTGCTTCTCGCGAACATTGGTGAGGATCGCGGTCAGGTCTCCCTTGATCTGCAGAGTAGGGCCGGAGGTCTGCTGAAAGTCCACACCCATCTCATTCGCGATGATGGTGGCAAGAGTGGTCTTCCCTAGTCCTGGGGGTCCGTAGAGCAGCACGTGGTCCAGCGTCTCACCGCGCGAGCGGGCCGCTTCAATGGCGACTGCAAGATTCTCCCGGACTTTGTGCTGGCCGATGAACTCCGCCAAACGTCGCGGCCGGAGCTGGAGCTCTACCGACGCATCGTCATCGACTGCGGCGCCGGAGACGATGCGGTCAGGGTTCTCTTTGTCCTTGGGCGAGGGCACGGTGGATGGATTATATCCAGCATTCAGCAATCAGCACCCAGCATTCAGTGAGTGAGTATTGAAGTATTGGGAAAACTAGATAAATCACTTTAATTCGTAAGCTCGCGCAGGAACTCGCGGGCTTCGTCGCGTTGGCGGTCGAGGCTTTCGTCGGCTGGATTTTCTTGCAACGCATTCTCAATGATGGCCAGGCTGTTCTCCATCGATTCGCGCGCCTCTTTGGAATGGCCGAACGAGAGCTGCACCACCGCCATGGTGAAGTACACATCCTTCTGCACGGAGGGAGGGGACTCCATGGCAAAGCTCAACAGACGCACAATGTCTTCATACGTAGCGTCAGAATAATGGAGCGCAGTTGCCATCAGCAGGCGGGCTTCGGCGCGAAAGGTGCGTGCGCTCTCTTCCTGGCCGGAGCTCGCCAGTTCTTCATAGGTGCCGCCGGTCAGCAACTCAGAGCAGATGTCAATGGCTTCCTGGTACTGATTCTGCATCGCAGCCGCCGCCGCCCGCGCCATTTCCGAGTGGTGTTTGTGGAGAAGTGCATTCACCGGAAAATCCTAACAGGTGAGTGGGGCCGCCCTGGCGTATAACCGGTCCATGGACAACCAAGCGACTCCGTCTGTATTGGTGACCGGCGCAAGAGGCCTGGTGGGTGGGGCTTTATTGCGCGAGCTTGCGCGGCAGGGAACAACCTCTGGCGCACTGGTGCGCGGCCAGGCAAAGTCAGAGCAGGATTTTTCCTGGGATGCCGCTGGAAGATCTCCCATCGACGCAAGGCTTCATGCCTCGCCGCCAAAAGTGGTGATCCATCTGGCGGGTGAGCCGATCTTCGGCCTGTGGACGCCGGGGAAGAAACGCCTCATCCGGGAAAGCCGGATCGTGGGGACTGAAAATCTCTCCCGAGACCTTTCGCAGCTTCCGCAAAAGCCCGAGCTACTGATTACCGCTTCCGGCGTGGGCGCGTACGGCGATCGCGGCGATGAGGTGCTGACGGAGGAGTCGTCATTCGGTTCGGGATTTTTAGCTGACTTGGCCCGCGATTGGGAGGCGGCAACGCAGCCCGCGCTGGATGCGGGAATCCGCGTGGTAAAGCTGCGGATCGGGATCGTGCTGGCAAAGAACGGCGGAGCGCTGGCACCGATGTTGCCGCTCTTCCGCGCCGGATTGGGGGGAAAGTCAGGTTCGGGCAGGCAATGGATGAGCTGGATCACGCTGGACGATCTGGTAGCCGCGATCCTTCACTTGATGCGCGCACCTGGCGTGGAGGGACCGGTGAATGCAACATCGCCGGAGCCGGTGTCGAACCGCGCGTTCACCGCGGAACTGGCGGGAGCGTTGCGTCGGCCGGCGATCTTTGGCGTGCCTGCGTGGGCGTTGCGCATGGTGCCCGGCGGGATGGGGCAAGAGATATTGCTGGCGAGCCAGCGGGCAGTGCCGGCGAAGCTGCTGGCATCCGGCTTTGAATTTCGCCATTCGCGCCTGGAAGACGCCTTGCAAGCGATGTTCCGGGGCTGAAGCCCCGTTCTTCTACGGTAGTGCGGCTGTTCGGGGTTTCGTAAATGCATTTCTCCTACGCTGCGAATGACAAAAGCAATGCATAGATCCTTCGACTCGGCTGCGCCTCGCTCAGGATGACAGTGCAACAGGCAGGGTTCAAGCGCTACGCGACAGCAGAGGCATTGTTCCTCACAAATGCAGATTCCTCGCTGGGCTCGGAATGACAAGCATCTGCTGGCTAGTTTTTAGCCTTCAGGCTGTCGCTACGCGACAGCAGAGGCATTGTCCCTCGTCGCCTGACCGCTTCAGGGCTCCGCCCTTGCGCAGGCTCGCTCGGGATGACAGTTTCGGGGGTGAAAGGGATTCTTCGTCGCTTCGTTCCTCAGAATGACAAACAATTTTCCAAGGTATTAAAGGGATTCTTCGTCGCTTCGCTCCTTAGAATGACAAACAATTTTCCAAGGCGTCAAAGGGATTCTTCGTCGCTTCGTTCCTCAGAATGACAATCGGTCGGAATGATGGAAAAGCGGTGGCGTCCCTGCGGGACTCCGTCGGTCTGATCGGCCAACCCGGCACTTACGTGCCGGGCTACGTAATGTCGCCGCTGCGCGGCTCTTCTTCTGTTTAACGTTTTGCCCAAGGGCGCGCGCCTCCGGTGTGTTGGCCGGTACGCATGTCAATGACGAATTCGATCTCATTGTCAGACATGGCGTCCCAACCCAATCCGAAAATGTGATTCGTCGCCACCTGGGTGATGGTGACGCCATCCCAGGAGAGCCGGTCTGATTTCCACACGGTCTTCGCCGCGCTGTAAGCGTAAATGTTGGTGAAGTCGGCAAAGATGATCAACTGGTGCTCCGGTGAGATGCGAACATCCGTGATGGGCATGGGTTGGAGCCGCACCCAGCTCTTGGGATCATGCGCTTTGACGACATATCCATATCCGGCGGAGACAACCGCCAGCGATTCGCCATCAGGCCAAGCCCACACGCCATTGCTCACGCCTTCGCTTTCAAAGCCGTGTGCGAAGCTTCCCAACCATGGCGACGCATCCGCAGGAGTTACTTTCACGTGCAGGGCATCCACATCTTCCCCGGATTCAGGGATACGCATGCGCGCAGGGGCGCCCAGCGAGACCAAATCACTCTTCGGAGCTTCTGCCAGTATCTCCACCGAATAGTTGTGCGGAAAAATCAGGTCCACTGTAGGCGAGTTAGGCATGTGCGCTCTTCCATGCCGAAACGAAAGCATTCACTCTTTGACCCACGCTCATCACGGGTCGAGTCAAGGTAAGCGCGCTTCCCTGCTCCAGGATGGGGATCAATCTGTCGAACTCAGGGCCCGAGTGTGAGCCGGTGATCATGATCCGAATGGGATGGAAGAGATCTTTTCCCTTGGCACCGGTAGCGGTCTTGACTTCATTCACGATCGCCTTGAATGTTTCCGGGGAGAGCGCCCCCTGAGCGGCTGATATTTTTTCGGCGAAGGCGATGATCACGGCTGAAGCCTTCTCCGCTTGCAACACATCAGAGTTGTCCGCGGCAGAGATAGCCGCTGTGGGATCGAAATTAAAGACCATCGCCGCGCGCGCGGGCAGATCGCCTAGTTTGTCAACCGAGGGCGCAAGCAGCGTTAAAAGCTGCTGGAACCAGGTGCGAGTGCTTGAATCGATCTCCGCAGGCAGAAACTCTTGGAAAAACGGCAGCGCCAGCGAAAGCAGCCTTTCTGGATCTGCTTGCGCAATGGAATGGCGGTTCAGCCAGTAGAGCTTTTGCATGTCAAAGACGGCGGGCGAGGGCGTGACCCGCTCGAGTGAGAACTCCTTGATCAATTCCGTGGGAGTAAAGGTCTCGCGGGTGCCGCCGGGGGGCGCCCATCCCAGCAGTGCCAGGTAATTGATGAGCGCTTCAGGCAGCACGCCCATCTCGCGGAAATTGGCGATGGAGGTTGCGCCGTGGCGTTTTGAGAGCCGCTCACGGTCCGAACCCAAAATGGTGGAAAGATGCGCGAACTCAGGCACCGGCCACCCCAGTGCTTCATAGAGCGCAACCTGTTTGGGAGTGTTGGACAGATGATCGTCACCGCGGATGACGTGCGTGATCTTCATCAAGGCGTCATCGATCACCACCACATAGTTGTACACGGGCATGCCGCTGGAGCGGACGATGATGGGATCGCTCACTACCTCATTCGAGAATTCGACAGTGCCATGCACGATGTCATGAAATCTGATGGGATGATCGGGGATGTGAAGGCGGATGGCTGCCTGCTCACCCGCTGCCCGGCGTTTTTGTGACTCCGCTGGATCAAGCTTACGGCACTTGCCTGAATAGTTCGGCGAGCGATGCTCCTCCATCGCCTGATTGCGTTCATGCTCAAGTTCTTCGGCGCCGCAGAAGCAGAGATAAGCTTTGGCCTCATTCAGCAGGCGCTCGGCATAGTGGTGATAGACCTGAGCGCGGTCTGATTGGCGGTAAGGGCCGAATCCGCCCCCCACGTCCGGGCCTTCATCCCATTCCAATCCGAACCATTTCAAATCTTCCAGGAGCTGGGTCTCATAGCGCGCTTCACTGCGTTCGACATCCGTATCTTCAATACGGAGGATAAAGGTCCCCCCTTTTTGCCGGGCGAACAACCAGTTGAACAGCGCTGTGCGGGCATTGCCTACATGAAGCTGGCCGGTGGGCGAGGGTGCAAAGCGTACTCGGATGGCGCCAGGGGAACTCACTCATCGATGGTAACAAAGAAAAAGGAGCTCCTTCCCGCGCGAGGCGAAGCGCATCCAACGGCTCATGACCGCTGCTGATCTGGTGGGATACGCCGCAGGCACGATCACGACGATCGCAAATCTGCCGCAAGTGGTCATCACCTACCAGCGCCGCTCGGGTGAGGGACTCTCCTTCCGCATGCTGATGGCGCTCGCTATCGGACTGCTCACCTGGTGCATCTATGGCGTAATGACCAAGGCATGGCCCATCGTGATCACGAATGGAATCGCGGTCCTGCTGGTGATCTCATTGCTGGTGATGAAGTTTCGCTTTGACCGCAAGCCCACCAAAGACTGAAGGCGTGGCCACAGGATGAAAACCGGGGCCGCGCCTCTTCGTCCGCCCACAGGAGGGTTTATTGGACTGTAAAGCTGCGTGATGTGCTGAATATGCGCCCGCTGGCGTCCCAGCCTTTCAACACCATGTAATGTGATCCTGAAGAGAGGGTGAAGCTGCGGTCCACATGGTCACTGGTCTTGGTGCTATAGATCAGCGCGTTGTCGACGTAAAGCTGCGTCGAGGTGACGGGCCGATCTGAGTTGATCCCGCCCACCACGCGCACCGGCGAAGCGTTGCTGCTGCCCGGTGCAGGTGAGCAGATCTTTGCCGAGAGCGGCGCGACCGTGCAGGTCTGCCCGTACGGTCCGTTGTAAGCAGTCAGGTGTCGATTGGTGCGGAAGATATTTCCTGCTCGGTCCCAGGCTTTGATCACGAAGAAATGGATTCCTGGATTGGGGACCACATCCGTATTTAAGCAATTGCCGGCTTGGCTAAAGATCAGAGCATTATCCATATATAGCTTCACTACATTGACCGTGCTTGCATCCGTGGTGCATCCGGTGAAGCGGATGGAGTGGTTCGCATCCACCAGAGCTGCGGTATTGTCCTGCGGCTGGCAGACGGTGATGGATGGCGACGTGGTGCTCAGTTTGCAGGCACCGCGCGGCGTGGTGTTGAGCAGCACACTCATGGTCGCGTCGCCGGGATTCGCCGTGGCGATATCGAGCTTGCCATCGCGGTTGAAATCGCCCACGGTGATCGCAGAGGTGGATTTGTTGGTTCCCGTCCAGATCTTTGCCGGAACACTTTGATAGGTGCCATCCGGATTCCCGAGGTAGACCAGCACTTCATAGGTGCTGGTGCTTCCATTGCTCACAGCTTCAGCGCCATAGATCGCGAAAGCAATGTCATTGATGCCATCGCCATTCACATCGATCGCCTGCGGCGTAAAGGGGATCTTGTGACTGGAACCATCCAGGGTGATTTTGGCGGACTGCGTGAACTGGCCATTCTTCTGGCTGATCAGGACGTGGACCGCGGGGCAGAAGCCCGCCGGGCAGAAGCCTTCCGAATACAGCAGGTCTGAGTAGCCGTCCTGGTTCACGTCGGCGGCGTTCAAGTAACGGGGATCGGTGGCGGACATAGTGAAAGTCTTGGTAAAACCAAAGTTGCCGGAGCCGAGAAGGACATTTAATTCCCCGTTGTAACCGGAGGTGCCGATCACGGCGAGGTCGGCATTGCCGTCATTATTAAAGTGTCCCGCGCGCACATATCGGATGGGCATGGTCCCAGCGGTCAACGCGATGGGCGCGCCAAAGCTGCCAGTGCCGGTACCGGGATAAATCAAAACCGAATTCGATCCGTTGACGCCAACAGCAAGATCGAGAAAGCCATCGTGATTAAAGTCAGCAGTCGTGATGGAGGTGGTGTAATCCGGCGTGGCAACATTGGTGCCATTGCGGAAAGTTCCATCGCCATTGCCGAGAAGTATCCCGATCGAGCTGGTGGTGAAATGCGCGACGGCGATATCTAGATTGCCATCTTTATCGAAGTCTCCGATCACCAGGTCGTCCGCGTTACCGCCGGTGGAGTACGAGCGTGCTGCCTGAAAACTGCCGTCGGGATTGCCGAGGACGATGGAAACATCCTGCGCGGCATTGTTCCCGATGACCAGATCCATTGCGCCGTCCTTGTTGAAGTCAGCGCGATTGATAACGCTACCGCCAAGGGACGCTACGTAATTGTCATGAGAAAAAGTTTGCGCGCGGGCGCTTGAGACGAATGAGATGACACAGAAAAAAAGAAGGGCCCATGACAAGGTAAAGGCGAGAGGCTGGCAGCGGCGTATCACGGTAACTCCACAGGAACCGGGCAGGCTTTCCTCATGGAGACGAAAGAGCTGCTCAGGTTTTGTTAATCAGAGTTACTCTTCAGTCAACTGGTTGTACTCTGCTGCTGCTTACTTAACCCTACTGGGCCATCTAAGTAATTCCGCTAAATGTGCTCGAGTTCCGCGACTGTTCGATCGCCAACAATGTTGCCAGTGTTAACAGTGGATTTCGGTTCGATCAATAGGATGTGCACTTCTTCAGCCGCTACGGGACAGTGCTCCACTCCGCGAGGGACGATCACGAATTCACCTTCGGCGATCTGCTCAGCGCGTTCTGACCCTGAGGCGTCGCGATATTTCATGGTGAAGCTCCCAGAGACCACCAGGAACATCTCGTCTTCGTGGTCATGGTGGTGCCAGATGAAATCGCCTTTGGCTTTGACGAGTTTCACGTGGCAGTCGTTCACCTCGCCCACGATCTTCGGGGAGAAATGCTCCGCAAATGACGCGAACTTTTCCGCCATGTTTACTTTTTGCATCGGTTAATCACCCGTCCAGTTTCTTCGTCAAAAGATCATGGATAACAGCGGGATTTGCCTGTCCCTTGGTGGCCTTCATCACTTGGCCGACAAAGAAGGCGGCAACGGTTTTCTTGCCTCCCCGGTACTGCTCGAGCTGCTTGGGATTGGCGGCAATGACTTCGTCGATAACTTTTTCAATGGCGGCGGTGTCACTGATCTGCTGTGGCTTTTCGCGCTCATAGACGGCGGGAAAATCCTCGCCGCGCTCGAAGGCAATGTCATACAAATCCTTCAGCATCTTGCTGGAAAGCGTTTTGTCTTCCAGCAGGTCTGCGGAGAAAGCGACGCCCTTCATGGTGATGGGCGAATCTTCCATCTCCAGGTTGCGCGCCTTGAGCCTGCCCATCAGCTCTGACTGCACGAGATTGGCCACGCGCTTTGCGCTCTTGGCTTGCTTAGCCGATTCCTCAAATTGGTCTGCCCGGCGGCGGGTGGCGGTGAGAACAATTGCGTCCTGCTCACTGATGCCATAATCCGTGACCATGCGGGCGCGGCGCGATTCGGGAAGCTCCGGCAGGGTGGCGCGTACGGCATCCTGCATCTTTGAATCGACAACGAGCGGAAGCAGGTCCGGTTCGGGGAAGTAGCGATAGTCATGCGCCTGTTCCTTGCTGCGCATGGAGAAGGTCTTGCCTTCAGCAGAGTTGTAGAGACGCGTCTCCTGCACCACCTTGCCGCCGGATTCGAGGATGTCGACCTGACGCTCGATCTCATACTCCAGCGCGAGTTTGATGAAGCGGAAAGAGTTCACATTCTTGACCTCCGCCTTGGTACCGAGTTCTTTCTGGCCGCGGGGACGGATGCTGATGTTTGCGTCGCAGCGCAGCGATCCTTCTTCCATGTTGCAATCGCTCACTCCGGTGTACAAGATGATCTCTTTTAAACGCGTGAGGTATTCATAGGCTTCTTCCGGACTGCGCATATCCGGCTCACTGACGATCTCGATCAACGGCACGCCGCTGCGGTTCAGGTCGATCGAGGTGCACTCGGCTGAATCAGGAAAGCCATCATGAATACTCTTGCCGGCGTCCTCTTCCATGTGCAGACGGGTGATGCCGACGCGTTTGCGTTCGCGCGCCACTTGCACCTCAATAAAACCATGCTCAGCCAATGGCTTATCGAACTGGGAGATCTGATAGCCCTTGGGCAGGTCAGGATAAAAGTAATTCTTGCGGGCAAAGATGCTGGTCTGATTCACGCGGCAATTCAGCGCCATGGAAGCCAGCGTGGCGAACTCCACAGCACGATGGTTTAACACGGGTAGCGCGCCCGGCAATCCCAAGCAGACCGGACAAACATTGGAATTCGGCGGCGCACCGAATCGAGTGGAGCAGGAGCAGAATGCCTTGGTCTCCGTAAGCAGCTGGACGTGGACCTCAAGCC
Organism: Terriglobales bacterium; assembly: GCA_038254775.1. Classification (GTDB taxonomy): domain Bacteria; phylum Acidobacteriota; class Terriglobia; order Terriglobales; family Acidobacteriaceae; genus JBBSFV01. The sequence continues at coordinate 67,835 of JBBSFV010000011.1, read as the reverse complement.
CGATCACCACTTCGTATTTTTCAGCGAGCTTATGGGTGAAGGCGGGTTGAGCGGTAGTGGCCATGTAAGCATTATAAAACTCGCACTCCCACGTTAGCCTCGCTGAAGCTCGGCGGAACGTGGGGCACCAGATCACTCTTTACTTAGGGTTTGGTGGGTTGGTAGGACAGGTACTTTTCCATCGGAATCTCAAAAAAGAACAACTCTTGCCCCGCTGAATTTTGAATCCCGGTGATCACCAGCTTTGCGCCGGCGAGGGGATTGTCAATGTCCCTGACATCAAAGAAGAAAAAGCCCGCTTGCGTGGCATGGGCTTCCACGGCGTGTGCCATGAACTGCGCGCCTTCCACCTCAGCCTGCGCCTGTTTGCTTACCGGCAGCTTGGAGCGCCTGGGCATAGGAATGGGCAGGGGAAGCTGGGGCTCATCGCCGCGCTTGATCTGCTTGGAGATGCGGCGAAAGACATCATCTGAGGTGGCAGGTTCGATCTTGTCTCGCGATTTAGTGATGAAGAGGACCTTCATGCGGTCCAATGAGACGGGCTGGCCCGAATCATTGGAGACAATGAAATGGATGGGAAGAAAGCCTTCCTTCTTGTACTGAACAGCGAAGACATTGGCGGTCTTGTCCGCCAGGTCATAGGGATCCGCGGCGATGGTCAGCTTCTCTGAATCGTGGACATCCTTTGCCGGATAGGTCTTTGCGTGGAAGGCCTTCGGTGGATTGAAGACATAGTCCTTCATCGCCCAGGAGAAAGTTGCGGCGAAGAAGAGCAAAAGGAAAGTCCGACGGAACTGCATGGCTTGATTATGCAGCAATCACAAGGCATTTAGAATATGCGCTCTCGAATATGTATCTGCTTTACAGCCTGTTGCTCGCGATCGCGGCCGTTCTAGGGTCGCCATTCTGGCTGGTCCAGATGTTGCGCAAGAACAAGTACCGTGAGGGGCTGGCCGAACGATTGGGCCGAATATCCGAGAGCCTGGCGCTCACGGGCGCAAATGACAACTGCATCTGGGTGCACGCTGTCTCGGTGGGCGAGGTATTAGCGGTCACCGCGCTGATAGCGCGACTGAAGGGCGAGTATCCAGGGTGGCGCATCGTAGTGAGCACCACCACGCGCACTGGACAATCCCTGGCAAAAGCGCGATTCGGCGCGGAAAACGTTTTTTATTTTCCACTCGATCTTGCATTCGCCATCCGTCCGTACCTGAAGCATCTGCGCCCCAGGCTGGTGGTTTTGGCGGAGACCGAGTTCTGGCCGAATTTTTTGTACCAGTGCCATGCAAGCGGCGCGCGCATGGTTGTGGTGAACGCCAGGATCTCCGACCGATCATTCCCGCGATACCGGAGATTTAGCCGGCTGTTGCGCCGCGTGCTGGAAAACGTGGATCTATTTCTGGCGCAGAGCGAAGAAGACCGCAATCGCCTGATGACGATCGGCGCGGACGAGCACCGGGTGCAGGTAAGCGGCAATCTTAAGTTCGACGTGAAGGCGCCGCCGGATCTGGCGATCGTCCAGCAGATCGCTTTGGCTATGCAACCGAATGCGGATGTTGTGGTCTGCGGCAGCACGGTGGACGGAGAGGAAGAACTGCTGGTGCCGGCGATCAAAGCAGTTTTGCGCCGGGCACCAGCGACGGTCTTCGTGCTGGCGCCGCGGCATCCGGAGCGCTTCCCTGCGGTGCTGCAATTGCTGCAGACGATGCATGTCACGTTCTGGCGACGCTCCGCATGGAAGGGCGAGCCGCTACATGGCGGCGTGCTGCTTCTGGACACCATAGGAGAACTTGCCGCCATTTATAAGATTGCGACACTCGCGTTCATAGGAGGCAGCCTGGTGCCGCGCGGCGGACACAATATTCTGGAGCCGGCGCAATTCGGCAAAGCCATCTTGGTTGGGCCGCATATGGAAAACTTCCGCGACATGGTGCAGATCTTTCGCCGCGCAGACGCATTGCGAGTGATCTCCGCTGAAGAGCTGCAGCAGCATGGATGGCCTTTGCTGGCGAATGCTGATGAACGCAATGCCCTGGGAGCGCGGGCGCTACAGGTCTTTGAAGCCCATGCCGGCGCGACGGAGCGCACCATGGACGCGCTCAAGGTATTGCTCTGGATGCCGGGCACGATGAAAGATCGTTATCACAATGGAGCGGCGCAATGATGGATCCGTTCTCCGCGATCTATGGGGCGGTGGTGGGCGCGCGGAACGCCATGTATGACCGCGGCGCACTGCGCAGCCGTTCGCTGGAACATGCGGTGATCAGCATTGGGAACTTGCGAGTGGGAGGCACCGGGAAGACACCTTTCACCATTGCGCTGGGCGCGCAGTTGCAGAAACGAAAGATGGCTTTCGACGTGCTCTCGAGGGGTTACGGGCGCGAATCTCGCGGGGTGAGGCTGGTGGACCCTCAAGGCGAGCCATCAAAGTATGGCGATGAGCCGCTGCTGATCACCCGCAAGCTGGAAGTGCCGGTGATCGTGGGAGAGCATCGCTATTCAGCCGGCAAGTATGCGGAGACGATCTTTTCCGGCGTAAAGCCGGCGCACGGCGAATGGCTCCATTTACTCGATGATGGCTTCCAACATCGGCAATTAGCCCGTGAGTACGATATCGTGCTGCTGTCCGCTTCTGATCTTGACGACAAGCTTCTGCCCAGTGGGCGGCTGCGCGAGCCCTTATCCGCATTGCAGCGCGCGGATGCGGTAGCAGTGCCACACGACCTCTCCGTGGATGCGGCGGCGCTCGCGGGAAGGAAACTGTGGCGGATCCGGCGACAGCTTGGAATGCCACCCACAGGACTTCCCGATCCGGCGGTGGTATTTTGCGGGGTGGCGCGCCCAGAGCAGTTCTTTGCCGATGTCCGCGGCCTGGGAATTCGAGCGGCGGGAGAGGTAATGTTCGCGGACCACCACCGGTATAGCTATGCTGATGTCGATCGGCTGCTCCGCGAGCGGGATAGCAAACATGCACTGGGATTTGTCACCACGGAAAAGGATGCGGTGAAGCTTGCTGAGTTCGCCAAAGAGCTGCAGCCGATGAGCGTTATCGAGCTTCGGATCGAGATCGAGGATGCGGATCAACTTGTCAACGAGATGTTGGCGACCGTAGCCGAGCGGTTGCGCAGGCGATAGTCTGACTGAGACAATGCGTGCACCTTCATGAAGCAATCTGAGCGGCTGCTGAAGTTGATCGATGCTTTCCCACGGGTGACCGTCGCCGTGCTTGGCGACCTGGTGGCGGATGAATTCGTGTTTGGTGAGATCTCTCGCGTCTCCCGTGAAGCTCCGGTGCTGATCTTGAAGCAGCGTGAGCGCTCTGTGGTGCCGGGCGGCGCGGGCAATGCCGTCAATAACCTTGCCGACCTGGGTGTGACCGTGCTGCCGGTGGGAGTTGTGGGTGATGATGAAGCGGGGCGGATGCTGCTGAAGGAATTTCGCCGGAAACATATTGCCCTGGGCGGGATCTTGAGATTAAAGGGACATGCAACCGTGACCAAGACGCGCATTCAGGCAGGGCATTCGCACACCTCACGGCAGCAGGTGGTGCGCATTGACAAAGAACCGGGTGCGCCTCTGGGAAAGCACATTTCTCGTGAGCTGCTGGCCGGCGCAGTGCGCTACTTCAAAGCCGCAGACGCATTGCTTATCTCAGATTACGGTTACGGCGCAGCCACCCCGGAGATGTTCCAGCTGCTGCGCGAACGACGCGGCACGGACTCCATCCCGGTCACGCTCGATTCGCGCTACCGCATGCTGGAATACACCGGCGTCACCGCCGCCACGCCCAACGAACCCGAGGTGGAAGAGGCGCTGAAGGTGAAGCTCGGCGATGATCATGCGCATCTTTTTGCCGCCGGGAATGCGGTGATGCAAAAGATGGCGCTTGAGACCCTGCTGATCACGCGCGGCAAAGATGGCATGGTCTCTTTCGCCAAAGGCCGCAAGCCGATCAATATACCGATCCATGGCAGTGATGAGGTTGCCGACGTGACCGGAGCTGGAGACACGGTGATCGCCACATTCACCGCCGCACTCGCAGCCGGGGCAGAGGCGGAAGATGCCGCCCGACTGGCGAATTTTTCCGCGGGCATTGTGGTGATGAAACGGGGCACGGCAACGGTGAGCGCAGAAGAGTTGCGCAACGCGGTACGCAGCGCGTGAACAAGATCGTTGAGCGCGGATCCCTGGCGAAACTGGCTGAGCAATGGCGCGGTGAGGGCCAGGCGCTGATACTGGCGAATGGCTGCTTCGACGTGCTGCATGTGGGCCATATCCGGTACCTGCAGGCAGCGAAAAACCTGGGTGGCCGGTTGCTGGTGGCGATCAATGCGGATGCGACCGTGCAAAGACTAAAGGGCGAAGGGCGCCCCCGCACCCCAGAGAATGAGCGCGCGGAGGTGATTGCCGCGCTCGAAGCTGTGGATGCAGTAGTGATCTTCTCTGAACCGGACGCGCGCGAGATCATCCGCGAGATCCGCCCGGAGGTTCACGCGAAAGGGACGGATTACACCGCTGAGACCGTGCCGGAACGTGAAGTAGTGATCGCATGTGGTGGACGGGTTGAGATCGTGGGCGATCCAAAAGACCATTCCTCTTCCGAGTTATTGCGCAGATGGAAAGAATCCTGATCGCCCGGCTGGGCGCGATGGGTGACATCCTCCACGCGCTGCCGGCAGTCACTGCGTTGCGCAAGGAAAATCCGCGGGCTCACATCGGATGGCTGGTGGAGCGCCACTGGCAGGAGCTGCTGAGCAGCCCCCTGGTGGACACCGTGCATCTTGCGGATACCAAGCATTGGCGAAAGCATCCCGTGAGTGGGGTGAGCGCGCTCTCCGGATTGCGAAGAGAGCTTCACCAAGCCCGATATGAAGTTTGTTGTGATCTGCAAGGAGCGATGAAATCCGCGCTTCTGGCGAGAATGGGCGGAGCGAAAATCGTCATCGGGAGCGATACTCCTCGGGAAGGCTTTGCAAGGCTGCTCTACCAGCAGAGAGTGCGCACAACCCGGGCGCACGTCATCGAGCAGGCTGCGGAAGTGTGCGGAGTGGCAGTTGCCTCGCGCGATGATTCCGCAGCTTCACTGCCTATCGATCCGGCGGCAGAAGAATGGTGCGCATCGGAATTGCGCCGCAGAGGGATCACGCGCTTTGCCCTCCTCAATCCCGGAGCGGGATGGGGTGCCAAGCAATGGCCGGCAGAGCGATACGGTGGGGTCGCCCGACGGTTGCAGGAATTTGGCATCGCTTCTCTGATCAATGCCGGGCCCAACGAAGCGGAGCCGGCGAGGAAAGCCTCGGATGCGAGCCAGGGCACGGCGGTAGTGATCGATTGTTCGCTCTCGCAACTCATCTCATTCACAAGGCGAGCGGCATTGTTTATCGGCGGGGATACTGGGCCGATGCACCTTGCGAATCTGCTGGGAGTGCCGGTAATAGCGATCTTCGGACCCACAGACCCCCTGCGTAACGGCCCGTATTACACTCCCAGTATTGTTCTGCGCAGCGCTGCGAGTTCCACCAGTTACACGCATACCAGCCAGGCTGACGAAGGTCTTTTAAATATCTCCATCGACGAAGTAGCAGACGCAGCGCGCAGGCTCTTGTAAAAAATGTCATCCACAAACCAATGGAACCGCATTGCAAAACGCATTCGCGTGCCGCTGGGGTTTGTGTTTGCCGGCATTTATCTGTGGCTGGCGCAGCCCACGTGGCTTTCGCTGGCGCTGGGTGCGGCCGCCGCCGCGCCCGGAGTGGCGATCCGCGCCGCCGCTGCGGGACACGTTCGCAAAAACGCTGAGCTGACCACCACTGGACCCTATGCATACACACGCAATCCGCTTTATTTGGGCTCATTGATCATGGCGATCGGCTTCGGTGTGGCTTCCCGCAGCATCTGGGTGGGAGCATGCATCGTGCTGCTTTTTCTTGCGATCTATCTACCTGTTATCCGGGGCGAAGAAGATTTTCTGGGCGGCGCCTTTGCCGGCTTTGATGACTACCGCGCCCACGTGCCGCGCTTGCTTCCGCGGCTTTCCGCATGGAATGTTTCAGGGGATCATGAAGCATTCTCCGCGCAGCGCTACTGGAAGCACCGCGAGTACAATGCATTGGTAGGCGCGCTCGCGATGCTGGTGGCGCTGGCAGTGAAAATCCTGTGGCACCGGGTGCACTCCTGAGACTGCGGAACTCGATCAAACTGCTACTGGCGGGTATTGTCTGGGTTGCGGCGGTCACTGGGCAGACCCATTCACCTTCGGCAGCGAGCCCGGCAAATTCCCGGCTGGGAAATAATCCCGCGGGAGATTTCCATTGGCCGAATGGCCAGACGTTCACCTATCTGGTGGACTGGAGGCTCTTTCAGGCGGGAGTGGCGACCATCCATGTGGACATGGCGGGACGAGAGCAGCGCATCTATTCCACGGCGGACGCGGTCGGCGTGGTCTCACTGCTGTATCACGTGCATGACACGTTTGAGTCGTTTGCGGAGCCGCAAAACTTTTGCTCACGCATGATTACAAAACACACGGAAGAAGGATTGCGTCGCCTGGACACGAACATCGTTTTCGATCAGAGCCGCCGGAAGGCGGTCCTCAATGAAAAGAACCTGCGCAAGAACAATGAGGCGAAGCGCCAGGAGAATGACACGCCGGGATGCGTGGGAGATGTGCTCTCTTCCCTGTTTTACATCGCTTCCCTGCCGCTCGAGGACAGGAAAAGCTATGACTTTCCGCTGAATGATGGTGGGCAGACGGTGAACGTTCGCGCCAGCGTGGAGGCCCGCGAAGAGATACAGCTCCCGGCGGGAAGATTCAAGACGATCCGCGTGCAATCAGTGGCGACGACGGGAAAATCCAAGGACCGCGGACAGATCTGGATCTGGTATAGCGATGATGCCGCGCGCATCCCCGTACAGATGAAAGCGCGACTTTTCTGGGGCACGCTCACGTTGCGCTTGCAGCCAGGCAGCGCACAGAAGTAATTTTCTGCATCAGACTTGTGGAGGAACCCATGGCAACGCTCCCTGAATCAAAAGACCATTCCGAATTGGTAGATGTATTTGACACGCAGCAGGAATCTGAAGCGATGGTGGTGCAAGGGCTGCTGGAATCCGCGGGTATTGAATCCATGATATCCGCGCTGGACGCGCCGCAAGATGTGCTGCCGGGAGTGGGCGGAGTCGTGATCCGCGTCTCGCCCGCGGAAGCCGATCGTGCGCGCCAGATGATCGACGACTACCGCAGCAATCCTGCTGCCGAAGAAGGCCAGCTGGCGGGCGAAGATCCGAGCCCAGCCGCCTAAGCTGCTTAGCGCTGCTGAACCGGCGGCAGCACATTCTTTCCATCCAGATAGAACGTGAGCACGCCCAAAGTATCTGTGCGGAAGGTTCGCACATGGGCTGCGGCTAAGCGGCTGAGCACCGCCGGTTTGGGATGCCCGAAGATGCTGTGCGCGCCAACCGATATCGCGGCATATTTCGGCTCGACCGCTTCCAGCAACTCCGGTGTGGTGGAGGTCGCGCTTCCATGGTGCGCTACCTTCAACAGGTCCGCGTGCCGGGCGTACTGGGCAATGAATGCTTCCTGGCGCTTTTCCACATCGCCAGTGAGCAACGCGGTGGTGCTACCGAACTTCAGGTCCAGGACAAGCGAATCATCATTGCGGGCTTTTAACAGCGGCTGCCACTCCGCGGTGGGCGCAAGCACGCGGACATCCATGCCCCCAAAGCCAAAGTCCTCGCCCGCGCTGTGGCGCTGGATCTCAGTATGCTGAGCTTGCGCTTCTGTCAGCAGCTTGCGATAAGAAGCGGATTCAGGATTTGCGCCCACCCAAAGTTCTCCGGGCTTGAAATTGTTTATCACCGCATGGAGCCCGCTCAAGTGATCCGAGTGAGCATGGGTCAGGGCGACGGCGTCCAGATGCGTGATGCCGCGCGACCATAGATACGGAGAGACGACGTCTTCTCCCACATCGAAAGATTCGGCGCGTGCGCCACCGGTGGGGCCGCCACCATCCACCAGAAGTGTGTGGCCATCCGGTGAGACGACGAGCACCGAATCTCCCTGGCCAACGTCAATCAACGTGATCTCCGCGACGGCAGGACGGAGTTGCGGCAGGGAAGGAAGTGACACAGCGATCGCGCCCAGGAAGAGAGTGCCCGTGGCTAGCGGAATGGCGAACCGCCGGCGGCGCATAAGAAGCATAGCGAGGGCAAAGCACACCGCAGAGAGGACTGCGACGGTAAAAACCGGCGACGCAATCCTGATCTCCGCAAAGCGAGAGCCTCCCCAATGGCTGACTACCCAAGTGATGGCATGCAGGCATGCAGCGCTGACCTCGACGGGGAAAATCGCCAGCTTCATCGAAACATAGGACAGCAATGTAGCGGCGATGCCCGCCGGCATCAGCACCTCAGTGAGCGGGACTACTGCCATATTGGACGGCACTCCCCATATCGCAATCCTGTGGAAGTAGAGGGACATGGGCAACGCGAGCGCCAATTGCATGACCGCCGCCACGGCGAATAATGCAAACGCCGCAAACACCATCCGCAAAGGCCAAATCAGCACTGCGTGCGCGATGCGCAGCTGCCACGATGGTGGCGCCGGGACCAGGCGGGCGAGTCTCCCGCGCAGCATACGCAGCTCAATGCGAAACTGCGCCAGCTTGGGCAGAAGAGTCACATCGATACCGGTGAAATCGAGGCCGGAAAGCGACTTTGCGTAGGGCTGCGAGGTACGTTCAAGGAGAGGTTGCAGGATGGAGCTCAGCGCCACAACCGAAAGAAACGTCAGTTGAAAGCTGGGCTCATAGAGGGTGGGCGGCGCTGCCAGCAGAACGATCAGCGCCGCCGTCCCCACCGAATTCAGGGAGTAGCGGTCGCGATAGAGCAATCGCGCGGCGAGGTAGAGCGAGAGCATGATCGCGGCGCGCAGGATCGGAGTGCCGAGATCGGTGACATATGCATATGCCAGCGATGAGATGATCGTGACCAGGGTGGCTGTGATCTCTCCCGCACGCAGCCGCTTACACAGCCAAAAGATCACGAAAGCAAGGATCGCTACGTTCATGCCGCTGACCACCAGGACGTGAAAGGTCCCGGTGCGCTGAAAATCCGCTTTCATCTCGCGGTCCAAGAGTGATTGCTCGCCAATGATCATCGCCGCCAGCAGCCCGGCATCTTCGCGGGTGAGCGCGAGCATCCCATGTTTTTGTGGGCTGGAGGCCAGGCCGAGCATGTGCGAGAGCAGGCTCTGCCGCAGCCGGCTGCGAAAGCCTCCGGCGCGAGTCCCGGAGAATCCGGGAAGGATCTGCACACGGTCTGCTCTTGCCGAAGCTAACGCGATGATGCCATTGCCTCGCAGATATCCGACATAATCCATGGCGCCGGGATTGCCATAGTTCCGGGGTTCGCGCAATTTTCCGCTGACCTGAATGTGCGTGCCATAGGGGAATGGCGGCGGCGGCGACAAGTCCGGCGAGTCATCATCTGAGGTGTTCACGGAGAACTCTTCTCCCGGCTTAGAGTGCAAGCTCAACCGTATCCCCGCCTGCACGGCCTGCCCGTTGATCTGCTCGGACTCCACATCGAGCACCTGGCGAAATTCCGGTTTTCCCCGTTCGTCGCGAAAACCCTGCGAGGACTCGCGTAGCAGGCCGCTTCGTACAACATGCGCGGTGATGCTTACTTCTTCACCTGAGGTAAATGCGGAAATGTCAGGCAGTGTTTCCACAGCCGCTGCGGCGAGCTGGAATTGCAGTGCCCCGGCGCAGAGGAAAGCGGCTAGAGCAAGCAGCATCCCCGCAGCAGCGTTCCGGCTTGCAAAGACGATTGCCGCAAGCAAAAAAATGATTGCGCCCACCAGCCACCACAACGGGGGCCGCCAAAGATACGTTCCACAAAGGATGCCGCATGCGAAGGCGACAGCAGCGAAGAACATGGGCTGCTCCAGGAAGATAGCGGCTTGCCTCTGCGACGATGCTGTAGCGGCGCGTGTCAGATTTTGTCCAGTGAATCGCGGCCGATGACCGGGTCCCACGGCAGCAGCTCATATTGAGCCATGCCGGTTGTAGTGAAGGGATCCGCGCCCCGGATCGCGTCCAGGGCGGCGTGGCCGCCTTCATCCGGCACCCGCAACAACAGCGCGCCCCCGTTGCGTGGCTGGAATGGGCCGGATGCGAGCAGGGTGCCCTGCGCTTTCAATCTGCCAAGGTATGCGCGATGAGCCTCAACGTGCGTCATCACTTCTTCAAGGGGCTTACGGTAGCGGAGCAAAGCTATGGCGTACATAAGCCCGCATTATCGGCTCAGATGCACCAGAGTTTCCACATGAAAAGTCTGGGGGAAGAGATCCAGCAGATGGATCTCTGTCACCTGGAAGCCGGAGGTGAGCAATGAATGAAGGTCCCGGGCGAGCGTGGTGGGGTCACAGGAGACGTATGCCAGTCGCTCGATACGCATCTTTCCGAGCTGATCCGTCACCCTGGGGCCGAGCCCTGCGCGCGGGGGATCCACCAGAACAAGATCGCATTCCAGGTCTGCCGCGGATTGCAAATATTGTTCGGTGGTCGCGTTTCGCGGCTTTACGTTTGACGGCGCATTGTGAACCAGATCTGCGAATGACGCGGGCGCGGATTCGACAGCAATGACTTTGTTGAACGCTTTCGCGAGTTCCAATGTGAAGAGCCCGGTGCCGGCAAATAAGTCCAGGGCACGGCGGCCGTTTTGCCCGGCACAGGCCAATGAGATCATCTGCGCGGTGAGAAACCTGTTTACCTGAAAGAACGAGCCTGCACTCACGCGATAGCTATGGCCGCCTGTTCTGTAGTCCAAATGCGAAGCGCCCCATTGCCACAACGCGGTGTTGCTGAAATCTCCCGTTGCGAAAGCCGCGGCTCCCAGGAATTCCGGGAGTGCTGCTTCCATCTGCCGGGCGAAATCATCGAGCTGCTTGCGCAGCGCGGCATCCATTGGCGCTGAGAGATATAACTCGAGCAGCAGTTGAGAATCCTCTCCGTTGGCAAAGTATTCGATCTCACTGATCGCCGGGGCCATGGCTGCGTCTCGCCCGAGCTCCCCGATCACGCTAATGGCGCGATTGATCAGATGAGAGCTGATGGGGCACCTCTCGATGGCGAGCAGCTCATGCGATCCATGCCGGTAGTAGCCCATGCGGAAATCCGCACCCGAGCCGCGCACGTGCATACGAGTGCGATTGCGGTAGTGCCAGGGCTCGGCTGCATGGGCAATGATCTCGCCGGGCCAATCAAGTTTTGCGCCACGGTTCAGCGCCTCGCGCAAGATCCCGCGCTTGGATTCAAGCTGCAGCGGGTATGCCGCATGCTGGTAGTGGCATCCGCCACAGCGAAAAAAATAAGGGCAGCCGGGATCGACCCTTGCAGCAGATGGCGCGAGGACCGATCGCAATTCCGCTCTGCCAAAACCCTTCTTCTCGCGCACATTCGTGACCAGGACGTCTTCACCGGGCAGGGTAAAGGGGACGAACAAGGTTTTATTGCGGCCATCATCGCCCGCGACGCGTGCCAGCCCGTCGCCGCCATAGACCAATTTTTCAATGGTCACATTCACAGGTAGAAAAGGCTCAGCCGTGGGAGTTTGGCGCGCTCCAGCAGACGCTTATTCACATACTGCCGATGAAGCTGTTCGATCTGCGCTGCGATCATCTTGCGGCGATACGGCGCAATGTCGCGGTCGGCTTCCGTGCGCACCTCGAGCAAATCAGATTCCGGCGTGCTGGTAAGCAGCACGGCAAAAAGTTTTTCTTCCAGAACCGTCAGATGCCGCTCCAGAGCTTCGAGCTCGGGAAGGTTCCCGGCGAGTTTCTGCAAAGACTCCGCGGTCTGGCGCACGATGACCTGTGCGGCAGGAGCAAGCGTTGCTCTTTCCAGCAACTGCGCGTTGCGCAGCAGATAGGCGGCGACTTCGCTCTTCTCAAATCCGGCATCCGCTGCGGGCTTGCGCACCGTGCCTACGGCGGCTTCCTGCATGTCCTGCGCGGCGGAGAGCACCTCCTGCGCGCAGTATGCCAGGCTGTTCACTTTTTTGGTCTTTGCGCGAAGCGGCTTCGTGTCATAGGAGTCAAAAGCTCCATCGATACCGCGCAATACCGCTTCGAGCGGAATGCCTGCATCTTTCCAGGTCTCGATCAGCGCCCAATCCAGCGTGGACAACAGAAGGATGGATCCCCGGCGACGCTGGAAGCGCTCCTCGATCTCAGTAAAGTAATTGAAATAATTATCCACGCTACTGCTTGCGCGGCTCAGCATGCTTGGCGCGCAACTGCGCATTGCGCTCCCAGATGATGCGCAGGCCATCCAGCGTAAGCAGGTCATCCACTTCCGTGATGTACTTGGAACCAGCGGCGATCAGTGCCGCTAACCCGCCGGTAGCCACCACCTTTGTGTCACCACCCATCTCAGCAAGCAGCCGCTCCAGGATGCCATCCACTAAGCCAAGATATCCGTAATACAAACCGGACTGCAGGCTGCCCACGGTATTGCTGCCGATCACTTTCGAAGGTTTGCGAATGTCAACGCGAGGCAGCCGGGCTGTCCGCTCAAAAAGCGCCTCCGCGGAAATGCTGATCCCTGGGGCGATCACTCCGCCCATGTATTCGCCTTTGCGTGAGACCGCGTCAAAGGTGGTTGCGGTACCGAAATCAACCACCACACAGGGTCCGCCAAACTTCTCAAACGCGGCGACTCCGTTCACGATGCGGTCCGCTCCAACTTCAGATGGATTGTCATACTGCACCGGCATTCCGGTCTTAATGCCCGGCTCGATGAAGAGCGGCTTGATATGAAAGTAGCGTTCGCAGACCTGGCGCAGGGTGGTGTCCACGGGAGGAACCACGGAAGAGATCACGATGCCTTGCACGTGCTTGACCTCAAGATCGTCCAGGGCGAACAAGTTGCGGAAGAGCACACCGTATTCGTCCACAGTCTGCGTTTTGACGGTCGCCACGCGCCAGTGCGCGACCAACCTATTGAAGTTGTCGCCGCCCGGTTCCGCGGCGTAGAGGCCGAGAACGGTATTAGTGTTGCCGACATCGAGAAGGAGAAGCATAGAGATCAGATCTTTCGAACGCCACCGCTCAACACTGTCTTTAATCCTGACTCCGCGCGCACTTGCAGAAATCCGCTCGCATTCAGGCCTTGCGTGATGCCGCTGTATCCGCCTTCTTCCGGCACGTGCACCCGAGCACCGCGAGCGTACGTGGAATGCTGCTCGAATCGGGCAATGATCGACCGTGCCGCTCCTTGCAAGTCTTTCCGCAGCGCAGCATATTCAGCGTGGAAGGATTTTAACAAAGCGGCGAGCAGCTCAGCTCGCGGCCACTCGCGATCCGTCTCCATGCATAATGACGTTGCCAGTCCCGCGAGCTCGGCCGGAAAGGAGGCTTGGTTTACATTCAATCCGACTCCCACCACCAGATAGCGCACGGAGGCGCCCTCCGAGCTAAGCTCGGTGAGGATCCCGCCCAGTTTTTTTTCGCCGAGCATGATGTCATTGGGCCAACGCAGATCACAGCTCAGCCCTATCACCTGGGAGATGGCATGGTGAGCAGCCAGCCCGGCGATCAATGAGAACCAGAGCGTATCCGCCGCCGGCATGCGTGGACGCAACAGCGCGGAAATATAGATACCCGAGTCCGGTTCAGAGTGCCATGCATGTCCGCCGCGCCCTTTGCCCGCGAGTTGCTCCTCAGCAATGAAAAGCGACCCTTCGGGCGCGCCCTCTGCTCCGGCGTGCATGGCGGTTACATTGGTCGAGCCCGTCCGCTCGAAGTGATGGAAAAAGTCCGCGCGATCAAAAATCGTGCCTGCGATGAGGGGCAGGAGGTTATTCGCGGTGAGCAGGTCGGGCACGGAACCATATTACCTGCGAACAATAGAGGCTGAAGCTCTTTCACCCTCAGATCTGGTTTGGCGAATGATCCACCCCCTTGACCGGAAGTGCAGCCCGGTCGTCGTTACAAAGAAAAAACGCAGATGGTGTTGATCACCTGCGTTGAACGAAAGCGGACTTGTGGTGCCTGCCTGCGCCGTTATTTTTTTGGAGCAGAGACGGCCGGCGATGCGGCTTTGGCGGGCTTGGCTTCAATGCTGAGTTCGATCTTGATGTCATCGCCGACTGCTACTCCGCCGCCATTGATGCCGAAATCCTTGCGGTTCAGCTTGGTGGACGCGGTCACGCCGATCGCCGTTCCCTGCGGCGTATCCGCCTTGGCGATCTCAAAGGGCAATTCCATGCGCCTGGAAACGCCGTGCATGGTGAGGGCGCCGATCGCGACCCATTGATTGCCGCGTTTCTCAACTTTTTCACTCTTGAACACGATCTCAGGGAATTTCTCGACGTCAAAATAATTCGGGCCGCGCAGGTCCTTGTCGCGATAGTCATTGTCGGTATTGATGGTCGTGGTCTTGATATGCGCATCCACTGAAGACTTGGCCGGGTCCTTCTCGTCATAGTTGATGATGCCGGAAACATCCGTAAAGCGACCGGCGGCATTGCTGATCATCATGTGGCGCACGCTGAAGCTGGCGAAGGAATGCGCGTGGTCAATGGTGTATTGCTGGGCATAGCATGTGGTGCCGGCAAACATGGCGAGCGCCAGAAGTGTGAGTGAATATCTACGCATAGTTCTCCTTGTTATAACTTTGGATCCCGGAACACGATCTGGCGCGCCCTTTACGCCGGCATGATCCTCATGCTCAGGTCTACTGCTTGGGGCGAGTGCGTGAGCGCGCCCACGGAGATGTAATCCACTCCCGTCTCAGCATAGGCGCGCACGTTCTCAAGATTGATGCCACCACTGGCTTCGAGCGGGATCCTGCGCGAATGGCGCTGGACTCGCTGCACGCAGTCGCTGATCTGCCCGGGAGTCATATTGTCCAGAAGGATGGCCTCCGCGCCGTGCTGCAGGGCCTGCTCCAGTTCTTCAGTGCTCCTCACTTCGATCTCGATGGGCTGCTCGCCTTTACGGTTTTTCTGCGCGCGCTCCAATACCGCTGCGATGCCTCCGCCGAGGGCGATGTGATTGTTCTTGATCAGCACTCCATCTGAAAGATCCAGGCGGTGGTTAAAACCATTGCCGCAGCGGACGGCATATTTATCCAGCACCCGCATGCCCGGGACGGTCTTTCGGGTGTCCAGGATGCGTGTTTTGGTGCCATGGACCGCGTCCACAAAGCGACGGGTCAGAGTGGCGATCCCGCCCATGCGCTGCAAGATGTTCAGGATCACGCGCTCGCAGGAGAGGATGACGCGCGCGTTGTGGCGGATGACCGCGATCGGCTGCCCTTTGTGCAAGCGGATCCCGTCAAAGATCTCAGGATGGCTGGTAACCTCAGAGTGGCCGACGACGGAGGGATCGAGCTGCTCAAATATCTCCACGATGCGTTGCACGCACCCGATCCCGGCGAGGACGCAATCCTGCTTGGCTATGATGGTCGCCGATGCCCGCTGCTGTGCGTCAATGGTGGCGTAGGTAGTGGCATCGCGCGTCGCTTTGTCTTCGAGCAACGCGTTCTCCAGGATCGCGGTGATGCGTCTGCTATGCCAGTCCATCTGATTAAGTTTCTATGGTAACTTCCACGATGGTAACTTCCACGATGTTAACCCAACTGCGCCAAAGAAGACTTTGTCTTCTCCAGCAGGAGTTCCAACTCGCCCGCCCGGCGGCGCAGCCCCTCTACCACCGGCGCCGGAGCCTTGGATAAGAACTGCTCGTTACCGAGCTGGCGCTGATTGTTGCTGAACTCCTTCTCCAGCTTCACCAGATCTTTGTTAAGACGCTCGCGCTCGGCGGCGGCGTCAATCTTCTGCTCGTAAATAACCTGCATCTCATACTGAGGCGCTACGCGCGCGCCTGCCGAGCCGGCAAGAGATTGATCTACAAAACGAATGCTCTCCACATTTGCCAGCTTTTCAACCATAGGTTGATTGTTTTCGATGATCCGCTTAACGTCAGGGTTCACAAAGATGTTGATAGGGACTTTGATCTTCGGCTCGACCTTCAGTTCCGCGCGTTGCGCGCGGATGTCCACGATCAGGGCTTGCAGAATAGCCATCTGGTCTTCGGCGGCTCTTGATCCGGCGGCAACTTGAGGTTCGCCGAGACTGTCAGGAGAGATTGGAAACTCTGCCAGTGCGATGGAAGGTTTTGGTGTCTTGCCTTCGTATAGGGCCTGCCATATTTCTTCCGTAATGAATGGCATGAACGGCGATAGCAGCCTCAATGCCGTGTCAAAGATGACATGGGAATAAAGCAGGGTCTCGCAGGTGGTGGCCTTGTCCTCAGAAGTCTCCCCTTGATTCAGGCGTAGTTTGATGATCTCCAGGTACCAATCGCAAAACTCGCCCCAAAAGAAGTGATAGACGACATGTGCTGCTTCATGGAATCTGTACTGCGCGAGCGCAGCGTTTACCTGAACTGTGGCAGCATTCAGTTTGGCACGGATCCAAACATCTTCGAGGCGAGTGGATGCGACGAACGTCTCTCCGTCCCAAAAAATGCCGTGCACTCCCGCCTTCTCCCGATGCATGAACAAAAACCGAGCCGCGTTCCATATCTTGTTGGCGAAGGCGCGATTGCCTTCCACGCGCTCGGGATTGAATGCGATATCCGTCCCCGGTGATGCCAATGAAGCCAGCGTGAAGCGCACGGCATCCGTACCGTACTGCTCGATCACCTGGATGGGGTCTACCACGTTGCCCTTGGTCTTCGACATCTTCTGCCGCTCGGCATCCCGCACCAGAGCGTGGATGTACACCTCTTTGAAGGGGACACTCTCCGCCAAGCCACGGTCCTTCATGAACCAGCAGCCCAGCATGATCATGCGTGCTACCCAGAAGAAAAGAATGTCAAAGCCGGTGATCAGCAGCGATGTGGGATAGAAGACCTCGAGGTCCTTCGTCTTGTCCGGCCAGCCAAAGACAGTGAAGGGCAACAACCCGGAGGAGAACCAGGTATCGAGCACGTCCGTTTCTTGCGTGAGTTCCGTCCTTCCGCAATGCGCACACTTCTGCGGCGTCTCACGCGCCACGGTGTGCTTCTCGCAGGCATCGCATTGCCACGCCGGGATGCGGTGCCCCCACCACAGTTGCCGCGAGATGCACCAGTCATGGATGTTGCGCATCCACTCGAAGTACGTCTTCTTGTATTGCTCGGGGGTGAAGCGAATGTGGCCGTCTTCCACCGCCTGGATCGCCACCTCCGCCAGCGGCTGGATCTTGACGAACCACTGCGTGGAGAGCCGCGGCTCCACCACAGTGTTGCAGCGCGTGCATCGACCGAGTGAGAGGGTGTGGTCTTTCACTGATGCAAGCAGGTTCTGCGCCTCGAGATCGGCAAGGATCTTTTCACGCGCCTTGAAGCGGTCGAGTCCGCCGTAATCGCCGATGCCTTCCAGGATGCGCGCGTTCTCATCCATCACACTGATCTGCGGCAGATCGTGACGCTTGCCGATGGCGAAATCATTGGGATCATGCGCGGGCGTGACCTTTACCGCGCCAGTACCGAACTCCGGGTTCGCCCAATCGTCGGCGATGATGGGGATCTCCCGCCCGATCAGCGGTACGCGCACCTTCAAACCGACCAAGTTTTTATAGCGTTCGTCATGCGGACTGACAGCGATGGCGGTATCGCCGAGCATGGTCTCCGGACGCGTAGTGGCTACCACGATGTGCTCTGGCATGCCGGCATCCGCGGATCTACGTTCAGCCGCCTCCTGCGCGCTCCAGATGATCGGGTAGCGGATCTCATAAAGCTTGCCCTGGGTCTCTTGATGGACGACCTCCAGATCAGAGATGGCGGTCATGCAACGCGGACACCAGTTCACGATGTACTTGCCGCGATAGATCAACCCATCTTCATAGAGCCGGACGAAGGCCTCACGCACCGCGCGCGAGAGGTTCTCATCCATGGTGAAGTATTCGCGGGCCCAATCCACGCTCGCGCCCAGGCGCTTCATCTGGTCCTGAATAGCGCCGCCATATTCTCGCCGCCACTCCCAAACGCGCTCGATGAACGCCTCCCGACCCAGGTCCTGCCGCTTCTTGCCCTCCGTGGCAAGCTGGCGCTCCACCATCATCTGGGTTGCGATTCCTGCATGGTCTGTGCCCGGCAGCCAGAGGGTCTTGAAGCCGCTCATGCGCTTCCAGCGGGTGATGATGTCCATCTCCGTCTGGTTAAGCATGTGGCCCATGTGCAGGCGCCCGGTCACGTTTGGCGGAGGCAGTAGCAGAGTGAAGACTTTGCCCGATGTTTCGGGCGTCGGCAGAGAAAACAGATCTTCAGTGACCCAAAAATCAGCCCATTTCTTCTCGATTTCGCTGGGGTCGTAAGCCTTGGAGAGTTCGTGCGCCATGCAGTCCTAAGAGGTCAGAGATAAGCGAAAATTCTAACAGCGGGCGGCGCCAAGCCACGGAAGCAGCTGAATTCATTCATTTTGCGTACTAAAGAAGGGAGAAGTCTCCCAAGAGGCCGCTTTACCCGAAAAAGACCCGTGCCCTATCCCGAAAAAGACCCGTGCCCTATTTAGTTACCCCAGTACCTGTCCAGATGCCAACCTGAGCTGCTGGATTTGGCATCTAATCCGTAGTCACGTATGGTGACATTTATGAGCAAGAAGCAAGATAAACCGGAGACCGCCCCCCTCTCAAAAGAGGAGGTGTGGCAGCGTAGCCCGCAGATCACAAGGTCGCAGATCTTCTCCTCCGGAACGGTACAAAGGTGGCTGGAGCTGGCGGATCAAGCGTTTGAGAGTGATGTCGCAGCAAGTGAAGAAGCACCCGTGGCCGCTGAAATTCCCGCGGAAATTCCATCTGACAAGAGCCGCTCTTCCCAAGATGAGAACCCCGGTCCCAAGTTAGCGCGAGCGAAATCAGCCTAAGCCAGAGATACGCTCAGTTCTTTCGGCTAGCACTCTAACTGCCGGGCTTTGCTACCACCGGCACTGGCCGCACCCGTACTTCTTCCTCAGAATCCTTGCTGAAAAAAGTGTGGAACAGATCAAAGGCGGTCAGGGGAATCACCAGAGCGCATCCCACGGCACCCACCAAACCCAATACTGTCAATACCTTTGCCATCACGCGAATCGCTTCATCCATTCGGCACATCCATATAGCAGAAGAGTTTGATTCTACGCCTCCCGGGTTGCCGGAGAGGGTCGATTTCCGCTACACTAGTCTTTTGTTCACAGGAGCTTAGAGAGCCATGAAGGCAGCAATTCATCCCACGTATGAGCAGGTCAGAGTGCACTGCGCGTGCGGTAATGCGTTTCATACCCGTTCGACCCATAAGGGCGACATCAACGTTGAGATCTGCGCCAATTGCCATCCGTTTTTTACCGGCAAGCAGAAGCTGATGGATACTGCCGGACGCGTGGAGCGCTTCCGCCGCAAATACGCCAACAGTGACGCCTGCAAAGCCGAAACCGCCGCCAAAAAGTAATCGCCGCCAGGGAAATCCTGGCCCGCAAGAGCCTCCGGTTGTCGGGGGCTTTTGTTTTGCACTTGAAAAAACTCGAGCGAAGCGAGAGAACCGAAAGCCCCTCCCCGGTTCCGTTCTAAACTAATAGCGCATGCGCAAATTTTTTACAGACCCCGTGACCCGCTCTCGCCCGGAACGGTTCCATGGCGGGGAACCGCTCTCGGCTTCTGCCGCAGCGGAGCTGCGCAGCGGTGTGCCGGACGAGTTCTCCATCGGCAAGTTACGTATTGCGCCGGCCACCGTGCTTGCTCCCATGGCAGGCGTGACGGACACGGTGTTCCGCCGTTTCATCAAGTTCGCCTCGTTTGATCCGAAGGCGGAAGGCGCGAGCACGGGTGAGCGCGGAGCTAGCGCTGAATCGAGTTCCGGTTCGGGCGAGCAAAGCGCGAGGGCGCAGCAGCCTGCTACGGAGCCCTCTACTAGCAGTGCCTGCGGCTTGATCATGACGGAGTTCACCTCCGCCGACGGCATCTATCGCTGTCGCGAATCCAAACGCAAACGCTACCTGCATTTTTATGAGAACGAGCACCCCATCTCCGCGCAACTCTTCGGCAGTGACATTGAGGTACTAGCCGAAGCGGCAAAGATCGTGGAGGAATGCGGCTTTGATGCCGTGGACCTCAACCTAGGCTGCCCGGCGAAAAAAGTGGTGAAGTGCAACGGCGGCTCCGGGCTACTGCGCGACCTGCCGCATATCCGCAAAATCTTTGAGCGGGTGCGCGCCGGCATTTCCATCCCGTTCACGGTCAAGTTCCGCATGGGATGGAGTGATACGGAGATTGTTTGCGTGGAGCTTGCAAAGCTCGCCGAGGATTGCGGCCTGCAAGCCGTGGCGCTGCATGCGCGCACGCGCGAACAAGGTTATAGCGGCAACGCGCGCTGGGAGTGGATCGCCGCGGTCAAAGATACGGTGAAGATCGCAGTGATCGGCAATGGAGACATTCGCACTCCGGAAGACGCCGCGCTCATGGTCTCAAAGACGAATTGCGACGCGGTAATGATCGGCAGGACCGCACCTTCGAATCCGTGGATCTTCCGCCAGATCGCCCAATACAACCGATCGCTGCGCGAGACAAGCGTGGGCACCTACGACCATCCCACCGAGCAGGATCGCTACCAGATGATGCGCACTTACTTTGGCATGCTGCTGAATGAGGATATGCCCGGCGCGGCGGGAAAGATGAAGCAGTTCGCCTCCTGGTTCACGCACGGAGTCCCGGGAGGCGCCATCCTGCGCAAAGCGGTGTATGAATCAAAATCAGAGCAGCAGATCATGGATGCGGTCGATCGATTCTTTGTCGCGCGTACATCCAGTTCTGCGGCTGCCCCCAGTTCTGCGGCTGCCCTGGATCCGGAAGCTCTGCACGCGGAAGTGGCGCAAGCTGAGCCGCTGGAATCCATGCCCTTCGCGAGCTGCGGCTAGCCAAGCTGCGCTATTCGCCTATGTTAACTATTAAGTAACAACCCTTGCCTGACACCGTCCATCTATCTGATTTAAGAATACATAGGCGAACACTTTTTTCGAGCGGCGAATGCAGAGGTGTCTCTTGGCAGTTTTACAGTTTCCTCAATCCGACTGGGAAGACCCCCGGGAAGAAGA
The DNA here is from genome assembly GCA_038254775.1 of Terriglobales bacterium. Taxonomy (GTDB): domain Bacteria; phylum Acidobacteriota; class Terriglobia; order Terriglobales; family Acidobacteriaceae; genus JBBSFV01. The sequence goes on along the minus strand of JBBSFV010000011.1, from coordinate 46,719 downwards.
AGCCATTATCCGTCGATGGTTGAAACTGGCAGACGCAGCGCTTAAAACGGACAATGCTGAAATTCCTCCCATAAAAGAGCGCAGAGCCGGCTAAAGCTTTTTTAATCTTTGCAACTCTCGATAAAGCTCGCTCTTGCCTAATCCAAGTTCCTTCGCCAGCGATTTCAATGCTGTTTTTTCGTCCAACTGTTGCTCTTGCATGATGAGCATCAGCCTTTGGGCCGCGTCCGGCCTCTGCGGCGAAAGTTCTTCATGATTCCTGGGAGCGATGATCAGCACTATCTCTCCCTTGACTGATTCTCGCGCGCACAGCTTCGCAAGCACCTCCTGCGCGCTTCCCCGCAAAAATTCTTCATGGATCTTGGTCAGCTCCCGCGCGATCACCACCGGGCGTGAGGCTCCGAGGGTAGCCACCACATCCTGCAAAGTATCCACAATGCGATGGGGCGCTTCGTAAAAGATCACCGGCTCGCTTGCCGTGCGGATACCTTCGAGCGCGGTCTTTCGCGGCCCCGCCTTGGAGGGCAGAAATCCAACAAATCGAAAGCTATCCGCGGGCATGCCACTTGCGACCATTGCCGCCACGAATGCGGCAGGGCCGGGCACGGGGACCACCGCCACTCCCGCTGCCACAGCGGATCGCACCACAAGATTGCCGGGATCGGATATACCGGGAGTGCCTGCGTCCGACACAATGGCCACGGATTTTCCTTCCGCCAGCAGTGCCAATATCTCCTGGGAGCGGTCCGCCTCATTGTGCTGGTGATAGCTGATAGTGCGCTTCTGGATGCCGAAATGATTGAGTAGCTTCTGCGTCTGGCGCGTGTCTTCACAGGCGATCACATCTACTTCCTTGAGCAGGCGCAATCCGCGCAAGGTCATGTCTTCCAGGTTCCCGATGGGAGTAGCGATGATGTAAAGCGTGCCGGGCATTCGGGCGAGTCTAACTGAGCTGCGGGGCCGATGCTATTATCGGATGAGTCGCTTCGAAGCAGGTAAGACGTGCCTTTATACGAATATCAATGCAAGACATGCCACCAACGGTTCGAGAAGATCCAGAGGTTCTCCGATCCGCCGGAGACCCATTGCCCGAAGTGCAATGGCGAAGTAGAGAAATTGTTTTCCGCTCCCGCGGTGCAGTTTAAAGGAAGTGGCTTTTATGCGACTGACTATCCCAAGAAGTCGTCGGGCGGAAGCTCTGGAGATTCCGGCAGCTCTGAGAGCTCCGCAAAATCCGGAGACGCCGGCAGCAGCTCAAGCGACAAATCTCCCGCCCCGCCGGCTACTCCGTCTCCAGGGTCAAGCAGTGATAAGAAATGATTGTGGGCGCGGTGCTTCAGGCTGCCTGAGCTTCCGCTAAAGATGACTGGCTGTAATGAGCTAACAGATCCGCGGGCCCGCCGAATATCTCAATGCATCCCGCTGCCCTGAGCAGTTCTTCAGAGAAGCCTCCGCTTAGTACGCCGATGGTGCGCAGGTGGATCTTGGCGGCGGCTTCCGCATCATACGGGCTGTCCCCAACCACGATCGCTTCATCTGCGGGGACGTCTTTGAGTTTATTGAGCGCTGCCTGAAAGATGTCCGGATGCGGCTTGGAACGCTCGACATCGTCTGAAGAAGTGATGACATCCACCAGGTCATCAATGTTGAGCAACTGAGTGTACTTCCTGAGCTCTTCCTGCTTTGCTGAGGATGCCAAGGCGATCCTCTGTCCGTTGCGCTTGATCAGCAACATCAGGTCGCGTACTTGCGGGAATGGCTTTACTTTTTTGGCGTACTCACGCTGCCACAGTTCGGTGCGCCATTGCTCCATCTGCTCTCCAAAGCGTTCCACCTCCTGCGCAGAAAAGAAGACAGGCATGAGCTGGTCACCGCCTTTGCCGATCTGCCGGCGAATTTGAAGGAAGCGCACCTCTTTGCCAAATTGCTTGAATGCACGCTGCCAGCATTCGGCATGCATGTCAACGGAATCAACCAGGGTTCCGTCTATATCGAATATCACTGCTTTGAGGATGGGCATACGGTATTGCACTTCTCCTGTATCCCAGGTCAGACGCGAAAGACCAGCGCGAGGTTGCGAGAGGGTGATGGAATGCGCCAAGCACGCGGCAGATCGAGAGTGGCGCGCGAGGATCGAACCGCGCGGCGTATCCGGAGGATTTGAAAATGAGCAGCCTCCGGCACCCTCTACCGTCAATGTCTAATGTCGTGAACCGGCTGCTTCCTCCTCTGGTTGGCGCTCTGCGGCCGCAGGGCTCACGCGAAAGGTCATTTTGCGCGAACCCAGGTCGCCATCCACCAGGACGGTATCTCCAATGTGCACCTCGCCTTCCAGCAGCTTAAGCGCAAGTGGGTCCTGCACCATCTTCTGAATAGCGCGTTTCAGCGGACGGGCACCATACGCGCGGTCATAGCCTTCCATGAACAGCAATTCCTTCGCTGCCTTTGTCAGTTCGAGCGAGATCTTGCGCTCCTCCAACATGCGGCGCAGGTCATTCAGGCGCAGTTCAATGATATGCGTTAATTGCGCCTCACCCAGTGGGCGGAACAGGATGACCTCATCCACGCGATTGAGAAACTCTGGGCGAAAATGAGATTGCAGCACCTCCATCACCTGTCCACGCGCCGCGTCGAATTCCTCTTCGGAGCGCAGGTTCTCACTCTGTAGGAATTGCGAGCCCAGGTTCGAGGTCATGATGATGACGGTATTTTTGAAGTCCACGGTGCGGCCCTTTGAATCAGTCAGCCGGCCATCGTCAAGGATCTGCAGCAGGATGTTGAAGACATCACTGTGTGCCTTCTCGATCTCATCAAACAGTATTACCGCATAGGGGCGGCGGCGTATCTGCTCGGTAAGCTGACCACCCTCGTCATAACCGACATATCCCGGAGGGGCGCCGATCAAGCGCGCCACGGCATGCTTCTCCATGTATTCAGACATGTCAATGCGTACCATCGCATGCTCATCATCGAAGAGGAATTCTGCGAGCGCCCGCGCAAGTTCGGTTTTACCTACACCGGTCGGGCCCAGGAAGATGAATGAGCCGATCGGCCGCCGAGGGTCGCTCAACCCCGCGCGCGACCGACGGATGGCATTAGCCACTCGTTCAAGCGCCTGGTCTTGCCCCACCACGCGCTCCGCCAGACGTTTCTCCATCGAGACCAGTTTTTGTACTTCACCCTCAAGCATCCTTGAGACCGGGATTCCGGTCCACTTGGAGACGATCTTGGCGATGTCCTCCTCATCGACTTCTTCCTTCAGCATGCGGGCGGTGCCGGCGTTTCCATCGAGGTTGGCGCTTAGTTCCGCAAGCTGCTTCTCCATCTGCGGCAAGAGTCCGTACCGGATCTCCGCTGCGCGGTTCAGGTCTGCATCGCGCTCCGCCTGTTGCAGTTCGGTCTTGAGGTGCTCCAACTTTTCTTTCAATTCCTGGATGCCGCTGATGCCTTGCTTCTCTTCCTGCCAGCGTGCCTTGAGCGCGCCCGAATGCTCACGCACGTTGGCAAGCTCGCGCTCGACCACCGTTAATCTCTCTTTCGAGTTCGCATCCGACTCCTTGCGCAATGCCTGGCGCTCGATCTCAAGCTGCGTCGCCCGGCGCTCGAGTTCGTCGATCTCCGTAGGCATGGAATCGATCTGGATACGCAATGAAGCCGCCGCCTCATCCATCAAGTCAATGGCTTTGTCGGGCAAGAACCGGTCTGCGATATAGCGATGCGAGAGCGTGGCGGCAGCCACGATCGCCGCGTCCTTGATGCGCACGCCGTGGTGGACTTCATACCGCTCCTTCAAGCCACGGAGGATGGCGATGGAATCCTCTACATTCGGCTCCCCCACGAAGACGATCTGAAAACGGCGCTCCAGCGCGGCGTCCTTTTCTATGTATTTGCGATATTCATTCAGCGTGGTTGCGCCAATCGCCCGCAGCTCTCCGCGCGCCAGCGCCGGCTTCAACATGTTACTGGCGTCAATGGCGCCTTCAGCGGCGCCCGCGCCCACCAGCGTATGAAGCTCGTCGATAAATAAAACAATCTCTCCCGCAGAGTCTTCAATCTCTTTCAGCACTGCTTTCAGGCGATCTTCAAACTCACCGCGATATTTCGCGCCGGCTAGCATGGCGCCAAGATCGAGCGAGATCAGGCGTTTGTTCTTGAGAACCTCCGGCACGTCACCGTTGATGATGCGCTGCGCCAGTCCCTCCACGATCGCGGTCTTGCCCACGCCGGGTTCGCCGATCAACACAGGATTGTTCTTGGTGCGGCGGGAGAGCACCTGCACCACTCGGCGGATCTCTTCATCGCGCCCGATGACGGGATCCAGCTTCCCGCGGCGCGCCAGTTCAGTCAGATCCTTGGCATACCGCTCCAGGGCTTGGTACCTCGCCTCGGGATTTTGATCGGTCACGCGCTGCGAACCGCGCACTCCGGTCAACGCTTTCAAGATCACCTCATGGGTGGCGCCGGCGGCGGCGAGGATCTTCTGCGCGGCTTCGCCTTTGTTCTGCGCGATCGCCAGCAGCAGATGCTCGGTAGAAACGTATTCGTCCTTAAAATTATCGGCTTCCTTGAAGGCCTGATCGAGCGCCTTCGCCAGCGTTTGCGAGACGCTTGGCTGGACAGAGGCAGCGCCACTCACCTTCGGCAGCTTGGCTATCTCAGCCTCAGCGATTGACCGCACGGCAGCACTTCCCCCGCCGATCTTGTTCAACACCGGCGCAATTATGCCTTCTGCGTCCTTCGCCAGCGCCGCCAGCAGATGCACCGGCATGATCTCGGAATTGCCGCGCTCAGAGGCAAGCTCCCCCGCGCGCTGGAATGCTTCCTGCGCTTTGACGGTCAATTTGTCCCAACGAATCGCCATGATTCACCAACCTGATAGATGCGAAATTCCAGCTGCGGGATTCCAAATATGAGTGCCTTATTATCAAGTTTTAACTCTTTATTTTGTATGACTTAGGTTGAAATGTCCAGCCACGGCAGGTAAGATTATGCCATGCCCCGCCAGCTGGACCTCTCAAGAAAACTGCAGCTCCGCGCTGAAAAAGTCATCCCGGGAGGGGTGGATTCGCCGGCCCGGGCCTTTCGGGCGGTGGGCGGCGAACCCCCTTTCATCGTTCGAGGGCTGGGATCCCGCATGTGGGACGCCGATGGCAACGAATACATCGACTATGTGGGTTCCTGGGGACCGCTGATCCTGGGCCATGCCTTCCCCGCAGTGGCAGAGATCCTGGCAAAAGCAGCGAGGTCGGGCACCAGCTTTGGCGCCTCCACGCCGTGGGAGATCGACCTGGCAGAGGTAGTCATCTCGGCGTTCCCGTCGATCGAGAAAGTCCGCTTCGTCAGTTCAGGGACGGAAGCTACCATGTCCGCCATTCGCCTGGCACGAGCGTTCACCGGGCGCAAGTACATCGTCAAGTTTGAGGGCTGCTATCACGGACACTCGGACGCGCTGTTGGTGAAAGCAGGATCAGGCGTGGCGACGCTTGGCATCCCCGGATCTTCCGGGGTTCCGGAGGAAGCGGTGCAGCATACGCTTGCACTTCCGTATAACGATGTGCCCACGCTCGCCGCTGCATTCGACGAATTCAAAGACCAGATCGCATGTGTGATCATCGAGCCCGTGGTTGGAAATATGGGCTGCGTGCCGCCCCAGCCAGGTTATCTGGAAGCGGTGCGCGAGCTCACGTACAAGAACGGCTCACTGTTGATCTTTGACGAAGTGATGACTGGCTTCCGCGTGGCTTTTGGGGGAGCGCAAGAGTTGTACGGCATCACACCGGACATCACTACGCTGGGGAAAATCGTGGGCGGAGGCTTGCCGGTGGGCGCTTACGGCGCGCGCAATGAGATCATGCAGATGGTAGCGCCGCTCGGGCCTATGTATCAGGCAGGCACCTTGAGCGGCAATCCGCTGGCGATGAACGCCGGCTTGGTCACGCTCAAACATCTGCGAGAGCATCGGGAGATCTATTTGCGGCTGGAGAAGAATTCAGGCGCATTGGTGGATGGGATCCTCAGCGTGGCACGCAAAGCCGGGGTAAAAATAACTGCGAACCGAATCGGCTCCATGTTCACCTGGTTCTTCACGGAAGCTCCAGTGACCGACTGGGCATCCGCGGAGAAGTGCGACACCGCAGCCTTCGGACGCTTCCACCGCGCCATGCTCGAGAACGGCATCTATTTACCGCCTTCGCAATTTGAAGCCGCATTCATGAGCGCGGCACACACCGAAGACGACATTGCAATGACCATCACGGCGGCGGAGAAGGCCTTCGCCTAATCTCCCTTAGCCGCTTTTTCCAGCGCGCCAACATCCAGCTTCTTCATCTTCATCAGCGCTTGGATCACCCGCTTCCCGGCTACGGGATCGCTTTGCGAGAGCATCTTAAGCAGATCCACCGGGACCACCTGCCAGGAGAGGCCAAACTTATCTTTCAACCAGCCACACTGGCCCTCGCTACCGCCGGCAGAAAGCTTTTCCCAGAAATAGTCCACCTCTGCCTGGTCGGCGCAGTTCACCACGAATGAGACTGCTTCTGTGAACTTGAAGTGCGGACCGCCATTGAGCGCCGTGAATTCCTGCCCTTGCAAAGTGAATGACATGGTCATCACCGAGCCTGCGGGTTGTGGCCCTGCGGCGGTGTAGCGCGTGGTTTTGCCGATCTTCGCATCCTTGAAGATGGATACATAAAACTGCACGGCCTCTTCCGCTTGATTGTCGAACCACAAGAATGGCGTGATCTTCTGCATCATGGCTCCTGCATCATCTCTGAAATGGTGACGAATTCGAATCCTTGATCTTTATATCGGCGAATGATTGCATCGCTGGCGCTCACGCTGGCGCTGCGGTCGGCACCGAACTCTGTCCGGTTCCCATCGTGGAGCAGGATCACGTCGCCACCGGTGGTGATCTGCCGCACCGCGTGCTGTTCTACTCGTTCTGCCGTAGTCTCCAACCAGTCGTAGCACATCACGGACCACATCACCGGCTGATAGCCCGCCTCACGCGCCAGGCTCAAGGTATCAGGGCGCCGTGCTCCCCATGGCGGCCGAAAATATTTTGTCCCGGTCGCATTTCGAAAATCGTTCAACCCCTGAATGCGTTCTGCAAGGGGCGCCAATTCGCGTGGGCCGTGGGTCGCTTGGAGTCTGGCTTCACGCTCCACCCGCGAGCCAGGAGAGCGAATACCGGCTGCGTCCAAGGCAAACTCACACTGCATCAGTTCCCGGAAGAGCCGTTCGCGCGAGTGTACGGCCAGATTGGGATGCGAATAGGTGTGATTGCCGATCTCGTGGCCTTCTGCGGCGATGCGGCGCACGATGTCTGGGCGCATCTGCACGAATCTTCCGATCAAGAAAAACGTTGCCGGGACAGCATGTTTGGCGAGTACATCGAGCAGTTGCGGAGTCCACGGATCGTTGGGGCCATCGTCAAAGGTGAGTGCCAATTGCCTGCTGCCCGGCCGACCGATGAACGTTCTGCCATAGAGTTGAGAGGTGGGCGCATAGGCATGGATACCGGCGAATGTTGCCGCGCCGAGCGCTCCCACCGCGCCCATCAGGATAGGCAGCACAGCTTCAGCTCTTCGGCTTCTCGCTGGCTGGTGCTTCCAGCTTGGGATGCTTCAGGTGGAATCCAGTCGCATCCTGGTAGGCCTTGGCGACCGCCAGCATCTTGGCTTCGCCGTACAAGTCGCCGAGGAATGTCAGGCTCACCGGAGTACCCGGCCCCCCTCCTTCATCCTCCACCATGACTGACTTGTCATTCACATCCGGCTTTTTGCGCGTGGGCAGCGGTGCATCTTCCCCGCGGAAGCCATTCGGCAGGATCACCGCCGGATGCCCGGTCAGGTTAGTAATCACCAGTTGCGAACTGTTGGTTGGACAAACGATCACGTCCAGGTCTTTGAACACCTCCGCAACCTTCTGCATGCCCAGGGTGCGCGCGCGCGCTGCTTGAACGTATTCCACGGCGGGGATAAAACGCGCGCTGCGGAACTGGTTCGGCCAGTCATTGTCCGTCTGGGCGGTCAGCAGCTTGTCTTTGCCGCTGCGGGTGAGGTCGTCAAACGCCGCGGCAGCTTCCGCGGACAGCATGTTCACCATGGCATCAAACGGCAGATCCGGCATTTTCACCGCGCGCAGGTTTAAGCCGAGTTTAATACGCAACACCTCAATGGAGGCGTCGTCAAACTTCTTTGCCATCGCGCGCTGCTTCAGTATTTTCTCTTTCTCCTCGGGCTTGGTCTCGTCGGTGAATTTTGGCGCGCGCTCAAAATCTTCTTTGAGATATCCCACGCGCAACTTCTTGATGTCGATCTCCGGGTTCCAATTAAAAGCGGCTTCGCGCACGGTGGGATCCTGATGATCGGGGCCATAGATGGCATCCAGCACCAAAGCGCAATCTTCCGCCGCGCGACAGATCGGGCCCAGCTTGTCCATGGACCATGAAAGAGCCATGGCTCCGGTGCGGGGCACGCGGCCAAAGGTTGGGCGCAGTCCGGTAGTGCCGCAGCGGGTAGAGGGCGAGGAGATGGACCCCAGCGTCTCCGATCCGATCGCGAAAGCCACGCAGCCCGCGGCGGTTGCCGAAGCCGATCCGGCAGACGAGCCTGACGAGCCCTGCTGGGGACGCCAGGGATTGCGGGTGATGCCGCCGAACCACAGGTCGCCTTGCGCCAGGGCACCCAGCGTGGTCTTGGCAACAAGCACCGCGCCGGCAGCATCCAGGCGCCTTACAACCTCAGCATCTTCCTCGATCACTTGCTTTTCGAAACCGCGTGCGCCCCAGGTGGTGGGATAGCCTTTTACCGCGAGCAGATCCTTTGCCGCCCACGGCAAGCCATGCAACGGCCCACGGTATTTGCCGGCAGCCATCTCCGCATCCGCCTGTTTCGCTTTTGCCAGCGCGCGCTCTTCCGTGAACGTGACTACAAAATGCAGCAGCGGCTGATAACGCTTGAGCCGTTCCAGGTACATCTGGGTCAAGGCAGTGGAGGAAACACGTTTAGTTCGAATCAATTCCGCGAGCTGGCGCACGGAATAGAACGCCACATCTTCCAGATTTTTCGGAGCTTCCACCGCGGCGATTCGGCTGAGGCGGGCGGGCTGTCTCACTCCGGGCTCGATCTTCATACCCGGCAACACAGGATCGAACTGCACCGCAGGCGGCACGCTGTTGGGAATATGCAGGTCGTAGATCGCTTTGTAGTCCTTCAGATTGCTATTCAAATTTTCCAGCATCATCTGCCGATACTCGTCATGGATGTCCACGCCGGCGACCAGCGCCGCCTCGTCGATCATCTCCTTGGTGACCTTCGGCGTCTCTTCTTTCTGTGCCATGCCCCAAAGCACTCCTGGCATCAGCGTGGAGCCCAGGCCGAGCGCGGAAAAGACTCCCAGGAAATGGCGACGGTCGAGTGCATTGATGTTGGAATTTTTTGGCGCGGAAGGATTTTGCGAAACAGTGCTATCCATGGTGGCGGGATTATAACCAAGCGTGCCGTAACATACATAGGTGGATGAAAACGCACGGGCGCCACTACTCGTAGTCCGCCATCTGAACATCGGCTTTGGTGGCAAGGCCGCGGTCCATGAGGTGAGCCTCACGGTGGCTCCGGGTGAAGTTTTGGGACTGGTCGGAGAGTCGGGTTCGGGTAAATCCGTGACCTCACTCGCGGTGATGGGACTATTGCCGCCGCAGGCGACGATCACCGGCACCATCGAGTTTGCGGGCACTGATCTGCTTTCGCTTTCGGAGTCGCAGCTACGCAGCTACCGTGGCAGCAAAATCGCCATGATCTTTCAGGAGCCAATGACTGCGCTCAATCCGGTGATGCGCGTGGGTGACCAGATCGCTGAGGCCGTGCTTGCGCACAGCGCCAAGCCATCACGGCACGCCGCCTGGCAGGCCGCCGTGGACGCGATGAAAGAAGTCTCCATACCCGAACCCGAACGCCGCGCTCGCTCCCATCCACATGAACTTTCCGGGGGCATGCGGCAAAGGATCATGATCGCGATGGCGCTGGTGAACCGTCCGCAATTACTGATCGCCGATGAGCCCACTACCGCGCTCGATGTCACAGTTCAGGCGCAGATCCTTGACCTGTTGCGTGAGCTGCGCCAGCGCTTGCGACTCTCCATGCTCTTTATCTCGCATGATATGGGCGTAATATCGCAATTGGCGGACCGCGTGGCGGTCATGTATGCGGGCCAGATCGTGGAAATGGGCCCGGTGCAGGATGTTTTCGCGCGGCCGTGCCATGGTTACACCCGCGGCCTGTTGGGCGCGATCCCCTCATTGCGCACCGATCGTACTCAGCCGTTGCGGACCGTGGACAGTACGGCTCTACGGCTCGATTCCGGCGAGCTGAAAGAGATTTTTCCCGGACACTGGGCGCGAATCGCCTAAAAATGGTAGCGTTTACGGTTTAGACCGTGCACATACTCATCATCAGTGACATCCACGCGAACCAGGAGGCTCTCGAAGCCTGCCTGGCGGCAGCTCCTGCCCACGACCGCGTCTTCAATCTGGGAGACGTGGTCGGATATGGCGCGAGCCCCAATGAAGTCGTTCTCAAGAGCCGCGAGCTTGGTGCCCGGCCCGGCGGCATATTAGTGCGCGGCAATCACGATAAGGCGTGCTCCGGCGTGACAGACGGCAATGACTTCAACCTGGTGGCTGCCATGGCTGCCTATTGGACCAAGGAAAACCTCACGCCTGAGAATCTGGAATGGGTCCGCCAACTGGCGCAAGGTCCGGCCAAGCCGGAGGGCGTGGATGCCGTGCAATGCGTCCACGGCTCGCCGCTCGATGAAGATGAATACATCATCGTGGTGCGGGATGCCTATGAACCATTGACTGAATCTCGCGCCCTTCTCACCTTCTTCGGCCATACCCATATTCAGGGTGGCTTTTCGGTGGAAAATGACAATTGGGCTACCCTACGACCGGTCTATCAAAAAGAAAATGACGCTGAGTCTTACAAACTTCCACTCAAGGACACGGCAAAATATCTGATCAACCCCGGCTCAGTCGGCCAGCCCCGGGATGGAGATTGGCGGGCAGCATTCGCTATTTATGACTCCGACGAACACGCCGTCACCTTCCATCGCGTGCCTTATAACATTGAAGGAGCGCAGCGCAAGATCTATGACGCCGGATTGCCGGATCGTCTTGCAACGCGCTTGAGCGACGGTCGCTGACAGATGACTCCCTCCGGCTCACTGTTTGAGAAGGCACAACCCGCTATACCAGCGATCACGGCGCACATCGATGGCGGCGCGCGCGGCAATCCCGGGCCCGCGGGTTATGGGGTCTACATCCAGGACGAGGCTGGGAAGACCATCGCAGAGATGAGCGAGTTCCTGGGCGTACAAACGAATAACGTAGCCGAATATTCCGCGCTGGTTGCGGCCCTGGAATTTGCCACGAAAAATGAGCATCGCGCGCTTCGCGTGGTCAGTGACTCGGAACTCCTGGTCAAGCAGATGACCGGGGTTTACAAGGTGAAGAGTCCAGACCTCAAAGAACTTTATGACCGAGCCCGGTCACTGGCGCGCAAGCTGGAGTCCTTTCAGGTTCGCCACGTGCTGCGCCACCAGAACAAGGAAGCGGATCGCCTGGCCAATGCTGCTATGGACCGCGGCATGGGGAGAACGCCTGTTTCTTCCGCGGCTGGCCCCTCACCTGCAAAAGCTACAAAGGAGCTGAACGGGATCATCCGCGGCGGAGTTGTAGAGTTGCTCTCTGGGGATCTGCCCGAAGGCACACTGGTGAAAGTGCGGGCAAAAGAATAGGTGTTTTTAGTTAGGCTTGGAAAGCGCCTGCTTCACGGAGTCACTCACAAGTTTTCCATCCACGCGAGCGCCCGTGGCCTGGAACTTCGCCATTGCCGCCTTCATGACCGCGCCCATGTCCTTGATGGTGGGCGAGCCCATCTCAGTGATCGCTTCGCGCACGGTCCTGTCGATCTCTTCCTCACCCAACGCCTGAGGCATATAAGTCTCGATCAGGACGATCTCTTCCGCCTCACGCGCCGCAAGTTCCGGCCGATTGCCCTTGGTGAACTGCTCGATCGATTCTTTGCGCTGCTTGATCATGGTATTCAGCACCAGGATGGTCTCCTGGTCCTCCAGCGGCGCCCGTTTTTCGATCTCCTTGTTCTTGATGGCGGTCTTCATCAGGCGGATGGTGCTCAGCCGCTTCTCGTCCCGCGCTTTCATGGCGACGATCATGTCTTTGGTGATCTTCTCTGCAATATTCATCTTAGGCGATTATAGAGAAAAAGCCTTAGTAGCATTCACCCGATTGCTCAGCGGCAATAAGCGGGGTATCATCCCCTTCGCAAACCCTCAATATCTATGCCATTCGGACTCCATCCTGCCACCTTCGCCGTTGTTGTTATAGCGGCCCTTGCATTCATCGGCCTGGCGATCTCGCTCGCTCGCAGCAGTTCCACCTTCGCCGGTTATAGCGAGATCAGATCCGAGGTGAATGAAGTGGCGCGCGCGCTCAAAGCCGAGTTGTTCCGTGATGGCAATGATCTGGTGATCGCCGGGCAGACCAAAAAACATCCCGTGCAGGTCCGCTTCTCCTATGACGAGAACACGCCGGGAATGAATATGCGCATGCAGGCGCCGGTCGCCTTCACCTTCTCAGTAGTGCCCAAAGGCGAACGCGCCACTGAAGGCCGGGTGCTGGTACGCACCGGGGACGAGATGTTTGACGCCCGCTTCGCCGCTCGCACGGATCACCCCACGCAGGCGAAGATGATGCTAGGAAGCCGCCAGATGCGCTTCCACATGGAGAAACTTTGCTGCTCGTCTAAAAGTTTTCTCACCCTGACGACCGGATTGATCGAACAGAGCGAACTGGTGATCCCGACTCCCTACACCGTGAAGCACATTCTGGACCATGTGGATTCCATGGCGGTGCTCGCCAGTGGCGCGGAAGACATACCCGGCGCCGATGCGGTCAAGATCACGCCTTACCAGCGTGAACACACTTCTTACGTTGCGCGCGCAGCGCTCGCGGCCGGGGCCCTGGCCACCATCATCGCGGTGTTCGCGATCCAGCCACGGCCGGCGCAGGCAGATATCTCCAACCTAAAGAGCGAACAACTTTCCGAAGGCATCATGCCTAAGGATGTACCCCTGATCCCATTCGTCAACCAGTGGCGCGCCACGAATGAGAACGATTATCCCGAGGAGATCGCTTCCTGGCTGAAGTCCTCGGGAGCCACACTGGAAGGCCGCATCAATTTCAAAATGCAGGCCGAGGATGCGCTGGACTCTACGGCTTACATACTGGTGCCGCAAACGGAAAAAAGCGGACGCCGCGTGGTGGTGATCTCTCATAACCAGAAGGTCTATGACTCGCAATATCCCACGGGAGTAGCTCTGGTGCGGGTGCCACAGTCAGAGTTGAAGAACATCCAGTGGAAGCTGGCGCCCCGCGCCGAATCCCCGGGAGATGCGCTGATGGTCATCAAGCAGGACGATGCCGGTTTCAGCGGCGCGGTCATCTTCTCCGCCGATGGACACTTCCAGTCAGGCGTGCCGGAGAATTTCCAGAACGTCTCTCTGAATTAGGCGATTGCGCTTCTATCGGAGATCATCGCAACTTCTTCCCTGACACAAATGGATTTCCGGCGATCACGAAACGTAACGGCATTTCTACTGCCTTGGTGATTCCCACTCGCGCGGTGGTTATCACCCGCGGCACCTGGAAGCCGTCGTCGACCACTAGCAAATCTGCTTCCGCATCCGTTATATCCTTACCGTTATCCCGCTCGCGCGTGATCTGCATCGCCTGGCACAACCGTCCTGGCCCGGCCGCGATCAACTTTAACTTTGCGGGAGATGCATCAGAAAAAAGCTGAATTCCGCGATGCACTGCCATGGCCTCGATCCCATCCAACGGCTCAAAGGCGCGCAGCAGAACGCACCCTGCGCGACCTTGCGGCTGACAGGAGATGTTCATGCAGTAATGCATCCCATACGTAAAATAAACATAGGCATGTCCCGGTGGGCCGAAGAGCACTGCATTACGCGGGGTCTTTCCGGAGTAGGCATGGGCGGCGGGATCATCGTCCTCACGACCTAGATAGGCTTCAGTCTCCACCAATCTTCCGCGCAAAACGGTTCCATCCGGCAAGCGGCGCACTAAAACCTTTCCCAGCAGCCCTCTTGCCACCCACTTGGTATGGCGGTGATAGAACGCCTGCGGCAAAGCATTTCCAAATACCTTTGCGCCTGGAGCGGGTAGAGCGTCTGAAGTTTTCAGTGCCATTCATCCATTTTTCTGGTCAATCAAGCCTTGGCAAGAGGATTGTCGTCACAATTTGCAGTCGAACCCTGAGTTTCTTCCCACTTCTCTGGGGAACCTAGAGAGTCATGTTTGCTTACTTGGTTCCTCTGCAGGGAGTCTAAATCCGTTTTGTATGCGCCGATTTGCGCTCCTACGCGCATCAGAGTAGAACATCAGAGTAGAACATCAGAGTAGAAGTAGATGTGTTTCCGGCCCCTCGCATTCAATTCCGCCTAAGGAGCTTGCTTCCCCTAATGAGAACCAAAACTTTTAGACACCTTCTTTCCGTCACCTTGATGCTCACCGTCTTCGCGGCGGTTGCCGCCCAAGCCGCTGACATACCAGCCGGCACCCGTGTGACCATACGCCTGAGCCAGGCAGCGAGTTCCGCCAGCTCTCATACCGGTGACACCATTAATGGCTCGCTGGCGAGCGATGTTGTAGTGAATGGCAGCACGGTCGCCAGGTCCGGAGCCCCAGTGAAAGCGCGTGTGACCCTGGCGAAGCCCAGCGGGCGGCTGCATAATCCCGGGATCATCGCCATCCGTTTGACCTCAGTGGATGGCAACGCGGTGAACAGTTCATCGGTGAGCCGCAGGGGCAAGGGGCACATGAAGAGCAATGCCACCAAGATCGGTGGCGGCGCGGCAGCCGGAGCATTGATCGGCGCTCTTGCCGGCGGCGGTAAAGGCGCGGCGATCGGCGCGGGCGTAGGCGCAGGCGCGGGCACCGGCGTTGCCATGGCGACCGGCAAAAAAGACGTGGTGATCCCGGCAGAATCCGCACTCACTTTTACCGTGAGCGGTGGATCAGCAGCCGCCAATCGCAGATAATCTTCGGTTTTGCAATCCGAGAAGCCCTCCGCCACGGAGGGCCTTTTCATTGGAACAGTCAGTTCCCTCTAGGGATAGAATGTCGCTTCTTCATGCGAAACCGATCGTTTCATGTCTTCCTATCCGGAGTTGTGATTGGTGTGCTGCTGACGCTGGCGGGGGTGAAGTATCTCGCGCGGGACACGAAAAAAGCGGCCCGGGAGCCCGCTATTTGTTACTCCTGCTTTTGGCAGGGAAGCGACCCTAAGCTGCGCAGTGATCTCATCGAATATTTCCGGCAGTTCAAGAACCCAGATCCGCTGATCATGGCTGACGCGGGATACGTTCTCTGGCGGCTTACGGGAAATCCTAATTGCGATTTGCGCTCTGAATATAGAAAGATCGCGGCTTCTGATGCAGATACGCAACGGCGCTATGTCGCTAACTCCGTCCTGGCATTTGGAGCCGACGAATGTGGAGAAGACCCGGCAAGAACCTTTCGCGCCGCGGCGGATTCCGCGCGGCAGATGGGCCTGGCACGTGAAGCAACGGCGCTGAAAAGACTTGGCGAAAATAATCTTCAACCGCGCTTTGCTTCCACCAAGATCAATACCGAGCTTCGCGTCCCTGCCGGAGCATCAACCATGGTATTGGGAGAAAGCAAAGTAGAGGTGTCATCTGACACGCGGGTCGTCTCCCAGGTGGACCGGGTTGCGCGGGATTGGATCAGTAACCAATTGCGATGGGACCTTTCAAGCGCAAATCTGCGTACCACTCTTGATTATCATGAGGGCGCCATCGTGGGCGCCATCCTGCAGCAACTGCCTACTACGAACGTTCATGCGGCTACAGGCGTGATTGCCGCAAAGCAAGGCGACACGTGGTTTGCCATGGACGATGAAGGGGAGTTTCGTTTCGCTCTGCTTCCCGACAAACTTATGTATCCGACCACGCACGTATTTCGCGACTTTGCCTGGATCGAGGACACGCATGGTATCTCTGCCCTGGTGCCATTTGCTATTGAATCCAAGGCGCAGCTGGTGATCGGTTGTGGGGATGCCGTCGGCAAAGCTGAAGCAGCATACTATCTGGCTCAACGCGGCATCAACGTGATGTTTCCTGGCGATCGCTATCAGGACCTATTGCTCGGTTACACCGGGAGCGGAACCTTGCTGGGCGGAGCGCCGGTAAAACCCCTGGGGAGCAAAGTGGTGATCGGAGACCAACCCGTCAGCTTTTCTTTGGCAGAACTTATTGTTGTTGAGGACACCAAGAAATTGTTTCCCATCCAGTATTACGACTCGGGAGCCAGATATTTTCGACGTTTAGCTTTAAGCGCGCCGACTATGAGACTGCGATTCGTGGATGTGGATGGCCCGGATGAACTCTTCAAGGTCATCAATGTAGCGCACGACAAAAAGTCTCGTGCGATCGCCGTGCGGATCATGACCCAATCCGAAGACTTCACTCTTCGTTCGTGGCTATTGGAGTCGAAGCTGAATCGCGCAATCCTTTTTCATTCCGGTCTGTACCCCTTCGCCCAGCCGCTCTTCCGCGATTTTCCCCAACAAGTCACCTTCGGGGACCTGCGACCACGCTTCCACTGATAGCGCTAGTAGACTGGCACCGTGCCTTCTCGCGACCCCATCGAACTGGAAGTCTTCAAGAACATCTTCCACTCCATTGCTGAAGAGATGGGAGCTGCGCTGCGCCGCACCGCTTTCTCACCCAACATAAAAGAACGCCGCGATTACTCCTGCGCGATCTTCGATTCCTCCGGCGAAGTGGTTGCCATGGGCGACCACATGCCGGTGCACCTTGGCTCCATGCCCATGTCGGTTCGCGCGGTGATCGCCGATCTGGAACTGGGACCCGGTGATATGGCGATGGTCAATGATCCGTTTCGCGGCGGCACCCATCTTCCGGACATCACTTTAGTAGCACCGGTGCACGTGAAGAAGATGAAAACGCCCGCGTTCTATGCAGCTTCGCGTGCGCACCATGCCGATGTAGGTGGAACTTACGCCGGTTCTATGGGCATCTGCGAAGAGATCTATCAAGAGGGCTTTCGCATTCCGCCGGTGAAGATCATGCAAGGCGGAAAGATGGTGCGCGACGTTCTCGCATTGTTGCTCAGCAACGTGCGTACCCCGCAGGAGCGTGAGGGCGATCTCAACGCGCAGGTCGCTGCATGCCATACCGGCGCTGAGCGTTTGCGACAGATCACTGCGCGTTACGGTTTGCGGCGAGTGCACGCTGCCATGCAAGACCTTCAGCAATACGCTGAAGAGTTGATGCGCTCATTCCTCGCCCGCGTTCCGGCGGGAGTTTATGAGGCGGAAGATTTTCTTGACGATGATGGCGTGACTGAGGATGCAGTCCGCATCGCGGTCAGGCTGACCATCCCACCCCGCGCTCGCGCGCCCAAGCCGGCGGTCATCGTGGACTTTACCGGCAGCTCGCCGCAGGTGCGAGGCAGCATCAACGCGGTTGAAGCGATCACCTACTCGGCATGCTTCTACGTCTTCCGCTGCTTGGTCGCCGACGAAGTCCCTGCCGCCGCAGGATTGCTGCGTCCGCTGAAGCTGATCGCGCCGAAAGGAACCGTCGTGAATTCCGTGCCTCCCGCAGCGGTGGCGGGAGGAAATGTAGAAACCTCGCAGCGCATAGTTGATGTGCTGCTGCGCGCGCTGTCGCAGGCGCTCCCGGGCCGCATCCCCGCTGCCGCCGCAGGAACCATGAATAACCTGACCATAGGCGGCATGGACGATCGCGGGCACAAGTCGGTTCCTTTTGCTTATTACGAGACCATCGCCGGGGGCATGGGCGCGCGTCCCACCAAAGACGGTGTTTCTGGCACGCATACCCACATGACCAACTCGCTCAACACTCCCGCTGAAGCTCTCGAACACGCATACCCTCTGCGCGTCACCGAATATTCCATCCGCAAAGGTAGTGGCGGTGCCGGGCGATTTCGCGGCGGAGACGGCATCGTCCGCGAGGTAAAGCTTCTTTCTGACGCTCAAGTCACCTTGTTGAGTGATCGCCGCAAGCGAGGCCCTTACGGATTGAATGGCGGTAGCGATGGCGCGCCGGGAAAGACCGAGGTGATCCACGCAGACGGAACGCGCGAAACGCTCCCCGGCAAGACCAGCATAAAGCTGAAGCGCGGAGACCGCGTGCGAGTGGAGTCGCCGGGCGGCGGCGGGTGGGGTAGGTAAACCCTTCTGCGGCCTCTGCGGTTAAACCGCTTCGCATTGCGTTAAAATATCCGGTTCGCCGCCCAATCCTGAAAGCTTTCCGAGCGGCTGCTGAAAAGGACTCATGCCTACATCCAAGACCATGCTGGCCGTGGTAAAGCCGGAAGCCAAGGCGGGTTCCGTGGTTCGAGAAGTTCCCATTCCTACGATTGCTGACCATGAAGTGTTGGTGAAGGTGAAGGTGGCCGGCATCTGCGGCACGGACTTGCACATATATGACTGGGATACCTGGGCGCAGCATCGGATCAAGCCGCCGCTGGTTCCGGGGCACGAATTCTGCGGCGAGGTGGTCGCGCTCGGCAAGGATGTGACCACGGTAAAAGAAGGCGACTTCGTCTCCGCGGAGATGCACGTTGCCTGCGGCAAGTGCTACCAGTGTCGCCGGGGCCAGGCGCACATCTGCCAGAACATCACCATCATTGGCATTGATTCCAACGGAGCTTTTGCCGAGTACGTTGTGATCCCGGAATCGAACATCTGGAAGATCGATCCCGCCATCCCGCCCGACTATGCCGCCATCCTCGACCCGCTTGGCAACGCTGTTTACACCGTCTGCTCCGGCGAGATCATCGGTCAGACGATCGCCATCATCGGCTGCGGTCCTATTGGGTTGTTTGCCATCGCAGTGGCGCGCGCGGTCGGCGCATCCACCGTTTTTGCCATTGAGGTGAACGAGCACCGCCGCGGGCTGGCGAGGGCGATGAAGGCTGACCATGTGCTTGATCCCACATCCCAGAACGTGAAGCAATTCATCATGGAACACACTGATGGTGGCGGCGTGGATGTGGTGGCGGAAATGTCAGGCAATGGCAACGCCATCCGCCAGGGCTTTGACATTCTGCGCATGGGCGGTCGGGTCTCGCTGCTCGGCACGCCGACCAAACCGGTCGAACTGAACCTGGCGGACGCCATCATCTTCAAGGGCGCGACCGTCCTCGGCATCCATGGTCGCTTGATGTATGAGACCTGGTACCAGATGAATGCGCTGCTGAAGCAAGGGCGTCTGGACCTGGCGCCGGCGATCACTGACCGGCTGAGCATGAAAGATTTTGATAAAGGCATGGACCTGCTCAAAGCGGGCCAGGCCAGCAAAGTATTGCTGTATCCAAACGGCATTCGCTAACACGATCGTTGAGGCACTCATGAAAACTATTCTTCTCGCGCTTTTCGCATTCGGCAGCCTCGCTATGGCACAGGAAAAATCCGCTCCCCAAACCGCCGATTGGTCCGCCGACCAGATCAACAAAGCGGCAGCACGCTTTGCGCCCACTGGCATAAATGCCGATCTCTCTGCCCTGAGCGCCGGCGATCGTAAGGCCATGGCAAAGCTCATCGAAGCCGCCCACATCATTGACACCTTGCAACTCCGGCAGCGCTGGAGCGGCAATGAAGCGCTCTGGGCGCGGCTGAAACAAGACCATTCCCCGCTGGGAAAAGCGCGCGCGCACTACTTTTGGATGATGAAAGGCCCTTGGTCGATCATCGATGACAACCAGGCATTCCTCTCCGGCGTGCCGCCCAAGAAGCCCGAAGGCGCGAATTTCTATCCTGAAGATGCGACAAAGGAGCAGCTCGAAAGCTGGATGAAGTCACTCTCTGATAAAGATCGCGAGCAGGCGCAGTGGTTTTTCACCACCATCCGCAAAGACGGAAAGAGCTTCAAGATCGTTCCTTACTCTGAAGAGTACAAGCCGGAGTTGCAGAAACTCTCCAAACTGCTTAAAGACGCAGCCAAGTTAACCAGCAATGCCTCACTCAAGAAATTCCTCGATCTCCGCGCAGCTGCTTTTCTCTCCAATGACTACTTCGACTCAGACCTGGCGTGGATGGACCTGGATTCGCCGCTCGATATCACCATTGGGCCTTATGAGACCTACAACGATGACTTCTTCGGATACAAAGCGGCATTTGAAGCCTACGTAAACATCCGCGACCAGAAAGAGACCGACAAGCTCAAATTCTTTGGCCAGCATCTGCAGGAGATCGAGAGCAATCTTCCGCTGGACGCGCAGTATCGCAATCCCAAGGTGGGAGCCATTGCTCCGATGGTCGTGGTGAATGAGGTCTTTGGCGCCGGCGACGGCAACATGGGCATCCAGACCGCGGCTTACAACCTGCCCAATGACGAGCGCGTGATCAGCCAGCGCGGCAGCAAGCGCATCATGTTGAAGAACGTGCAGCAGGCAAAATTCAAGACGACGCTTACCCCAATCTCGCGCGCGGTGCTGCTCCCGCAAGACCAAAAAGACCTCGACTTCGATTCTTTCTTCACTCACATCCTGGCGCATGAGATCACGCACGGTTTGGGCCCGCACGCGCTCACCATCAACGGCAAAGCCAGCACGCCGCGCCAGGAGTTGAAAGATGCCTACGGCACCATCGAAGAAGCAAAAGCCGATGTGACTGGGCTCTTTGCGCTGCAATTCCTCATGGATAAGGGCCTGCTCAAGACCTCACTTGGCCAGGGCGAAGCCGCCGAGCGCAAGCTCTACAACACGTTTCTTGCTTCCGCATTCCGCACGTTGCACTTTGGGCTTACTGACTCCCACGCGCGCGGCATGGCGATCCAGTTCAATTACCTGACCGATAAAGGCGCTTTTGTCTCGCACGGAGACGGGACCTACTCCATCGACTTCACCAAGATCAAGCAGGCGGTCGCGGACCTTGACCGCGAGTTCCTCACCATTGAAGCCACTGGTGATTACGCGCGCGCCAAGAAGTTGATGGCGGACCTGATCGTCATCCGCCCCGACGTGCAGAAGGCGCTCGACCGCATGAAGTCCGTACCCAATGACATTGAGCCGATCTTCGCAACCGGGAATCCACTTGCGGGCACCGGCCATAGGGCGGGCCGCGTTAAGACAAAAAAGGGGAAGAAGTAATGGCGACCGCAACCACCCGCAAACAGCTTGCATATCTGGGTGAGCAGCTCGAAGACTTCAAGCGGCGCGGCACGTACTTCAAACTCCGCGTGCTGGATGACGAGCAGCGCGCCGTCTGCCACTATGACGGCAAAGAGGTCATCAACCTCGCTTCCAATAATTATCTTGGGCTCACCACACACCCCAAGCTGCGCGAAGCCGCCATCGAAGCCACGAAAAAATATGGCGTGGGACCAGGCGCCGTGCGCACCATCGCCGGCACCATGCGCATCCACATGGAGCTGGAAGAGAAGATCGCGCGCTTCAAGAATGTGGAAGCCTGCGTGGTCTTCCAGTCCGGCTTTACTGCTAATGCAGGAACCGTCTCGTCGATCCTGGGCAAAGAAGACTTCATCATCTCCGACGAACTGAACCACGCCAGCATCATTGACGGCGCTCGGCTCTCGCGGGCCAAGATCCTGGTCTTCCGCCACAAAGATGTGGCCCACGCGGAAGAGCAACTCAAGAGCGTGCAGGACCAGCCGGGACGTAAGTTGCTCATCACGGACGGCGTCTTCTCCATGGACGGCGACATCAGCCCGCTTCCCGGATTGTGTGATATCGCCGAAAAATACGGCGCCATCATGATGGTGGATGATGCACACTCTTCCGGCGTGCTCGGCCGCAACGGTCGTGGCACCATTGACCATTTCAACGTTCACGGCCGCGTGGATATCCAAGTGGGCACGCTTTCAAAGGCCATCGGTGCCATCGGCGGTTACGTCTGCGGCTCACGTGAGCTGATCGAATTCCTTTATCACCGCGCCCGCCCCTTCCTCTTCTCCACCTCACATCCGCCGAGCGTGACTGCAACCTGCATCGCCGCATTTGATGTTCTGGAGCAAGAGCCTGCACTCATTGAAAAGCTTTGGGAGAACACAAAGTTTTTTAAGCGTGAGCTTGGCGCGCTGGGCTTCAACATCGGCGGAGTCAACACTCCGGCAAGTGAGACACCCATCACACCCATCATCGTCGGCGAAGGCCGTCTGGCAATGGAGTTCAGCCGAGAGCTGTTTAAAGAAGGTGTGATGGCCACCGGCATCGCTTTCCCCACGGTGGCGGAAGGCAAGGCGCGCATCCGCACCATCATGACCGCCACTCACACGCATGACCAGCTCACGCAGGCGCTGGAAGTTTTGGCTAAGGTGGGAAAGCGGCTAGGAATCATTTCCTAGACGTCATCGCACAAGTTGCGCTTGTCATTCCGATTGGAGCGACAACCATCGACTTGTCATTCCGAGCGTAACCGGGGTCCCCGACGAGCGCCGCTCGTGGGGTGGAGGAGCGAGGAATCTGCATTTCCTGCGTACTGTGTACTGTGTACCGCGTACTTCCGCAGAAAAAACCGCCTTGCCAGGTACTGGGTACCAGGTATTAGGTACTCACAAGGTCTTGATACTCCTTGTGCCGCTCCAGATACGCATCCACATAGGAGCAGCGCGATGCCACTTTCAAGTTGTGCCCGCGCGCGTGATCGAGCGCATACTTCACCAGCTTGCCGGCCAGGCCGCGGCCTTCAAGCGCCTTGGGAACGCCGGTATGGGTGAAGGTGATGGTTCCGTTGGATTCGCGATAATCGAGCACGCAGGGCTGGCCGTCCACAATCAGCTCAAATCGGCTCTCTTCGGTGTTGCGGGTCGGTGTGGCTTCTGTCATGCAGCAAGTAGATGCGGTGACCGGCGTGCGGGTCGCAGGAATCAGGCCGCTTCTTTGCTATAATTTTGCTTGAAGTATCCCGGCAGCCGCTCTCACGGCTGCGTCTTCACAGCGTTTCCGCCGTTTGCCGCGCCCGCACGCGTGGCGCGAACAGTGGCAAACGTGTTCCTGTAAAAATGTCGGGGAGTGGCTCAGCCTGGTAGAGCACCTGGTTCGGGACCAGGGGGTCGGAGGTTCAAATCCTCTCTCCCCGACCAGTTTTTTCTATCCATCAGAAAGATCTTAAGTCGTTCACCCACACTTCCGCCTCATTTCATTCGTCGTCAGGATGGGGCACCCATCGTATGATTGTGCTCGCGAAAAAGGTTGGGGCACCCGGCTGGTTCTCACCGGACTGGGCAGACAAGCCCATCAGCGTCCCTTATGCCGAGTTCGGCGACCCCCAGAGCCTGAACCTGTACGACTATGTGCGAAACAACCCGATGAGCAAAGCTGATGCGGATGGGCATGATGCTCTTTGGGTTGTAGATAACAAAACGGGCAAAGTGACGCTGGTGATTCCAATCCATATTACTGGAAAAGGTTTGGGGGGAAGACCGCATCCACGATTGTGAATCGGGACAACACACTTAAGACGAGTGTTTCGTCCGTAAAAATTCAAGTAATCAAAACGGACAAGCCGATCAACGGAGTGCTGAACCACATGGACTTCAGTTCCGGTTATGATCACACAAAATCCCCAGGCGCGGGTGAAGGCACGAACAAGTTGGGCGGAAACGAAGATGCCCTGTCCTGATGAACGCGGGGTCAGTCCCTTTTCGCCGTTCCCCTATGTTGCACTCTTGCTAGACCGGTGTTTTAGCGTCCTCAACACCTCCGGCGAACACGAGTTACAATTTTGTCATTCATGACCATCAACTCCGGCACCAAGCTCGGTCCTTATCAAGTGATCCAACCCGCAGGCAGCGGCGGCATGGGTGAGGTCTATAAAGCGCGCGACACTCGCCTTGACCGAACCGTCGCCATCAAGGTTTTGCCTTCGCATCTCTCGGCGGACGCGCACTTCCGCGAGCGGTTTGACCGCGAAGCCCGCGCCGTCTCTTCTCTCCAGCATCCGCATATTTGCGTGCTGCACGACGTGGGCCAGCATGAGGGCACCGACTATCTGGTGATGGAGTACCTGGAAGGCGAGACGCTCGCGGAGCGGCTACTCAAAGGACCTTTGCCCACCGAATCAGCGCTGCGTTACGCCACTGAGATCGCGGACGCGCTCGACCGGGCGCACAAACACGGCATAGTGCATCGCGACCTGAAGCCGGGCAACATTATGCTGACCAAGTCCGGCGCGAAGATCCTGGACTTTGGTCTGGCTAAAGAAAGAAAAGTATCCGCCATCGATGCCAACACCATGACTGCGATGGCGACGCAAGCCAAGCCGCTGACCTCGGAAGGGTCCATTGTGGGCACCTTCCAGTACATGGCGCCGGAGACCCTTGAAGGCACCGAGGCAGATGCCCGGTCAGACATCTTCAGCTTCGGCGCGGTGCTTTATGAAATGCTCACCGGCAAACGCGCGTTTACGGGCAAGACGCAAGCCAGCATCATCGCCGCCATCCTCGCCTCGGAACCGCCGCCGATCGCTACTATCCTGCCCCTGACACCGCTGGCGCTCGACAGGCTGGTGCGCACCTGCCTGGCAAAGGATCCGGACGACCGCTTCCAGTCCGCACATGACGTTTATTTGCAACTGAAGTGGCTGGCGGATGGTTCATCCACGGCCAGCGGTCAGATGCCCGTGATCTTGCAGCGCAATAAACGCGAAGTAACTTTATGGGCGCTGCTCGCTGCCGCTGTTCTCGCGGCCGGCATCTTCGGCGCGCTCTATTGGCATAGCACGCAGGCCAAACCGCTCGTGGTCCGCGCGCTGCTCTCGGAAACCAGCTCCCGGCTGCTTTCTACAGGCGATAACGCGTCTCCGATCGTGCTCTCGCCCGATGGGAAAACTGCGGTCTATTCAGCGCTTGGGGAGTTGAACCGACCCATGCTCTATGTGCGCCCAGTGGCGACGCTTACCGGCACTCCCATACCGGGTACGGAAGATGCCAAGTTTTCCTTCTGGTCACCGGATTCGCATTCCCTCGGCTTCTTTCAAAACGCTAAGCTGCGCATCAGTGACATTAGCGGTACTCCGCCGGTGAGCATTGCCGATGCCCCAGACGGGCGTGGAGGTTCGTGGGGGCCAGAAGGCATTCTTTTCACCCCAGATACACGTGAAGGCATCTTTCGCGTGGACACCGGGGGCGGCGCTCCGAAGCAGATCACCACGGTGAAAAAGCCGGACGCGTCAACGAATCGCTGGCCGCAATGGCTTCCCGACGGAAAACATTTTCTCTACTTTGCGGGCGACCACAACAATGTACGCAGTGATAAAACCGGGGAGTACTTTGCCTCGCTGGATTTAAAAGAGGACCGCCTGGTGGTGCGTACCAACGCGGCTGCCCAGTACGTGGATGGTTCCCTGTTGTATTTGCGGGACTCTGCTTTGGTGGCGCAGGACTTTGACGCAAGCACAGGGAAACTCAGCGGGGACGCGCAGGTCATCGCCCAAGGCGTGAACTCTGAAATAACCACCTGGAAAGCGGTGTTTCATGCCTCCTCCGATCCCAACATGCTGGTGTATCAGATAAGCGGGAGCGTGACCGGAACAAAGCTGCAATGGGTGGACCTCTCCGGCAAAGTGCTGGGTACGGTTGCGGCCCGGAAGCATTCACTGATGTGAGCCTGTCGCCGGACGCAAAACGCGCGGCGGTAACTATCGGCAACGCGACTACTGACATTTGGATCTTCGATCTTTAGAAGCGGACCCGCAGTCGGCTTACCTTTCAGACAGCACTCAACGTAGGGCCCGTCTGGTCGCCGGACGGGAAGCAGATCGCCTTCGTCTCCGGACGCGACGGTCATATGAACCTGTTTGTAAAACCGGCGGACGGCAACAGCGAGGAGCGCCGCCTACTGGAGCCAGGCGCCAGCGATCGCGTGGTTTCGGACTGGACACGCGACGGGCGATACCTGATCTACTTTGAGGGCACTTCAGCCGGCGCGCTGGATATTTTTGCGCTGCCGCTGCAAGGGAACCAGAAACCATTTCCGGTGATTGCCACGCCTTTTTTTGACACCAATGGCGTGGTCTCTCCGGATGGGAAGTGGATCGCGTATAACTCCAATCCGACCGGCCGCGCAGAGATCTACGTGAGCCGCTTTCCTCAGGGTACCGGGAAATGGCAGGTTTCTGCAGGAGGTGGTGATCTACCCAGGTGGAAGCAGAATAACCAACTGTTTTTCGTAGCGCCCGACCACACTATTATGCGGGCGGAGGTGAGCACCAAGGATGGCGGCTTCCAATCCTCCACGCCGGTGCCTCTGTTCCGCTCGAACGTCAGCAACCTGAGTTCCAGCTTTCCCCTGGACCTTTCATCGGACGGCAAACGGTTTTTACATCAGCAATTCCAGCGAACAGGGCTCAATGCCCATGGTCATCGTCACCAACTGGAAATCAGAGCTGAAGAAAAAGTAGCGTTGATGGACGAGCCGAGGCGGTTGCACGCCACGAGAAACACGGTTTCATGATTCGCCGGAGGGAAAGGCGCGGTTCCACGGCATCCTGCCTCGCAGCGACGCCATCATGCAAGTGTCCGTCACGGCGGCGAATACCAAACCGGGTCACGAAATATTTGGGCACGCTGGGACGTGCGGTTAATCGATTTTAGTTTTTCCGACCTACCGGTCAGCTTGCTCTTACTTCTATTGCCCTCGTTTTAGAACGATGGGCCCGGTCAAAAGAGTCAGAAAAACAGAGTGGAGTGCCCCATCCTGAGCGATAGTCCGGATGCGTAGCGAAGGGGCGGATGAATGAGCTCAATGCAAGCACTCATCCGTACATGTCCCGAATTCAGCAACACTTGTTACTAAACTCTGGCGGCATAATCACTCATGCGAAAATTGTTATGGGTGGGGAAGATCATTCTGCTCTGCCTGATCCTATTGTTTTTCATGCAGCACTCGGCGGATGCGGGCAAGAAAAAGTTTCAGGGTTTTACACCGCAAAAACTAGCCGACCAGAAGATCGAGATCGAGGACATTGCGAACGGCATTGCCCCGGCGATCAGGCCATGTGCCAACTATGCATGGGCCGCCGCCGCGGAGACCGTCCTTAAATATCAAAACGTCTTTCTCAAGCAGGAAGACTTCGTGGTGAAGGCGAATGGCGGCTCCATCTGCCTGGACCAGGTCAGCGATTTTACGCGCGCAGTGAATGCCATCTCCGGCGATTACGCCCTTGCCGATGGCCGCAAGATCCGGTTGCATGCGGAATATGTACCCGGCGTGCCCATCACACTGGAGCCGATCGCGTTGGCGCTGCGCAACCGGATCCCGCTGATGATGGTGTATCGCGGGCGGGCGATGGTGCTCTACGGCGTTGTCTATGACGAGAACACGGAATCCAGCGGCCAGAAGGATTTCATCATTCGAGAATTGAAGATGATGGACCCGCGCGCCTTCGGCACACCGGAGGCCAAAGTCTTATTCGTGAATGGCAAAGATGACGCCTCTCAGATCAGCGGCATGATGAGCATCTTGGTGAGCGCCCGGTGAAGAAGTGGCTCATCGTGACGGCAGTGGTGGCGGCTGCCATGGGGATCGTTGCGGGACTGTGGTTCGGCGCTGGATCCTATGCGCGTGGCCAGGAGCAAAAGCTCAATCGCGTGACCAATACACTGATCCCCGTGAGCCCGCGGGTGCAGATGTCACAACACCACCTGCTGGTAGCGGACATGCATGCTGATTCGCTGCTTTTTGGGCGTGACCTGCTGGAACGCGGCACGGTTGGCGAAGTGGACCTGCCACGCCTGAGGGAGGGCGGGGTTGGCGTGCAGGCATTCACCGTGGTAACGCAGGCGCCCAGCAACATGAACATTGATGGCGCCAGTGGCTATGACGAGATCACGCTGCTCGCGGTGGCGCTGCATTGGCCACGCCTTACGTGGAAAAGTTATCTGGCACGCGCGCTGTTCCAGGCAGAGCAGCTGCATGCCTTGGAGCAGCGCAGCGGCGGCAAGTTTGTGATCCTTACCAGTCGCAGCGATGTGGATCAACTCATGCGCGCGCGGCTCTCCACCCCGGGATTGATCGGGGGATGGCTGGGCATTGAAGGCGCGCAGGCGCTGGATGGCGACATAACCAACCTTGACAAGCTGTATGACGCGGGCTTCCGCATGATCGGCCTGGCGCATTTTACGGACAATGACTTCGCCGGCTCGGCGCATGGCGCGGCAAAAGGCGGATTGACCGACTACGGCAAGGCGCTGGTGCGGGCGATGGAGCAGCGCAAAATTATCGTGGACCTGGCGCATGCCTCGCCACAGACGGTGACGGATACGCTGGCTTTCGCGCGACGTCCGGTGGTGGTATCGCATACTGGAGTGAAGGCCACCTGCGATAACAATCGAAATCTAAGTGACGACCAATTGCGGGGGATCGCGGCGAATGGCGGGCTGATCGGCATTGGCTTCTGGGAGACAGCGGTGTGCGGCAAAGATGCTCGCGCGATCGCTAAAGCGATCCAGCACGCGGTCGAAATTGCGGGGGTGGATCATGTGGCGCTGGGCTCGGATTTTGATGGCGCGGTCACCCAGCCTTTTGACGCGTCACACATGGACCAGATCACTCAGGCATTGGCAGATGAAGGCTTGAGCGAAGCTGACGTGCGCAAGGTGATGGGCGAGAACGTGGTGCGGTTCTTGCGAGCGAACCTGCCGTAAACCGCGCTCTGAGTACGTGCTCTTGCGGAGTACGATCTAATAGACCTCGATCCACCTTTCTTGCTGCTGTATCACTCTGCCGATCCTGGCCGCACTTACGCCTGCATCGTTCAATGCGCCGAGCAATGGCTCTGAGTGTGAATCGCGCACGCTGATCAGCAGTCCGCCAGCGGTCTGGGGATCAAAGAGGATGGTCTTCAACTCGTCGGGAATGTTTTCGCCGTAGCTGACCACGCATTCAGCGAACTCACGGTTGGCATTCAGGCCGCCAGGAATAAATCCGGCGAGCACGCAATCGAGGGCGCCCTGAAGCAGCGAGACCCTTGCCGCTGCAATGCGCAGCGTCACGCCGCTGGCGATCGCCATCTCGCGTGCATGGCCGATCAATCCAAATCCGGTGATGTCTGTCAGCGCATGGACTTCGAATTCTTTGCGGGCTACCACTTCGCCCGCCGCTTTGTTCAGCGTGGTCATGGAGGCGGTTGCGGCGGCGATCCATTCTGATTTTGCCTGGCCCTTTTTGATCGCCGTTGAGATCACCCCTGTGCCCAGCGATTTGGTGAAGATCAGGGCATCACCCGCGAAAGCACCTTGATTCGCCAGCACCCGCGCGGGGTCAATGACACCCGTCACCGCATAGCCAAACTTGATCTCCGGATCCCGCACGCTGTGTCCGCCGATCACCGCGCATTTTGCTTCCATCATTTTTGAAAGGCCGCCGGAAAGGATCTGTTCCAGGACGCCCAGGTCGCCTTTATCCGGGAAGCAGACCATTGCAAGCGATGAGATCGGACGCCCGCCCATGGCATATACGTCACTCAGAGAATTCACTGCGGCAATCTGTCCATAGGTGAACGGGTCATCCACGATGGGCGTGAAAAAGTCCACGGTCTGCACCAGCGCGGTGCGGTCGTCGAGTCTATACACTCCGGCGTCATCGGCTTTATCAAAGCCAACTAGCACATTCGGGTCCTGTTGCCGGGCTAATCTCCCAAGCACTGTGTCCAGCACCGCCGGACTCAGCTTGCTTGCTCAACCAGCGGCTTTTACATGTTCCGTAAGTCGGATTGGTCTCACTTCGTCCACGCCTCCATT
Organism: Terriglobales bacterium; assembly: GCA_038254775.1. GTDB lineage: Bacteria > Acidobacteriota > Terriglobia > Terriglobales > Acidobacteriaceae > JBBSFV01. The sequence goes on along the minus strand of JBBSFV010000011.1, from coordinate 16,845 downwards.
CTAACGGGAGGCGGCGCTTGCCGGCGCACAACGCACTGTGCATACCCAGCATCTCTGTTAAGTGCGCCGCTTCACGCCCTGCGCCAGGAGTCCCCCAGTGACTGAGCAACATAGAAGCAAGCCGGTCGAAATCGCGATCGACCAGGCGCAAAGGAATTCCTTATTCAACGCATGGTTCTCCCGCATATCTGTGACTGCATCCCAGGCAATGGGTTCGCCGTGGACGTTCGTCTGCGCCATCTGCATCGTTCTTGTGTGGGGAGCGACTGGCCCGATCTACCATTATTCAGACACTTGGCAGCTGATCATTAATACCGGGACCACAATCGTGACCTTCCTCATGGTCTTCCTGATCCAAAACACGCAGAACCGTGATGCCAAGGCAATCCATCTCAAGCTGAATGAGCTGATTCATTCCGGGCATAAAGCGCACAACGAACTGATCGAAGTGGAAAAGCTGAGCGATGAAGAGCTGAAGGAACTGGAAAGCTATTACACCAAGATCCGGGTGGAATGCGAGCGCCGCGACAAGGACGGCTCCCAACCACAGAATGAAATTGCGCGCACCTTGGAAAATGGCAAGAAGGGCGGAAACCCTAGCGCGGCTTAAGCTCCGCGGTCCGCCGGCAGATCGGTTCGGGCACAGTTCAGAGCCTTATTGTTGCCGTTCCAACACCCATCCCATGCACTCGTGCATCCGCTCAAATATGGAGCGACGCTTCCACTGCTCCATAAGTGATCTGCTTGCTTTCTTTCAGGTTACCCTCAAAATCTTCCAGCAGACGGTCTCCCACCACGCGATCGAAGGCCACCAGGTTCACTTCATCGTTGATCCCAAAAGAACGATGATCGAAATTGGTGGAGCCGAGCACGCACCATCGGCCATCGATCACCAGCACTTTGGCATGCACCATGGCCGGCGTGTATTCATGCAGCTCCGCCCCCGCCTTCAGCAGATCGCCATAGAGGCGGCGGCTGGAACTGCGAGTGAGCCAGTGGTCACTTTTTTTGCCCGGTACCAGGATGCGCACCCGCACGCCGCGATGGATGGCGTTCACCATCACGTCTCGTGCGCTCTTGTCCGGCAAGAAATACGGGGTGGTCATCACGATGCTGTCCTTTGCTGAAGCGAGCAGCGTCTGGTAGAGCACTCGGGCGCGCGTGGAGCTCCCCACGGAAGGCGCGCTATTGATCACCAGCGTTTTAGAGCGGGCCTTCTTTTCCTTGCAAGAGGGATAGAACTCTTCTCCGGCAAGCACTTCTCCAGAAGCTTCCAACCAGTTTTCCGCAAAGGTCCCTTGCAATGAGTTGACGGTGTCACCACAGACCTTCAGCATGGTGTCACGCCACCGCGGATGGTTTTTTTTGCTATGCAGCCAATGGTCGGCCCATCCCGATCCGCCGATGTAGCCGACTTCGCCGTCCATGATCCAGCAGCTCGCGATGGGTGCGGTTGTTGAAGCGAAAAAAATTGTTCCAGCGCAGCTCGTGATAGATGCAGACTTTTCCCCCGGCTTCGATCATTTCCTTGAAATATGATTTCCGGGTGGAGAAGGAGCCGATCGCGTCGATGATCACGCGCACTTCAACGCCGGCTTTTGCGCGTTCGGTCAGCGCGTCAACAAAGTCCTTGGTCACCTGGCCCTTCTGGAAGATGTACGCCTCAAGGTGGATGAACTTCTTAGCCGCCTTTACTGATTCCAATTCCGCCGGATAGTACTGCTCGCCATTTGTAAGCACTTCTACCGTGGAATCCACGTGCACCTTGGCATCGCCCAAGGCTTCCAGCACGGCGATGAATTCGTCGGACTCGATATTGTCCGGTGGCTTGATGACCTTGTAGCGCAGCCCCGGGCCGAAGAGCGCAAGAAAGAAGTACAGCGACTGCAAGATGAGCGCGATCGTGGCCAGGACCAGGAATGTAGTGGAATGCGGCATAAATGAGTGTCAAGAGTGATTTTGCCGGACCGCGCCAACCGCTTGTGACTCGCCGAAACTTGGCGCTGCTGTGACTTCTACTCTGCTTTTGACGTGCCAATCCGCGCCACTGTTGTATCGGGAATCCATAGCCCGCGCGGGATTCCTGCGAGCATTTTCAGCTCGTGGGTGATCCGTCTGCCCGGCACACTGATTTATCCTGAAATTCATACATGGATCCCATCGTGCGCTTCACCCGCGAGACCACTGACACCATTGGCCTCATTGCCGGAACTCTCACCACGCTCTCATTCCTGCCGCAGGTGCTTACCACCTACCGCAAACGCTCCGCAAAAGATCTTTCCTGGGGCATGCTGCTCACCTTTACCACCGGGGTGGTGCTGTGGTTTGTGTACGGGCTCTCATTGCGGGCATGGCCGGTGATCCTGGCAAACGTAACCACTTTCCTCTTGCTCACCATGATCATGGTCATGAAGCTGTTCTTTGCCCGATCTCAATAAGTTGTCATCCCGAAACTAGCGCCGCAGGCGCAACCAGTTGCCTCAGGTCTTTCCCTGTCCGGGTTACACACATCCCCGATGTGCGCAAAAACCCGCCCTCAATTGACAATTTATTGTCAGGGGAACCGCAGGGTGGGGGTTAAGCAGAAACTCTGAACTGTTACCTTATCGGTTACCATCGAACTACTCCGCTTTCCTGATTACTTAAAGTGAATCGGAGACGAAAGAGGGCGAAATGTTTTCTCCTTCTGTGGCCTTTAACTGCTTCTCTTGGAGACCGGTAGCGGACGGGCTAACCACAAATTGACCAAGGTCCCGCCCTCACGCTACAATCAATGCAGTTTGTCTGGCCTTCGTGTCTCCGTCTGGAGACGCAAATCCGGTGCCAAATAGCAGTTGCGGGTACACCCGCATAGTTTTAGGGTGGAAGAGCGGGGCATTAGCCCGGTTAAGCCACATAAGAACCAGGGCTTTAGCCCCGGTTCAAGCCGGAACCCAGGAATCAGCAAGCGCAATTTCAGGTTCGCCCATTCGCGCCTTGGTGTGTGCGCATGTTTTTCAGGCGATGGAGGCAATATGTTCGCGGTCATTCGTGCCGGTGGTAAGCAGTACCGTGTCGCTCCTGGCGACATCATCAGGATTGAAACTCCTTCTGCCGCTAAAAACGGCACGGTGAACTTTAGCGCCGCAGACGTCTTAGCCGTCTCCACCGAGGCAGGCAAGATCGCCTCTGGCGATGCTACCGTGACTGGCGAAGTCATGGAACAGGGACGCGGCAATAAGATCATCGTCTTCAAATTCAAGCGCAAAAAGCAGTACAAGAAGACCATTGGGCATCGCCAGAACTTCTCCGCAGTCCGCATCACGGAGATTAATTTTGGCGGCGAAAAGTTCTCCGCCCCGGAGCTTTCTAAAAAGAAGAAAAAGTCGGCAAACGTCCTGAGCACCGTTTCCCAGACCGGGACCGTTGCTGGAGTGGCATCCGGGGCGGCAGACGAGATCGGCAGCAAGACCGCGGTCAGGAAGAAGACCCCGGCAAAGAAGACTGCGGCAAAAAAGTCCACTAAGAAGTAAACACACAGCCCATCTGCCCCGGTGCACAATGCACGGCGCGGATCGAGAGGATTTAATCCATGGCAAGTAAAAAAGGCGCAGGCAGCACTCGAAACGGCCGCGACAGTAACGCGCAGCGGCTTGGCGTAAAGGCATTCGGCGGGCAACTGGTTCCCGGCGGCACCATTATCGTTCGCCAGCGCGGCACCCGGCTGAAGCCCGGCAATAATGTGGGTCGCGGCAAGGATGACACCTTGTTCGCCAAGGTCACAGGCGTCATAGAGTTCCGCGATCGTGGCGGGCTCGGGCGCTTCGTCTCCGTTGTGCCCGCAACCGCGGCAAAATAACGGTTCGGCTTTCGAGCAAGGCCTCGCTCGGGCGAGGCCTTTTGTGTTCCGCCAGACTTTTAGGCGCAATAGTTCGGTACCACCCACCGGCCCCCGGGTTTACTAACAACGCAGTCAATAGCTACACTAGAGGTACACCTACCCAAGAATGTTCATCGACGAAGCAAAAATCAGGGTCAAAGCCGGTGACGGCGGCAATGGCTGCATGGCGTTCCGGCGCGAGAAGTTCGTCCCTCGCGGCGGTCCTTCCGGCGGCGACGGCGGCAATGGTGGCGATGTCATCATGGAATCCATCGACCGCCACAATACCCTGATCCACTTTCGTTACAACCCCGAATACAAAGCCGACCGCGGACGCCACGGCGAAGGCTCCAACTGCACCGGACGCGAAGGCGAAAATCTTATCGTCAAGGTACCGGTGGGAACTATTCTCTATGACCAGATCACGGGCGAGAAGATCCATGATTTTTCCCGCCCTGATGAGCGCCTCATCATCGCCAAAGGGGGGCGCGGCGGACGCGGTAATCAGCACTTTGCCACTCCCACCCATCAGGCTCCGCGGGAGCATGAACTCGGCCGCGCCGGCGAAGAGCGTGCCTTCCGCCTGGAGCTGAAACTTCTCGCAGACGTGGGCCTGGTGGGCTATCCCAACGCCGGCAAGTCCACATTGATCTCACGCATCTCTGCCGCCAAGCCGAAGATCGCTTCATATCCCTTCACCACGCTCGAACCGAATCTTGGCGTGGTCTCCATCGGTGAATCAGCCACCATGGAAAGCTATGTTGTGGCCGACATTCCCGGACTCATTGAGGGCGCGCACCGCGGCCAGGGTCTGGGCATACAGTTCCTGCGGCACATTGAGCGTACCCGCGTACTGCTGCACCTGATCGATGTCTCTGACTCCAGCGGCCGTCCCGATCCCATTCGCGACTTCCACGTGATCCTGGGTGAGTTGGAGCAATTCAGCCGCGATGTCATCAGCAAACCCATGGTGATCGTTGCTACCAAGACCGATGTCGCGAACAAGGAAAAGCTGATCCGCCTGCGCGAATACTGTGACCGCCGCAATATTCCCATCCTCGAAGTCTCAGTCGTGACCGGTGACAACATCCAAAAGCTGAAGTATGAAGTCGCCCGCGTGGTGCGGCAGATGCGCCAGGGTGTGTACATGCCGCCCAAGATGAAGCCGGAGCCCGCTGAATATCGCGAACAGGATGAGACTCCGATCAAGGCGCCCGCAGGCCGGGTATCCGCCAAGATGCCCGCGAAGTCCGCAAAGAAGGCTCCGGCAAAACGCGCGGCCAAGAAACCGTCCAGCGCGAAGGCGCGCACCGCCAAGCCCGCGGCAAAACGCGCCACCAAGCAGCGCACTGGCGGCAAAGCGAAAGCTCGCGTAAAGCCCACCAAGCCCGCATCCAAGAGGAAGGCCGCCAGTTAAGGCGCGCTTTTCTAATCCATGAACATCGCCCTCTACGGCGGCAGCTTTGATCCTATCCACAGTGGACACATCGCCGTGGCGCGCGCAGCCGCTGCCCGCTTTCATCTCAAACAGATCCACTTCGTTGTCACCGCGCTTTCGCCATTCAAGGTCGGCGAGAAGATGACGCCTTTCTCCCACCGCTACGCAATGGCAGCGCTCGCCATTTCCGGAGAAAAAAATTTCATACCTTCGCTGCTCGAAGCGCCTGCTCAGGATGGCAATTCCCCGCAGCCGAACTTTGCCATTGAGACCGTCCGCGTCTTCAAGCGCACGCTCAAGAAAACCGACCAACTCTTCTACATTATCGGAGTAGACGCATTTGCGGAGCTACAGCGTTGGCGCGATCCGGAAGCCCTGCTCGCAGAGGTACAGTTCATCGTAGCCAGCCGTCCCGGATATTCAATGGCGGATCTCGCCAAGGCCCTGCCCGTAGCGATGCGCCCCAATGATGCGATCCTGCGCGCCTCCGCTAAACAGAAGTTGCAAGGCAGCATTGTGTTACCCGGCGTCACCATCCATTTACTGGATGGCGTGAAAGAACCCGCCGCCTCGCGCGATGTTCGCGCCGCCATCCGCTCCGGAAAAAGCGTGGACCGCCTACTTTCCGGCGCAGTGGCGGAGTACATCAAAAAGACCGGACTCTACCGCGCACCAGAGCCACCAGCCTCGCCCGGCAAACCGGTACGCGCCACGGGTATGGTGGAGAAAAAACGCGCGCCCAGCAAGCCCGCCAAGGTACTAGAATTCAATCCCACAGGAAACCGCGAAAAACGCTGATGACCACCACTGCCGCTGACCTCCGCTCCCAGATCCTCACCGCCATTGACGCCGCGGAAGCCAAAAAAGCCGAGAACGTCGCCATCCTCCAGATGGAAAAGTCCGCTTTCACCGATTACCTGGTCATCTGCAGCGGCAGCAATTCCCGACAGGTGCAAGCCATCTCAGACGAGGTGGAGCTGCGCCTCAAACAATCTGGCGCTTATCCCAGCAGCATTGAAGGGTTCAAGCAGGCAGAGTGGGTTTTGCTCGATTATTTTGATTTCGTGGTGCACGTCTTCACTGAAGAAGCACGCAAATTCCGCGACCTGGAACGTCTGTGGAAGTCCGCCACTCGCGTGAGCGCAAATGAGCTGAAGTCCCGGCCCAGTCGCGCCCGCACCACGCCTGTCCCGGTGAAGCGTACCGCCAGCGCCAAAAGGTTCAAATCCCCAAAGACGGCTTCATCGGCAAAGTCGATCCGTTCAGCAACCTCCCGTGACAGCAGCCGCACACGCTCCGTCGCGAAATCATCGGCCCGCCCGGCAACGAAGTCCGGCGCCAAGAAAACATCTGGGACAAAAAAGAAGAGCTCCTCTCGCGGCAAGAAGAAGTAGCTCAGAGCCAGACAACTGGCTACTCCTTCACACCCCAACCTTTTCCGGCACGGCGAAGCTCGCCGGCACAGCCTCTGACAGCAGCGGCCAGCCTTTTCTCAGCACATAGTCCAGCCACGCGCCAGCGATCTGTGACGTAACCACCGCCGCAATCACCAGCGTGGTGTAGAACGTCGCATTAATGATGCCCGCGTCGAACGCTACGCTTGCCAGTACGATCCCCGGTCCACCGCGCGCATTCGTCGTCAGCGCAAGGTTGAGCACGTCGAGTCCGCGGAAGCCCGCCAGCCTTCCCGCTAGCGAGACGGAAAGTATTTTTACCGCGCAGGTGCCAAGGATGAACACCGCCAGAAGTGTCCATGACAATCCGCGAATGAGATCCAGTTTTAACCCCACCATGGCAAAGTAGAGGGGGATAAAGAATGCGAAGGACACCTTGCTGATCGCCTCCAGCGCTTCCGCAAACAGGTTGCGCTTCTTGTGGATCACGGCGAAGCCCGCCAGAAACGCGGCGAACACCAAGCTCACGTTCAGCACCCCCGCCACCACGCAGTATGCCAACAAGACCGAGAGCGCGTATGCCACCGGCGCCTGTCTCGCCACCACATTGAACCGCGCTTTATTGAAGCGCTTCACCATGCGCGGAACGATGGTGAGCCCGAGGGCAAAGAATCCCAGCGTGACAGCCAGGTGCTGCGCCATCTCCCACGGATTGAGCACGGTTTTGCCCGCCAGTGACGTTGCCACCGCCAGAGCAGCCCACAATCCAATGTCCTCCGCCACCGCAACTCCCAACACTAATCGGGCAAAGCGCGTGTGCAGGATCTTCAAGTCAGCAAAGATCTTTGAGATCACCGGCACCGATGTCACCGCGACAGAGATCGCCATCACTATCATCAGCGACATCTTTGTGCCCTTCGGCCCCGCGACCAGACTCGAGATCCGCGGCGTGGAGAGCCATGGCCCAACCGCCAGCCCCAGGATGAACGGGATCCCCGTCCCCACCGCCACCAGCCATCCCACTTCGCGACGCTCCTCGCGGGTGAAAAGCTGCCGCGTCTCCGCGCCGGAGAGGAACATGAGCAAAAGCAGTCCCATCCAGTAAGAGAAGTCCAGCACTTGAGCGTGCGTCCGGGCGATTTCAGCGAAGGTGCCGCCCTGGAACCCTGAAAGCCCCCATCTGCCCAGTCCCAAGTCTCCTACACTCAGATTACCCAGGACCGCCGGGCCCAGCAGGATTCCGGCGGCGATCTCGCCGATCACTTTGGGCTGTCGCATTTTCACGAATAGCGCGCCCAGCAACTGGGCGAATCCCACCAGCAGCAGCAGTGCCAGCAATAACGATGTCAGGTCAGCATTGGACATGGATCAGGCTCGTGTTTTCCGGGGGACGATCAGCTACTTAGGATGCAGCCGGCACTCCGTGTGAATGGCCGATTTTCCGGCCTGAGTGGTGTGATTCCGGGCGCAGCGAATCACCCCAATGGAAAACGCGCTAATCACGACATAAGATGGCTTTGTGCCCCTTCCGGAGAAGCAGCTCATCACCCGTATTCGACGCGCAGCCAGCGGTTCGCGCCGGATCAGGCTCGGTATCGGCGACGACTGCGCCATTCTGCGGCCGCCGCGTGGGACTGAACTGCTGGTGACAACGGACCTCTCGGTTGAAGGCACGCACTTCCGCAGGGACTGGCATTCAGCAGAATCGGTCGGTCATCGATGCTTGGCGCGCGGGTTGAGTGACATTGCCGCGATGGGCGGTGAGCCGATGGCGGCATTCTTGTCACTAGCATTGCCGAAATCACTGCCGCAGAGGTGGGTGGATGAGTTCATCGCGGGATTCACTCGGCTGGGCCGGCAGTGTGCGTGTCCACTCGCCGGCGGCGACATTGCGCAGTCGAACTCCGGCATCGTTGCGGACGTGATAGTGGTCGGGTCCGTTCTATCGGATCGCGCCATCACCCGCGCTGCCGCACGTGCCGGACAGAACATTTTTGTCACTGGATCGCTTGGCAGATCAGCGGCAACGCTGCAACAGCTTTATTCCGGCACAAAGATCACAGCTAGGAAGACGGACCCTCATTTTTATCCCCAGCCTCGACTCGAGGTTGGCCGCTGGCTGCGCGAACAAAAACTCGCCTCCAGCATGATCGACCTGAGTGATGGGCTTTCAATCGACCTGGCGCACATCTGCGAAGAGAGCGGAGTGCGCGCGGTGATCAACGAGTCGCTGCTGCCGATTGCGCATGGTGCGTCGCTCGAACAAGCGCTGCATGGCGGGGAAGATTACGAGTTGCTGTTCACGGCAAAATCGTCTGCGAAGATTCCGCCCACGATCAGCGGCGTGCCCATCACGGAGATCGGCTGGATCGAATCCGGCCGCAGCGTGTTCATCACCGACCTAAAACGAAAGCCCCGGAAATTAGCGCTGCGGGGCTGGGAACATTTTCGCTCTAGGTAACGCTTCCTTCATTATTTCTCTCGACCACGATGGGCTGGCCCTTGCGCTGGTCGGCCTTGGGAGGCTCCACGCTCGCCACCGGACGCGCCTGCGGCGGCAACTGCGTCTGGGCCGGAGGGGTATGGTGCGGGCCTGAGGGGTATCCCCGTTCGTCGTATTTTCCGAAGATCATCTTGCCCGCAGTGGTCTGGAGCACGGAGGTCACGGAGATATCGATGGTCTTGCTCATCATCTTCCGCGCGTTATCGACCACCACCATGGTGCCGTCGTCGAGATATGCCACGCCCTGGTTGTATTCCTTGCCTTCTTTGAGGATGAAGACCCGCATGGTCTCACCTGGCAGCACGATCGGCTTGAGCGAATTCGCCAGCTCATTGATGTTGAGCACCTCAACACCCTGCACCTGGGCAACTTTGTTCAGGTTGAAATCGTTGGTGATGATCTTTGCCTCATAAACCTTCGCCAGCTCGATCAGCTTCAGGTCCACTTCGCGCACGGCAGGAAAGTCATCCTCCACGATCTGCACCGTGATGTTCGCCATTTTCTGGATACGCTGCAGGATGTCCAGGCCGCGGCGTCCGCGATTGCGCTTGAGTGAGTCCGCTGAATCCGCCACCAGTTGCAGCTCGCGCAATACGAACTGCGGCACCACGATCACGCCATCCAGGAAGCCGGTCTCTGCGATGTCCGCGATGCGGCCGTCAATGATCACGCTGGTATCCAGTATCTTCTGCGTGCGGCGGCCCTGTTTCTCCGCGCCAAAGATCCCGCCGAGGGCAGACAGGTTGAGCATGTCTCCCTTGTTGCCGCCGATGATCAGTCCAACGTACGACATCCACAACATGACCAGCAATTGCAGGAATGCCTGGGTGGTGCCCGGAGGCAGGCTGTTATGGATCACGATGGAGAAGAGATACGCGCCAAAAATGCCCAGTACGCTGCCGATCACGGCGCCGATCAGTTGCTTCAGGCTTACGCGGCGCAAGCGCATCTCAAACAATACGATCGAGGTGCCGATCGCCAGGCCGGCAAGCCCCGCCGAGATGCGAGTCAGCCCGAATGGCTGCAGTACGTAAGAAGCGACCCCGACAAATAAGAGAAAGAAGACACGAATAATGAGCAGGTCCACATGAGCCCCGTGTATGAAACGCGAATGAAAGTTATGAACGACGAACAGGTACTACCCATATCTGCTGGTATGAAGCACTGCCGGAGCCGGTATGAGATGAAATGCTCCGTTGCGCCGGCGAATCCGCCCGCGCGGTATGAATGGCGAAAGTATATACCTGAAAATCACTTGATCTCACGGCCACAGTCTTGCTCCAGATGGCAGCCACTGAGCTGCGTGGTTCCCTTAAAGGTTAATAGCTGATAACGGCTTTTGTATTGACCGCTGAGTCAACAGGATGGCATGGTGGAGGGGCTGAAGGATTGGCCCGAACCCAGAAGATGGGGAGATGAGCGGCCATTGTTCTCCGCTCGTTGGAGGACGGACAAAGAAGCCGGCATAGCAAAATCTCGGGGGAGAAAGCTATGCCGGCTTTTTTGATCTCAAGTGGTTTGGCGGCTTTTCAAGCCGCGAGTTTTCTCGCCTTTGCACCTCATTCAATGCTCCGAAAGCTGAACCCAGCGCCGCCAGCATGGTGTACTCGCGCCCGCTGCGCAGCGGCCCTGCTGTAGAACCGTGCCGCACTGAAAAGTAAAAGCGTTCATTCTCCTCATAAACCTCAGCTACGTGATCGCCCAGGAATATGCGGGTGATCCCATTCTCGCCGTTCGGGAATAGCACCACAAAGCGTTGCCCCAAGACCGGCGAAAGCATGGTCATGAGCGCTGTATTGTCCATCACTGGAAGCCTCCAAGTAAGCCAACCCTGTTGGGTACAGTTGTGTCTGTTAAACCAATTCGCGTTTGTTGGTCTCTTGGAAGGTTGTAAAGCAGTTGCAGTTGCCAGAAAGATGGCGCAGTTCGTCGTAATTTCCAGAGCAGCTAAATTTTCCGCGAAAGCAGAGTCTCACAGCCAAGGAAGCAGGATCCGGAGTTCAGCGGATCACATCTTTACAAAATAGTTCCGCCAACGACTAACGACTAGCGACTAGCGACCTAGCGACTGCCCTAATACTTCTGCATCTTGGGGTCGATCTTGTCTGCCCACTCCAGGATGCCGCCGCGCAGGTTCTTCACATTCTCAAAGCCCTGGGTGCGCATCCAGGCAACGGCGTCTGCGCTGCGTTTGCCGGAGCGGCAGTGCACCACGATCTCGGCATCCGGATCGAGCTCACCCACTCGCGATTGCAGTTGGCCCAGCGGGATCAAATGGCCGCCGATATTCGCGATCTGATACTCATGCGGCTCGCGCACATCCAACACGAACGGCTTGTGCTCTGAATCCAGCTTCTGTTTCAACTCTTCTACCGTGATCTCCGGCAATCCCTGGTCCACCATACTCAATCCACCACCTCGATCGATTCGTCGTCAAAGCGCTTGTCATCTTCATCGGTGCTGGCCAGCACAAAGGAACTGGTTCCATCCGCCACGCCCGCTTTCACGCTGGTGATCACATACGAACATGCGAACCAATGCGCTTCATTGAGGTCATGTTGTGACCAGCGGGCCGAGGCATCCGGATGGGAATGATAGAAGCCCACAAGATCCAGCCCCAATTCGCGGCCGCGCTTCTGGGCAGCGATCAGCTCTTCCGGGGCGATGGCGAAACGGTCATGCGGGGAATCATGGCGAACGTTCTTGCAGGCCACCACCTCATGCACCACGCGCTCGCCGTCCCGCAATTTGCCAAGCAGCGCGCCACACGCCTCATGGGGGAATGATTCCTCTCCGTGCTTGCGGAGCGATTCATAGTGTGTACGACGGAGCCTGAGCATGGTTCTGATTTTCTCATGAAGCTGGACGCTGAATAAGGGTGTACCCATGCGATCGCCCACTTTGGTTGCCGGGTAGCCCAGCCTTGCGCACAGGCATGGGCGAGAAAGATTCAACCGTCCCTGCGAGACTTGGTTTTATTTCGACTTAACCCAGGACTCGTCCTGGGGGTAAAGCAGATTCCTCGCTATGCTCGGAATGACAAGTTAGAAGCAATAAATACAGATTCCTCGCTGCGCTCGGAATGACAGTTACACATGACCGTGCTGCTCAAAGGGATTGTTCGCTTCGCTCGGAATGACAGTTACACATGATGGTGCTGTTCAAAGGGATTCTTCGCTTCGCTCAGAATGACAAGTTAGAAGCAAGAAAGGCAGCTTCTTCGCTCCGCTCAGAATGACAATTACATTGTGGAAACTGGGGTACCCCCGCCCCCCTCAATAAGTTAAATATGACTCGTCGCCGGACTTGCGTTTCTCCTCCATCACGGTGGTCCCGCCCTTGTTGCCGACTAAAGTATTTGCCAGCGACGCCTTGGCAAAGGTCTGGATCTCGCTGTCCTTGATCTCACCCGCCGCTTCCAGGGCTTTCTGTGGCGCGATCTTTCCTGTGAGCGAGATGAAGGTCTTCCAAACCGCAGCCGAAGGCCAATAGGGATTGATGGCGAGGTTGGGATCGGCGGGGTTCTTGTCTTTTTCGTAGGTCTTCTCCGCCAGTTCCATGCCGCGATCGATGACCTTCTCCGCGGCGTCATCCTCTTCCATGCGGATCAGCAGCTCCGCCGCATCTCGCAGGAAGTTGTTCTCAGACTGATAGCCCAATCCGGAAGTGTTCTTCAGCAGCTCGTCGATCGCATGCTTGGTGTATGTAGGCTGCTTCTTCTGGTTGGCGCGGGCGATCTGCAAAAGCGCGTCACATTTGAACCGGCGATCGTCGGGATCCCCCGCGGGCAGCGCAGCGGCCATGGCGATCGCCTGCTTAGGATTCTCCTCTGCCAGTTTCACCACTTCATTCGCCTGCCGCCTGCGCATCTGCTGCAAGCGTTGCCGCGCCTCCTCCCGGGAGCTGTTCTCCTCCTTCCCGCTGCGGATGCTCATGGACATATTGCCGTGCTCGCACTCGGCGGGCGGCGTCTCCCGCAGCGTGGGATCAATGTCGCGCATTCCCTGCGGATAGCTGGAGAAGGTGGCGCGCATGTGTTCATCGTCCTTCAGCAACTGCTCTGCCCGGTCAGGGTCAACGGCGCGGACAGCGGGCAGCACCTGAAAGAGACGATATTCGTACAGCGATGCGAAGGTGGCGGATTTGTCATTGCTGGACAAAGTGAAAACCAGGTTGGTGTCCTGCTTCTCCCGCGCGTTCGCCAGCAGCAGGTCCACTGCTTCCATGATGGTGCTTGGCGGAAGCTGGGAGGCAAAGCGCACCACCATCATTCCCAGATCGTCACGAGAGAAACTGCCCTTCACCGGTGGTGCCTGCTTGAAGTGCGAGACTGCCTGGGCAAAGATGGCGCTCTTTTCGCCGGAGCGCTCCTCCGGCAGCCGTTGCATCACTTCTGCCGCGGGGCCATACGGGAACTGCTCCTCGCTGGGGCGCACGGCGCGGATGAGGTCAATGGCATGGTCATAATTCTTTTTCTCCAGAGCATGCGTGATCAATTCTGCGCGCAAGCTCTGCCGCGCGCGGCCCTCCACTTGCGGTAGCAGCTCTTCCACTGAGGCAGCCCCATAGGTGAGCAGTGACTTGGTGATCCAGCTCTGCAATTGCTCGCGCAGTTCCTTGTCCTCAATGGCGTGGGATGAGTTCATGCACTTCAAAAGCAATTCATGCGCCCCCGGACGGTCCAGCTTGATCTTGGCGGCGGAGATCAAATAACAAAGATAGGTCCGCGAGGGTGGCTCATAGGCGGCGATCTCCGCTTCACCTTGCTGCACCAGCCGCTTGGCCATGGCACGGTCCTGCTTCTGCCGTACGGCGCTGGGGGCGCGTTCTTTTTCCGATCCGCAGAAGCTCCCGAGGAGCGCTCCGAGCGCTCCACCTGCTGCGAGATAGTCGCGACCATGATGGCGGGAAAAAGCGTGAGGCACACAATCATGGAGAGACGGATCAGGGGCTTGGTCATGGCAGCTCCGGCGGACGCCATCGTTAGCTATCCGCAAGTGTAGACGGTTGAGCAGGCGAATGGTTAGACCTGGATTCGGGTTCCCTATCCTCTAATAACCCAACACATTTAACGCGGACACATTGCCGTTTCCGCCGCCAGTGTGCGAAAGTTATAGGTTCGATCAGGGTCTTTATGGCAAAGAAGATAAAGCAGCGCACATTTGACGATGTAACCGCATGGCTTCGTGAGCATGGCTTTGCAATCAGCAGCAGCGGGAGCGGGCATCTGGTCGAAAAAAATGGATGCGCAGCCATCCTCGGCCGCGATGCCGACGGAAGTCTGCTGGTGAGCGAGCGTCCGGGGTATGTTCTAGGCGGGCAGATCTCCCGTTTGATCGACAAGGGCTACCAGAAGACGTTGCGCACGGAGAAACTTGAGATCGCGGCTACCGCCGAGCATCTCAAAGTGATGCACGCATTTGCTGAGGAGCTGCGGGAGGCGATCGGCAGCACCAGCCTTTACAACGAGGCACTGGGCAGCGTGAGTGACCGCTACATTTATGATCGCGTAGTGGGCCGCGACGCCGCGCAGCAGCCCAAGCGCCCGTGGGACAACCTGCCTTCCGGGCCGGTGGACGCGAAATAATCCGCAATGCAGCAGCCGATACCCGGTCTCGCATGGTTTGACATTGACGACCCTGCGTCGGCGGAGCTGGACGAGTTAGCGAAACGCTACAAGCTGCATGAACTCGAAGTAGAAGACTGCCGCCATCGCCCGCAGCGCCCCAAGGTCATGGAACATGAGGATTATTTTTTCTCCGTGCTCAAACATCTGCGCGGCGAAAACTCTTTGCAATTCGATGACTTCGATGTCTTCATCGGCCGCGACTTCCTCATCACCGTGCATGAAAAGCACACCGAGACCATCGACCGAATCAAGCAGCGGGTGGCGGAAGAGCAGACGAGGCGGCTCGACCGGATCTATTACCTGGTCCTCGATGAGATCGTGGACGCGTACCAGCCGGAGCTGGACCGCATCGCCGAGCAGACCAGTGACATTGAGGGCAGCGTGCTCGCGAATCCCTCGCCGGAGACGCTGCGTGACATCTTCGACCTGAAACGCCGGTTGGTCGCCTTTCGCCGCGTCTCCAGCAGCATGCGTGAGGTAGTCAACGCGGTAGTGCGCCGCGAACATGGCATCCTGGGAGATGACCTGGATCCCTATCTTCGGGATGTCTATGACCATCTGATCCGGACCGTGGACATGACGGAGAGCTATCGTGACCTGCTGACCGGTTCGCTCGATATCTATCTCTCGGCGGTGGCGAATCGCACCAATGAAGTGATGAAAGTACTCACCGTGTACGGCACGGTCGCGTTGCCACTGATCATCATCACCGGGTTCTTTGGAATGAACCTGCCACTCCCGCTCCAGCATAGTTCCCATGGGCTCAGCTATGCCCTGGGCCTGATGGGGCTGTCAACCCTGGTGATATTGCTCTATTTCAAGCGAAAAGGCTGGTTTTAGCAGGTTTGAAGCTGCCCGCAGCATGCGGTTTACATCCAACCAGTCACGCCACTAATTCTAAGGTTCTAATTCCCCCAGGAGGAATGCAATGAAGAAGTCCCTGTACAGAGCTTTTGCTCTGTTCTCTACCGCCGTGCTCGCCAGCGCGATGTCTTTCGCGCAGGCTGCACAGACGAGCACCACCACAACCACATCCACCACCACAACCGACACCGATCACGGCACTAGATCCAAGAAGAAGATGAAATCCGCCGGCCATGAGACCAAAGAAGCGGCTAAAGACGTAGGCAGCGGTATCGCGGAAGGCACCAAGAAGGGTGTCCATGCCACTGGAAGAGGCTTTAAGAAGCTGGGCAACAAAATGACCGGCAACGATCATGACGCCGACGATGTTAAGAAGACGGAAGTGGCCACTTCCGGATCTGCCACAGCCGGCACCAACCTTGTGGACATCAACACTGCGAGCAAAGATGATCTGGTAGCACTGCCGGGAATCGGCGAAGTCTATGCTCAGAAGATCATCGATCACCGCCCGTATTCCATGAAGAGCCAGTTGGTCAGCAAGAAGGTGCTTCCGGGATCGACCTATGCGAAGGTGAAGAGCCAGATCGTAGCTAAGAAGAAATAAAGGATCGACCATACAAATGAGAGCGCCCGCAACGGGCGCTCTTTTTTTGTCCGGAAGGGACGCCGCCGCTGCCGGAACTTCGTGCTTCCGTGTCTCCGTGGTTAAATATCTTCATGCGCGAAGTCATCTCTACGCAAGACGCTCCTCAGGCGATCGGCCCGTACTCACAGGCCATCAAAGCAGCTGGTTTGATCTTTATCTCCGGGCAGATCGCGATCCAGCCGCCCTCGGGAAACATAGTGGAAGGCGGAGTGCAGCAGCAAACGGAACGTGTGATGCAGAATCTGAGCAACATCCTCAGCGCGGCGGGCAGCAGCCTGCAGAAGGTGGTAAAGACCACGGTATACCTGAAGGACATGGCGGAATTTGCCCAGATGAATGAGGTCTATGGACGGTTCTTCACGGCCGAGCCGCCGGCGAGAGCGACGGTCGAGGTGGCAAGGCTGCCCAAGGATGTATTGGTGGAGATCGATGTGATCGCGCTGGCGTGATTGCGGGGCTAAAGCCCCAGTAGTTCTAGAGTCTTTTCACCCGACTAAAGTCGGGTGCCCTTG
>JBBSFV010000010.1:0-84415 GCA_038254775.1 Terriglobales bacterium | reverse complement strand
GTGAAGAAAGCTGCCGCAAAAAAAGCTTCCATCAAAAAGACGGCGCTAAAACAATCCGCTAAAAAGACCCCAGCAATAGCATCGTCTAAAAAAAAAGTAAACCCAGCGGCACTGGTTGAAGGCTTAGAAGGCGCGCGCAAGGAGCCCATGCCCCACGAGCTCACGCCCATGCTCGCCACGCTGGTGGATGCGCCTTTCAACGATCAAGAGTGGCTCTATGAGGTGAAGTGGGACGGCTATCGCGCGCTGGCCTTCATAAATGGCGGCGATCTGCGGCTGGTCTCACGCAATCGCAATGAGATGACGGGGGACTTTCCCGAACTGGCTGACCTTCCCGCGCATGTGCGCGCCAAGACCGCGATCCTTGACGGCGAGATCTGCGCGCTCGACGAACACGGCCGGCCCTCCTTTAGCCTGATGCAGCAGCGCACCGGCTTCGAGCCGGGCAAGACAAAGCAGCGGCAGAAGAATGGCAGCGCGGTGATCGTTTTCTATGCCTTCGATCTGCTTTACCTGGATGGCTACTCGCTCATGCGCGTGGACCTGGAGAAGCGCAAGGAGCTACTGGAGAAGATGCTTGCGACGGACGAGCTAGTCCGATACTCAGAGCACTTTGTGGGGAAAGGGCTGCCGCTCTTTGAGGCGGCCCGCGAACAGGGCCTGGAAGGCATTGTTGCGAAGCGCCGCCGCAGTTGTTATATGCAGAAACGCACCCGTGAGTGGCTCAAGATCAAGATCACGCTGCGGCAGGAGTGCGTGATCGGCGGATACACCGAGCCGAAGGGCAGCCGCGAACACTTTGGTTCGCTGGTGCTTGGCCTCTATGACGATCAAGGACGGTTAGTGCCGGTGGGGCAGGCGGGCAGCGGCTTCACCCACAAATCGCACGCGGAGATGTGGAAGAGACTCAAGGGGCTGCAAACAGACACCTCTGCATTCGCGTCCAAGCCCGGCTCCCTGCGAGGCATGCATTACGTTCGCCCGGAGTTAGTGGCGGAGATAAAGTTTGTGGAGTGGACGCATGCGGCGGAGAACGGGCCGCGCGGAGCCCTCAGCGGACTGAAGATGCGCGCTCCCGTCTTTCAGGGATTGCGCTTCGATAAATCACCGAAGGAATGTAAGTTCGAAGTGAAGAAGTCGACAAAAATTGAGAGCCGGAAAGCGGAACAGGGTGAAGCAGCATAGATGATGCAGCGAACCGCGATCTTCGTTGCGCTCGTCTGTGCGGTATTGGCGCCAGTGAGGGTCTCTGCGATGACTGATATCCGATATGTCGTGCGTGACAAGTTCCTGGATTCCGTCCCTTACTCTGAGACCACCCAGTACATAGCTCCAAAGAAGCAGCGCACCGAGCACCAGAACATGTCCGGGACCCTCAGCGGGCGCGTCCTTCATGGACCGCGAATGGCTTCGATCCTTGATTGTGAAGCTGAGGTCGCCTATGAGCTGAACCTGGACGATCACACTTACACGCAGCATCGGTTTCAACGTCACCCTTTACCGGTTTTCCCACCACCAGCAGCGGCAGCCGCCAAGCGCCGCGCCGCCACGCTTCGCATAGAAAATTCCACCAGGGACACGGGCGAACGTAAGCAGATGTTTGGGTTCCGCGCTCGCCATGTGATGACGGTGAAGCAACAGGTGCCGCTCGCCGGTTCCAAAAGTAAGCCGCAAACACAGATTCAAGATGGGTGGTACATCGATCTGGACACGAATAATGGATGCTTCACCCGGCCTGCTGGCACACATGTTGCCTTCTTGGCGATAGCTGGGAATGATGTTGCGGAGGAAATCGAGTTCAAACACTCAGGGCCGGTCGAAACAGGATTCCCTGTGTTGCTGGTGAGCACATCAGAAGGTAGCCCTCGCGGAAGTACAAGCAGCACTATGGAAATAACGGAGTTGAGCCTTGGACCACTCGACCCGGCATTGTTTCGCCCACCAGCCGACTTTCGCAAAGTGGACCAGATCAACTCCTCACCCGCTGCCACTTTCCTGGATCGATCCATCGAAACACTCGCGGCAATATGGCGCAAACTGAGTCTCCGCCGCTGAGCTTTTCAATGTCTCCTGATAAGCTGCTTACAGAGGAGATCCCACATGTCCAGCCGTACCGGAGCTAAGGCCCGCACCAATGTTCAAGCCAAGAAACGACGCAAACAGAGAGAACAACGCAGGGAATTGGCGGCAAGCCTGAAAGCGCCCACCCCAAAAGCTAAATAGCGCTCAAAAGAGGCCCCCGGCGTGTCTTATTGCCTGGGTGGTGGAGCCCCGCCGGACGTTGTCTTTTCCACGGTTGCGGCGTATCATAAATATTTGTGGTTGTAGCTGCTCGGCATCCCAGTGAGCTTCGCTCGCCGGGAACCCTGCTTCCTGGCACGCTGTATGCCGGGTCACCGGTAGTCCTGAGTGTGGAAGTGAGTGCGGCGTGGGTGTTCCGCCGACGGCATATCAGGGGCCCTCAACTCGGGCGAAGTACACCAGTGGGCGAAAGCCCACTTTTATTTTGGAAGTAGGAATTGGCGGCTGATCTAGAAAAAATCCGCGCTGTATGCGACCGCGTCGCCGGCTCTTTGGGGCTGGAGATCGTGGAAGTGGAGTTTCGAGGCGGAGCCGGAAAACAGGGCAGGGTGTTGCGGATATTCATCGACAAACCCTGGGACGGCAGGCCGGAGATCGAAGCACTGAACGAAGTAGTGAACAAAGCAGTGAACGAAGAAGTGAACGAAGCAGTGACCAGGGAGGCTTTGGGTGATGCAGCGGCAGATGCCCAAAGCGAAGCTCAAGTGCGGGGCGTCACGCTCGATGATTGCGCGAACGTGAGCCGCGAGGTAAGCACCATCCTCGATGTGGAGGATGCGATCACTGGAGGCGAGTACACCTTGGAAGTTTCCTCTCCAGGGTTGGACCGGAAGTTGAGTCGGGAACAGGATTATCAGCGTTTTGCCGGGAGCCGGGTAAAGCTGATGACGCGCTTGCCGGTGGGCGTCACCGAGACATCGCAGGGCAACCGCCACTTTGAGGGGCGGCTGAAGAGATTTGAGAATGGCCGATTAACGCTGGATCTGAGCGAGGCGCGGAGCAAGAAAATGAAGCGCAAGCAGCAGGCAGCGGGCGAAAAGATTGAGATCGACTTCTCCAATGTGGAGAAGGCGAACCTGGTTCCGGAGATCTAGTCCGGACGGTTTTGGCGGTATGACAAAAATTTTTGGGTGACCGACCTATGGCAAGCGTGCTTTATCAGACCATTGAGAACATCAGCAAGGACAAGGGGATCGATCCGCAGATCGTGGTATCTGCGGTGGAAGATGCCATTGTTGTTGCCACCCGCAAGTACTACAAGTCCCAGGAGAATCTTAAAGCGGAGCTGGACAAGGAATCCGGCGCCATTACCGCGTGGGCGGTGAAGAACGTGATTGCTGATGATGCGGCGATCGAGGACGAGAATGCGCAGATGCCGTTGAAGCAGGCGCAGAAGATCGATCCCAAAGCGGAAGTCGGTGGCGAAGTCCGTCTCTATAAGCCCACGGACGTGCTGGGCCGCATTGCCGCGCAGCTTGCGAAGCAGGTGATCTTCCAGAAGGTGCGTGAAGCCGAGCGTGACACCGTTTTCCAGGAATATAACGGCCGCGTGGGAGAGATCCTGAACGCAACCATCAAGCGCGTGGAGGGCCCGGATGTGATCGTGGACATCGGCAAGACCGAAGGCCGCATGGGCAAGAAAGAGCAGTCGCGTTTGGAGTCGTTTGCCATCGGCGAGCGGGTCCGGGTGGTGCTGGTGAGGGTGGACCGAGCATCCAAGGGGCCGCAGGTAGTGGTCTCGCGCGCGGCGCCGGAGCTGGTGCAGAATCTGTTCCAGACGGAGGTGCCGGAGATCTATGACGGCACGGTGCAGATCCGCGCCATTGCTCGTGAAGCCGGCGAACGCACCAAGATCGCGGTGCAATCCAAGGATAAAGACGTGGACGCGGTGGGAGCATGCGTGGGCATGAAGGGCATGCGGGTGCAGTCCATCATCCGCGAGTTGCGCGGGGAGAAGATCGACATCATTGAATACCACGAAGACTCGGTCACCTTCGCTGAGAAGGCGTTGCAGCCGGCAAAAGTCAGCCGTGTGACCGTGGTGGACGCAACCGAGAAGCACCTGGAAGTGATCGTGGATGACAGCCAGCTCTCGCTTGCCATCGGCAAGAAGGGCCAGAATGTGCGCCTGGCGGCTAAACTGCTGGGCTGGAAGATCGACATTAAGAGCGAGGAAGAGAAGCGCCAGGAAGTGGAACAGCAGATGAGCGCGCTGGTCACCAATACCAGTACGCCACTTTCTGATGTCCCCGGCCTAGGTGAGAGCATCGTCGCCCGCTTGAGCGAAGCCGGCATCACCACCGTGGAAGCACTCGCGGACATGACTCCCGAGCAGCTCGAGGAGATCCCGGGCATCGGCGAGAAGACGGTCGAGAAGATCAGCATCGCAGTGAACGACTATTTCAGCAGCCTGGAAGCAGCGGATGAGGCGGCAGCCGCCGTTGTGGAAGATGAAGTTTCAGCAGAAGAAGTGGCGGTTGCGGAAGAAACCCCGGCTGAAGCGGCGGGCGAAGAGACGGAGGCCGCAGCCTCTGAAGAGTATCTCGAAGCGGCGGAGACCGGCCAATCGCTGGAAGCCGCAGCGATTGCGGGCGTAGAGAACGCTCCCAATGCGGATGAGGCAGAAGTCCATACGCATGGCGAAGAAGATGCCAAGCCCAGTGAGATGACGGCCCCGGAAGAGAATTAGCAAGAGCCAGATCAGCGAGAGACAGATCAGCAAGAGACAGATCAGCAAGTGACAGATCAGCAAGTGACAGGGATGAGCAGGGCAACGCAGTACTAAACAGAAGCCGTAAGAGCCAAGAAAGCTTTTATCGGAGGAATGCAGGACGGATGTCAAAGATTCGGATCAATGACCTGGCAAGAGAACTCGAGGTAAAGAGCAAGTCCATCCTCGATGCGCTGCCGAAGGTCGGAGTGACTGAGAAGAAGACCCACTCAAGCTCGGTGGAAGAAGACGAAGCTGTGCGCATTCGCGCTTTCCTGACCAAGGGGAGCAGCGGAGGCTCGGCGGCGGTGAAGGAAGAAGTCAAGCCGAAGATCGACTTCTCCAAGATCTCCAAGCCTGGTGATATCGCCAAACTAAAGAGGACGGGGAGCGCCGCGCCTGAGGCTCCGGCAATCGCCAAGGCGCCCACGCCGCCCTCGGCCGCCGTACCAGCGAAGCCGGCGGCAAAAGCCGCTCCGCCCGCCGCTGCTGCGCCCCTGACGGAAGCAAATCCCGCGGAGGCAAAGCCCGCGGAGGCAAAGCTCGCGGAGGCAAAGCCCGCGGAAGCCAAGCCGGCGCCGAGGTTGATCACTCCCAAGACCACCGCGCCCAAAAGATATGAAGTGCCTACAGCGGCAGCTTCGCCCGCTGCTCCAAAGCCAGAGGAGACTCCGGCGCCGGTAGCTCCCAGTGCAGCACCGGAAGCGGCAGCCTTGGACGCCCCTGCTGCAGAAAAAATCTCCGCTCCCGTGATTGCAGAGCCGGAAGTGAGTACTGCCGCGCAAGAACCAGCTGCTGCACTGCCCACAAAAACCGCAGCACCACCGCCGCGCCGCTTGATCACGCCGCAGACCGGCCCACGTCCTGTCTACACCGCCCCCACGCCTCGTCCGTCCACTATGCCGCCGCATCAGGGTCCGGCACAGGGAACGCGTCCTGGTGGTGGATTGCCGGTGCGGGGCCAGCCCATCTTCCAGCGTCCGCGTCCGCAAGCTCCAGGTGGACCCGGCGGAGGCATGGGACCGCGTGGCCCGGGTGGCCCGCGCGCGCCGTATCAGGGTGCAGGTGGGGCAGCCGGAGCGCCAGGCCAACGGCGCCCGATGCATCCCACGCGACAATTTCCCGGTGGGCCGCGTCCGACTACGGCGGGTGGAGTGGGCGCACCGTTGCCGCCTCCCACGCCCGGGCGTCCAGCCGCACGGCCGGGTGGGCCTTCGCGCCGTCCCGGTGCGCGGTATGAACAGCGAGGCCCGAAGGAAGGGCCAATGAAGGGTTTTGCTCCGCCTACGCGGGGCATGCCGCAGATCTCCAGCGAGCCGCTTCCCATTACCCGCACCATCACCATCACGGAAGGCATCAGCGTGAAGGACCTGGCGGAGAAGCTGGATATCCGCGCCAAAGACCTGATCGCGCGCTTGCTCATGCGTGGTGTCTTCGCCACCGTGAACCAGACGCTCGATTCTGAACTGGCAAAGGAGGTCGCGCTGCATTTCGGCGCCGACACCATCGTCATCAGCTTTGAACAGCAGGTGGAAGCTGAGACCGAGGCCAGCATCGGCCCGGTGGAAGAGGTGGATACCGGCGATGGCGCCAAGCGTCCGCCGGTGGTCACCATCATGGGCCATGTGGACCACGGAAAAACCTCATTGCTGGATGCGATCCGCGAGACCGAAGTCGCAGCCGGCGAGGCGGGTGATATCACGCAGCATATTGGCGCCTACAAGGTACGCATCGGCAAGGTGGATTCTCCGTCCTTTGGCCGCGAGATCACCTTCCTGGATACCCCGGGCCATGAAGCTTTCACTCGCATGCGCGCGCGCGGAGCCAAAGTCACGGACATTGTTGTGGTTGTGGTTGCAGCAGATGATGGCGTGATGCCGCAGACGCTGGAAGCCATTGACCATGCTCAGGCGGCGAAGGTGCCGATCATTGTGGCGGTGAACAAGATCGACAAACCGGAAGCCATGCCCGACCGCGTCAAGAAGCAACTCGGGGATCGCGGTCTGCTGCCGGAAGAATGGGGAGGCACCACGGTATTTGTGGACGTCTCCGCCAAGAAAAAGACCAATCTCGACCTGCTGCTGGAAATGATCTGCCTGGTCGCCGATGTGCAAGGCCTGAAGGCAGTGGCAGACCGCCCTGCAACCGGGGCCGTGGTGGAAGCAAAACTGGACCGGGGACGCGGCGCTGTGGCCAGCGTGCTGGTACAGAATGGAACGCTGAAGATCGGCGACACATTCGTCGTCGGCAATACCTTCGGCAAGGTTCGCGCCATGTTTGACGATCGCGGCAACGTGGTTGAGAGCGCGGGGCCCTCCACTCCGGTGGAAGTACTGGGCCTGGAAGGGCTGCCCACCGCAGGGGATCAATTGATCGTAGTGACTGATCGTGAGAAGGCGAAGAACATCGCCGTCTATCGCGAGCAGAAGGCGCGTGAAGCGCACCTCTCCAAGTCGTCACGCGTCTCGCTGGAAGGTTTGGCGGAGCAGATCAAGAATGCCGGCGTGAAGGAGTTGCCCATCATCCTGAAAGGCGATGTGGGCGGCTCGGTTGAAGTGCTTGCGGATTCCTTGCAGCGGCTCTCGACCGAGAAGGTCAAGATCAAGGTGCTGCACAGCGGCGTGGGCGCGATCACGGAGACGGACGTGCTTCTGGCATCGGCTTCCAATGCGATCATCATCGGCTTCAACGTGCGCCCGGAACGCAAGGCGCAGGAGATCGCCGAACAGGACCAGGTGGACATCCGCCTGCACTCGATCATCTATGAGTTGCAAGACGAGATCCGCATGGCCATGACCGGGCTCCTTGAACCGACGTTCAAGGAGAACTATCAGGGACGCGCCGAGGTCCGCGAGACCTTCCGTGTGCCCAAGCTTGGGACGATCGCAGGTTGCAGCGTGACCGACGGCAGCATCAGGCGAGATTCTGAAGTGCGCCTGGTGCGCGATGGCGCGGTGGTCTTCAAAGGCAAGATCGGATCGCTCAAGCGCTTCAAGGACGATGCCTCTGAGGTGCGTAACGGCATGGAATGCGGTATTTCCATCGCCGGTTACACAGACGTGAAGATCGGCGACACCATTGAAGCCTTCTCGGTGGAGAAAGTTGCCGGGGTGCTGGACGCGGCCCTGGTCAGCAAGAACTAGACTGTTTCGTTGGGATGGATGGGGCAGCCCCGCTGCCCCATTTTCCTGTTGAGCGGATATTGATCCTGTCCCTATGCCCGCTGCGCAACTTACCATCGAGATCCGCATCGAGGCGGCCCACTCGCTTAAGGACAAGCGGCAAGTGCTGCGCAGCTTGAAAGACAAATTGCGGCAGGGCTTCAACATCAGCGTAGCCGAGATCGAGGTGACCGATCTCTGGCAGCGCGCCACCATTGGCGTGGTCGCCATCTCCGACTCCCGCGATTATCTACAGGGATTGATGGAGCAGGTGGAGAAAGCCGCCAACCGCATCGTCAATGAGAACGGCGCCGAGGTGGTGGATGCCTTCTGGGATTATCTTTAATGCGAGCGAAATGCGACGACCGGCCCATGCAACGGCAAATGGCGATTGTCATTCTGAGCGAAGCGAAGAATCCCTTTTGAGTCTCAGTTGCTCCGGCGGATTGGGTGAATTTTCGTACTGCCAATCGCGACTCAGGTCCCGCCATTTTCGGATTGAGTGTTTCGATGAGGGCAACCTTCTTTGCCCGCTTCCAACCTTTTATTTCAGTTTCCCGTTTTATGCCATTGTTCACATATCGAAAGACTTCGTAGTACAAAAGCCGATGGACGGCATATTTAGAGGTAAACCCAGAGCCATCGCCGCTTTTGTGTGCACTCACGCGCGAGCGCACGTTGTTGCTCATACCGGTGTAAAGCGTGCCTGAGTAGCTGCCCATGATGTAAACGTAATATCTGGGGTCTTGTCTTGCCGTAAAAGGGATTCTTCGCTTCGCTCAGAATGACAATTTCCTCTCATTAAGACGATGCTACCTCCTTATTTTCGCATTCAGCATGACAGAAAGGCACAAGGAGGGCTTTGTGCTCTCCGTGGTTGAAAGATTACGATCCTATCTGCTTACCCGGCTTGCTCCTGAGATCCGTGCGCTCGCCATCCACCTTCGCGATCGCATCTTCCAAGATGTCCATGGCGACATCGGCCTGCTCTTTGGTGATGATCAGCGGTGGAGAGATGCGAATAGTCGTCTCGCCGCAGCCCAGCAGCAGCAATCCCTTTTCAAAGCAGAGATGGTCCACTATGCGGTCCCGCTCGGCGCCGGCAACGGCTTTGGTCTTTTTATCCTTCACGATCTCCACGCCGATCATCAGCCCGCGAGCGCGGACATCACCCACCATCTCGTACTTGTCGATCCAGTTCTTCAGGCGTTTGTGCATGTATTCGCCGACGGTTCTCGCATTGTCCATCAACTCGCCTTCCAGCAGGTCAAGGGTAGCGAGGGCGGCGGCGATGCAGACGGGATTGCCGCCAAAGGTAGACGCGTGCGATCCCGGCACCCAGTCCATGATCTCCGCGCGCGACATGGTGATGCCTAGCGGCATTCCTGAGGCGATCCCTTTTGCCGAGCAGATGATGTCCGGCTCAACCCCGGTGTGCTGGATCGCCCACATCTTGCCGGTGCGTCCGGCTCCCGATTGCACTTCGTCGGCAACCAGCAGGATGCCGTGCTGGTCACAGATGCGCCGCAGCTCCTGCACAAATTCCGTGGGCGCGGGAACGTATCCGCCTTCGCCTTGGACCGGCTCGAAGAAGATGGCAGCCACTTCTTCCGGCGGCAGAATTGTTTTAAACAGCCGCTCTTCAATGAACCTGGCGCAACCGATAGCGTACTCTTTCGCGTCTATCCCTTCCGGCCTGCGAAAGATATTCGGATATTGGATATGCGTCACACCGGGGACCATCGGCATGAAGTGGCGCCGCTGTTGCGCCTTGCTCGCCGTAAGTGAAAGCGATCCCATGGTGCGGCCGTGGAAGGCATTCAGGAACGCGATGATGTGCGGACGCTTGGTGTGATAGCGGGCGAGCTTCATCGCCGCCTCTACCGCCTCCGTGCCGGAGTTGCCGTAGTAGATCTTGTGCGGGCCCTTCATGGGCGCCAGCTTGGACATGCGGTCCGCCAGCGTGACCATGGACTCGTAAAAGAAATCCGTGCCGCTGATATGGATCAGCTCCGCGGCCTGGTCCTGGATCGCCTTGACCACTTTCGGATGGCAATGCCCGGTGCTGACCACAGCGATGCCGGCGGCAAAATCAAGGAACTCATTGCCGTCCACATCTTCAATGATGGCGCCGCGGCCACGCTTTGCCACCATAGGATACGAGCGCGTGTAGCTGGGTGAGACGCGCTCTTTGTCACCGGCGATGACACGGGCGCCTTTGGGCCCGGGGAGTGCTGTCTTGATATTTGGGCCAACGCCCGCGGGATAGGTCTTCTTCTGTTCGATGGTTTCAGTCGCCATTTTTTCCTCACATGAAAGTTGCAGTCAAGGGCTTCCGCCTCCGGATTTTTAGAGGCGATTCAAAGCAGACAGAGAAAAAAAGGACTAGTCGCCGGCGAAGAGGTTCGGGCGATTCTGCGAGGGCAGAACGGCAAGCACGCGGCGCGGACAGACCAGGAATTCCAGCCAGCAATCTGGCTTGTGTCCGGGCATGAGCGAATTGGAGTCGCGGTGATCCATTGCTGGTTCGATTATAGCCTGCAACTCGGAACCTTCAAAAAAGCTTAGCAGAGGAGCGAATTTAGTAATTTCTCCGGTGCATCACTCGTTTGCGAGCAGCGCCAGAGGCGCGACGGCGGGATTCTCGCCATGCATTTGCGACTGAAATAGGATTAATGTAGCGAGTCTTGCTCCGAAGGCAGAATTTAGCTGAGGAAAGCGCCGGAGGCGCGGCATAACTTAGCCTAGCACGCCTCAGATTCATGGGAGATGGCTGAATTAGCAGGTGATCATCGTTGATTTGAGCAGCTGCAAATGGAAAACCACAATTCAGCGCCAGAAGCGCGGCATAGCTAGCCTAGCACGCCTCAGATTCATGGGAGCTGGCTGAATTCGCAGAGGATCATCGTTGATTGAGCGGCTGCAAATGGAAAATCACAATTCAGCGCCAGAGGCGCTGATGAGTAGTATTGCGAAGAGAGCCGCATAATCGACTTCCGTGCTGGACTAAGTTATTCCGCGCCTTTGGCGCTGACTAGAAAGTTTGCGAAGAGAGCCGCATAATCGACTTCCGTGCTGGGCTAAGTTATTCCGCGCCTTTGGCGCTGACTAGAAAGTTTGCGAAGAGAGCCGCATAATCGACTTCCGTGCTGAGCTAAGTTATTCCGCGCCTTTGGCGCTCCTCTCAAAATTGCATCATCGATGGCCTAGATCAGACTTTGTATTAAACGGACAGTTGAAGGAAACTTGCAAGGAAGACTTCTTGAAAGCCTTGCCTCACACCCGAAAAACAAAAAACATCCGCCGCAAGAAGCGGGACATCTTTGATGATGGTTTTTGATAGGGTGGAGTGAGTGAGCCCCAACGAAAAATCCCAACGGCTCAAGGTGTGGATCGCCTTTGGGCTGGTCTATGTCTTCTGGGGGTCCACCTATCTGGCGATCAAAGTCTCAGTGGAGCACATCACCCCACTCATGATGACCGGAATACGGTTCCTTATCGCCGGACCGGTCATGCTGGCATGGTGCGCGCTCAGCGGGCTCAGCGTCCGCATCACGCGAAAAGATTTCTGGACCGCGGCCGCCATCGGCGTGCTGCTGCTGACCGGTGGAAACGCAATGGTCGCATGGGCGGAAAAGTTCCTGCCCAGCGGATTGGCTTCATTGATCGTAGCGGTCGTTCCCATCTGGGTGGCGGTGGTGGAGGGGCTCATCCTGCGCAAAGATCGCATGAATGGGTTGGGATACGCAGGTCTGGTGCTCGGCATCTGCGGGTTGGGCGTATTGCTCTGGCCCAAACTGATGGCGACCAGTGTTCTGGGGCGCATGCAATTGATCGCCTCCGGCGGATTGCTGCTGGCATCGCTCAGTTGGACCTGCGGCACCATCCTCTCCAGACATTCGAAGCTGAGCATCGGGCCCTTCGCGGCAACGGGATGGGAGATGACCTGTGCCGGGGTGGTGAACACGCTGCTTGCCCTGAGCCTGGGTGACCAGCACCGAACAGTTTTGACCACCCGCGGTGCCATCGCCGTGGGATATCTTGTGGTCTTCGGATCATGGGTTGGATTCACCGCTTACATCTGGTTGCTGGAACATGTGCCCACGCCGAAAGTGGCAACTTATGCTTATGTGAATCCGGTGGTGGCGGTGCTGCTCGGATGGTTGGTCCTGCACGAGCATGTGGATGCTTACATCGTGGCGGGAACGGTGATTATCGTGGCTGCGGTGGCGCTGGTGACTTCTTCCAAGATCAAATCCGGACCTGCGGCTCCGGCGCATGTTCCAGCGTGTGAGCCGGCGCACGATTAGCATCTAAGCTATCGCATGCAGATTGGAATGCACTCCCCGTCACAAGAACGCAATGTGGTACTGGTGGACATGGACGGAACCATCGCGGACGCCACCCGACGCGAGCGCAGATTTCTGCGCGGCGCGAAGAAAGATTGGCCGGGATTCTTTCGCGACATGGAGAGCGATCCCCCGATCGCGGACGTGCTCGCCCGGGTGAAGCAGCTCTCCAGCGACCATGACATCGTCATCCTCACCGGGCGCCCGGAAAAATATCGCTCCAATACCGAGCATTGGCTGGAGCAGCACCGAGTGAAATACATCCATTTGCTGATGCGTCGCCACGGCGATACTCGCCCGGACTATGTCGCCAAAGCCGCACTGCTCGATGAGTTCTTGGCCGGCGGCAGAAAAGTGGTGCTCGCCCTCGACGATCGGGGCCCGGTATGCGAAGCCTATCGCGAACGCGGTGTGAACGCAGAGTGCGTGGGCAGCAATGCTGAGAACCAGCAGGTGAATGACACCTACCGCAAAATGGCGGACTAGGTTTGTGTTATACCTCTGCGCATGAGATTCCGCGCGGCATTGCTCTTCTTCCTCTTTTCCGCTCTCGGCTTGGCCCAGCAGCAGACACCTGTTCCCAGCGCCGGCCTGGCGCTCATCCCTCCCATGGGATGGAACAGTTGGAACAAGTTTGGCTGCAATGTGGATGAGAACATGATCAAGCAGATGGCGGACGCCATCGTCTCTTCCGGCATGAAGGATGCGGGCTATCAATACGTTGTGATCGACGACTGCTGGCACGGACCTCGCGATGCCCAAGGCAACGTCACCGCCGACGCGAAGCACTTTCCCGCCGGCATCAAGGCGCTTGCGGATTACGTTCACTCCAAGGGCTTGAAGTTCGGGATCTATAGCGATGCCGAAAGCAAGACCTGTGCCGAGCGTCCGGGCAGCCGCGGTCACGAATTCCAGGACGCTGCCCAGTATGCCGCCTGGGGCGTCGATTATCTGAAGTATGACTGGTGCAATACCGGCACCCAGGACGCGAAGTCAGCGTACTCGCTGATGCGGGAAGCACTCAACGCCACCGGTCGCCCGATCGCCTTCAGCATGTGTGAGTGGGGCACTGCCAAGCCATGGCTCTGGGGAGCCGAAGCGGGCGGAAATCTTTGGCGCACCACCGGCGACATTGTTGATCAGTTCAGCGGGCCCACGAAAGAGAAGTGGCAGCACACCATGACGGACATCGTGGATCAGCAGGTGGGGCTTGAAAGTTTTGCCGGGCCGGGCCACTGGAATGACCCGGACATGCTCGAGGTGGGCAACGGCGGCATGACTGACACCGAATATCGCTCGCACTTCAGCCTATGGGCGATGCTGGCGGCGCCGCTGATCGCCGGCAATGATATCCGTTCGATGTCAGAGGAGACCAGAGCGGTCCTCACCAACAAAGAAGTGATCGCCGTAGATCAGGACCGCCTGGGAAGGCAAGCGCGACGCGTCCGCAAAGAGGGCGACGTGGAAGTCTGGGCGCGCCCGCTGGCCGATGGAGGCCGAGCGGCTCTGCTTTTTAATCGCGGCGCCACGCAGAAGGAAATCTCATTCACGTGGCAGGACCTGGATTATCCTGCTGACCTGCGCGCCCATGTGCGCGACCTCTGGCAGCACAGAGACCTGGGCAGCTTCACCGGAAAATTCACCGCGAATGTGCCCTCGCACGGCGTGGCGATGATCACGGTCAAGCCGTAAATTCTAGGAACGGAGGATAAGCCGCGCAGCGGCGATTGATTTGCAGCCCACGACGAAGTCAGGGGTCGGCGCTCCTCTGGCACTCAAGTCCCTCCGGGACGATTGAACGGAACAAGACGCCGGCCAGCACAAGGGCACCCGACTTTAGTCGGGTGAAAAAGCTTTGAACGAAAGGGCTTTAGCCCCGGAGTTCTTCACTTTGCCGGCTGCACCATCGGCCAGCGGAATGGGGACGCGGGAAGCCCCTCAGCGTTATATAGGTTCGCCTCAGGATTATTCGACCACGCATAACGCACGGATCTAGGCTGTGCCACACTGGCGCTCGAGACTACGATCGTCGTCCCATCGGTGCTCGCCTGTGCAGGTACATACTTGCCATCCTCTCCCGCCACTTCAAATCCCTTCAATGCGCCGCGCTTCGCCACCAGTCCGCTGGCCGCGTGATCGAACCATATCCGCAGCCCACGTTCATCTTCGATCACGCTACGCATCAGCGGTCCGGAGTACTCGATATTTTCTCCATACGAGACCGCCCGCGCCGCCAGCGCCAGCCGATGCCCAACATCCTTCTTGTTCTTGGGATGAACATCCTCCGCGTCGCCGATATCGATGGTAACCGCCATCCCCGTATTCGTCAGCGAAAGCGTCTCACGCTGCGCATCACGCACCACGGCCCAATCCTCTCCCGGGCCGGAGGCAAAGTTCGCGATCTGCACAAACAAGAAGGGAAAATCTCCCTGCTGCCAGCGCGCGCGCCAGTCGCGGATCAAGGCCGGAAAAAGCAGCCGATACAGCTGGTTCCGGTCGGGCCGGCTGTTGCTCTCACCCTGATACCAGATCACGCCGCGGATCGCGAACGGCGTGAACGGCGCCACCATTGCGTTGTATAGCCCGCTGGGCGCCCAGGATTGCAGCTCCGGATGCCACTCGCGCTTTGGCGTCGGCTTGCCTGCGGCCTTCAACTCCAGATCACGCTTTGCCAGCAGCAATTCCGTCTCCTCGCGCTCCTGCATGTTCGCCCATGCCGTGAACACAGATGAGAGCGAAGGGTCGGCCAGTGCTCGCGTGCTGGTCCAGGCCTCCGCGACCGTGCCTCCCCAAGCGGATTCAATGATGCCGATGGGCACATGCTGTTGCGCTTCGATCTCTCGCGCAAAGTAATACGCAACCGCCGAAAACGACCGCGCGCTCTGCGGGTCGAGCGTTGTCCACGCATCCACCGCGGCATTCCGCAGCGGATAAGCCGACGACTGGTGCTGTGCCCGCAGGTAGCGGATGTTGGGGTGCGATGCTTCTGCGATCTGCTCCGCCGCATTTGCCAGGTCAGACATGGAGAACTCCATATTTGACTGCCCCGATGCGAACCACACGTCTCCCACCATCACATCATTCAAGGTAAGCGCGTTCGTGCTCTTTACCGCCAGTTTGAATGGCCCGCCCGCCCCGCCCGGGGCCATGTAGATGCTCCATTGGCCTAGCTCATCAGCGGTGGTGGAATTGCTCTTGCCGCGAAATTCCACCGTTACCCGCTCCTGTGGCGCAGCCATGCCCCAAACATGGACCGGGCGATCGCGCTGCATCACCATGTGGTCGGAAAATATGCTGGGAAGCGATACCTCAGCGATTGCAGGAACGCAAACACTAAGCAGAAGGAGGACGAAGCGATGAATTTTCAAGGTGAGCTGCTCCGGTCAATTTTAAAGTGTTAATCCAAAGCAAGACTAGGTACTGGGTACTCGGTACTAGCAGCTACTTGCGTTTCCAGCGCACACCGTCCTTGGTGTCTTCCAGGAGCACTCCGGCATCCAAGAGCTGCTTGCGGATCGCGTCTGAGCGCGCAAAATCACGGCTCTTCTTTGCAGTGTTGCGTTCCGCCACTAACTGCTCGATCTCCGCGTCTCCGAGTTCGTTCGCGAGTTGTGCCTCTTGCTCTTGCGTCAGCTTGCCTGCATCCTTCGCCCATTGCAGCGCCGCGCGGGTCGTATCCGCGTCTTGTTTTTCCGCATTTTCCCCGAGCACGTCAAAGATCTCGTCGAATTGTTTCATCGCGCCCAAAAGTTGGGAAACATTTTCCTGCTTGAGCTCGCCGGCATCGGCGGCGGTATTGGCTTCGCGCACCAGGTCAAACATCGCAGCAAGAGCGAGCGCGGTATTCATATCATCTTCCAGACCGGCTCGCATCTGGGTTTTCGCCTGCTCTGCCGCGGCCGCAAGCTTCTCATTGGAACCTGCGTCGAGTTTTGCTGACTTCAGCCGCGACTTGAAATTCCGCAAACGCTCCACCGAATGCGCCGCTTGGGTTAGGCCATCAAATGTGAAATTGAGTTGCCGCGTGTAAGGCACCGATGCCAGAAGGTAGCGGATGGAAGAAGCCTTATGGCCCATCACCAGCAGGTCACGCAGGGTATAAAAGTTGCCGAGTGACTTCGACATCTTCTCTCCCTCAACCAGCAGGAAGCGGCAATGCACCCAGAAGCGCGCCATCGGTTTTCCGGTCAGCGACTCTGATTGCGCGATCTCATTCTCATGGTGCGGAAAGATCAGGTCCTCGCCGCCCAGGTGGATGTCAAAGCTGTCTCCCAGGAGCTCGCGAGACATCGCGGAACACTCAATGTGCCATCCCGGGCGCCCGGCTCCGATCTCCGTCTTCCAAAAAGCCTCGCCCGCCTTGGGCGCTTTCCATAAGGCGAAGTCGCGGGCATTGTCCTTCTCATATTCATCCACATCCACGCGCGCGCCCACTTCCATCCCGGCAAAATCTTTTTTTGACAGCTTGCCGTACTCGGGAAATTTTGCGATGCGAAAGTAATACGATCCGTCTTCTGTCTTGTAAGCAGATCCTTGCTTTTCGAGTTGCGAGATGAAACGCGCCATGTGGGGGATATAGTCCGTGGCGCGGATGATGTGCTCCGGCTGCTCCAGGTGGAGCGCGCGCATGTCTTCTAAAAATGCCTCCTCGAACTTGCCGGCATATTCGCGGACACTCAAAGACTGCTGCGCGGCGTTGCGGATGATCTTGTCATCCACGTCCGTGATGTTCATCGCGTGGTTGAGCTTGTACCCGCTCTGTTTCAGGAAGCGGCGCAGCAAGTCCACGAACACGAAGGTGCGGAAGTTGCCGATGTGGCCATAGTCATAGACCGTGGGGCCGCAGGAATACATGCGGACTTCGCCCGCGGTGATCGGCTGAAACTCCTCCGTCTTGCCGGAGAGGGTGTTGGAAAGCTTGAGCATGTTGAAGAAAAGATATTAAATGATGAAAGCGAGGTTACTCGATGTCCCGTGCCAAGCGCAGCGCGGCCGGTTGGGCGGTCCATCCCGGAGAAATACTTAAGCAAGAGTTCATGGTCCCGCTAGGGATCTCTGGCTACAAACTCGCTTCCCAGATCGGAGTGACCGCTCAGCGTATCAGCGACATCACGCTTAGAAAAAACGGTATCAGTGCGGAGATTGCAGTCCTGCTGTCGAAGTACTTTGCCACTTCGCCGGAGTTTTGGATGAACCTGCAATCTGCCTATGAATTGTGCCAGGCAAGCAAAGCGTTGAAAACCAAGATCGCAAAAGATTCGTCCTCACCATAAAGCTGCCTGAACTGCGGTTCCGCATCTTGCACATCCCACGTCGCACTTCTAGTACAGGCTAGGTGCCAGCCCTTTCAACTGCGGACTGCCTACCGCGTACTGCGTACTAGCTACTGGTTTTCCTGATTCGGAATCCCACCAGCCAGGTGTAGTGCAGCCAGGAGATCAGCGTGAGCGCGAAGGTGATCCACAGGAAAGCGGTCTTGGCCAGCGTCCACCCCGGCGCTGGCCACACCTGCTCGATCAGCACCAGCAAGATGGTCGCGATCTGGGAGAGCGTGTTCGCCTTGCCATAGATGCTGGGCGAAAAATCACGCAACGTGGTGCTGGCATACACCACGGCGCATACCACCAGGATCCCGATGTCCCGGCTGAATACCAGGATGGTGAATCGCCACGGGATCTTGTGCGCGGTGGAGAGCACCAGGAACATGGTGCTGAGCAAAAGCTTGTCTGCGATGGGATCCAGATATTGACCCAGTTTTGTTTTCTGCTGGAGCACCCGCGCCAGAAGGCCATCCAGCCCGTCACTGAGCCCGGCGAGCACAAAAAGCGTGAGCGCCCGCCTCCAATAGCCATCCACCACGGCAATGGCGATGAATGGCAGAAAGATCATGCGCAACAAAGTGAGTTGATTGGGAGCGGTCTTCAACTGCCATATGGAAGCAGGTTCGCGGGTCATGCGTCGGCTTCCCGCGCCAGCGAGACAAAATCTTTGCCTGCCTTGGCTGTGAAGCGCTCCTGCATGGAAGGGATCTCGCCATTGCGGGAATCAAGCTCCATGCGCTCGATGCGATGCATAGGGAAGAACACCGCGTGCGGCGCCACCGGCTCTCCTGCCTTGATCATGCGCGCGAAGTCGTCGAACGAGTTCAGGTCCACGCCGCGCACGCTCACTCCCGCGGCGTTCACTGAGATGATCGCTCCCCAGAACTTCTCCCGGGGATTGTTCAGCGTTACCAGCACCACGCACCCTGGCGCGAATGGCTCTCCGGATTGGGCGGCATCACTCACTGAAGCCTCGATTGTTCACGCCATGCCGCTCGATTGCAAGCCACCGCTTGACAGCCCCGCCGCCGGGCGATTAAGGTAACCACTCGCACATGAACTCACTGACCCACCGCCATCACCATCATCATCATGCCGTCGGCGTGTCAGTCGAGGTGTGCGGATAGAGTTTTAACGATTTTTGCAATCATCCGGCCCGCTGATGCGTCCCTCGCTCAGCGGGCTTTTTCTTGCCCGCCACGGGATTGGCAGCGTTCCGCAAGGAGAAAACGTGAATACAGAAAAAGAACTGGAACTCGATTTCAACAAAATGGATGGCCTAGTGCCCGCCATCGTGCAGGATGCCGCCAGCGGAGAGGTGCTGATGCTGGGCTTTGTGAACCGCGAATCCCTGGAACTCACGCTGGGCACCGGCTTCGTGACCTTCTACAGCCGCACCCGGCAAAAACTTTGGATGAAGGGTGAGACCAGCGGAAATCGCCTGGAAGTGCTCTCCGCCTCCACCGATTGTGACGTGGACACTTTGCTCTTCCGCGTCCGCGTTCAGGGCGACGGCCTGGTCTGTCATGAAGGCTCGGTCTCCTGTTTCACCAAAGACATCCCGCTGAGATTGAAAGTGGATGAGCAGGTGGCAAAATGAGCGCGCCTAAAGAAACCCAGCAGAAACTGCGGCTCGGCATCCCCAAAGGCAGCCTTCAGGATGCGACCGTGCAACTCTTCGCCCGCGCCGGCTTCAACATTTACGCGAATGGGCGCTCCTACTTTCCCGGCATCGACGATCCTGAGATCGAGTGCATGTTGATCCGTCCCCAGGAGATGGCGCGCTATGTGGAACACGGCGCCCTCGATTGCGGCCTTGCCGGCAGTGACTGGGTCACCGAGAGCGGTCTGGATGTGGAACGCGTTGCCGACCTGGTGTATGCCAAGCAGAGCCGCTCCAAAGTCCGATGGGTGCTGGCAGTGCCGCAGGATTCGCCATATCAGAATGCGGAAGATCTGCGCGATTGCATCATCGCCACCGAACTGGTTCAGGCAACAAAGAATTACTTTGCCGCAAAAAATGTGCCCGTAAAAGTGGAATTCAGTTGGGGAGCCACTGAAGTAAAGCCGCCCGTGCTGGCGGATGCGATCGTGGAGGTCACGGAGACGGGGAGCTCGCTCAAGGCGAACCACCTGCGCATCATTGACACCGTGCTGGAATCGCTCACCCAGTTCATCGCCAATAAGGGCGCCTTCAAGGATGAGTGGAAGCGCAACAAGATCGAGAACATCGCGCTTATGCTCCGCGGCGCCATTGAAGCGCAGGGAAGAGTGGGACTAATGTTGAACGTGCGCAAGCAGGATTTGGAGCAGGTGCTGAAGGTACTGCCGGCGCTGAATTCGCCCACCGTCTCCACTCTCAGTGATCCGGATTGGCTCGCGGTCAACACCATCCTGGAAGAAAACACGGTGCGAGACGTGATCCCGCGGCTCAAGGCGGCGCGCGCCAATGGCATCGTCGAGTATCCGCTGAATAAGGTGGTGATGTAATGCGCGTGCTCACAAGCACGAGCCTTGCCGGCAGCGAGTTTATCGCCGCGCAGCAACAGCGCCGCGTGATCGCCGATCCCGCGGTGGAAGAAACCACGCGAAGCATCATCTCTGAGGTCCGCACCCGCGGCGACGTTGCATTGCGCGAGTACGCTCAGCGCTTTGACTCGCTCGCTCCGGACGCCTGCTTTCGTGTTCCGCAAGTCGAGTTGGATCGCGCCCTGGACCAGATCCCAAATGATCTGCGCGACGCGCTTGACGCCGCGGCCAAGAACATTCGCACTTTTTGCGAATGGCAAAAGCCGCAGGAATGGATGCGCACCCTCAGGCCCGGGGTTTGCGTCGGTCAGATCGTGCGCCCGCTCGCCTCCATCGGTTGTTACGTTCCTGGCGGCCGCCACCCGCTGCCCTCCTCGTTGCTGATGACGGTGATCCCCGCGCAAGTAGCCGGTGTTGCGCGTATCGCCGTCGTCTCGCCCAATCTCGCGCGGCAGACCCTTGCCGCAGCCGCTCTCCTAGGCATCACCGAGTTCTACCGCATCGGCGGGGCACAAGCCATTGCCGCGCTCGCCTATGGCACCGCATCAGTCCCGCAGGCGGCAAAGATCATTGGCCCCGGCAACGCATATGTCACCGCCGCCAAGAAGCTGGTGAGCGATATGGGCGCGTGCGCCATTGACATGCTCGCCGGCCCCACGGAAGCGCTCATTGTCAGCGACTCCGGAGATCCACGTTTCATCGCCGCCGACCTCGTCGCCCAGGCGGAGCATGATCCGCAAACCGTCTGCATGTTTCTGACTACCTCGCCTGCGCTTGCGAAAGCCGTCTCTCAATCCGCGATGGCGCTCGCAGCACAGAATCCCACTGCGCTTGCCAGCCTTGAGCAGAATGGCGCATGCATGATCGCTGCTTCGCGAGAAGAAGCATTCGCTATCGCCAACTCGATCGCAAGCGAACATCTCACCATTGACAGCGCCGAAGATCTTGCTCACATCACCGCCGCCGGATCTATCTTCATCGGCAACTATTCCTCGCAGGTGCTCGGCGACTACGCTTCCGGGCCAAACCACGTTCTGCCTACGGCAGGTACAGCTCGCTATCGTGGCGGACTCAGCGTCACAGATTTTGTGAAAGTCATCTCCGTCCAGGAAGTCTCTTCTGAAGGCCTGCGACTTCTTTCGACTACAGTGACGACCCTTGCCCGCGCCGAGGGGCTTTCCGCGCACGCCGCGGCCGTCACTCTTCGCTTAGCGGAAAGGGAGGCGAACAATGTTGACCGCTAGGCCCGCTGTCCTCCAGATGAAGGAGTACCATCCGCCGCTCGCGGACCGCGAAGGCATGCGCCTGGATTTCAATGAGAACACCTCGGGATGCTCTCCCCGGGTGCTGGAAACGCTCTCCCGGATCACCGGTGACCAGCTTGCGCGATATCCGGAGCGCGGTCCCATCGAGCGCATCGTCGCCGATCATCTGGGCATCGCCCACGAGCAATTGCTGCTCACCAATGGCGTCGATGAAGCGATCCACCTTCTGTGCGAGTCATATCTTGAGCCCGCACATGAAGCTATCATCGTCGTGCCCACCTTCGGCATGTATGAGCTTTATGTGCAGCAGACCGGCGCGAAAGTCTGCGCCGTTCCCGCAGCGAATGGCTTCAGCTTCCCGCTCGAGTCGGTGCTCGCTGCCATCAACCCGCGCACCAAGCTGATCGCCTTTGCCAGTCCTAACAATCCCACCGGCTCTATAGTGCCCCAGCCGGCGCTGGAGGCGGTTCTTAATGCCGCACCCAATGCCGCAGTGCTTCTCGATGAGGCATACTTCGACTTCTACGGGACCACCATGATGCCGCTGCTTGCCCGCCATGAAAACCTTTTCATCGCGCGGACATTCTCGAAAGCCTACGGGCTGGCAGGGTTCCGTGTCGGCGTTCTGATGGGCCCAGCTTCGCAGATGCCCATCCTGCGCAAGATCAGCTCGCCCTATAACGTGAACGGCGTAGCTCTCGCCTGTTTGCAGGCAGCGATTGCGGATCAAGGTTTTATTCGCCACTATGGAGCGCAAGTAAAAGCCGGGCGCACGCGTCTTGAAAATGCGCTGCGCGACCTCGGCATCACTTTCTGGCCCAGCGAAGCGAATTTCATTCTCATGCGCATCGGCGAACAACGCATCGCGTTCATCCGCGCGTTGCGCGATCGCGGCATCCTCATCCGAGACCGCAACAATGACCCGGGCTGTGAAGGCTGCGTGCGCATCACCATCGGAACCGGCGCGCAGATGGATACCCTGCTGGCGATCCTTCCCCAATGCTTGCCGCAGGCTGGAGGGGCCGCCCAATGAGCAGCCGCCCAATGAGCAGCCGCAAAGCCAAGCTCACACGCA
This sequence comes from Terriglobales bacterium, assembly GCA_038254775.1. Classification (GTDB taxonomy): domain Bacteria; phylum Acidobacteriota; class Terriglobia; order Terriglobales; family Acidobacteriaceae; genus JBBSFV01. The sequence goes on along the minus strand of JBBSFV010000010.1, from coordinate 61,923 downwards.
ACACCAACGAAACTCGTATCCAGATCGCGCTCACTCTTGACGGTTCAGGAAAATACAACGTCTCCTCCGGCATCCGTTTTCTTGACCATATGCTCGAGCTCTTCGCGCGCCACGGCGCATTTGACCTCGACCTGAGATGCGAAGGCGATCTGGATGTGGACCAGCACCACACCGTGGAAGATATCGGCATCGCACTCGGCGAGTGTGTGGATCGCGCGCTCGGTGACAAGCTCGGCATCCTGCGCGCCGGATATTTCCTGATGCCCATGGATGAAACGCTGGCACTCGCCGCCGTCGACTTCGGCGGACGCTCGCAGGCCGTGGTCGATGCCAAAGTTTGCGTTCGCCTGGTGGGCGATCTTCAGAGCGAGTTGGTCGCAGATTTTTTTGATGGCTTCGCCCGCGGTGCTCGCGCCAACGTGCATGTGAAAGTCCTTTATGGCCGGTCGAATCACCACAAGATCGAAGCGCTCTTCAAGGCCTTCGCCCGCGCGGTGCGTTTTGCCTGCTCGCGTGACCAGCGCTTGCGAGAGATGCTTCCCAGCACCAAGGGCTTACTGTGATCGCCATTGTGGATTTCAAAGCCGGCAACCTCGCCTCGGTGAAAAAGGCGTTTGACCGCATCGGCGCGGACTCCATCATCACCAGTGATCCGGATCAAGTCCGTGTTGCCGCCAAGATCGTTTTGCCCGGCGTAGGACACTTCGGCGCTACCCAGATGCTGGAGCAACTCGGGCTCCGTAATGCGCTTATGGATTCAGCGCAAGCCGGCAGGCCTTTGCTGGGTATATGCGTCGGCATGCAGTGGCTCTACTCGGGCAGCGAGGAGGCGAAAGACGTTCCCGGCGCCGGGCTTATCGCCGGTGATTGTTCACGCTTTGCCGCGGTTGCGAAATGTCCTCACGTCGGCTGGAACACGCTGAAACAGGCGCGGCCATCCAACTTGTTGCGCAACATTCCCGATGAGGCGTTCGTCTATTTCACTCATTCTTATCGCGCACCGCTAACGCATGAGACTATTGCCACCTGCGATTACGGCTGCTCGTTCTCCGCCGCCGTCGAGCGCCAGAATATCTTCGGCGTGCAGTTCCATCCGGAGAAAAGCGGGGAAGCCGGATTGCAGATCTTGCGTAATTTTATCGAGCTGCCATGTTGACCAAGCGCATCATCGCCTGCCTGGATGTGGACGCCGGACGCGTGGTGAAGGGAGTGAACTTCCTCAATCTGCGCGATGCCGGAGATCCCGCGCAACTAGCGCGCGCGCACGCCGATGCCGGCGCCGATGAGATCGTGCTGCTGGACATCTCCGCCACCAGCTCCGGACGCGGCACCATCCTGGAAACCGTTCGCGGCGTGGCTCGCGAGCTATTCATCCCATTCACTGTGGGCGGAGGTATCCGCACGCTTTCTGACGCAGCCGCTGTCTTTGACTGCGGTGCGGACAAGATCAGCATCAACTCCGCCGCCGTAGAGAATCCGGGGTTGATCACGGAGATCGCGCAGCGTTTCGGCTCGCAGGCAGTCATCGTCGCCATTGATGCCGCCCCAACACCGGAGCCCAGCGGCGCGGAAGTGACCGTTGCCGGGGGTCGCCGGCGCACCGGCAAAGACGTGCTCACCTGGGCGAGAGAAGCCGAATCGCGCGGTGCCGGTGAGATCCTGCTCACCTCCATGCGCAAGGACGGCACTGGCGAGGGATTTGATTGGGAGCTGACCGCCACCATTTCACAAGCGCTGCAGCTCCCGGTGATCGCCTCCGGGGGCGCCGGCACCTGCCGGCATTTCCAGGATGTTTTCACCCGCGGCAAAGCGGATGCGGCTTTGGCTGCTAGCATCTTTCACTTCGGCACCATTAAGATGTCTGAGTTGAAGCAATCACTCTTTGAATCCGGTGTGCCTGTGAGGTGGCCATGTTGATCCCATCGATCGATCTGATGGCGGGAAAGATCGTGCAACTCATCGGCGGCGAGAAGAAGGCGCTTGAGTTTGACGACTTCGAACCTTGGATGCAAAGGTTTGAGAAGTTCCCCCTCGTTAACCTGGTGGATCTGGATGCGGTTTTCAAGCAGGGCTCGAATCGCGAACTGGTGAACCAGATCACCAAGCGCATCAAGTGCCAGGTGGGCGGCGGCATCCGCACCACGGAAGACGCGCTCAAAGTGCTCGACGCCGGCGCCCACCGCGTCGTCCTCGGCTCCGCTGCATTCAAGGATGGCAAGGTGAATCAGGATTTTGTGAATGCCATGTGCGATGCGGTCGGCCGCAAGCGCCTGGTCTTCGCCGTAGATTCACGCCACGGTCGCGTTGCCATTGACGGCTGGCGCACCGTGCTTGACCTTACCGCCGAAGACGCCATGAAAGAGCTCGATCCCTACTGCTACGCCTATGTCTACACCCACATCGATATCGAAGGCAGTATGGTCGGCTTTCCCACCACCATTGCGCGTGACCTCCGTGCGGCAACCAAGCGGCAGGTGATCGTCGCCGGCGGCATCAAGACCATGGAGCAGGTGGCTGAACTTGATGCCATGGAGATCGATTCCATTGTCGGCATGGCGATCTATTCGGGCGCTATGAAAATCTAAAACCAGTAACCAGTAGGCAGTAGCCCGTAGCCAGTACCCAGTAGCCAGTAGCCCGTAGCCGGTACTCAGTACCTTGTACGCAATGCAAATCGCTGTTTTCCTTCCCACCGCCCGCAATTGTCATTCTGAGCGAAACCGGGATCCCCGACGAGCGCAGTTCGTTGGGGTGGAAGAGCGAAGAATCCCTTTCATCAGCCCACAATTTGAATTGTCATTCCGAGCGGCTAGCGAGGAATCTGCATTTACTTTGCCCTTTACCCATTCCACCTTGCACTTTTACAGGTGTCATTCTGAGCGAAGCGAAGAATCTGCTTTTACTGCTACTGACCACTGGCTACTGCCCCTCTGATTTATACTTCTCTGTTTTCTCCAGGAGTCCATCCCCACATGAAGATCCTAGTCTGCATGAAACAGGTTCCCCAGAAAGACGCGCCGCTCAAACTTAATGAGGGCGGGACCTGGATACGCGAAGACGTCTCGTATGAAGTGAACGAGCCGGACGCCTACGCCCTTGAAGAAGCCCTGCGACAAAAAGAAAAGCATGGCGGAGAGGTAGTGGTCATTACTGCCGGCCCCGCTCGCGCGCAGCAGGTCCTGCGGGAAGGCTTGGCAAAAGGCGCCGATCGTGCCATTCATCTTGAAGGCAATGAGTTTGTCGGCTTTGACGCCTTCAACACCGCAAAAGCTTTCGCTGCGGCCATCAAAGATGAGCAGTTTGACATGGTCTTTACCGGTCTCCAATCAGACGATTATGGCTACGCGCAGACCGGCGTTATTCTGGCGGAGATACTTGGCTGGCCGCACGCCACCATCATCATGCAGATCGATAAGAATGACGGCGGCATCCGGGTAAAGCGCGAACTGGAATCCGGATTCTTTCAGCACGTGGACATGCCGCTTCCGGCGGTGCTTACCATCCAGTCCGGCATCAATAAATTGCGCTATGCCACTTTGATAGGCATCAAACAAGCAAAGAACAAACCCATGCGCAAAGTCACCTATGAAGAAGTGAAGTCTGCGCTCGGCGCGAATATGCAGAAGATCGAAAAGCTTTACATCCCGCAAAAGACCAAAAAGACTGAAATGCTGGACGGTCCACCCGCTGAAGTCGCGAAAAAACTGGTGGATAAACTTAAAAATGACATTCGGGTGCTCTAAAAGAGCAGGATTCGGCGCGGAGCCGGCAAACGGAAAGCCCGCATCTGCTCTCTAAGTAAAGTAAGTAGCTAAAGGAGCATGTATGTCCGTTTATGAACGCGATCCAAAGATCCCCAATGATGACAACAGCAAGGGCTTCCGCGTGATCGGATACATCCTGCTGATCTTCACAGCGGTATCGCTGGTGGTGGTTCCGCCAAGCCAATGGCATTCTTTGTATATGCCGCTGGTGGATGCGGCGATGTTCGCCATCGGTGTTTGGTTCCTGACGTATGGCTTCTTGCTTCGCCGGCACCGGACCTCAAAGACGGTCCTCGCGGAGATCGCGCATGACCGCATGGTCGCGAGCGAAGACGGTGCCGGCCAGCACGACCACGCGGCATAGGTCGCAGCTGCTGTTCTGGGACCAGTCGGTTTTACGAAGTTACATCTTTAGGACGGACGAATCGGAATGGCAGAAACCATCCTTGTGGTTGTGGAACAGCGCGAAGGCAAGCTGAATCGCGTTTCATTTGAGACCCTCACCGCCGCGCAATCCATCGCCGCTGAGACCGGCTGGCAGGTGGAAGCGGCCGTGCTTGGCAGCGGAGTGGGTGGGTTTGCCGCGGAGATCGCAAAGACCAAGCTCAACAAGGTCTATGCGCTCGAATCTTCAGCTTGCGCAAAGTACACCCCGGATGCATTTTCAGCCGCGCTCAAGAAGTTCATCACAGAGAAGAATCCTAAGCTGGTGCTGATGCCGCACACCTATCAAGTGCGCGATTTCGCCCCGAAACTGACCACCATGCTTAACCGCACCCTGATCTCTGATTGCGTGGGCGTGCGCAAAGAGGGTGACAAGCTGGTGTTCACCCGCCAGATGTTCCAGGGCAAGTTCGCGGCCGATGTCAGCTTTGCCGGCGACCCGCCCTACTTTGCCACCTTCCAGAACGGTGCTTTTCGCGGAGACCAGGTGCAGGCCGGCACTGCGCCTGTCGAGACCGTGAACCTGGAAGTAGATGCCGCCTCCCGCAACCAGCCGCAGGATGTCTTCAAGGAAGCCAAGCAGGCGGTCGATCTCACCCAGGCGGAGATTATCGTCTCCGTGGGCCGCGGCATCAAGGAGCAGAAGAACATTGAGCTTGCCCGGCAGTTGGCGGAGGCGCTCGGCGGCGAACTCGCCGCATCGCGTCCCATCTGCGACGCGGGATGGCTGCCCATGGACCGGCAGATCGGCTCCTCCGGGCAGACCGTCTCACCCAAACTCTATCTGGCGCTGGGAATCAGCGGCGCCATCCAGCACATCGTGGGGATGAAAGGCTCGCGCGCCATCGTCGCCATCAACAAAGATGCTGAGGCGCCCATCTTTGAGATCGCCGATGTCGGCGTCGTCGGCAACATCTTTGATATTATTCCGCCGCTGGTTGAAGAGATCAAGAAAGCCAGGAGTTAGTGATGAAAAGGAATGGCCAAGTCCCGCTCGGCATCGATGATCAGCAGGTAGCATCCGGTGACCACATCGCCTACTTCTGGGAGAATGAGAGCCAGTTTGAGAAAGGCGTCGGCTTCCTGGAATTAGGGTTGCGACAGAATGAGTGCGGCGTGATCTTCGGCCACGAAGAGGGCAATCGCCGCGTTTTGGAAGTGCTCCATCATCATGGGGTTCCAATTCACGAGCTGATGGCAAGCAACAAGTTGAAGGTGCTGGGCGGGCGCGATATGGGCACCCTGATGCTCGCCGATATCGGCGCCGCCTTTCAGCAGATGCTGGATTGCGGTGGCAAGTTCATCCGCCTCTTGGGAAACATCGGCTGGGGACACGGCGGTTGGCCGCATGAAGCAGACATCCTTGCCTTCGAAGCGACGGTGACCGGCGCGGCGAAGAATTTTCCCTGCGTGATCGTCTGCATGTATGACGTTCAAGCGCTCTCCGGACGGGTGCTGCTGAAGGGGGCCTTCTGCACTCACCCTGTCACCTTCCACGGGAACTTGATCCGTGAGAACCCGTTTTATGTTCCCATTGAAAAGTTTTTGGAAGATCTAAAAAAGACGGAGTAACAGGTGTTCAGTTTCAGATTCTTCTTTGTGACCTTTGTGTTTAAAGGAAAGAATGTACTTTCGCAGAACAATCCCCGGCGTCGAACGCCCCAAGATGGAAGCCGACGTGGTCATTGTTGGTGGCGGCCCCGCAGGCATGGCGTGCGCACTGCGCCTTTCGCAACTCATTGACGCGCACAACGCCAAAAATCCAGACTCGCCGCTCAGCAAAGAGAATATTTATGTGCTCGAAAAAGCGCGGGAGATCGGCCAGCACTGCCTCTCCGGCGCCCTTCTTGACCCGCGCTCCATGCGCGAACTGCTTCCCGGCTTTGAGAAAGAAGCCCCGCTTGACGCCGAAGTGAACAAGGAAGCGGTCTATTTCCTGACCGAAAAACATAAGTTCAAATTTCCTATCACCCCGCCCCCGCTTCGCGACCACGGCAATTACGTGATCTCTATCAATCGCTTTGTGAAGTGGCTGGGGCAAAAAGCCGAAGAGGCCGGCATCACCGTTTTTAGCGGCTTCGCCGGATCCGACCTGCTCATTGAAAACGATCGCGTCGTCGGCGTGCGTACTGACGACAAAGGCGTGGATAAGACCAACCAGCCCAAGTCCAACTTCGAGCCCGGGTACGACCTGCGCGCCAAAGTCACGATTCTCGCCGAGGGAACGCGCGGGTCGCTCACCAAAGAACTTGTCTCGCGCTTTCATCTCGACGAAGGCAAGAATCCGCAGACCTATGGGATCGGCGTAAAAGAATTGTGGGAGCTGCCCGCAGGACGCATCGCTCCCGGTGAAGTCATTTACACCATGGGATGGCCGCTCACTACCACGGAATACGGCGGGGCGTGGATCTATGGCGCGAAAGACAACCTCGTCTCGCTCGGATTTGTGACCGGGCTGGATTACTCGGACCCACGCATCGATCCCCATCACGTGATGCAGGATTTCAAGAAGCACCCCTTCATCCGCAGTTTGCTTGAAGGCGGCAAAATGGTGCGCTACGGCGCCAAATCGCTCCCGTATGGCGGCTGGTGGTCCATGCCCAAACTCGGCGGGGATGGATGGATGATCCTCGGCGATGGTGCCGGCTTCCTCAACTCGCAACGGCTCAAGGGGATCCACCTGGCGATCAAGAGCGGGATGCTTGCCGCTGAGACCGCGTTTGAAGGATTACTGAAGAACGATTTCTCCGGGCAGCAGTTAGGCACGTTCCAAACCCGAGTTGAGAACAGTTGGATCAAGGAAGAGCTTTTCCCGGTCCGTAATTTCCACCAGGGCTTTGAAGGTGGATTGATCGCCGGCATGGCGCACACCGCGCTGCAACAGATCTCCGGCGGACATGGCGTCCATCATCGTTATGAAGGCCATGCGGGCCATGAGAATATGCAGCGCCTGTCCGAACTTTCGCCCTCCGGTGACGAGCGCGCGCACATGCTCTATCCCGCAAAAGGCGATGGCAAGCTGACCTTTGACAAGCTTACGGACGTCTTCCACTCCGGCACCAAGCATGAGGAAGATCAGCCCTCCCACTTGATCGTGCATGACACTGACCTGTGTGTCTCGCGATGCACGCACGAGTACGGCAACCCCTGCGTGAAGTTCTGTCCCGCGAATGTGTACGAGATGGTCGAGGTCGCTGACGCGCCCGCTGGGCGCGAGCTGCACATCAATGCTTCCAACTGCGTTCACTGCAAGACCTGCGACATCATGGATCCGTACCAGATCATTACCTGGGTCCCGCCCGAAGGCGGCGGCGGCCCGAATTACGATGGGATGTGAAAAGTGCAAAGCGAAATGTGAAAAGTAGAATGTGCCATCGATACGAATAAACAACTTTTCGATTTCGCGTAACTGCTGACCACTAAATGCTAAGTGCTATATGCTTCTGTAGTAGCTCTCCCCCCCACATCCCTGACAAAGCACTTTCCCATCGCGCCGCACCTCGCGATGGAAGTTGATGCCCTCGCCACAGCCTTCACACACGATTCGCTCTGCTTTGTAGCCGGGAAATTCCTCCGGGCCAAGCTCCACCTTCACCCATTGGGAATCAAATAGCTCTGACTCCGGCATCTCGCGGTAGGCAAGCATTTGCTGCCGGTTCTTGTCGGCGATCTCCGGATGCAGGCCCTTCGCCAGCGCCTTCGAACTTTCTTTCGCGGAGATGCGAATTGCATTGGCGATACCCGCATCGCGGCCCACGTCCACGAAAGTGGCAGCCATCTTTCCCCAATCACGGAATTTCAGCGAGCGCTTGCCCAAGCGGCATCCGGTCACTACTGCGATCGCATCCGTGGCGCAGCGATCGATCTCAACAAATGTCACCAGGCGTTTGCGGTCTTTGCCGCGGGGATCGTCAATGCCCAGTTTTTCCAGCCCCAGCATTGCCATGCGCACCCCGAGTATTTGCCCAGCGCACAGGTGCCCATGCGCCTGCTCGGCTTCGCCCAGATATTCGTCGAGGGTCTTCACTCGGTATCTGCTTCGTCCGCCGGCTCTTCCGCCATCAGGTCGGTGGCATGTCCGTAGATGCTGAAGGTGATCGATCCAGCCGCTTTCGGGCGAAAGGTGACCCGGACCGGCTGCTTCTGCCACTTCGGCGGCTCGCATTCTGATTCCGGCAGCTCGCCACTCTTTACCGCACCGATAAATTTCTTGAGCACCGGTTTACGCCGCCCCACCTGTGCCACCACCGCATAGAGCTTGTCCGCGCTGTCACTCATCCCGCAGTAAGCGGCATAGTCTCCGTACCAGCTAACGGCCGAATAATCGGGATCGAACTCCGGCAAAGCTAACTTGCTGATGTGTGCGTTGGGACGGTTCACCAGGACCCATCCGCCGGGTTGCCAGCGCCACTTGGGAACGCTGCGTCCGTCGCCGGGCAAAATGTCATTGATGCGATACGCCGTGCGCACCGCGAAGATACGATCGGTCACATCGTGAGGGTCGCCGGTGGTGTACTCCTTCACTTCACCATTCACCAGTAGTGGCCTCACTTTCAGGTCAATGGAGACATCGGCATTGGCGCCCACCATCCACTTCACCGGCATCCACCGGCCAAAGCTGATGACCTTGGGCTTGGCGGCGAATACCATCGGCGGCGACAAAAGTAACCATGTGGTGAGCACGTAGAGTGCTGTGCGCATGGCCAAAGCGTACCGATTCAGGAAGCCGAGCGCAATCCAAAGTGCTATGCCCTCCGCCGAATGGTTCCGGCGCAAGCTGATGCAACCTACATGGCCCCGATGCCTTCCCACCTCCAGACATGACAGAAACCTCGCAATCGGTATCGGGGACGAAGGCCCCTCGGCGCGCGCAGTCCATCTTGGTGGTGGATGACAAGCTCGACACCGTGCTCCTCTTGCGAGAGCTGCTGACATCGCGTGGCTACAACGTGATCACCGCTTCAGACGCTGAGGAGGCGATGGATGCTATCCGCCAATCGCGCCCAGACCTGATGCTGCTGGACGTGGTGATGCCCGGCAAGTCAGGCTACGAGCTGTGTCGGGAACTGAAGGCCGATCCCGAGACCCGGCTGATCCCCATCATCATGATCACCGGCTTGAGCGATCGTGATGACCGCATCCGGGGCATTGAAGCCGGCGCGGATGAATTCTTGAGCAAGCCGTTGTATCCCGAGGAGCTGTTTGCCCGCGTGCGTTCTCTTTTGCGGCTCAAAGAATTCACGGACGAACTTGAGAACGCGGAAGCCGTGCTCTTCTCGCTCGCCCTTGGGGTGGAAGCCCGCGATCCTTACACCGGCGACCACTGTGCCCGGCTGGCGAACTCGGCGATGGAACTGGGACGTCACCTGGGGCTCGATTATGACAACCTGGTCGCCCTGCGTCGCGGCGGTTACCTGCATGACCTGGGCAAAGTCATCATCCCCGATGACATCCTTAAAAAAGGAAGCGGCCTTACCCCGGAAGAATGGCAGGTGATGAAGATGCACCCCATTACCGGTGAGAACATCTGCCATCCGCTGAAGACGTTGCGCCGCGTGCTGCCGATCATCCGCCACCATCACGAGCACTGGGATGGCTCCGGCTATCCTGACGGCCTTTCCGGGGAACGCATTCCACTGCTCGCCCGGATCCTGCAGGTGGTGGACGTCTATGACGCTCTGCGCACGCATCGCCCATATAAACCTGCGCTGAGCCATATGGAATCCGAACAGACCATGCTCAAAGAAGCCGAGCGGGGTATGTGGGACAAGCGGTTGGTGGGCGAGTTCTTCGCTATCCTGCGCAGCCAAACCAAAGCGGCCTAGTTTTCCACAGTGATACCCCTCCCCCCTGGGTCGATGTTGAAAAGTGAGGGTACCCCCTCTAACGGGACTTGCTCTTTGTAATCGAGTGACCCAGGACTTCGTCCTGAGCTGCGAGTCAATCGCCGCTGCGCGGCTGAGAGTTTCGTGGGTTGGGTCGATTGGGAGGGTGGCGTCGCTGCGGGATTCTTTCTTCTTTGTGACTTTTTCCCGGCACTTACGTGCCGGGCTACGTACTGGTTGGGCCGCCGGGTGCGGCAATCGCTACGCAAGAAATGTTGCACTCGGCCGCAAATATGTTGCTTGCTGCGCGCTGCGCAAGAATGGGGCACCCGTCCAGCTTAGTGTGGGTATTAAAGCATTGCTCGCTACTCCGCCTTACGCAAGAAATGTTGCAGTCGGCGGCAAATATGCTGCTTGCGCAAGCGCTGCGCAAGAATCGGCATCCGCCGGCCATCATAACTCTAGAGATACGAGAAGATTTGTAGTACCATCCAACCAGCTCGCCATCCGGTAACTGATTTTACTTTTGATCCGGTCACAGATATATGCAAGCTTCCAAGCACATCTTGTGCGTCGCCGAGGATCCCGCCGTGCGCCGGACCAAGCACATGGTCCTGGAACAACTCGGCTTCAATGTCGTATCAATGGGGTCGCTTGAGGAAGTAGAAGCAACGGCGGCCGCTCGACCTCTAGATCTTGCCATCATAGGACGGACGTTCAATACCACTACCAAACGTGCAATTGCAGAAGTCATCCGACGCAGGTTCTCCCATACCCCGATCTTGGAAATGTGCAATGTGTCGCCGGAGATTGCGGGCGCCGACCATGTCCTGCGCAGCCCCAATCCAGAAGACCTGGCGGAAATGGTGAAGGCAATCCTCAACGTGAAAGCCTAAGGACGGCACCCGATAGACCCAGTACCCAGTACCCGGTACCCAGTACCCAGTACCCGGTACCCAGTACCCGGCACCCAGTACCCGGTACTCAACACCCGGCACTCAGTTCCAGTATTCGGAGCCTGCTACAGATCCGGGTACTCGGGTACAACTTGGCTACAATTGCAGCAATCTAAGTTGCTCAATGGAGACCAATAAAACGTACAGCATCGTCATACCGGCCTATAACGAGAGCGAACGCATCACCGCATCGCTCGACAAGATCCTCGCCTACATCGCTGAGCAGAAGTGGGTTGCCGAGGTCATTGTGGTGAACGACGGCTCCCGCGATAATACCGCCGACATCATCCGCGGGTACATGCGGCAGAACCCCATCGTCCGCCTGGTGGAGAACCCGGGAAACAAAGGCAAAGGCTACAGCGTGCGCCACGGAATGATGGAGGCGCGCGGCTATGTGCTGCTGCTGACCGATGCTGACCTTTCGTCGCCGATCTATGAGGCGCCCAAGCTGTTTGCCGCCATCGAGCAAGGCGCGGACATCGCGATCGGCTCGCGCTGGCTGCAGAAAGAGACCCAGACCAAGCGCCAGCCGTTCTATCGGCAGGTGTCAGGACGGGTCTTCAACGGAATGTTGCGCGTGGTGCTCGGCTTGCGGCAGAAGGACACCCAGTGCGGCTTCAAGGCATTCACGCGGCGCGCGGCGCTGGCCATCTTTCCGCCCCAGAGGATCGAGCGCTGGGGCTTCGATCCAGAGATACTTTTTCTGGGCCAACGCTTTGGATTGAGGATCGATGAGATCCCGGTGGAGTGGGCGAACGATGATCGCTCTAAGATCAATCCGTTGACGGATGGCTTCCGGATGTTCACGGAGATGATGCGGGTGCGGTGGTATGCGATGACCGGACAATACACCGCGAAGGCGCCGGAAGCGGTCGTTAGCCGTTAGTCAGGCGCGCAGCTTAGGTTGCGCGTTTTTTTTAATGATGCTCGCTTCGCTCCCGACATTTAGACCCACCCTTGCTCGCGCTCCGCGCTGCGCAAGAATGGGGCACCCGCACAAAATTTCGATTTATCCGGGAACAAAATAGAACGCGACAGCCAGCATCACGTAGATAGCCAGCAGTTGCGCGCCCTCGAACCAGTTGGTCTCGCCGTCTGAGCAGATCATATCGACGGCAAAGACCGAGAGCGCGATGGCAACGATCTCAAAGATATTGAAGACCAGCGTCATGGGTCTGCCTATGGCGACGGAGATGAACACCAGCAGCGGCGCAACGAAGAGGGCGATCTGAGTGCTGGAGCCGATGGCGATGCTCATTGCCAGGTCCATCTTGTCCTGCCGCGCCATCACGACGGCGGTGGAATGTTCGGCTGCATTGCCGATGATGGCGACTACGATCACGCCAACAAAGAATTCCGACATGCCAAGGGACTTGGTGACCGGCCCGATCTCACCAACCAGCAGCTCACTCAACCATCCGATGGCGATGGTGGCAATCGCAAGTGACAAGAGAGCGGAGCCACGGGAACGGCGCGGGGTGGTTGCGGGCCCAGATCTTTCGCCGGCAAAAAGCGTGGCATGGGTCTTGAGAACGAATATGAAGCTGATGCCATAGATCACGATAAGCACCGCGCTGGTCCACAGGCTGAGGTTCTGGAGGATGTCGCCATTCGGCTTGAGGTTCCCGAAGACCGCCAGATCAAAGACCGCGGGCATGACCAGCGCAACCACCGCAAGAAAGAGCATGGTGCTATTAGTGCCGGCGGCGGTGCGGGAAAAAGTTTGGCGCTGCCTTCCGAGGCCTCCCAACAGGACGGAGAGGCCAAGCACCAGAAGCAGATTACCGATGATGCTTCCTGAGAGCGATGCCTTCACCACCTGGATGTGCCCGGCGCGCAGGGCGATCACGGCGATGATCAGCTCCGTGGCGTTGCCCATGGTGGCGTTGAGCAGCCCGCCAATGGTGGGGCCGGAGTACTCGGCGAGTACTTCCGTGGCTTCGCCCAGGATCCCGGCCAGGGGAATGATCCCGAGCGCAGCGACGGCAAAGATCCAGAGCGGCGAAGCATGCATGATCTCCAGCAGCGCGGCTGCGGGGAGAGCAACCAGCAAGATGTTCAGCCAAGCCTGCTCGCTGCGAAGGGGAAAGCGGTGCCAGGCCTGAGACAGCGCGCCAGAAGGAGGGGTATGCATGGCGGAGATTGTATAGAAATACGAAAGGCGCACCGGAGTGCGCCTTGAAGTAAAAACAATGGTTGCAAGGTTACGAGGCGGCAGCCCGCTTCACCATCATCATAACCGGCTTGGCGGATACCTGGATGGTATCTATCTCCTTGTCATACATCACGGTGAGAGACTCCGAGCACGGCCCACAAAGCCAAAAGTGTTCGACGCGGCGGGAGGGTTTGGGGGCGCCCACAACGAAAGGCGTATCTGCCTCACTCTCGATCTTAAAAACTTTTCCTTCGCGGAGGTACTGCAGAGCGGTGGAGCATTCTGGATTCGCGCATTTTGACAACATAAGTAACTCCCGGGGTTTGGTTCGCTTCTCTTTTCTGCGCGCGGTCGAGCTGTGCGAAGACCATTATGTGGCAATCCATAAGATGCGGAACTCGGGATTCGGTACCTCTGGAAGATATTTATTCCTAGTTCACCGTCTAAGGGTGCCGTTCAGCCAGATAGACCCCGAACCATTTTTGGCTATCCTGCCAGAGACTATGTACCTTAAATCCGGAGTTGTCCAGAAGGTGGCGCACCTTGGCATCCGTGAACTTATAACTGTTTTCAGAATGGATGCGCTCACCCTTGTTGAGGCAAATCTGCAATCGGTTCCCGATCTGGACTTTCTGGTCCGCCAGGCTCTCTAAATGCATCTCAATCCGGCTTTGGGAAGGGTTCCAGAGGGCCACATGACGGAAGTTTGACAGGTCAAAGTCGGCATCTGCCTCTCTATTGAGCCGAGTCAGCATGTTGAGATTGAATGCGGCAGTCACTCCCTGGGCATCGTTGTAAGCGGCGAGAAGGGTAGATTCGGGCTTCACCAGGTCAACCCCAAGCAATAGATTGTCTCCGGCGGTGAGGCCAGTGCCGATCCGCGACAGGATGGCGGATGCCTCTGAAGGGTCAAAATTCCCGATGCTTGATCCAATATAGAGGACCAGCTTTCGTCCTGGAGCGAAACGTTGCTGGGGAAGCCCAGCCACATAGCTGCCGACGATGGGTTTGCGTTGGAGAGTGGGGAAGCGGCGTGCCAGGTGGTCGCAGGCGGAGTCCAGGGCCTCAGCGCAAACGTCCATGGGAACATAGGTCACGTATTTTCTACGGCGGAGCGCGGCGGCCAGGAGCGTGGGAGTTTTCTCCGCGCTGCCGGCGCCGAGTTCGATGACTGTCCGCGGGGTGCCGGCTGCCGCCATGATGTCATCGGCATGGGCTTCAAAGATGCTCCGCTCGGTGCGCGTGGGGTAGTACTCCGGTGTGCGGGTGATCTGCTCAAAGAGTTGCGAGCCATGAGCGTCATAAAAAAGCCACGGAGGCAGAGATTTTGGGCTTCGAGTGAGGCCTTCAAGGATAGCCGCTTGCACTTCCGTGAGCGGGGCAAAGTTTGTAAGGGAACTCATCGGGAGCTGCCTGAAAGATCTTTCGCCAGACGGATCCCGGAGAACTGCCAGCGGGTTTGTGGGGGAAAGAAGTTTCGATAGCCGGCGCGAATATGTGATTGCGGAGTAGCACAGGAGCCGCCCCGCAGAACCATCTGGTTACACATGAATTTTGCGTTGTATTCGCCCAATGCGCCGCCTGCGGGCCGGTATCCGGGATACGCGGAGTAGGCGCTTTGGGTCCACTCCCAGCAATCGCCGAAGAGCTGCTGAATACCGTCATCATGGGGGGCATCATGGCGGGCGGCGGCGGGGTGGAATTCCTCGCTTTCGAGCAGGTTACCCATAACTGGAAGCGAGGCCGCAGCGAGCTCCCATTCTGCCTCCCGAGGCAAACGCGCGCCGGCCCAGCGGGCATAGGCCTCGGCCTCATAGAAGCTGACGTGGCAGACGGGTTCGCTAAGGTCCACGCGCCGCATCCCAGAACAAGTGAAATGCCACCAATCCTGGTCGCGTTTTTCCCAATAGAGCGGGGCATTCCAAGCGGCGGATCGAGCAGCTTCCCAGCCATCAGAGAGCCAAAGTTCAGGGCGGGAGTATCCGCCATCGTGGATGAATCCCAAAAATTCGCCATTGGTGACCAATCGCGAGGCCAGCTCGAATGGCTGGATAAAAACCTTGTGGCGGGGAGATTCATTATCGAATGCGAAACTATCGCCAGAGTTGCCGATCTCGTACACACCCTCCTGGAAGGCGATCCAACGCAAGGGCTGGACCTCACTGGTTTGCCGTGGCATGGAAGCGATGAATGCGGGCTGCAGCGGGTTCGACCAGAGGGCATGCTTGGCATCGGTAACGATCAGCTCCTGATGCTGCTGCTCATGATTGAGCCCTAACTCGACGACGGACCGGACTTCAGAAGAGAGTTCGCATTCGAGCAGCTCTCGCATGGCTGCATCGACATGGGCGCGGTACGCCATCACTTCTTCCAGGGAGGGGCGAGACATAGCGCCGCGCGTGTCCCGGGCAGGGCGATCACCCACGGCGTTGTAATAGGAGTTGAAGAGCGAGCGGTATTGGCCATCCAAGGGGACGTAGCCGCGAAGGTGCGGCGTAAGCAAAAAAGTCTCAAAAAACCACGCGCTATGAGCCAAGTGCCACTTTACGGGACTGGCCTCAAGCGTCGACTGGACCATGTGATCTTCAGGCGAGAGGTTGGAACAAAGGTCGGCGGTCCGCCGGCGGACGGCTGAGTAGCGGCGCCCGAGATCGCTGAGTTGCTGGGCATCGATTTTTGAGGGGGCTGCCATCGTCTAAGCAAAAGAACGAACTCGACCGAGTTTTAGATGCTTGTAGGGGCAGGATTCGCGTCAGAATTAAATAGCCTGGTTGCCGGAATACCTTGGCTTTCTATAGGGTGGGATTAGCCCGGGCAGGAGCTACCTTCGGTTCAAAGGCGATTTCAGTGTTCCCGTTCCACTTAATGAAATTGAGGAAAATGGTGGGGAATTTGGTGGGCCCACTAGGATTTGAACCTAGGACCAATCGATTATGAGCCGACTGCTCTAACCGCTGAGCTATGGGCCCTTTCCGTTAAGGGTGCGTATAGAGTAGCAGTCCCCCGTAGCCAGAAGCCAGTAGCCCGATACGTGTACACTACCGTTCCGATGCCGGCAACGAATCAAGAGCTGAAGGAGCAACTGCTTGCCGCGGCGCGCGAGGCAATGGAGCACGCCTACGCTCCTTATTCAAAATTCCAAGTCGGCGCGGCATTGATCACGGACGATGGTGAGGTATTCACTGGCTGCAACGTGGAAAATGCGTCCTATGGCCTGACCAACTGCGCTGAACGCACGGCGATCTTTACCGCAGTGAATGCTAGCGGGAAGAAGATAGGCATAAGCGCGATCGCCGTGGTGAATAAAGCAGATGTGGCGTGCTCGCCGTGCGGCGCGTGTCGCCAGGTGATCTCTGAGTTCGGGCCGGAGGCAACGGTCTGGTACCAGGGGAAAGACGGCATTTGCGAGACCAACATGCGGGAGTTGTTGCCGGATGGGTTTTCGTTGTAGTGGGCAGTAGGTCTGTGGGCACGTGGCTCGCTGCGCTCGCGACATTTAGGCCCACCCTTGCTCGCGCTACGCGCTGCGCAAGAATGGGGCACCCGGCGCTCACTTTTGAACAAGAATTGGGCACCCGGCAAGTTCACAGGCCGTCGCTACGCGACGGCAGAGTCATTGTCCCTCGTCGCCTTAGCGCTCCAGGGCTACGCCCTTCCGCAGGCTCACTCCCACCCCAACGACCTGCGCTCGTCGGGGACCCCGGGACTCGAGATGACAGTTTGAAATTTCTGATTTGTAAATTCTAATTTGTAATTTCCCACGTTAGCTTCGCGAACGTGGGGCGCCAACCCAGGCTTCACCACATTGTTTTCTTTGCCACGTTAGCCTTCGCTCAGTCCTGATTGCTCGGTACTCGCTACCCGGCACCAGCTACTCAATTTATCTAGGGTGAATCCCCCTCTGGTAACTCTGGATGATAGGCGCGACACTGGTACTTCATGCGCCCGGTCGACCTGATCCGCAAAAAACGCGACGGAAACGAGCTCTCCCGCGAGGAGATTGCCACTTTGGTGAACGGCTACACCAGCGGAGACATTCCGGATTATCAGATGTCAGCGTGGCTGATGGCGGTGCTGCTGCGCGGGATGTCGCGGCCGGAGATCGCGGCGCTGACTGAAGTGATGCTGCAATCGGGGCAGGTGCTGGACCTGACGTCGCTGCCGGGTCGCAAGGTGGACAAACATTCCACCGGCGGCGTGGGCGACAAGACCTCACTGATCCTGGCGCCGATCGCGGCTGCGGGCGGCTTGCTGGTGCCGATGATCAGCGGACGTGGATTGGGCCATACCGGTGGCACGCTGGATAAGCTCGAAGCCATCCCGGGCTTCAACGTGAATCTTTTGCCCGCGCAGATGATACAAGTCCTGCGATCCTGCGGATGCGTGATGGTGGGCCAGACATCAGAGATCGTGCCTGCGGACAAAAAAATGTACGCGCTCCGCGACGTGACCGGCACGGTCGAAAGTCCGGCGCTGATCTGCGCCTCCATCATGAGCAAGAAACTTGCGGAAGGCATTGATGCATTGGTACTGGATGTGAAGACCGGCTCCGGAGCATTCATGAAGCGCGAGGAAGGTGCCATCCACCTGGCGGAACTGATGGTAGAAACCGGCGCGCGCATGGGCAAACGCGTTGCCGCACTCATCACCGACATGGACCAACCATTGGGACGGGCGGTAGGGAACTCGCTCGAAGTGCTGGAGTGTATTGAAGTGCTGAAAGGCGATCGGCACCCGGTATCGGAGGACCTACGCGAGCTTTCGATCTTGCTTGCGGCGTGGATGTTCTACCTGGGAGGGCGCAGCGAAAGCGTGGAAGCAGGGGAGACCCTGGCCGAGGAGATGATCACATCAGGCAAGGCGCTCGCCCACTTCCGGGAGATGTTGCGGTTGCAGGGCGGGGGTGACGCGTCGGTGGTGGACAAGCCTTCCCGGCTGCCGCAAGCGCAACACACCTGCGAATTTGCGGCGAAGAAGTCAGGAATCATCCAGACGATCCAGTGCGAGCAGGTGGGCATTGCCAGCCTGGTGCTGGGCGGGGGCCGAGGCAAGAAGGAAGATGTGATCGACCATGCCGTGGGCCTGGTCCTGCATAAAAAAGTGGGCGATGCGGTCAGGGCGGGCGAAGCCCTTTGCACCATCCATTACAATTCCGACGCAAGACTCCCTGAGGCATTGGAGCTGCTGGCAAACAGCTATGAGATCTCCGCGGAAAAGCCGGGGCGGGTGCGGCCTTTATTACACAAGGTGATTGAAGGCGGCGCGGCCACACCAAAGGCGGCACAGGGTCCAAAGTCAACGTAATCTCTCTCACTTGAGGTCAGCTAAAACAACATGCCTCGCTTAATCGGACTCCTCGGCATCGCCGTGATCCTGGCGGTCTGCTACCTTCTTTCCACCGACCGCAAAGCCATCCGTTTCCGCACCATCCTTTGGGGATTGGGCCTGCAATTCGTATTCGCTTATTTTGTGCTGAAGCTCTCTCTGGGCCAGCGCATCATGGGCGCGGCCGGGGACAAGGTGAACAAACTCCTGGATTACTCGCATATTGGCGCGGAGTTCGTCTTTGGATCGCTGGCAAAGCCGGGTGGCAATGCGGGATTCGTCTTCGCTTTTTACGTGCTGCCCACCATCGTGTTCATGGCGGCTTTCTTTGCCGTGCTGTATTACCTGGGGATCATGCAGGTGATCATCAAATTCATGGCGAAGGCCATGACCAAGATCATGGGCATCAGCGGCGCGGAGTCACTTGACGTTGCAGCCAGCATTTTCATGGGACAGACGGAGGCGCCACTCACCATCCGTCCGCTGATCCCGAGGCTTACGAATTCCGAGTTGATGACGGTGATGACGGCGGGCATGGCACACGTCTCGGGCGGGATCATGGCGGCATACATCGCCAATGGCGTGGAGGCGAAGCACATCCTGGGTGCGGTGATCATGACGGCGCCGGGTACGATCCTGATCGCGAAGATGCTGGTGCCGGAGACCGAGGTGCCGGTGAGCGGCGGCAGCGTGGAGATCGCCGACGTGGAAGGCCACCGTGACAAGAACATCCTGGGCGCGATCGCGCGGGGAACCATCGACGGGCTGCATCTGGCGGTGAATGTGGGCGCCATGCTGATCGCGTTCCTGGCGCTGATCGCACTGCTGAATGGACTGATGGGCTGGACGCACAATCACATCGCATTTTTCCCGGGAAGTTTGGAGCAGGTGCTGGGCTGGATGTTTGCGCCCGTGGCCTGGCTGATCGGAGTGCCATGGCAGTACTGCACCAACATCGGCGCGCTGCTGGGATTACGCACCGCGGCGAATGAGTTGATCGCTTTCCAGGGCCTGGGCCATATCTATAGAGACCAGCACCTGATCGATTACCGGTCGTTCACCATCGCGACCTATGCACTCTGCGGCTTCGCCAATCTGAGTTCGATCGGCATACAGATCGGCGGCATCGGGGCACTGGCCCCGGAAAGACGAGACGACCTGGCGAGACTGGGTTTCCGCGCGATGGTGGCAGGAACTATGGCGAACCTAATCTCCGCGGCGATCGTGGGAATGTTTATTCAGTAGCCAGTAGCCAGTAGCCAGTAAATTCACGGCTAGCTCGGTTTGTTCTATTTATGAATTAGGCTTTGCTCGGATCAAGGGAGTGCTTATGGGGCAATCTTATCGGGATCTAATTGCGTGGCAAAAGGCCATGGTTCTAGTCGCCGAGATCTACAAGGCTTCGGAAGGCTTTCCCAAACACGAGCTTTATGGGCTGACCTCTCAATTAAGAAGAGCAGCGGTTTCAATCCCCAGCAGCATTGCCGAAGGTCAAGGCCGCTACTTTGACCGGGAGTTCACCCATTTCTTGAGCAATGCACTTGGCTCTTTGATGGAAGTAGAGACTCAATTGATGATTGCCGAGAATCTAGGATATTTGGGAAGCGATCAGACTAAGCCCCTACTCTCCGCTTCAGCTGAGATAGGCAAGATATTAAATGGACTGTCGCAAAAGATGAGAGCGCGAGCTGCGGCCAAATGAGAGTCTGGCTACTGAGTACTGGCTACTGGCTACTTTGGAGTTCTTCGATTGTCTGACACCTACAGCAAAGCCCAAACCGCCGCTGACTTCATCCTGGCAAAGACCACGCTGCGCCCGAGGATCGGGGTGGTCCTGGGCTCTGGGCTTGGCTCGTTTGCTGATGAGCTGGCGGATCCGATCGCCATCCCTTTCCAGGAGATCCCGGGATTCCCGCGCTCCACCGCCGAAGGACACGCCGGCAGACTGGTGATCGGCAACGTTGGGAATGTTGCCATCGCCGCCATGCAGGGCCGGGTCCACTTGTATGAAGGATACAAATTCGAGGATGTGATCTTTCCCATGCGAGTGATGGGGCGCATGGGGATCAAGGGCACGGTGCTTACGAATGCCGCCGGCGGCATCAGTGAGAAGCTGGAACAGGGCTGCCTGGTGATATTGAATGACCACATCAATCTTCAGGGGGCCAACCCGCTGGTGGGGCCCAATGACTCCCGCTTTGGCCTGCGATTCTTCGATATGGGAAATGCATACCATCCACCGTGGAGGCAGCTTGCTCTGCGCGAGGCGACTCGCATCGGCATCAACGTGCATGAAGGTGTCTATGTGGCGGTGCCTGGCCCCAGCTATGAGACTCCGGCTGAGATCCGGGCGTTTCGCGTACTGGGTGGTGATGTGGTGGGAATGTCAACGGTGCCGGAGGTGATTGCCGCGCGTCACATGGAGATCAAAGTATTGGCGATCTCTTGTGTCACCAACCTGGCGGCGGGCATCGGCAGTGATCCGCTCAACCACCAGGAAGTGCTTGAGGTAGGAATGCGGGTGCGGGACGGATTTGTGGCACTGCTCAAAGCAGTGATCCCGCAGATGGCCGCCGAACTGTAGAGCCATGCCCGGGAAGCCATACCTTATCGCCATTGCGGGCATGTCGTGCTCAGGAAAGAGCACCATCGCTCGAGCGGTAGCCGCAGAACTGCCCGCCACCATTTTTCAGCTTGATGAGTACTACCTGAATCTTGACCACCTGCCGCCGGAAGAGCGGGCGCGCTATGACTTCGACCGGCCCCAGGCGCTGGATGAAGTCCTGATCGCTGAACACATTGAAGCGCTGGCCCGGGGCGAAGCGATCCAGCAGCCAGTCTATGATTTTGCCCGGCACACGCGCACCGATCGAACAACCGTGGTGGAGTCGAAGGATGTAATCATTATTGAAGGGCTCTTTACCTTGTATTGGGAGCGGGTCAGAAGAATCTGCGGGACTAAAGTTTTTGTGGAGGCCTCGCACGGCGAATGCCTTCCCCGGCGAACGGCGCGAGATATCGTGGAACGGGGGCGCACGGCGGAATCAGTGCTGGAACAATACGAAGCCACCGTTCGGCCTGGCGCCGATGCATATGTGCTGCCCAGCAAGGGTTTCGCGGACGTACTGGTGGATGGCACCCAGCCCATCGCGCTGGCCGCGCAGGCGATCTTGAGACACGTGAAGAATAATCCTGCGACACGTGAAAAATAACGCGCAGCGCTGAAAAGCTCCCCCACCAGGGGCTCATCTGTTAAAGTAAGCGTTTGCTTACATGAGACTTTCCGCACCAGACCGGCGTCAACAATTGTTGAGCGTGGCGCTCGACCTCTTTGCCCAGAAGGGGTATGAGGGCACCACTACGCGCGAGATCGCGGAAAGCGCGGGGGTGACGGAGGCGATCATCTACCGCCACTTTCCCAATAAAGAAGAGCTTTACTGGGCGGTGATCGAGCAGCAATGCAGGGTATGCACGGCACGGCAGCGCTTAGACCACAAACTGCAGTCTCACGATGATGATCTTTCCGCGTTCACGGCGTTGGCGGCGGAGATGATCGCCAACCGGGAAAAGGATTACAGATTCTCACGCTTGCTGATGTTTGCGGCGCTGGAGCGCCATGAATTATCGGAGCGTTTTTTTCGGCTCTACATCGCTGACTACTACGAAGCGTTGATGGCCCATATTCAGCAACGCATTGACGAAGGCAAATTCCGCATGATGGATGCGGAACTGGCGGCGCGGGGGTTCACCGGGATGGTGATCTACCACTCCATGGTGCAACAACTATTCGCCGCCCAAGGCAGCCGCAAGATCGCGATGGAACAAGCCGCGGAGGGGCTTACGCGAATCTGGCTGGGAGGCATGTTGGTGGATCCCACTTCGTTGAATTGCAGCACTGGCCCCAGGAAACTCAACCGCATGAAGGAAGCAGAATCAGCAAGATGACGAAGAGAAAGACTTTGATGTCGGCGACCAGGGCGGCGACCATGTCGGCGATCACGGCGGCAATAATGGCGGCAGCGACGGTCTCCGGATGCGCGAAGAAGGAAGCGGCAAAACCTCAAAAGCCGGCGAGCGTGCCCGTGGTGGTGGCCAGTGTCTCGCAAAAAGATGTGCCGTTGACGCTGCGTTCCATCGGGAACGTGGAGTCGATCGAGACGGTGCAGATCAAGAGCCAGGTGAATGGCCAGATCATGGAAGTGCACTTCAAAGAAGGTCAGGACGTGAACAAGGGTGAACTGCTGTTTGCGCTCGATCCACGGCAGTTCCAGGCGGAGCTGAAGAAGGCTGAAAGTATGTTGGCGCGTGATATCGCGCAAGCGAAGAACGCCCGCGTGCAGGCAGAGCGCTATGCCAAATTAATGCAGGAGGGCGTGGTGGCAAAGCAGCAGTATGACCAGTTCGTCTCTTCAGCAGAAGCCGATGAGGCGACCGTAGCGGCCGACCGTGCCGCGGTTGAATCCTCCCGGGTGCAGCTGCAATATACGAAGATCTATGCGCCCATCACAGGCCGCACCGGGAACCTGAGCATCAATCGGGGAAATATCGTGAAGGCAAATGATCTGCCTTTGGTGACCATCAATCAGATCACTCCCATCTATGTTCAGTTCGCCATACCTGAGCAGCAGCTCTCAGAAGTGAAGCGATATATGAGAAGCGGCAAACTGCGCATTCAGGCGATCAGCAGTGGGGGACAGCCGCAGCCGCAGCAGGCAGCTTCAACGGGTGCCGCCGAACCATCGCGCGAGTCCGCGGACGGCGAGCTTACGTTCATCGATAACGCGGTGGATCCCGCCACCGGCACCATCAAGCTGAAAGGTACATTTGCGAATAAGTCGCATAATCTGTGGCCGGGACAGTTTGCGGATGTGGTGCTGAGGCTTTCCACGCAGCCGAACGCGATCACTGTGCCTTCGCAGGCGGTACAGACCGGACAGCAGGGCCAGTTCGTTTTCGTGATCAATCCGGATATGACGGCTGATATGCGTCCGGTGGAAGTGCAGCGGACGTTCAACGGCGAATCGATCATCACCAAAGGCCTACAGGCGGGTGAGCGCGTAGTGGTGGATGGGCAGTTGCGGCTGACCAAGGGCTCGAAGGTGGAGATCAAAGCGGCAGCCGCAGGCGCTGCGCCGATGCAAGCGGTCCCGGAGCCACTCTCATGATCGCTGAGACTTTCATCAAGCGCCCCATCATGACCACGCTGGTCATGGTGGCGATCGTGGTATTCGGGATATTTGCCTACCGCTTTCTACCAGTCAGCGACCTTCCCAGCGTGGATTTTCCCACGGTGGTGGTGAATGCCGGTCTCCCCGGCGCCAGCCCGGAGACCATGGCGGCGGCGGTGGCAACGCCGCTTGAAAAGCAGCTCTCCACCATTGCGGGCATTGATTCTATGAGTTCCACGAATTCACTGGGCAGCACGCAGATCACCATCACTTTTACCCTGGAGCGCAATATCGATGCCGCCGCACAGGACGTGCAGGCAGCCATCTCCAAGACCCTGCGAGATCTGCCGCAGGACATGCCGGCACCGCCTTCCTATCAAAAGGTGAATCCGGCGGACCAGCCGATCCTGTATCTCTCGCTCAGCTCGCCGACCCTGAAGCTTTCGCAAGTGGACGAATACGCTGAGACAACGATCGCGCAGAACATCTCGACGATCGCAGGGGTGGCGCAGGTCTCGGTGTTCGGCGCGCAGAAGTATGCGGTGCGTACGCAGCTCGATCCGCAAGCGCTGGCAACTAGACAGATCGGTATTGACGAAGTGGCGCAGGCCATTAAGAACGGCAACGTGAACCTGCCGACCGGCACCCTCTACGGCCATTACAACGCATTTACCATCACCGCTTCAGGGCAGTTGACTAATGCCGAACAATTCCGCAACCTCGTGGTCGCTTACCGCAATGGAGCGCCGGTGCGGTTGGGCGAGGTAGCAACCGTAACCGATAGCGTTGAGAACGACAAGGTAGCCACCTGGTACACCGGGGAACGGTCCATCGTACTCGCAGTCCAGCGCCAACCCGGCACCAACACCGTGCAGGTGGTGGACGCGGTCAAAAAGCAGATCGACAAACTGAAAGAGCAGATCCCACCGAGCGTCACCATCCACACCTTGTTCGACCGCTCCATCAGCATCCGAGACTCGGTGAATGACGTGAAGTTCACGCTCATGCTGACCGTTGCGCTGGTGGTGATGGTGATCTTTATCTTCCTGCGGAATGTTTCGGCCACGGTGATCCCCAGCCTGGCCCTGCCCATGTCGATCGTAGGCACGTTCTCCGCCATGTACCTTTTGGGCTTCAGCCTGGATAACTTTTCACTGATGGCGCTTACGTTGTCTGTCGGCTTTGTGGTGGATGACGCCATCGTGATGCTGGAGAACATCGTTCGCCACATGGAAATGGGAAAGACCCCGTTCCAGGCATCGGTGGATGGTGCAAAAGAGATCGGATTCACCATCATTTCGATGACCATCTCGCTCGCCGCGGTGTTCATCCCGGTGCTGTTCATGGGTGGCATTATCGGGCGGTTGCTGAATGAGTTCGCGCTGACCATCAGCGTGGCGATCCTGGTATCAGGGTTCGTCTCTTTGACGCTGACCCCGATGTTGTGTTCGCGCTTTCTGCGGCACCAGCCGATCGAGTCGCATGGCGCTTTGTACCGCTCCACGGAACGGATATTCGAGCGCATCGTGGCAGGTTACGAGTGGTCATTGAAGCGAGTGATGCGGGTTCCCGCGCTGGTGCTCATTGTTTCCTTCGCCATCTTCGGATTGACTTTCTATCTCTTCGGAGTGATCCCTAAAGGATTCCTGCCGAATGAAGACCTGGGATTGATTTTTACCAGTACTGAAGGCCAGCAAGGCATCTCCTTTGAAGACATGGCGCGACATCAGCAAGAGGTTGCAGCCGTGATCCAGAGAAATCCCGCGGTAGTCCAATACATGTCCACGGCGTCGGGTGGGAACACCGGCCGCATCTTCATGACGCTCAAGCCGCGCAAGGAGCGCAAGAGCGTAGAGGAGATCATTCAGGAATTACGCCCTCAACTGGCGAAGATCCCGGGCGTGAATGCGTTCATGCAGGTGCCGCCGCCCATCCGGCTGGGTGGACAACTCACCAAGAGCCAATATCAATACA
This sequence comes from Terriglobales bacterium, assembly GCA_038254775.1. GTDB lineage: Bacteria > Acidobacteriota > Terriglobia > Terriglobales > Acidobacteriaceae > JBBSFV01. The sequence goes on along the minus strand of JBBSFV010000010.1, from coordinate 36,312 downwards.
CGCTGCAGTCGCCGGACGTGAGCGAGCTGTATGCCTCCGCGCCAAAACTTGAACAAGAGCTGCGGAAGATCCCGGAGCTGCAGGATGTGACCACTGACCTGGAGATCAAGAACCCACAGGTGAACGTGGAGATCGACCGGAATAAAGCTTCTGCTGTAGGAGTAACGGCGCTCCAGGTGGAGGACGCGCTGGCATACGCGTATGGCTCGCGGCAGATCTCGACCATCCTCGCCCCCAACAATCAATACCGCGTGATCATGGAGTTGAAGCCCGAGTTCCAGTTGGATCCGGCGGCGCTTGCCATGCTATACATCCGCTCGAGCAAAGGCGGATTAGTGCCGCTGAATGCGGTTGCAACGCTTACCCGGACCGTTGGCCCGCTCACGGTCGGCCATTTAGGTCAGGCGCCGGCGGTCACGCTCAGTTTCAACCTGCGTCCCGGCGTTGCTTTGAGCGCAGCCACCAAGCTGGTGAATGACGCCGCCCGGAAAACGCTGCCCAGCACCGTGACCACGATGTTCCAAGGCACGGCGCAGGCGTTCCAAAGCTCGGTGAGCGGGTTAGGACTTCTGCTGGTGGCGGCGATCTTTGTTATCTACATTGTGCTGGGAGTGTTGTATGAGAGTTTTATTCATCCCATCACCATCCTCTCGGGATTGCCTTCAGCCGGCGTGGGCGCGCTGCTCACGCTGATCCTGTTCCGCTATGAGCTCAATCTGTATGGATTTGTAGGGATCATCTTGCTGGTGGGCATCGTGAAGAAGAATGCCATCATGATGATCGACTTTGCGCTGGAAGCGCAGCGCAAGGACAACAGATCAGCGGAAGAGGCGATCTTTCAAGGCGCGCTGGTGCGCTTCCGCCCCATCATGATGACGACCATGGCAGCCATGATGGGAACCTTGCCGATCGCGTTGGGCTTTGGCGCGGGCGCTGAATCCCGGCGTCCGCTGGGCCTGACGGTAGTCGGCGGCTTGATGTTGTCGCAGGTCATCACCCTTTACATCACTCCTATCTATTACGTTTATCTCGACCATCTGCAGGCGCGGGCCAAAAGATTTTTGGGCCGCGGCAAGAAGAAACCCGCCTCCGAGCATGATTTTGAGCGCGAACTGGTGGGCGCGCAACACGACTGAGCAGGAATGGACTTTGACCGGTGGCGCGCTCAAACTTTGCTCACGGCATTTGCAAAGTAAGGACGCGAGAGCCGCAAGCCTTCTTCGAGCTGCACCTTCGGCTCCCAACCCAAGAGGGTCTTTGCCTTGGTGATGTCCGGGCGGCGCTGCCTGGGATCATCCCGGGGCAAGGGCTCAAAAACGATCTTGCTCTCCGAGCCAGTCACCTTCAGCACCAGATCCGCGCATTCCAGGATGGTGAACTCGTTGGGATTGCCGATGTTCACCGGCAGATGTTCGTCTGATTTTGCCAGGCGAAGGATCCCGTCCACCTCATCACTCACATAGCAGAAGCTGCGCGTCTGGCTGCCCTCGCCGTAAACGGTGAGGTCCTCACCGCGAATCGCCTGATTCATGAAGTTGGAGATCACGCGGCCATCATTCAATCGCAGTCGCGGCCCGTAGGTATTGAAGATGCGCACGATGCGGGTGTCGACTTTGTAATAGCGGTGGTAGGCCGCGGTGGCTGCTTCAGAATATCGCTTGGCCTCGTCATAGACGCTGCGCGGGCCGATGGGGTTTACATTGCCCCAATAGGTCTCCGGTTGGGGATGGATGTGGGGGTCGCCATAACACTCTGAGGTGGATGCCATCAGGAACCTGGCGCCATATTTGCGCGCCACATCCAGGCAGTTGATGGTGCCGTAGGAGCCCACTTTTAACGTGGCGATGCCGTGTTCCGCATAATCGACCGGGCTTGCGGGCGAGGCGAAGTTGAACACATATTCCACTTTCCCCAGATCAAATGGCTCGCAAATGTCCTGCTGCTGAAACTCAAAGCGCGGTTCGTTCCTGAGGTGCGCGATGTTTTCGAGACTTCCGGTGAGCAGGTTGTCAACGCAGATGACGGTGTCGCCCTGCGCCAGCAGAGCGTCACAAAGATGAGAGCCCAGAAATCCCGCGCCGCCGGTAACCATCACTCGCATAAAAAAGTTTACTCCGTGGTGCTTAAAAAACTCAGGTGCAATGCGGCCCGCCAAAACGTTGCAGAACGAAAGCAAGCGCTTCAGATCTATGTTTGATCACGCCTTCCAGTTGCGCATCCTCAACCTCAGAAAGGATCTTCTTGAAGCCAGGGCCCGGCTTATATCCAGCGGCGATCAGGTCATTGCCGGTGAGCAGTGGCGCGGGGCGGATATGCTCCTCGGGAATGCTGATCAATTTTCCCCTCGCAAAATCATAAAGCGAGAGATCCCCGTGGCTCGCCAGGCAATCCAGGCGATGCATCTCCAGGTGCTCATCAAACTTCTGCTGCCGCAAGAATCGCTTCAAGGTGGATTCACGCATCTTGGGCAAATCAGGGAATTTCATGTGCGCAGCGATGACGGCGGTGATCTGGTCAGTATCGTCATTGGTCATGCGCAGCCGATTGCAGATATCCCGCGCCATTTTTGCGCCGATCTCAGCATGATCGTCAAAGCGGATGCGGTCAGGCGCGCGGCGAAATGTGGGCGGCTTGCCGACGTCATGCAACAACGCCGCCCAAGCCAGGGTGCGTGAGCAATCCTGCCGCAAGCCTTGCAGCAGGATGAGCGTGTGCTGCCACACATCTCCCTCGGGGTGATACTGCGGAGGCTGCTCCACGCCTTTATAAGCTGCGACTTCAGGAAGCACCTGAACCAGTAGATGGCTGTCATCCAGCAGCTCAAAGGCCCGGCGCGCATTTCCGCCGGTCAACATCCTGGTCAGCTCTTCGCGGATGCGCTCTTTGCTTACCTGATGGATCCCCGCTGCGAGTCCTTGGATGGAGCGCAGGGTCTGGGGCGCGATCTGATAATTGAACCGGGCCGCAAAGCGGATCGCTCGCAGCATGCGAAGCTTGTCTTCTGAAAAGCGCTGCTGGGAATCGCCAATGGTGCGGATAATACCCGCGCGCAGGTCCTCGCGCCCGCCCACGTGATCGATGATCTCATCGCCATTCAGCGGGTCCATCAGCAGGCCGTTGATGGTGAAGTCGCGGCGCTGCACGTCTTCCTTCGCAGACTTTGAAAAACGCACTTCATCCGGACGCCGACCGTCTGAGTAAGCGCCATCATTGCGGAAGGTGGCGACCTCGACGGGTTTGGCATTTTCGACGGGCACCAGCACCACTCCGAATTGCGCTCCCACCGGCAGGCTTTTAGGAAAGAGCTGCATCACCTGTTGGGGTGAAGCGTCCGTCGCAACGTCATAATCACCGGGTTCCAGGCCCAGAAGGAGGTCACGCACACATCCCCCCACCAGCAAGGCTTGAAAGCCCTGCGCGCGTAAGCTGCGGATTATGTCAACGGCGGCGGCCAGCATCGTTAAAATCTTCTCATGCTCACCGGATTGATATTGGGGATCGAGAGTTCTTGTGACGAAACCGCTGCCGCCGTGGTGCGAAATGGGGCGGAAGTGCTCTCCAGCACCGTGGCGTCCCAGTTCGCTACCCATGCGCGTTTTGGCGGCGTGGTGCCGGAACTGGCTTCACGCGAGCACCTGCGCGCCATCGCTCCAGTGGTGCGCAAGGCTCTAGCGGATGCGCAGGTGAGGCTTGCCGATCTCGACGCGATCGCCGTGACCCAGGGGCCAGGGCTACCTGGAGCGCTGCTGGTGGGGATCAGCTATGCCAAGGCCCTGGCATTTGCGGCGGGAAAGCCGATACTCACGGTGAACCATCTTGAGGGACACATCCACGCAGTGCTGCTGGAAGAGCGGCAACGCGGTAAAGGCGAAGTCAGATTCCCCATGCTGGCGCTGGTGGTCTCAGGCGGCCACACCCATCTTTACCTGGCGGAGCTGGAAGGCGAGAGCTGGCGCTACCAGAATGTGGGTCGCACCCGGGACGACGCCGCGGGTGAGGCGTTCGACAAGGTGGCAAAGCTGCTCGGCTTGGGATATCCCGGCGGTCCCGTGATCGAGATGTTGGCAAAACATGGTAACGCCCATGCGGTAAAGTTTGGCACAGTCCAGATCAAGCATCCGGCACGCGGGGAATCGAAGAAGCGGCCCAAAATCGGGCACCAGCTACCGGTCTTTGATTTCTCTTACAGCGGAATGAAGACTGCGGTGCTGCGTTACGTGGAAACCCATGGGATGAAGGCTGAGGTTGCATCCCGCGCGGTGGGGTTGAGAGCCATTCCAAAGCCGCAAGAGGCAGAGCTGCTGGCACATTGCGATCAGCGGACGCTCGACCTGGTGGCATCCTTCCAGCGTGCCATGGTGGATGACCTGGTCAGCAAGACGATGCAAGCGGTGGAGGAATTCACGGTTGCAACTTTATTTGTCACCGGCGGGGTGGCGGCGAACGCGGCGCTGCGGCAGGCTTTTGAGCGGGAATGCGCGCAGCGGGGTGTCGCAGTCTCATTTCCGTCGCGCAGTCTGTCCACGGACAATGCTGCGATGATCGCCGCCGCAGCTTATCCGAAGCTATTGAGCAAAAATTTTGCCGATGGGGATTTCTCCGCGGAAGCTTCCCTGGAGCTTCGTTAGCGTCAGCTTTCACCGAGCGCGGCAGTCAGCGCCTTGCGAAGCTGGGTATCAATGTCCACGTCTTTATAGACGATGTGTTCAGCGCGGTCTTCCACGGGCGTGGGATCGCTTCCCGTGCTGCGTCCAGCAAGGACGATGATCGGGATCTTTTCGGTGTGCGATCGCGATTTCAGCCTGCTGATGAACTCGTGCCCATCCATCTTGGGCATACTGAGGTCAGTCACGATAAGGTCCGGAAGCACGGTCTTGAGGATCTCCAAGGCTTCCAAGCCATTGTAGCCGATTCCACGGCGAATCCGCGCTCTTCAAGATACCGGCAGACGGTGTGCCGTATGAGCATGGAATCATCTACAACCAGGGCCACTCGGGCCATGAAACCTCCCAACAAGATATTGCAGAAGATTCATATCATCCCCGCGCGGGCAGAGCAAAGCACCAAGGTCACCTGCGCTGCGGGTCCTGTTGGCGGCGAGAACGGTTCGATCGTATGGGGACTATTCCAGTTCGAGCGGGAGCTTTTCTTCAATAGCCATATCTTTGAATTCGCTTTCGTCAAAGATGTCGCCACAAAGTTCGCATTCCACATATTCGGCTTCTTCATCGCGCGAGACGATACGCACGCGAGGGTGCTTACAGGATGTTTGCATGGGTGTTCTCGGGGATGGTAAAGGCGGCTTGGATCATATCCGGTCAGGCCGGAGGAGAATTTTCGGTAGATTTTGTCCCTGCGAAAGCCACTTGTCAAGGGTCTCGAAGAAGAGGGTGTGTCTGCTTACGTCGAAATGAGATGCAGAGTAGCTGGAAGAGAGTTGCCGGTGTGGGTTACGGCATGGGGTAAATGCCGGCATCGCGGGCAGAATCAATGGGTATGCGGGTGATCTGCGAGGGGCCGTACTTCGCCAGGCCTTTGTCCGCTGCCAAGACTGATGCCTCAAAGCTGAAACGTGCGGTAAGCGCTGTATCTACAAACAGGTAGCGCTGCGAACCGCGGGCCACTCGGACCCCGACATACGCATGCCCGGGGACTAGAACCACCACCGGATCCATGCCCAGATTCTCAAAGAGCGAGGCATACATAACGGCGCCGTCAATGCAGTTTGCGGAGGTCTGGGTGAGGCTCTCACGCGGCATGCGCACCCGCTGGCTTATGTCAGTATTTCCGCCAAAAGTCAGAGAGCTCTTCACGTAAGAGATACCCGCCCTCTGCAGCGCGCGATAGATCGCTCGCGCCTGGGTATAGGTCGATTGCTCCTGTTGCACCTGGCTCTTCCACGGCTCATAGCCGGGAAGCCGGCGGCCGGGCATCAACTCCTTTGCCCGGCTCAGCACCACTTCCACATTGGAATCGTGGGGCGTGATCCAGGAAGCGATGAACGGCGCGTATTTGAATCTATTGCCCCAATACATGTCGTCTACGGAACGGAGGCGGACGGGAACCGTGGTCTCATACAGCGTATGCCCACCGCCATCGCTTATTTCTACATGCGCGGTGGCTCCCGCGATCTCATGGTTCTGATAAAAGCGCGGCAGGAAAGTGGGAGCGAAGATGTAGGTCTTGACTTGTCCGGCAGCCATTTCAACGAACTGGATCTCTTCGTCACTCCAGCCGGGGACTTTCATGCTCACTCGGTTGCGCAAGGGAACGTCCGATGAGTTTGAGACCGTGACGGCGACCACGCCGAACTCACGTTTCTGCGGCTTTTGCATGGAAGCATAATTTGCGAAAGCGGGATAGACGTCGCCATCCAGCATGCCGACCACTTTGTAAGTAGCTTGCGTGTGTAGGGGAAGGTGCTGGCGGGCGGTGGCAATGGCTTCGCGGCCGTCAGAATCACTTTCCAAGGCGCCGGCGAAGGCGGGTGGAGAAGAGATTGCCACAACCACGATCAGTGCAACGAAATACGCAATCTGCCTTCTCACAGGGTTGAGAGTAAAGGAGAGGGCGGGGGGAAAAGAATCCAGCAGAACACTTAGATAGTTGACTATTTTGAGGCTGGTGGTAATCAGGCCCGAAATTGCCTTTCTGGCCCCGGCAGCGGCATCGAAAGCATGGATCCGCGATGCAGAAAGAGCTTCCCCCAGGTTGAGCCTGCCGTGCTGCTGGAACGCCTTCGGCCACCCGTGATATCTGTTTGAGCTGAAAAATGACCGCTTCCGCGGATTTGCCTATGTGAAGGAAGAAAGAAGGGAGGGCCTGGAACAGATGTTTCGCGACTGCGAGTCGAGCAGAACCGCTAAAACGCACGAATGGAGGTAGGAGGTTTACTTATCCATATACTCTCTAAACTGCCAAAACAGAGTACCTGGATTCCGCAAAGCAGAACGACATGCTCGTACCTTATCTTATGAAAGTCGCGTAAGTTGTACATTCCAAAGCACTATCATTATGGACAAGGAGTGCAATAGACTAATCGCTTCTCGGTCCTTCCAAGTTCACTCGGCCCCGCTCCTAAAAAAACTTAGCAGGAGATATCCATGCAGAAATTCCTCTGCGTTGCGGTCGCATTGTTCGTTGTGTTTCTACTGTTCCCAATCAGCTCAAGCGCTCAAATCACACAAAACACTTCTGCATGTTATGCAGCGAATACGCCGTCTTATTGTTGGGCGCAGTTCGTTCCAAAGAGCGGCTCTGAATTCAATCCTTCTGCCGGGGAGGTTAGCACTGTTGATATTCATTGTCTGGTGCCTTACGGCACGAAAGATCAAAATGGGCGCTGTTCGAATGTAACGACGAAAATATTTGCTCACCTGACACCTTGGTTTTGCCACGGGCCCTCAAACGTAACCGGGAACAATTCTTATTTGTGCAACGGTCACATCCAGACGGGATACACGTATGCGTTTAGCAATCGTTCTGAGCTAGATACTATGAAGGCTGCCGTTAATGGACAGTTGAACGACATGCAATCCCGATCCATGGACGGCGCAGTTGTTGACTGGTACGGTGGTTCCCAAACAGGTACGAACGCGCTTGTCGATCCAGCGACGATGGAGTTTGCCGAAAACTTGTCACTTCGCTGCACAGCCGCGCAAAATTGTCCGATGTACTTCGTCCTTATGGAAGATCAAGGGATCTTTTCGAAGCAATTGCATGATAAACACCGAGGTAGACTGCGTTGAGCAGGCGATAGAAGCTGACTTGGGTATGCGGCCGCTAATCACACGATCACTGTGCCGGACGGAAACCAAAACTATTCCCATACCTATGCAGCTTTTTTGGACAACAGTTCATATCTAAAAGTGGATGCCTCAAACAACATCTCCTCAACAGGAAACCCGGTTGTCTTGTTCTTCATTCCGGAGCCAGAATTTTTTACAACATGCAGTTTTTCCGTTCCATGTGTCACCTCAGCGGGCACCACCTGTACGTCATCGGCAACTTGCTGGCGACAACTCTGGTATGAGGTAGGTCCGGTTGCTCACCCCGGTATGAAATTCATTTTCAGGAACGCAAACTGGAGCGCACATCCTAGCGGCGCCGGGCAGTACGCATGGGTGAACTGCAACAACACACCTGCGTGTACTAATGACAGCTCCGGACTGAATTATCTGGACAATTTCTTTAATCTTGCTTCCAGCACGTATTCGAGCTACTTCAATGGCGGCGCGTCATGGAAGGGCTTCAATGCTTCAAACTCAGGATTTAATAGCCCTCTCGCAACAATGGCCCAAAGTTGTGGAAGCCAGTGGCTCAATACTTTCGCAAAAGCGGGATCTTACTTTAACGCGCAAATGCAAGTTCCGTTTATGCAGGTCGCCACCTGGAACGACTACGATGAGGGAACGGAGATTGAGACGGGAATAGATAACTGCTATTCCATTGCAGCCTCGGCGGTTCCCGATCCACTAGGTTCAAACACGATGACTTGGTCGCTTAACGCATCGGATTCATCCGCGTCACCGGGCACTATTGACCACTTGGAGATTTGGGGTAGCACTGAATGTAGTAGTTACCTATGGACTTACCGTGCCACGTTGTCCATTAGCACTACGTCTTGGGGTACTTCGTCGGCGGGGGCGTATGCCGTTAAGATGGTCGGAAAAAACTCAATTATAAACAGACTATCTAACACCGTCAGTTTAAGCCCCGAGGTGAATCCGCGTCCATGCGGAGGTGAGTAAAGGTGGGCAACTCGGACCAGGAACTTTGCCTCGAATCTATTATGACGGAACGGTTCATGGGAACGCTTCCCTTACTCGCTTTGTTTATGACATCTTGTGCGTTGCCGACAAACGTTAGCACGAGCGCGGTTTCCGGCGGCCAGTCCCTGAAAGTTGAGTATGCGCTGACCGCAAACTCCGGAGCTGTCAGCGAAGAATTTTTGGACAATGGAAATCACGAAGCACTCAGCGTTGTCTCAATCGCCGCTGAATCGGGGACGCTGTCACCACGTCCCGGTGTAAGCAGTACATTCCAAATGCAACTTCGGCAGGTTCGCAGTATCAATGAGCATTGGATTGCAGCGGACTCTACCTATGACGTGCATCTCTATCGGGTATCTGCTAGCGGCACCTTCAGTCCTTCGACTGTCCTACAAAACTCGCAGACAATCGCTGCCGGAAATGGAAACGCGTACTTTTTGACTTACATCGCCGGTGCGATTCACGCGATGAAAGTAGATGATGTTTCTGGTTTGGTGCAGGAAACCGACTCGTTGCAGACCGGTTGCGTTTCAGCGGGGGAACACGGTCAGTTTGACAGCTCTGGCAAATCGTTCTTTCTGTTAGCGTGCGACGATTCTGCGAGTCAGTTTTCCTATCGCACGGTACTTCTTGATCAAGACAGCGGCCAGCTTCGCTGGGGCGCAAATCTGGACAGCGTGCTTGGATCTCCCTCGACAGTCAGAGTCTCCGTGCTGGGAGGCTCCGGCGCAGAAGCGTTCATCTTCGCCAACTTCTCCGACCACTCAGAATTCCGAGTCTATGGGTATGACGCCAACACAGGCATGATGGCGTTCAAATCGTCGATGTCTTTTGGACGGGGAGCGATCGCCGCTTTTTCATCGTCCTCTAATACACTCGCTGTTAGTGGCACTGGCCCGGATTTCAATTTAAGAATCTATCAATACAATTCTGGACAACTTTCTCAAATAGCTGCTATCGACGACCCCGCCGAAAATGCCCTTCAGTTCGATTCTTCCGGACGTGTGTTGCTGACACTCTTCAGCAGCACAGGCGAATTGCGAAGTTATAAAATTTCCGTGAACTCCATCGAAATGGAAAATACGATCAAAGTCGGGTCGGGGCCGCTCTCTCTCGCAGCGATCCAAGTGTCGCACTAGAGCTTTTGATCTTAAGATAAATCCCGACGGATTCAGTCGGCTACTTGCAAACCGTTCACCTGGCGCAAGTTACCGTCCGGTGTACCCCCTTGCCATTCCCTGAGCTGTGTTGCTTTTTACCCTCCTGACCGTCTAAACTAATATCCGACTGGAAAGGTCGGAGTTGGGCCTGACTGGAATGATCCAATGTTAAAGCTGACCAAAAAAGCGGATTACGGGCTGATTGCTTTAAAGCATCTGGCGGAAGCTGCGCGTGCCAGTGGCCCGGTGCGGAATCCGGCATTAAGCGCGAAGGACATTGCGGATGCATATGGCTTGCCGCAAGAGGCGTTGGCAAAGATATTGCAGCGGCTGGCAAAGTCTGGACTGCTGGTATCGCAACACGGGATCAATGGCGGCTACGCATTGGCACGGGGAGCGCGCACCATCACCGCGTTTGATGTGATCGCGGCAATCGACGGTCCGCTGTTCATTACCGCCTGCAGCAGCCATGCGGGTGAATGCCACCAGAGCACCCGATGCAGCGTGAAAGAGCCGCTGCACAAGGTGAATGATGGCATCAAGGAAGTGCTGAGCAGGATGACGATCGCGGACATGCTGGATACGGCCCCGCACGACGATGACGAATTCAAGCCGCGGGTGCAGGAATCGGAATTAGTACGGCTGGTTTAAGAGATTTGGAGAACACAGGACAGATTTGGAGAGCACAGGACGATGAGTAAACACACGGAAACCGCAACAGAAAATGGACTGAAGGATCATTTCGGCGATCATCCCGGCGATCATCCCGGCGTAAAGCTGCCGATCTATATGGATAACCATGCCACCACGCCGATGGATCCGCGGGTGCTGGAAGCGATGCTGCCCTATTTCACCAACCGTTTTGGCAATGCTGCCAGCCGTAACCATCAATTTGGATGGGAAGCGGAGCAGGCGGTGGAGCACGCGCGCGAGCAGATCGCCAAGCTGATCGGCGCCACTGCGAAAGAGATCATCTTCACCTCCGGCGCAACGGAGAGCAATAACCTGGCGATCAAGGGCGTGGCGGAGATGTATCGCGAGAAGGGTAACCACATCATCACCGCTGCGACCGAGCATAAGGCGGTACTGGATACCTGCAAGCGCCTGGAAAAGACCGGTTGCCGCGTGACCTACCTTCCGGTGGGCGCCGATGGCCTGATCAACATGGACGACCTGCGCCGGGCGATGGATGAGAAGACCATCCTGGTCAGCATCATGACGGCAAACAATGAGATCGGAGTGCTGCAGCCCGTCGATGAGATCGGCGCGCTTTGCAAAGAGAAAGGGATCCTCTTCCACACCGATGCGGTGCAAGCCGTGGGCAAGGTGCCGGTGGATGTGAACAAGTCGAACATCTCATTGCTTTCGCTGAGCGGCCACAAGCTCTACGGCCCCAAAGGGATCGGTGCTTTGTACGTTCGCCGCAAGAATCCTCGAGTGCAGTTGCAGGCGCAGATCGATGGTGGCGGACACGAACGCGGCATGCGCTCCGGCACATTGAACGTGACCGGCATTGTGGGATTGGGCAAGGCCTGTGAGATCGCCCGCGAGACCATGGCGGAAGAGAGCAAGCAACTCAGCTACCTGCGCGATAAGCTGAAAGACAAGCTACTGGCGAACCTGGACGAGGTCCATGTGAACGGCACCATGGAAGAAGGAAAGCATCTTCCGGGCAATCTGAACATCAGTTTTGTATACGTGGAAGGTGAGTCACTGCTGATGGGCATCAATGAGATCGCGGTCTCAAGCGGCTCGGCATGTACCTCGGCGACGCTCGAACCCTCCTACGTTTTGAAAGCCCTGGGCTTGGGCGATGACGTGGCGCACAGCTCGATCCGCTTCGGCATTGGGCGCTTCAACACTGAAGCTGAGGTTGATTATGTAGCAGACAAGATGATCGATGTGGTGAAGAAGCTGCGCGAGCTTTCACCGCTGTACGAGATGGTGAAAGAAGGCATTGACCTGACCAAGATCCAATGGCAGGCGGAGAGCCACTGAGAATTTGTGATTTTGGATTTGTAATTTGCAATTTGAAGGCGAATCTAGAAGTTAGGAACCGAAGTGAGGAATCATGGCATATAGCGATAAAGTACTCGACCATTACACGAATCCCCGCAATGTGGGCACGCTCGATAAGAACAGCGCCGAGGTAGGCACTGGCTTGGTGGGCGCGCCGGAGTGCGGTGACGTGATGCGCTTGCAGATCAAGGTGAATCCCACCACGCAGGTGATTGAAGAGGCAAAGTTCAAGACCTTCGGTTGCGGCTCTGCGATCGCATCGTCGTCGCTTGCAACTGAGTGGATCCGCGGCAAGAAGGTGGACGAAGCTCTTGCGATCAAGAACACTGACATTGTGAAGGAGCTGGCGCTTCCTCCGGTGAAGATCCACTGCTCGGTGCTGGCGGAAGACGCCATCCGCGCGGCGATCGGTGACTGGAAGAAGAAGCAGGAGACGTTGAAGCCAGCGGAGCAGGTCCAGACCGCTTAATCATGCAAGCCCAACTCACAAGCCCGGTGCTGACGCCCGCGAACCTCGCGCCGAATACTAAGAGTATCCAGGTAACGGAGCGTGCGCTGGCCAAGGTGCGTTCTGCCATGGTGAAGGAAGGCGTCTCACCGGAAGAGGGTGGATTGCGGTTGGGGGTTCAGGGCGGCGGCTGTTCAGGATTGAGCTACAACATCCGCTTTGATTCCAAGCCCCGCGAACGGGACCGCGTGTATGAGTTTGAGGGGGTGCGGCTCTTTGTGGATCCCAAGTCATTCATCTACCTGAACGGGATGATCTTGGACTATGAAGAGACGCTGATGAAGCAGGGATTCGCATTCATCAACCCGAACTCTTCGAAGTCGTGTGGTTGCGGATCGTCGTTCTCCGCATAAATCGCGTGTCCGTGCCAAATCTCGGGCGCGCAGTGCGCGCCTGAATCTTTTTGATATGCCAACACAGGCTCAAACCCGTGAGTCCGGAGCCGCGACTGCTTGCTGGAACTGCAAAGCAGGACTGGCGCAGCAGGCGCACTTCTGCGAGCAATGCGGCAAGGTACAGCCGGCTGGCGCGAGCGACGCGTTCACTTTTTTCGGGTTGCCGCGCAAGTTGAATATCGATTTGGAGAAGTTGGAACGGGAATTTTACCGCCTCAGCCGCAAGCTTCATCCTGATGTATACGCGCGGGCGGGCCAGGACGAACAGGGTTGGAGCCTGGAGAAGAGTTCGCAGTTGAACGATGCGTATCGCACGCTGAAGGATCCGATTGCACGGACGGAGTATCTGCTCGGGCTTGAAGGAGTGAATCTGGAAGAGCAGTCCACTTCAGCAACGGAGGTGGCGCGCGCATCCGGCGAGATGAAGAAGCAGGTGGTGCCGCCGGAGCTGCTGGAAGAGGTTTTCGAGCTCAACATGCAGTTGCAGGAATTGCGTATGGCGAAAGAGATGGGTGAGGGCGATCCCGGCACGGCGGCAGAGTTGCAAGTCTCCAAAGTTCGATTTGAAAAAAAGATGGATGAGCTCTCCAACGAATTGAAGTCGTTATGGAACCACTGGGACGCGGTGGTGGAACAGTCCCAAGCCGACAGCGAAAGCCGCAATCTGGTGCGCGACAAGATGGTGGACCTGCTGAATCGGCGGTCTTATATAAGAAATCTGGTGCGAGACGTAAACAAGGCGCTGCAAACATGACGACATCAGGACTGCAGATCGAAGGCACAAGAGCCGCGGACCGGGTGGTGGGCATTGACCTGGGCACCACCAATTCCCTGGTGGCGTTCATGGACAGTGACACGCCGGTGGTGATTCCCGGCGAAGATGGTGACAAGCTGGTGCCGTCGGTGGTCGCACTTTCCGCGATGGGAGAGCCAGTCATTGGCAATGCCGCGCGCAAGCATCTGATCGATTCACCTGACCGCGCCATCTATTCCGTAAAACGCCTGATGGGGCGCGGCGCGGAAGATATCCAGGAAGAGCTGAAGCTGTTTCCCTTCCGGCTTGCTGATGATGCCAAGTCGGGAGCGCTGAAGATCCGCCTGGGGGATACCACGTTCACTCCGCCTGAAGTCTCGGCGCTGATCCTGCGGCAGTTGAAGCGCAATGCGGAGCGCTATTTCGGCCAGCCGGTCACAAAGGCGGTAATCACGGTTCCCGCATATTTCAATGATGCGCAGCGCCAAGCGACAAAAGACGCCGGCCGGATTGCCGGGTTGGACGTGCTGCGCCTGGTAAACGAGCCCACAGCAGCCGCGCTGGCTTACGGCCTGGATAAGAAGAAGGAAGGCATCATTGCCGTCTATGACCTGGGCGGCGGCACCTTTGACATCTCTATTCTCAAGTTGCATGAGGGAATCTTTGAAGTCATCGCCACCAACGGTGACACCCACCTGGGTGGCGACGACATCGATAACTTGCTGATCGCGATCGCGGTGGACGATATTGCGGGAGATCTCAAACTCGATTTGCGCGATCCCGCAGTCCCGAATCGCGGAGAAGCGGTGCAGACGATCCGCAAGGCGGTAATCGATGCTAAGGTCTCGCTCTCCTCGGCGGACAAGACCGCTATTCAAGTGGGCCTGCCCAACGGGCAGAAGTATCAGCGCGAGCTCACCCGGCAACAACTCGAGCAGATTATCCAGCCCGTCATCGACCGCACGATCGCGCCGTGCAAACAGGCACTCGCAGACGCTGGCCTTACTCCGGATCAGATCGATGAAGTGGTGCTGGTCGGCGGATCCACGCGTATTCCCCGGGTCCGCGCCTTGGTGAAAGAACTCTTCCAGCGTGAGCCGCACAGTGAACTGAATCCCGACGAAGTAGTTGCCTTGGGCGCCGCGGTGCAGGCCAACATCCTCTCCGGTGGCTCAACTGCCACCAAAGACATGCTGCTGTTGGATGTGACGCCACTCTCGCTCGGAATTGAGACCGCGGGCGGCGTGGTGGCAAAGATCATCCATCGCAACTCCACCATTCCCGCTTCAGCGACCGAACACTTCACCACCTTCGTTGAAGGGCAGACCAATGTTGCCATCCACGTGTTGCAGGGCGAGCGCGAACTGGCAACGGATTGCCGGTCACTCGCACGCTTCGATCTGAGAGGTATTCCGGCGATGTCAGCGGGATTGCCGCGGATCGAGGTACGTTTTCTGATCGATGCCAACGGCATTCTTACCGTGACCGCGCGTGAGCAGCGCAGCGGCCGCGAAGCAGAGATCGAAGTAAAGCCCACTTACGGGCTCACCGACGATCAAGTGGAGACCATGATCCTGGATTCGTTCGACAATGCGGAGGAAGATTTTCGCAAGCGCCAGGTGGTGGAAGCCCGCAACGATGCCGACACTATCGTGCTCGCGCTGGAAAAAGGGCGCACCAATCCCGCTTGGGGCACGCTCACCTCCGCGGAGAAGCAGCGCATCGCGGAGCTGGAATCAGCGCTTCTCAAGATCAAAGTGCTGGACGATTACAAAGCCATCCACGCTGCTATTGATGAATTGAACAAGGCCACCACGCGGCTGGCTGAGCGGATGATGGATTCCGCCGTTACCAGCGTGTTGCACGGCAAGACCATGCAAGCCGCCGGAGACGATCTAGGTGAAGGGCCCACCGCGCCGCATCCCATTGCGCCCGCTGAGATCACAAAGGACTAAACATGTCAGAGACTGCGACCAAGAATCTCGAGATCAAGGATTACGACCCGCAAGAGCCATTACCCGCCAATACCGTGCGCCTGGTCTTTCTGCCCGAAGGCAAAGCCTGCGAGTATGAATGCGGCAAGCTGCCGTACAAGCACCATGGCAAGCCGGAGTCCGCGCTCGACGTGGCGGAAAATTTTGATGTCTTTCTCGACCATGCCTGTGGCGGCAATAACGCCTGTACTACTTGCCACGTGGTCGTGAAAAAAGGCGCGGAGCTGCTTAGTGAGATGGATGACGATGAGGCCGACCGCCTTGAATTGGCGGCGGACTTGCAACTCACCTCGCGGCTCGGCTGCCAGATGGTTATCGAAAAGCCCGGCGAGGTGGTGGTGGAGATCCCTTCCTGGAACCGGAATTACGTCGCGGAAGGCGGCATCAGCAAGCTATAGGCTTTTAGGAGCGCGGCATGGCGTTTGAATTGACTTGGGAAAAAGCAGAAGACATCGGCATCGCGCTGCAGGAAAAGTTTCCTGACGTGGATCCTCTCACCGTGCGCTTCACGGACTTGCACAAATATGTGACGGAGCTTGAGGGATTTGCCGACGATCCCAAAAAATCGAATGAAGGCAAGCTTGAGGCCATCCAGATGGCGTGGCATGAAGAGTGGAAAGAGAATCAGTAGTTTTCATCCGAATCAAAGAGCTCGGGCGACCGGCCTTTTATTTTGCGATAAACTGCCCGTCACCTCATGATGAACAACATTTTCATCGGCCCCCTGGGCCTTCGCGCCGGATGGCGTTTGCTGTTGTTTGTTGTGGTGTTGGCTGCCCTTATATTCGGCATGCAGTGGATGAGCGTGCGCTTGCACCTTCCAAGCATGGTGGAGCATGGCGCCATCCGTCCCGGGCCGGCGCTGTTGAGTGAACTTGAACAATTTCTGGAAGCGCTTTTTGCCACGCTGTTTATGGTGAAACTGGTGGATCGCCGGATGTGGTGCGAGTACGGTCTGCCGCTGCCCCAGGCGCTGCGGCGACTCTTCTGGACGGGCGCAATGGCGGGGTTAGCCGCATTATCCGCGCAGCTCGTGGTGATGCGGCTGTTGCGTGTCTTCTATTTTGGGCACATGGGGTTACCGCTTTTCGTTGCCCTTCATTACGGTGCAGTGTGGCTCCTTGTGTTCCTGCTGGTGGGCCTGGCGGAGGAGTTCCTGCTGCGCGGATATCTCCTGCGCACGCTCACGGACGGGATCGGCTTCTGGCCGGCGGCGGCGCTCACATCGCTTTTGTTTGCGTTGGCTCATACCGGGAACTCCGGAGAGTCAAAGATCGGGATCCTCGCAGTCTTTGTCGTGGGACTGTTCCTCTGTCTCACCGTCCGCCGCACCGGCCATCTCTGGTGGGCGGTGGGCTTCCACACGGGATGGGACTGGGCGCAGAGCTTTCTATTTGGCGTGGCGGACAGTGGCATGGTGGCGCAAGGCCATCTGCTCTCGCCGACTATAACGGGAAATCCTGTGCTCAGCGGAGGCAGCGTGGGCCCTGAGGGGAGCGCGCTCATCTACCTAACCATCGGCGTGATGGCGTTGCTCTTCCATCGCGCATATCCGGCTGTAAAGTACGATCGCCGAAAGGCGGCAGGCGCGGTTGCCCTTGGTCCCGAAACCCAGGCGCATCCGCTTTAGGGGACGCTTTCTACCCTTTGGCGTCGCGCAGATATTTTGCTGCTTCTTCCGGCGTGGTGGGGTTGATGTAGAAACCGGTGCCCCATTCGAAGCCCGCGACCTTTGTCAGCTTGGGCATGACTTCCACGTGCCAGTGGTAGTGTTCCGTTGGCTGATCGTGGACCGGCGCGGAGTGGACCACCAGGTTATAGGCGGGAAACTCCAGCACGCGATCCATGCGAGAAGTCAATGAGCGCAACGCGCGTGCCAGGTAAGGAAACAGGTGCGCGGGAGAATTCTCATACGCGGAGTCATGCTTGCGCGGCAGGATCCAGGTCTCAAAAGGGAAGCGCGGCGCATACGGGCACACCACGATGAAGTGTTCATTCTCCAGGACCACACGGGAGCCGTCCTTACTCTCTTGCCGAACGATGTCGCAATAGATGCAGCGGTCCTTCAGGTTCCAATATTCGCGTGCGCCCTTGAGTTCCTCCACCACCTGGCGGGGTACGATCGGCAGCGCGATCAGTTGGCTATGGCTATGCTCCAGGGTGGCGCCGGCGCTCTCGCCATGGTTCTTGAAGATCAGCACATATTTCAGCCGAATGTCATTGTGCAGGTCGGCGATGCGGTCCCGGAATGCGTAGAGGACATCGGTGATCTGTTTTTCCGTCATGGTTGCCAGAGTCTGTGAATGTTCCGGCGTCTCAATGATCACTTCATGAGCTCCCACGCCATTCATATGGTCGTAGATGCCCTCCGCCTGGCGCTCGAGCTCGCCTTCGATCTGCAGTGCGGGAAACTTATTGGGCACCACGCGAACGTTCCATTCACCATTGCCGTTCGGGCGGAAGGCCAGGATCTCTTTCCCGGTCTTGCTCTCATTCCCAGGACAAAACGGGCACAAGCCATCGCCCTTGATCCTGACGGGCTCACGGATGAACTCATTGGGGCGTTTGGCCCGCTCGGTGGCGATGATCACCCAGCGTCCGGTGATAGGGTCTCTGCGAAGATCAGGCAAGTTTGAGTCCTTATGAAATGAAAAACGACATTCTACTGGAGAGTGAAGGCGTTCTTGAAGAGCTCGATCGCCGGCGCCGAACCATCCTGTTGCAGATAGACGCTGATCACGTCAAAACGCAGCAGCGGGCCGGACTTCACGCGATGCAGGTATTCGCGTGCCACGCTGCGCAAGTCATGCTGCTTGTCGGAATCGACTGCAACCTCCGCGGGCATGACCGCGCGGCTGCTGCGGGTCTTGACCTCAATGAAGCAGAGTGTCTCGCCATCCCAGCCGATCAGGTCGATCTCACCGCGCCTGCGCGGCGACCGAAAATTCCGCGCCACCATGGTATAGCCAAGTTTTCGCAGGTGGAAATAAGCAGCATCTTCGCCGCGGATCCCGGTCTCAAGATGTTGCGCGCGTTCCGGCTTAGAGCCCAGGGCATCGCCCAAGTCATCTAGAACGCGGATAAAAGTTTGGATGAGGGTTCCCGCCACGGGCCCGATGGTATTGCTTCCCGCCCGCCATGGCAACAGGGCTCTGCGACCTTGAGCCTCCGATTTTGTTATCCTAGTGAGTTTTATCCAGCGTTCCAGCCATGCCAGAGAACCGCAACGCAGCGCATCATCGAGACCGGGTGGTGGAAGCCCTGAAGGACGAGATCACCACCATTCTCGAGGGAGAACTGGCGGATCCCCGCATCGGCCTCTGCACGGTGAAAGAAGTGATCCTGGCCCCAGGTGGCCGGGCTGCGCGCGTGTTGGTGCAGGTGGATGGCGATGAGACGGAAGGCGATGAGACCATCCAGGGATTGAGCGCCGCGCGGGCTTTTATCCGCGCGGAAGTGAGAGTCCGACTGGGCAAGCGCCACGTGCCCGAACTGACCTTCCACCTGGACCGCTCTGAGCAGGTGCAGAGCCGCATTGATGAGCTATTGGGAAGAGTGGGGAAAAGACGTTCACGAAAGAAATAAACGGCCGATCCATGGTGCAGGAAGTCCTCAATCACATTCGCGAGCGCCGGGACCTGGTGCTGACCTCGCACGCCCGACCCGACGGCGATGCGGTGGGTTCAGTGCTGGGCGCCGCGCAGGTGCTGCGCGCCATGGGAAAAAATGTGGATGTGATCCTCAGTGACGGCGTCCCGGTCATCTACAAGCCTTTGCCTTATTCGGAATGCGTCATCCAAGCCGCCAGCGTCAACTCCAAATATGATGCGGCGATCATCCTGGAATGTGACAGCCTGCAGCGTACCGGAGTGCATGGCCTGGACGCCGCAGCCGAACTGTTGATCAACATTGACCATCACGCCAGCGCTAAAGCCTTTGCCCACGTGAACTGGATCGATTCTTCCGCATGTGCGACCGCCGAGCTCATCTTTCTGCTTGCCAAAGAGGCGGACGTTCACATCACCGCGGACATTGCTACCTGCCTTTACACCGCGATCCTGACCGATACCGGCTCTTTCTGTTACCAGGGGACCGACGAACACACATTCGAACTGGCGAAGCAATTGACCGCCGCCGGAGCAGATCCGGCGCGGATCGCGCAAGGCGTCTATTTTGCGAATCCGGAATCGAAGATGCGACTGCTGGGCGAGGCGCTTGCCAACCTGAAGCGCCGAGGAAGCGTGATGTGGATGTTCGTGAGCCAGGCGCAGATGAAACGTTGTAACGCCCGCGAGGAGGACTGCGAAGGGCTGGTGAATTATGCGCTGGGCATCTCCGGCGTGGAGGTTGCGATCTTTTTTCGCGAACTCCCGGACGGGCGCTATCGCGTGAGCCTGCGCAGCAAAGGCGCGGCGGATGTTGCCGCAGTCGCCGAAAAATTTCAAGGTGGCGGGCACATGTGTGCAGGTGGGTGTTCGGTGGAAGGGCCGCTTTCGGTGGCGGTGGAACGCATCATCGAACATTTCCCGGAGCAGTTGCGAGATTGAATCTTATGCAAAATGCACCACCACAGTTCGTTGGCATGATCGGCGCCGCCCTGATCCTGATGGCATATGTTGCCTATCAATTGCGGAAGATGGATTCCGCAGGGCCCACCTATAACCTGCTGAACGCCGCCGGGGGCGCTGTGCTTGCCTATGTGGCGCTGCACCCGCTCCAGATAGGTTTTGCGATCCTGGAATCCACCTGGACGGTGGTCAGCTTATTTGCTTTTTTTCGCGCATTGCGCGGCGCTAAGCCGGTGCAATGAAAGCTGCTAGACTCTCGTGTTTCCCATGACCAGCCGCAAGCTCCATTCACTGGAATTGCTCGTCGTTGTGAGCGTATGCGCCTTCCTGTTCTTTTACGGGTTGGGCAATTTCGGCCTGGTGGGCGCGGACGAGCCGCGCTATGCGCAGGTCGCTCGTGAGATGCTCGAGCGCCACGATTACATCACGCCCACCCTTTTGGGCGAGCCTTGGCTGGAGAAGCCGGCCCTGTTCTATTGGCGTGCCATGTTCGCCTTTGAGACCTTTGGGGTGAAGGACTGGGCAGCACGCATGCCCTCGGCCACCTTTGCCCTGGGCATGATCGTCGTCATCTTCTTCCACATGCGCAGGTTCCGCCCGGGAGCGCAACTGGATGCCGCGCTCATCACCGCAGCTTGTGCGGGAGTCATCGGCTTTGCCAGAGGCGCCTCCACTGATATGCAACTCGCCGCTCCCTTCACGGTGGCGATGCTGGGTTGGTATGCATGGTATGAGACGGGGAAAAAGTTGTGGCTGCTCGATCTTTATATCTTTCTCGCCATAGCAACCCTGGCAAAGGGCCCGGTGGCTCCTTTCCTGGCGGGGCTGATCGTCTTTTTATTTTGCGGGCTTCGGCATGATCTGAAGGCAGCGCTGCGAACGCTTTGGCTGCCGGGTGTGGTCGCCTTTTTTTTGATCGCGATGCCCTGGTATGTGGCAGTGCAGTTGCGCAATCCTAAATTCCTGTACGTCTTTGTTTTTGAGCAGAACCTGGCACGGTTCGGCACCGAGATGTTCCGCCACCATCAGCCCTGGTGGTATTACCTTCCGGTATTGATGGTGGCGCTGGTGCCTTGGACCTTCTTCGCCATTCCCGCGCTTCTGGATGCTCTGAATTCCTGCGTCAGGGACTGGCGCATTCCGCGGGACAGCGACCGCGAGCGGCGCAACATCGATTCTTTTCCCGAATTCCTGGTGATATGGGCGCTGATCCCGATCATCTTTTTCTCGCTCTCCAAGTCGAAGTTGCCGGGCTACATCCTGCCCTCGATCGCGCCTTGCACCATCCTGACCGCGGACTTTTTGCAGCGCCGGCGTGATCAGGCAGGGAGCGTGATCGTCCTGCTGGCGCATGCGGCGCTGGGTGGAGTGATAGTGGCGCTGTTTCTGGTATTCCCCTTCTTCTTCCTGCAGGGGCATCCGGTGGGCCGGACATTAGGGCTGAAGCTTGCGAGCGTCGGCGGGGCGGTTTTTGTCGTGCTATTCGTGGCCCTGCGGAAAGGGGGCCTTCAATATCTGCGCGCGGTCACCTTGCTACCCGTGATCTTGATCATCGGCTTCATCCTGAGAAATGCCGCGCCGACCATCGATTCCTATTATTCAGCACGGCCCGTGGCGCGGGAGCTGGAGCGTATGGGCATGCAGCGGCGCGCGGTGGCGATCTATCAGGTAAAGCGTGAACTTCGCTATGGCCTGGAGTTTTACCGAAATCAGAAGCTGGCAGTGTATGAAGAAGGCACCATCCCCGCGGGCGAACATCTGGTGATCGCCCGCTCCACGGACCATGAAAAGCTACAGCAACTGCTGGGCGACCGTCCTATCCTCAAGGTGGGTGAGTTTCTTCCGCAAAAGATCGAATATTACTGGGTATCCACGGCGCCCGGGGCCCATATCCCACCCCTGCGATAAGGCTGCCTGGCTGCTGGGCAAGTTACCACTCCGATTCCGCTGCCGTTCTTGGTTCTCAGGTCACAAGGTTTTGCATTCCGGCTGAGAGCCGCTCTAGACTGTACTCCCGCCGCTGGTCCCCGAGCAGCCCGGACAGGTTTCCCCATGCGGAGTAGCGTCCTGGAAAGCGTCGATATCCTCGATCTGAGGCATTACACCTCAGCAGAATTGCGAACCCTGCTGGAGGCGGAGGCACATGCCTGGGCGCAAAAGATGGCCTGGGACTATCGCAGCTCCGCGGAGATGATCCTTCGCTACGTTGACTCCAAGATCCTTCCCGGCTATGTGGCGCTTGAGAACAATCACATCGTGGGATACAGTTTTTTTGTCTATGAAGGAAGCAAGGGCGTGGTGGGCGACCTTTTTGTTTCGCCCGGAAGGAACCACTCCGTGCGCGAGCGGCTGCTCACCCACGTGCTGGAGACTCTGCAGCAGACGCCCGGCATCCATCGCGTGGAAGCGCAATTGCTGATCCATGACACCGGAGAAGTGAACGCAGTCTTCGAGCATGAGGGCTTTCAAAGTTTTCGCCGGCTGTTCATGGAGCTGCCTCTGGCCACTCCAACGAGTTTGGTAACGCCGTTTCCGGAAGAGGTCACCATCCGGGGATGGCAGGAGATGGACTTTCAGCCCTCTGCTGCCGTCATCACCGCCGCCTATAACGGTCACATCGATAGTGAGATCAATGACCAGTACCGCACGGCGAATGGCTCATTACGTTTTTTGAACAACATCATCCGCTTTCCCGGATGTGGCACCTTCGATGCGAGTTCCTCCTTTGTCGCCATCAACCGATACACCGGCGTGATCCTGGGGTTGCTGCTCTGTTCACGGGTGCGGGAGGACGTTGGCCACGTGACGCAGGTGTGTTTGTTGCCGGAGCATCGTGGGCGTGGCATCGGCGAATCATTGCTGGCGGCGTGTACTCGGGACCTGCGCGCGCGGAACTTCTCACAACTTACTCTGACGGTCACGGAAGCGAATCACCGCGCGGTGGAGCTTTACCACCATCTGGGCTTTAAGACCACCCGCGTGTTCGATGCGTTTGTCTGGGAAGGGTAGTGGCGCTAGCGGGCGAAGTGCCGCAGGAGCGCCATGAACCATCCTGCCGCCAGCACGCCCACCAGGAACATGGCAAAGCAGTAGAGTCCGTAGCGGACCATCTCCCGTTGGTTATTCTTCTGCGTGATCCCAAACACGATCGACGCGAAGAAAGCGAACACCATGGCAGCAGAGAAGTGGGAGAGCTGGATGGTCATGGTTTCTTCCCGATCGCGATGTGGTGGGCGTCCACGGCGCTGATCACGTTCAGAAGCCCGGAGACGATGATGTATTTGGTGCCGTAATCAGCGGTCGCAAGGTGGATCTCACCCCGTCCCCAATCTTTGATCAGCGAAAGCAGGTACAAGCCGCCGCTTCCCAGGTCTCCAACGAAGCCAAGCATATCCAGGACGTCACCGGTATTCGCCACATAGATCTTGCCTTGCATCGCGACACCCAGAAAAAACATTGCGATCACCGAAAGCATGATGAGCGCGCCGCGGACCCAGCGCTGCAGTAGAAAATGTCCCGCGCCGGGGACCAGCCAGCCGAGTAGAGGAGCCGCATATGCCTGCCATGAGGGAGCGGGTGCCACGGATATCATTTGGGTCTTTACGATCTCTGCCATTAGATGTTGACCAGATCCTGCTGTATTCGGCCTGTCACTTCCGCGCTGCCGTTCCTGACCAACACATCGAATTCGCTGCGGATCCCAAAGTCCTCCAGATAGATGCCGGGCTCAATGGAGAAACAAGTATTGGGCAGGATCTCGCGCTCATCTTTCGTCTCAAGATTATCAATGTTGGCGCCGTTGCCATGGACCTCTGGCCCAATGGAGTGCCCGGTGCGGTGGATAAAATATTTCCCGTATCCGGCATCGGTGATGGTTCGGCGGGTGATCTCATCCACCTCCCAGCCGGCTACTTTCTTTTTGGCGTCTAAGCCGGACTTTACTTTTTCGAAGCCGGCGTCGCGAGCTTTACTCACGATGCTAAAGATCTCACGATGCTTTTCCGTGGGCGTGCCCACTACGCCTGTCCAGGTGATGTCGTAATAGACAGCGTGCGGCTGCTGCTTCTTTCCCCACATATCCAGCAGCACGAAGTCACCCTGCCGGATCGGTTTGGCGGTCTCCTTTTTCGGCGAGTAATGCGGATTGGCGCTGTTCTCATTCACGCCCACGATCGCGGGATCGTCAAAGGTGAGGTTCTCGCGCTTGAATGCTTCGGCAATAAACTGCTGGATCTCAAATTCATTGGTGCCGCCATTGCGCACGCGCCTGCCGATCTCCTGAAATGCTTCCTGCATGATGCGGTCAATCGAGTCCCTTGCGGCGAAGTGGCTGGCGATCTGGTCTTCGGTCCAGGTGGCTTCGAACGCCGAAACCAGATCTCCGGAGCTGACGATGGTGTGGCCAAAGCCGCGGATCAGCTCGATCGTGCCTGCGTCCACCAGCCCGATGAGAAAGACCGAATTATTCGGTGAATACTGCATCGCGATCGTCTTGTGCGGAGCCAGCATTTTCTTGAGTTGTTCATGCTGCTCCTGCCAACTGGAGTATTCCAGCTTCTTGCCGGGTAGCGTATCCAGATGTTTGGCTTCAATGCGGTGGACCAGCTTTACCGGCTCGCCATGCGCCGGCACCAGGTAATACCAGCGGCGGGTCACGTGCAGCCTCTCGGAGATGCCGAGCACGCCATACGCAATGGTGTCGCGATGGTGATGGTCATAGAAGAGCCACGCATCAAACTTGCGGTCGCGCAGCACAGACTGTATGGCAGCTAGATCCATAGGGAAGACACTATTAGAACATTACCATCGCAAAGCGCACAAAGTTCAGGCCAGAGATCTCAGTTCAGGGCTCTCAGTTCAGGATTCTCAGTTCAGGGTTCTCCGGTCAGGAGCTCGCGGGAGCGGGAACCTCCGCTGGTTTCAGGGTGCGATCGTAGATAAACAGTAGCAGGGCGGTCAGGATGCCGACTGACATCACCGCCCACCAGATCTTTTGCGGCTGGTTGAGGACCTCACCATAGTGATGGACAAGTTTTCCGCCAAACCATCCGCCCACGAGCGATCCGATCCCGATCGGTAAAAAGGCAAAGCCCATATAAGTGCCTTGTTGCCCGGGAGGGGCCAGTCGGGAGATGTATTCGTAATATCGGGGCGACTGCGTGATCTCACCCAGCGCCACCACCACGAGGGTGGCCACCGCCATGGGCACCGTGGGCCGCACGGCGAGGATGCCGAAGGCCAGCGCTGAGATCAGCGTGCCCAGGGTGATGGCGGCGAATGCCGGCACCTTCCGCATGACCAGGTTGATCACAATGGTGAGGGCTATGACCGTGAGTGGCCCGGTGATGAGGATCAGTTCGGTGTCCGCTGCCGCGTCAATGTATCGGCTGATGTAAAGCGGGAGGATGATGAATTCCTGCCAGTAGACGATCCAGTATCCGGAAAAGATCACTAAAAACAGCATGAAGCGGGGATTGGATAGCACGGTCAGGAAGTTTTTGCCGGATTCGGCGAGGCTTGTCGCCTGCGTGCCCGCGTCGCGCCGCGGTTCTTTGAAGAAGATCAGCACGGCGAAGAACATCAGGAAGACACTGATCGCCGCCACCCGAAAAACATTCTCAACGCTCATATGTTTATGGACATACGAAGCAACGTAAGGCCCGGCAGCGCCGCCGATGTTTACCAGCGTGTAGTAGATGGAGTAACCGATGGAGCGGACATTTTCTTTCGACGCGCGCGCCGTGGTCCCCACCACGCCGGGTTTGACCAGCGCGATGCCTAAAGCCGGTAACGCAAGGATGACCCCTACCAGCAATCCCAGTGGAACCGCATTGCGCACCGGCGCCAGCCACGCAGAGCCGATCGATCCCAACAGAAAATACGAGACACTGAGGATGAGATACGCCACCGAGAGGGCACGGCGGAAGCCCATACGGTCAGCAAGCGCGCCGCCGAAGGCAGCCATGAACCACACCAGGCCGCCAAAAAGCCCGGTCAAGTTGCTGGCTTGTTCGGTGGGAAACTTCAGCGTCTCATTGAGATATCGCGCCAAAGAAGCAAAGGCCGCGTAATAAGAGAGCCGCTCGAAAAGTTCACTGATGTTGGCGACCCAGAAGGGCCGCTCAAAGCCGGTGCGGATGTCCTGCAATCGTTCGCTAAAGCTCAATGGCGCTCCCCTATATGGAGTTGTTCCAGCCTTTCCCGCAGACTTTTTACATTTGGCGACATGACCTTGATCACCTTATTGCGGCTGGCCTGGCCCGCGGCAATAGTAATGGACGTGCGCGGCACACGCAAAACTTCGGCAAAAAAATCAATGACGGCGTTATTCGCTTTGCTATCCATCGCCGGCGCGGTCAAGCAAAGCTTCAGTGAATCGCCCCTGGTGCCGGTGATGGCATTCTTCTTTGCGCGGGGATGCACCCGCAACGAAAAGGTATTGGCATCGTCCGCGACCTTGATGACGATCACAGCTTGGCGCGCTCGCCAAAGATCGCCGTTCCGATGCGTACGCGGGTTGAGCCTTCTTCGATCGCCACTTCAAAGTCGTGTGACATTCCCATAGAGAGCTGGTCCATCAAGATGTCCGGCAGATCCAGCGCCGAGATCTGGTCGCGAAGCTCACGCATTCGCCGAAAGAACGGGCGTGCGCCTTCGGGATGGTGAGAGAAAGGCGGGATGGCCATCAGCCCGCGGATCCTCAAATGTCCAAGCTGCGGCGCCGCCGCGAGAAGGGCATGCAGATCAGACGACTCAGGCGCCAGGCCGGCTTTCGCTTCTTCGCCTCCAACGTTGATCTCCAACAAGATGTCGAGGATTTTTCCTTCTGCTTGCGCCGCAGCGTTGAGCCTCTGCGCCAGCTTGAGAGAATCCACTGAGTCCACCGCGTGAAACAGCTCCGCAGCTTTATTTGCCTTGTTGGATTGCAGATGCCCAATGAGATGAAAACGCGCGTCCTGCATATCTCGCAGCGCCACGTGCTTGCCTTCGAACTCCTGCACCCGGTTCTCGCCGAAAAGCCGCAGTCCTGCGGAGTGCGCCTGGCGAATCGCCTCCGCCGGATGCGTCTTGCTGACCGCCATGAGTTGTACGTCTGCAACGGAGCGTCCAGCGCGAGAACAAGCAGCGGCCATCCGTTGCTGGATGGCCGAGATGCGTTCTGCGATCGACATGGTATCGCCGGGAGTTATTTCTTCTCGTCCGTCTCCAGCGGCTTGCGGGCAAAGTGATACAGCGAATACATTAGCGCCAGAAAGGTGATCACCGCGATCACATTGCCTACGTTCTCATTGTGGGTGAAAGGAAACAGCAGCGCACCTTCTTTAATCCAGTGGCGGCTTTCAATCAGTTTGAGCGCGATGCCTAACAATCCAACAATGCCACCGGCAGCGATCAAGCCGCTGGCGTAGAGCGAGCCCGGGCTCACGTCACTCTCCTGGTGCGCTGTTCCGGAGCGTGCCGCGGCGCGTTCCACTAGCGCGCGGACAATGCCGCCGGCAAAGATCGCGAGCGTCGTTGCAATGGAAAGATAGAAACCCACCGCGAACGACAGCGAACGGATTCCGAGCAGCTCCACGCCGATAACCATGAAAACTCCCAGCAGCACCAGTCCCCAGGGTAGGCGGTGGTTCAGGATACCGCTGATGACCGTCGCCATCAGGCGGGCTTGTGGCGCAGCAGCGCGCTCGCTGCCGATACCCT
This sequence comes from Terriglobales bacterium, assembly GCA_038254775.1. Classification (GTDB taxonomy): domain Bacteria; phylum Acidobacteriota; class Terriglobia; order Terriglobales; family Acidobacteriaceae; genus JBBSFV01. The sequence goes on along the minus strand of JBBSFV010000010.1, from coordinate 8,442 downwards.
GGATCCATTGCACCTCTACGTTGCCATTGGTCTTGTTGTAGAGGTACTTGCCGTCAGGAAGTTCGCTCGAGCCGAGTGCATTGAGCAAGATGTAGTTCCTGCCCTCAAGGTCATACTCGGCGCCAGTGTCCGGAGTAACGCGGATCTTTTCCTGTTCAAAGTTGCGCGAGGTTAGGTTCTGCACGTTTACGCCGGGTGGCAGATGGTGTAGATCGTAGGCACGAGCGGGAAGCGGTTTGAATTGCTCCAGGGCGCGGTTCATTCCCTGCAAGGTGAATCCGATGGCGAACACCGAGACCAGTACGCCAACCAGCAATCCATATTGCTGATACTTCGGCGTAGCCCCCACCAAAAATCCAGTCTTCAAATCCTGCGAGGTATTGCCCGCATTTGCCGCCGCGATGCAGACCACGCCGCCGATAGTGATGGCCAGCGCGCCGAATGCAGATGCCGTCCATCCCAGCACCAGAAAGACCGCGCACACTGCCATAAGTGTTGCGATCGCCATGCCGGAGATCGGATTCGAAGAAGTTCCGATCAAGCCGCAGATGCGCGACGACACCGCCACGAACAAGAATCCGAAGATGACGACAAAAATCGCGGCAGCAAGGTTCGCGCCAAAGGTAGTCTGCGCGCCCGGGACCGGTTTGAAAGTGAGCATTGTCCACATCATCACCAGAATGATCACGACGCCCCCCAGCGCGAGCTTCAGGCTGAGATCATTTTCCGTGCGGCGAGTTCCCGCCGCCTCGGCAGAACCCTTGCCCAGATCTTTTGCGCCGGCGCGCAATGCCGCGATAATTGTAGGCAGAGTCTTCATCAGCGTGATCAGGCCCGCGGCCGCGACTGCGCCTGCGCCAATGGGACGAATGTAAGTGCGCCAGAGGTCGTCGGGAGTCATGTTTGCGATCAACTGCGTGCCGGGATAAAGTGGCGACGTCAATCCACCACCGAAAAACTTGATCGCCGGCATCACCACCAGCCAGGCGAAGACTCCGCCGGCGAAGATTACGCCGGCAATGCGCGGTCCAATGATGTATCCAACACCCAAATATTCTGAAGTCGTGTTTGCGCGCACTGACCCGCCGGGCAGCCACTTCGGGTTATAAGCCGGAGTGCTGGGCCATGCACCAACCAGGTTCTCATTTTGGAAGAGCGTGTAGAGGCCGCCCAGTCCCAGTCCCCAAAAAACGCGGCTAGCAAAAGATCCACCGCGATCGCCCGCCACCAGCACATCGGCGCAGGCGGTGCCTTCGGGATACAGCAGATTGCCATGCTCTTTCACGATCAACTGCCTGCGCAGCGGGATCATGAAGAAGACACCCAGCCATCCGCCCATCAGCGCCAGCATGAAGATGCGGATCTTCTCCATATCAAAGCCAAGGAAGATCAGCGCCGGGATCGTGAAGATCACGCCTCCGGCAACCGATTCGCCTGCTGATCCGGTGGTCTGCACAATATTGTTTTCCAGAATGGTGCTCTTGCCCAGGACGCGCAGAATGCTGATGGAGAGGACGGCGATGGGGATGGATGCGGAGACCGTTAATCCCGCACGCAAGCCTACATAGACCGTCACGGCGCCGAAGAGGAGGCCAAAAAATGCGCCCAGGATGACGGCGCGCGGGGTGAATTCCTTGCGGGTATCTTCCGCCGGAACATAAGGTTGGAAGGTGCTTTCCGGGGAGCGGAACTCCTGAATGTCAGCCACTCAAATCCTCCGTGAATACGGCAGTATCAGCGTTCATGGAACCAAACGGCAAACCTTAGCAGGGGGCAATCATACTTACAAGTTGCAGCCAATAGCCATTGAAGTTGGCTGAGTTTCCGGCGTATACTCGGCTCACCAAAGGGCTCCGGCCCAGAGGAGGGTCGTCTTCAGCAGTACGGTCGCAGACCAAACCCGCGCGAACGATCACAGCAGGCGAAGTATCCTGCCCGCCCGCTTGCTTGACGCAGCGGAAAGCGTTTTCTCCATCCTATTCCCCGCCGGCTGCCGCATATGTGGCGAACCACTCCTGAACGCCTCGCGCCTTCCCGTCTGCCCTGATTGCCTTGCAAGCGTCCAAACTTTTGCGGCCGCGCAATGTTATGTATGCGGAGAGATCCTGTTCAGCAATCAACTTGAACATCTGGATGCCGCGGAAAGACGTTGCGGAAACTGCCGCCGATCGGCTCCGCGCTTTGCGCGTGCTTTTGCGTATGGCCCGTATGACGGCACGCTGCGTGACCTGATCCAGCTCCTCAAATATCAGCGAGTGCGCAGCGCAGCCACATTGCTGGGACGGGCGATGGCAGAGACCCTGCTCGCTTCGCGGCAGGAGCTACAGAGCGCGGATATGCTGCTTCCCGTGCCGCTGCACAAGAGCAAATATCACCAGCGAGGATTCAACCAGGCGGAAGAGATCGCCCGTTGCGCGCAGAAGGTCCTGGGCCGCACGGGATGGCATCTGTCGGTAAAATCGATCCTCAGGCGCGTGCGCCCCACCACTTCGCAGACGGGACTCTCGCGCCACCAGCGCCGCGCCAATGTACGAGGCGCATTCCAAGTGGTAGACGCGGAAGGCGTCGCGGGCAAAAACGTCATCCTAGTGGATGATGTGCTCACCACCGGCACCACCGCCCAGGAGTGTGCGCGGATCTTGCGCAAGGGCGGGGCTGCGCGGGTGTGGGTGGCCACCGCGGCCCGCGTCTCCAAGCAGGAACCGGCATTGATCAGCACAATCCAGCAGGAGGGAAGAACGCCAGTGGCCCTTGGCACGGCTGCCGGCGAATAGAACCGTATGGCGGGACATGCAGGAAGGCACGCGCACAGTAAACGGGCCAAAGTGCCAACTGGCTCCAGGATCAAGTTGCACCATGCCGCGCAGCAACAGCAGAAGGAAGAGCCGGAGCCGGGGCAAAAAACGCCGCTGCACGCGCCGGTGCTGGTGTTGAATGCGTCGTATGAGCCCATCAACATCTGTGCCGCTCGCCGCGCGCTGGTGCTGGTGCTGAAGGGTGTAGCCATGACCGAGGAGGAGAACGGACACTTCCTCCACGCCCAGCGCATCGCCATGCGGCTGCCTTCAGTGATCCGATTACTCGAATATCGCCGCATCCCGCACCAGACGCGGGCACTCTCGCGCAAGAACATCCTGCTGCGTGATCGCAACACCTGCCAATACTGTGGCGAGGTTTTGGCGGCGAGCGAACTTACCCTGGACCATGTGGTCCCGCGCTCCCGTGGCGGACTTTCTACCTGGGAAAACCTTGTTGCCTGCTGCCACTCCTGTAATCGCCGTAAAGGAAATACCTTTCTGCATGAGACGGACATGAAGTTGTTGCGCGAGCCCCGTTCCTTCAATCTGCATACCAGCCGGCACATCATGCGGATGATCGGTAGATCAGATTCCAAGTGGCGAAAGTATCTGTTTTACTGATTTCATTTACTGATTTCAGGCAGGACCGGGTGGGGCGAGCGATCGCCCCATTTTTTATGCAATCGCCCGCTTATAGCCAAGCCATAACAATATAATTTTTTTCAACAATTCACTTGCGCCTGCTTTAGACGGGTGTATTTTGTATATCGCGAACCGCTTCACTCGCTATTTCCCCCTGAGGGGTTCTGCCGCTATGGCTGAGCGTCGAGTACTCTCCGTTACCTATGACATTTCTTTGCTTACCAGCCGCCAAGCGGTGCTGGAGTCCGCCGGGCACCTGGTGCAGAGCTCGTCAGACTTGCAAGATGCGCTCGAACTGCTGCGCCACCGCCATTTTGACCTGATCGTGATCGGCCAGGACCTGCCCGAACATCATCAGCGGGCGATCGTGCAATATGCGCGCCAGGTGGAGTCCAAGGTGCTCCTATTGACCAACGCACCCGCTGACACGCACCTCAACGCCGATCGCAACGTGAATCCATTCGACGGTCCCTATGCGCTGCTGGAACAGGCAGGTGAACTCCTCTCTTCCCCCCAGGCCAAGCTCCCGAAGCGCGCCCGCTCCGCCACCGCATCTGCCGAGGGCGCAGCCTAGAACGCCGCGCATCAACCGGTACACCCATGAAACGGCAGATTTATGTGCAACTCCCGATTTCCGCGCCATAATGCCGCCATGGAGATTCGCCCCATCGGACCGCAATCAGAATCGCCTGGATCTGCTAAGGAAGATCCCATCCATTACTGCCCGAATTGCAACTCCCGCCTTACCGATTCATCCTGCAAGATGAAATGCCTGCAATGTGGCTTTTTCCTGAGTTGCTCAGACTTCTACTGACGCGGCTGGCAGCGTGCCGGGGCCGGGCTGATAGACAGTCCATACGGGGACACGCTATGGTCAGAGTGCGCAGCCCATCGCCAAACGTTGAACCAAGCGCCAGATGTTGAACCAATCGAGGAATCTATGCACAGATTATTGATCTGCTCCATGTTGCTGCTGTCTACCACCGGAAGCTTTGCCCAGAAAGACAAGAGCAAACGCCCGAGTCCCCCGGCAGCCACACAATGTTCCTTCGCAGATGGAAAGAAGATGACCATCGACTACAGCCAGCCGTCGATGAAAGGCCGCAAGATCTATGGAGGCCTGGTGCCGTTCAATACTGAATGGCGGACGGGTGCCAATGAAGCCACCACGTTCGTGACCGAATCTGACGTCACCATCGGCGATACCAAGGTGCCTCATGGAAGTTACACACTTTACACGCTACCCGCGGAAGCAGGTTGGAAGCTGATCATCAGCAAGAAGACCGGGCAATGGGGCATTCCGTATCCCGGCAAAGAGTTCGACCTGGCGCGGATCGATATGCGCGGCAGCAAGACGGAGGGCCCAGTCGAAAAACTCCTGATTTCCCTAAAACCCAGCAATGACTCCTGCAACTTGAGCATTGATTGGGAACAGACCAGCGCTCAGGTGGACATCCGCGAATCCAGCGCGAAATAGCAGCTGAGATTTGCGGGCTTCATCGCTGATATCCTGATGAGTTGCAATTCACCCCAGGAGAGAGATATGCAAAGGCAAGGAAGCGCGGTATGGCGTGGCGGATTGAAAGATGGCAAGGGAACTGTCTCTACGGAGAGTGGTGTCCTCAGGGATACTCAGTACAGCTTCAGCGCGCGCTTTGAGAGCGGCACGGGGACCAATCCTGAAGAGTTGTTAGCGGCTGCCCATGCCGGATGCTTTTCCATGGCGCTGAGCGGCCAACTGGGCGAGGCGGGATTGCAGGCGGAGAGTATTCACACCACCGCCAAGGTCTCCCTCGAGAAGGGTGAGGGCGGTTTTAGCATCACCAAAGTCCATCTGGACGTGACTGCTCGCATTCCCGGCGCCGATCAAGCCAAATTTGACACCGCCGCCAATAATGCCAAGGCCGGGTGCCCGGTCTCCAAGCTCTTCAAGGGCGCGGAGATCACCATGACGGCTAAGCTGGCGAGCTAAAGAAAAGTTATCGATTATTCGAGTTGCGGCAGGATGTGAGTTTCCACGGTTTTGTATAGCGGGATCACATCCCGCTCGATTTTCAATCTCGTGAAGGTGATCAGCCGATAGCGCGCATCTTCACTGCGGTCTTTGAGTGTCTTGTATTCATATCGGATTCCGCGCAGATATGACCTTCCTACAACGAATTGCTTTCTCGCCTCATGCGAGCCCGGATCGATCTTTTCCCGCTTTGCCAACAGCGCATCCACCAGATGCAAAGCAGCATAAAAATAAAAGGTAGCTACCCAGCCGATGTGGGGCGTTGTAGTAAGGTCGAAGGACTCCGCTAATTGGATATTCAAAGCTGCTTGAGTCCTGTGTTCAGAGGCGGTGGGCACTAAGATGGGCGCTGGTAAACGCAGCGGGAATTGGAAACGTAATCCGCCAATCGCTGGCCTTCGGGAATCGCCACTACGTGAAGATCTACGTTCGCGTCAGGAAATTTCACCGCAAGCTCATCTTCCACATCATAGACCAGGTTCCGCGCTGCCGGTTCATCTTCGTCCAAGCCAACAAATATCGTAAGGCTTGATTGCTCTGCCAGTAGCAGCGCCGATGTCACGGCGGGGATCTTCGCCAAACGAAACTTCAACTCGTTCGCCACTTCCACATCCGTTGATAAAGCGGTAGTTGCCATCGGTTTCCTTATGGATTGGCTCATGATTCTATACCGGTTTTCGGCAGCGATATCCTGTTAGTTAGAACCCTCGTTAAGCACTAAGGTTACCTTCGAATTAACTCCCTCCAGCCCAAACCTTTGTCTCTGGATTACAACTGAATCTCGGCTAAAGCCATCTTACCTGTGGGCTAAGCCGTTTCGAGCCACCGCCTAAGAAAGTAAGGCCGTGAAGATCACCATCTTCGGACTGACGTTGTCATCTTCATGGGGAAATGGCCATGCCACTCCCTATCGCGCTCTCCTCAAAGCATTGCATCGCCTGGGTCATCAGGTGACTTTTTATGAGAAAGATGCGGACTATTACGCGCGTCGCCGTGATTTCACCTCTTGCGATTATTGCAACCTGATCTTTTATTCCGATTGGGATTCCATCCGCGCACAAGCGTTACGGGAGGCCTCTGAATCGGATGTGGTCATCACTGCCAGCTTTTTAGCTGAGGGCGCCTGCATCAGCGATGAACTGCTTGCGCTACCCCGGCCGCTGCACGTTTTTTATGATCTCGACACGCCGGTCACGTTGACCAATCTGCGCCGCGCTCCGCTTGAATATCTGCGGGCGGAGCAGATCCCCGGATTCGATCTCTATCTTTCCTTCACCGGAGGCCGCATCCTGGATGAGCTTGTGAGTGTTTGGGGAGCGCAACGCGTTGAGGCGCTTTACGGCTGCGTGGACGCAGATGTCCATTCCCGGGTCGATGTGCCTGAACGCTTCCGTTGCGCGCTCAGTTACATGGGGACGTACGCGGCAGACCGCCAGCGGAAACTCGATGAGCTGCTCTTCTCGCCCGCCGCTCTTATGCCGCCACAGCTTTTTGTCCTCGCCGGCTCCATGTATCCCCAGGAGTTGCGGGCAAGTTGGCCGAGTAACTTGCGGCATTTTGAGCATGTAGGGCCGAATGACCATGCGGCGCTGTACTCATCTTCATTGGCGACTCTGAACATCACCCGCGCGGACATGGCCGAGTACGGTTACTGCCCATCGGGAAGGTTCTTTGAGGCTGCTGCCTGCGGCGCCCCCATGCTTACAGATTATTGGGAAGGGCTGGAAAGCTTTTTCCGCGATTGGGAAGAGATCTTAGTGGTGCATTCCGCGGAAGAAGTGGTCCATGCGCTGCAGATGCCCTCTAAGCTGGAGCAGATGGCGCAACGCGCCCGCGAACGCGTGTTGGCAGAGCATACCGGCGACGTCCGCGCGCGCCAGATGCTCTCCGCCTTCAATGGGGCATACAACAACACCGATGCAATGATCTTCAAGGTGGCATCATGATCGGAGTGGTCCCCGCGGCCGGTGCGGGAGAACGCATCCAGCCCCTGGGATGTTCCAAGGAGCTGCTGCCCGTGGGCACCCGGCAGGTCGAGGGCGTCGAGCGGCCGAAGGCGGTCGCGGAATATCTGGTGGAGCGGATGATCGCCGCCGGCGCCGAGCAGATCTGCATGATCATCTCAGCGGAGAAGAGTGACATCGTTCGCTACTTCGCCGAGCGGGATTTTGCCGCAGAGATCTTTTATGTGGTCCAGAAGCAGCCACGCGGCCTCTGCGATGCGCTCTTTCGGGCAGAGCCTTTTGCCCGGTATCACGACAAAGTGCTCATCGGACTGCCCGATACCATCTGGTTCCCGGAGAATGCTTATCGCACCGTGCTCTCGCCGGAGCGCTTTCAGAACGCAGACGTGAACCTGCTGCTCTTCCCAGTCGACGAGCCCTCACAGTTTGACGCGGTCGTCTGCAATGAACTCGGCTATGTGCAGCAGGTGGAAGTAAAGAAAAAGGATGCGCACTCGCATTGGGTGTGGGGCGCGCTCACCACTACCGGTACCGCGTATCGCGAACTCAAGCTGCTGTGGGAGTCTCGCCACCGCCAGGATGAATATCTTGGCGACCTGCTGAATGCCTATATCGCCGCCGGCAGCATCGTGCGCGGAACCGCCGCCGGCGAACTTTATATGGACGTCGGCACCCTGGACGGCTATCACTCCGCGCAGCAATATCTGCGCAAGCAGGAGCGCAAGCTGAAAATGGTGACGCAGGAGACTCCGGCCAAGTAAACAGCCGTGGGCAAGGCCACGGCTTTCGCGATTCTTAGCTTCGAGTGCGCAGCACGTCGCGGATCTCGCGATTGATCTTGGCCGCGTCACGCACCGCGGTATCGATCATCTCCGCCCACTTCTTGCTGTTCTCATCCAGATTGGACATATTCAGCAGATAACATGCCTGCATCACGGTCTCAATGGAATTACTGAGGTCGTGGGCCAGCGTGCGCAACTGCGTGCTGATATCGGTGGGGATCTTCGCCGAGCTTTCCATTTTT
>JBBSFV010000009.1:0-88458 GCA_038254775.1 Terriglobales bacterium | reverse complement strand
CTTTCCCGCTCCTTACCGGGGATCACAGCCCTAAGGGACGTGACCCAAGAGCAACTTGAGCAGCATTCATCCGAGCTGCCGCCGGTGATCAGGCAGAGATGCCGCCATGTTGTCTCTGAAAACGCACGCGTCCTGGAAGCGGCTGCAGCCTTGAAATCCGATGATCTGGACCGAGTGGGAAGGCTGATGCGTGAATCTCACATCAGCCTGCGCGATGATTATCAGGTGAGCTGTCCGGAGCTGGACACCCTGGTCGAATTGGCGTGGGAGCAGCCCGGGACCATCGGTGCCCGCATGACAGGGGGCGGGTTCGGCGGGTGCACCGTGAACCTGGTGAGAGATGGAGCCGTGGCAGAGTTCCGCGACAGAGTTGCTGAGGGGTATTGTGGGCGGATGGGCAAGACTCCCGAGATCTACGTGACCACGGCTGCTCAGGGAGCGCAGCAGGTGCTGTGACCTGGCTCTTTGGCGCACCATCTTCACTTAAGCCCTGGGCATCTATACTCATTCGACCCCTTTGAGGCGACCCTAAAATTTGAGGAGAAGCGTGAAGATCCTAGTCACAGGCGGTGCCGGCTACATTGGCGGCATCACTTCGCAACGATTATTGGACGCGGGGCACTCGGTGGTGGTATTCGATAACCTGCGACACGGCTATCGTGAGGCCGTACCTAAAGGCGCCGAGTTCGTCCAGGGCGACATTGGGGACCGCAACCGGTTGGAATCCCTTCTAAGTGCCCATAGATTTGAAGCAGTGATGCACTTCGCCGCGCTGATCGAAGCGGGCGAGTCTATGAAGATCCCTGCAGCTTATTTCCGCAACAACTCTGCCAATACGCTGATACTGCTGGAAGCGATGCTGGCTCACGACATCCAGAAATTCGTATTCTCCTCGACCGCTGCACTGTACGGCGAACCCTCACGCACTCCCATTGAGGAAGATGACTCTTTGCGGCCAACAAACGCTTACGGAGAATCTAAACTCCTGGTAGAGCAGATGCTTTCCTGGTTCAACCGTATCCACGGCTTTCGCTATGCCAGCCTGCGTTACTTCAATGCCGCAGGCGCGGCGGGAGTTCACGGAGAAGCCCATGAACCGGAGTCGCATCTGATCCCTTTGATCCTGCGCGTGGCCTTGGGCAAGCGGGAAAACATTTCTATCTTTGGGACTGACTATTCCACGCCAGACGGCACCTGCGTCCGTGACTACATCCACATTCTTGATATAGCCGACGCACACCTGCTGGCCCTGGATGCCCTGGCAGATCGCGATCGCCTTATCTACAACCTGGGAAATGGACAAGGATTCAGCGTGCGCGAGGTGATCGAAGCCGCCCGCAAGGTCACTGGGCATGCGATCCCGGCGGTCGAATCGCCACGGCGACCGGGCGATCCCGCCGTCTTGGTAGCGAGCTCTGAGCGCATCAAGCAGGAACTCGGATGGAAGCCAAAGTTCGACGATCTGGAAAAAATCATTGCGAGTGCCTGGGAATGGTGCCGTAAAAATCCGCAGGGCTATACCGCGTCAGTGCCCAACACTCATTGAAAGAAATGCTGAACCCGAGCGAACATCCCCATAGAAGACTGAACCCACTCACCGGTGAGTGGGTGCTGGTATCGCCGCATCGCACACAGCGTCCGTGGCAGGGTCAAGTTGAGAAAGAAGCTCAGGCGGTTCAGCCCGCATACGATCCTGAGTGCTATCTCTGTCCTGGCAACGTCCGCGCCGGCGGAGTGCGCAATCCCGACTACAAACAGACTTTCGTCTTCGAGAATGATTTCGCGGCGCTGAAGCCGGACGTTCCTACTGACCGACTCGACGAAGGCGCCCGTGGATTGCTGGTGGCTCAAGGCGAGCCGGGCATCTGCCGGGTGATCTGCTTTTTGCCGAGGCACGACCTCACCCTGGCAACCATGGAAGTGAAAGACATTGCCGCTGTGGTGGACGTTTGGACCGAGCAATATCGCGAACTGCGGGAGAAAAACTGGATCAAGCACGTTCAGATCTTTGAAAACCGTGGCGCTATGATGGGCGCATCGAACCCTCATCCTCACTGCCAGGTGTGGGCGAATGCGGCATTGCCGAATGAAGCTGCGAAAGAGCTCGCCGCGCAGCAGAGATACTTTGCGGAACACTCAGGTTGCCTGCTTTGCGAGTACCTGAAGCTGGAATTGGAAAAACGGGAACGCATCATCTGCGAGAACGATCATTTTGTCGCAGTGGTCCCGTTCTGGGCGGTGTGGCCGTTTGAATCACTTGTGCTCGGCCGCAAGCATCTGGGTGACATGACCGAGATGAACCAATCTGAGAGAGCTGCTCTGGCTGACATTCTGAAGCGGCTTACTACACGCTACGACAATGTTTTTGAAGTCTCGTTCCCGTATTCCATGGGGTTCCACCAGAAGCCGACTGACGGTCAGAGATATCCGGAGTGGCACATGCACGCCCATTTTTATCCGCCGCTGCTGCGTTCCGCTACCGTGCGCAAATTCATGGTGGGTTATGAAATGCTAGGTGGGCCACAGCGCGACATTACGCCCGAATCCGCCGCGGAACGCCTGCGCGCTTGTTCCGAAGTGCATCACACCGTATTAGAGAACAAATGAGTTTTATGGGCCTAAAGAACGGGAATCAACCACCAGAACTCTCTGGCCTGGAACTCTGGGGTGGGCCGGAATGTACAGTCAACCGCGTTCACGGTGAGTACCTGGATCAGCTCAGATTCACCGGCCATGACGAGCGCTTAAGCGACCTGGATCGATTTGCGGAGCTGGGCATCTCGGCGATCCGATATCCCGTGATCTGGGAGCGGGTTGCGCCCGAGTCTCTGGATGCTCCCGACTGGAGCTGGAGCGATGAGCGCCTCAATCACTTGCGCGCATTGAAGATCAGGCCGATCGCCGGGCTGCTGCATCATGGAAGCGGTCCCCAATACACAGACCTCCTGGATACTGAGTTCCCGCAGAAGCTGGCGCGATACGCGGGCATGGTTGCAGAACGCTATCCCTGGCTCGACGCATACACTCCGGTCAACGAACCGCTGACGACTGCGAGATTCAGTGGACTGTATGGGGTGTGGTATCCGCATGCCGCGGATGATTCCAGCTTTGTCCGAGCTTTGATGAATGAGATCGCCGGCACTGTGCTGGCGATGCGCGAGATCCGCAAGATCAATCCCGCGGCGCAACTGATCCAAACCGAAGATTTAAGCAAGATCTTCAGCACACAGAAGCTGCAATATCAGGCGGATTTTGAGAACCACAGGCGATGGCTGGCTTTTGACCTGCTCCGTGGCAAGGTAACGAATGATCACTCGCTCTGGAAATATCTGCGAAGGTTCGGAGTAGGCGCAGATGAACTGCAGCAGTTGGTGGACGAACCTTGTGCTCCGGACATCTGCGGCTTCAACTATTACCTGAGCAGTGAAAGGTTCCTCGATCACCGGTTGGAGTTGTATCCTTCGCGCACGCGCGGCGGCAATCACAAGGAAGATTATGTGGATGTTGAAGCGGCACGAGTGTTGGCGGGTGGCATCTCCGGCGTCGGCAATCTGTTGACGGAAGCGTGGGAGCGGTTTGAATCACCTGTCGCCATCACGGAAATCCATAACGGCTGCACGCGAGAGGAGCAGTTGCGCTGGTTCGTGGAGATCGTCAACGAATGTTCGGCACTACGCAACCAGGGTGTGGATGTTCGGGCGGTCACGGCATGGTCTCTGCTTGGAGCCATGGACTGGAATACGCTGGTCACGCGCCGCAACGGCGCCTACGAAGCGGGCGTTTTTGATATCCGCTCACCGCAACCGCGCAAGACCGCGATCGGCCATGTATTGGAGAGCTTCGCTTCAGGCAGGACTGTCGATCATCCGGTGCTCGATTCTCCCGGCTGGTGGCATCGGACGGAGCGCTTCGATCACGGCCATTCCATCGAAGCGAATGAATCTATTCAGCGCAAGCCGGCATTGATTGGGTTCCAGCGCCCGCGTCGGCTGCTGATCACGGGCGCGAGCGGGACGCTGGGCAATGCTTTTCTGCGGCTCTGCCGATTGCGCGGCCTGCAGCATGTGCTGCTCTCTCGTGCCGAACTAGACATCGCGGATGCCGATTCGGTCCGCCACGCTTTTGATGAGATAAAGCCTTGGGCGGTCATAAATGCTGCCGGGTATGTGCGCGTGGACGACGCTGAGAATGACCACGAGCGCTGCTTCCGCGAGAACACCACCGGCGCTGCCGAACTCGCTATTGCTTGTTCCGCACGAAACACCCGGTTGCTTACCTTCTCATCCGATCTGGTCTTCGATGGCAGCAAGGGTGTTGCCTACCTGGAGAGCGACCCTGTTTCGCCTCTCAATGTCTATGGTGAAGCGAAGGCAGAAGCCGAGCGACTGGTTCTTCAAGCCGATCCTTCTGCTCTGGTGGTGCGAACCAGCGCATTTTTCAGCCCCTGGGACGAACATAACTTCGTAACGCTTGCATTGCGCGCGATGGCCAAGGGCGAACCCTTTGCCGGTATCGAGAACTATGTGGTTTCGCCCACCTATGTACCGGATCTGGTGAATGCTTCACTCGATCTTCTGATCGACGGAGAATCCGGCATCTGGCACTTGGTGAATGAAGGCTCCATCACCTGGGCCGAGCTGGCAAGATTCGCGGCGGTCCTGGCAAATGTAGAAGCTTCATCTCTACGAAGTGTTTGTCTGGAGGAGATGGGGCTTGCTGCCCGCCGTCCCTACTTCAGTGCATTGGCGAGCGAACGTGGCGAGTTGATGCCCTCTCTTGAAGATGCATTAGCCAGGTACGTTCTCCATTGCGAGATTCGCTGGCTGGTGGAAGATCCCTGCATACCCAACGAGCCCGTGGCAGCATGAAAACCGGCGAAAGATAGTCGTAAAAAAACCAGGGCTTTCAGCCCCGGCCACGAACAAATAGCACCCTTCGATATACCTTTGTTGATCACGCTGCCTGGTCTTTATTTGACTTGGCGGTAATAGCAATGCGCGACTTCCGAGTTCCGTTGGAATTCGAATAAGTCGGATAAAGAATGCTTTTAGTGGTATCGGTGTTATCCACCTGGCGCCCGCCGCTGATCTTTGAGAAAAGCGTTAGCGCCTGGGCGGTTACCTGGTCCATGTTGTAGTACTTGTAGGTTGCAAGCCGGCCAACGAAGTGGACGTTGGGGGTGGAGTCCGCGAGCGCTTTGTATTTCCTATAGAGCTCCGCGTTCTCCGGACGCGGAACCGGATAATAGGGATCGCCTTCCGCCTGCGGGAACTCATAGACAATGCTCGTCTTGTTGTGCTCCTGGCCGGTGAGATATTTAAACTCCGTCACGCGGGTATACAAGTGTTCATTGGGATAGTTCACCACCGGCGCGGTCTGGTGCTGCTCTTTGTTCAAGGTCTCATGCTTGAACTGCAGCGACCGATACGGCAGCTTCCCATACTGAAAATCAAAAAACTCATCCACGGGGCCGCTATAGATCATCTCCCGATACGGAATGATGTCCATCACTTCCTTGTAGTCAGTGTTGAGCATGATCTTGATATTGGGATGGTCGAGCATCTTCTCGAACATCCGGGTGTAACCGTACAGCGGCATCGCCTGGTAGCTGTCCGTGAAATAGCGGCCATCGCGATTGGTTCGCACTGGGATCCGCGCGGTGACGGCGGCGTCCAGCTCAGAAGGGTCGAGATCCCACTGCTTACGGGTGTAGTTGCGGAAGAACTTTTCATACAGTTCACGACCCACACGCTTGACTACCACATCTTCTGAGGTCCTTACCTGCTCGATCGGCTCCGCCATCGATGAGAGGAAGTCTTCCATCTGCCTCGAGTTCAGGTTGAGACCGTAAAGTTTGTTGATGGTATCCAGATTGATGGGGATGGGGACTAATTGGCCGTCCACACTGGCGAGTACGCGGTGCTCATAAGAGCGCCACTCGGTGAATTGCGAGAGGTATTCAAAGACCTCGCGTGAATTGGTATGAAAGATGTGAGGTCCGTATTTATGTACCAGGATGCCGTGTTCGTTGTAATGGTCAAACGCATTGCCGCCAATGTGCGAACGCTTATCCACGATCAGGACTTTAAGCCCTAAGACCTTGGTCAGACGCTCCGCCAAAACACTCCCTGCAAAACCCGCACCGACAATAAGATAATCAAACATCTTCGCCCCTTGTTCAGCCTAGATTGCATTCATATATTCGTCTTGCACGGATGTGGAATCCGCTTTTCCCGCAAGCACTTCTGAGATCAAGCTCCACATCTGCCGCCAGGTTAGATCCCACGAATTGGTTGCCAGGAAGGCATCCACTCGCGGAAGCCAGGTTTCATCGTTGAGGGCCAGGCACTCTGAGATCGCGTCCACAAAAGCCTGCGGTTCGTCAGCGATCTTCACCAGACCCTGGTCCCCGTACGGGCGAACCACATCTTGGATGGAGGTGGAGACCACCGGCTTACCCGCCGCCAGATATTCCGGAGTCTTGGTAGGGCTGATGAAGCGGGTGGAATCGTTATGCGCAAACAGCAGAAGCGCCACATCCCAATTGCCCAGATATGCCGGCAGCTCCTTGTACGTCTTGCTGGGCAGATAATGGATGTTCGCACGCTGCGGTAATTCGGAGGGATCGATCTTTACGATGGGTCCTACCATCACAAAGTGCCAATCAGGCCGCAGCTCTGCGATCCCCGCGAGAAGTTCTTTGTCAAACCGCTCGTCCAGAACTCCATAAAAACCCATCCTGGGATGCGGTATAGGGGCCTGGTCTTCAGGATCCTCTATGCCATGCCGTGCTTGCGCAAAATGCTCAACGTCAATGCTGCTGGGAAATGGATAGGCGCGCGCATGCTGTTGCCGCTTCGCTTCGTACAAGCTTTGCCCACCGGTAAAAACCAGATCTGCGCGGCGGAAGAGTTCCTGCTCTCGCTCCCGAAGGATAGGAGGAGCGCCTCGGAAAAGTGAGAGCTCGTCCATGCAGTCATAGACGTAAGCTGCGGGCTCAAGGCCCTCAGCAAACCCCAGCGCCATGGGGGTATAGGCCCAGAAAACGTATTTTTTTATATTTTCATCGCGAAGGAGTTGATGCAGCAGCTCGCGTTGTGAGTCTTCCACCTGTTCAGGATCCAATCCGTGGGGAAGATGGGGTACCACGACGCGCAGCTTGTTCTCTCGGAGACTTATTTCCAGATGGGCGGTATCGCCGCCAAAGATGGGCTCCTCAAAAAAATAGACGCGACGCTGCTTGGCGCAGCGAGTCATCAAATGTTGGGGGCGCTGGTACACGAAATCCCAGCGGAGGTGCGAAAGGCAGATCAAGTCAACGTCGGAAAAATCGGCAGAGGCGGCAGATTGCCGGCCGAAGGAAAAGGGAGTGGGACAGGCGTCACCGGGCGGACCCGGCGGAGCAGCTTTTTTGCCGCTTGCAGGTAAGGGCGGATTAGTACCTTTTCCCATCGAGATTAAAGGCTCACTTTTGGCATTGAAATGACCGGCAGAATAATTTCCGTCTTGTGGTTACTAGGATGCGGATTTGGGCTTTCGAGTAAGCCGGGTCATCCCGAAACGCAGAATCGGCGCATTTTGGCAGCCATGCTGAAAATCCAGCCAAAATGATACAAAAATTTTCAAGATTAAGGCTTTTCGCACGTTCAACTTCAAAATGCGAACCGCTAAACTGTTTTCACGCAGAGAAAGTAATGCGAGGAGATCATGCGCTCAAAAGTATTTACTGCTGCTCTCCTCTTGTTCTTCTTGTTCTTCTTGTTCTCCGGCTTCGCATTCGGCGATTCTTCAGTTTTACCTGGGTCCGCCGATACGGCCGCTTCGCCTCAGGTTCAAGTGGCTTCCTCCATCCCCAAAGTCAAGGAAGGCGAGGGCGAGGCGATTCCACGCTCCGAATATATCCTGCGTAAATCGGCGTTCGCCCAACGGGGATGCACCACCGCCGACCCGCATGACTCCTGCGATTTTCGATGGCGAGCTGCAATATTTGAGTCATTGGAATTTTTAGCGATCGAACATTCCGTCAACCGCTCCAATTACCGGGGACAACTGATTGGCCGCTTTTTCAGCGAATGGGCGCGGGCCGTCAGCAATCATCGCTGGGACGCATGGGATGATGGTGATGAGTTTTTGGTGAACTACATCGGACATCCGATGAGCGGCGCCGCAGTCGGTTATATCCAGATCCAGAATGATCCCAAAGGCGCCGCGCTCGAATTATCTGCGAGTAAGCAATATGTGAAAAGCCGACTCAAGGCCATGGCCTGGATCACGGTCTATAGCACGCAATGGGAGATCGGCCCGGTGAGTGAGGCATCGCTCGGTCATCTGGGAAATTACCGTTACTTCTCCCGCACCGGCTTGCGCACGAACGGCACCGGCTGGTGCGATTTTGTCAACACGCCGATCATCGGCACGGCTTTGATCATCGGCGAAGACGCCCTGGATAAATTTGTGATCAAGCGCATTGAATCGCACAGCAAGAATCGCGCACTTCTGCTGGGGATAAGCGTTCTTACGCCGGCACGCAGTGTATCCAACCTTTTGCGCTTTAAAGCGCCTTGGTACCGTGACAGCCGCGTGGTGGGGGGCTGGGCGGGCGCGCATTAAGTGGCTGGCGCGGCAGCTTCTTCTTTCGTCTCGTGATACTCCATCTCCGTATTCACATCCCAGATGTTCTCTTTTGAGGTGCGCCCGGCAATGATGTTGTCCACGGCGGTCATTGCAGTGAGCATGGAGTGGTCCTGGTTGTTGTAACGATGCATCCCATTGCGCCCCACCAGGAAGAGATTCTGGAATCCATCAAACCACGCACGTAATTCAGGAAACCGATTGTAGCTGCCAAAATAAGCAGGATACGTCTTTTCCATGCGCACCACCGTGGCATCCAGCACATGGCTGCGCTCGATGATGCCGATCTTATCCAGCTCCTCTGCGGCCAGTTCTTTCATCTCCTCATCGCTCCGGGTCCAAAGCGCGTCTCCCTGGTTACAAAAATATTCCACGCCGATCCACGCTTTCCCGGGGTCCGCGACCAGCGCCGGGCTCCAGTTATTGAAGATCTGCAAGCGTCCCGCATGAACGTCCGGCTCCTGGATGTAGATCCAATTGTCTGAAATAAATTTGTTGCCATTGGGAGAAGAGTCCCGGATCTTCAGGTCATCCAGCAGCAAGCCGACGGTAATGAAATCGCGATACATCAGGCCATCGCTGATATCGCGAACCTCAGGTGGGACCGCGCAGTCCAGGGCGCGGGTAAGCTCCTGCATCGGCATGGTGGAGAAAAAATAATCGCCATGCAGACGTTGAGTGCTTCCCGAACTGGAGCGGGAGGTCACTGCGGTTACGCGGCCATTTTCCACGTGCACCGCTTGCACATCTTCCCCCATGAGGATGGTGCCGCCGAGCCCGCGAACTTTTTCTGCGACTGTCTCCCACATCTGGCCAGGGCCATATTTCGGATAAAGGAACTGCTCGATCAATGAAGTCTCAGTGTCTTTCTGCGCAATGCTCCTGGACTTGCCTTTGAGAGTGCTCTTCACCAGATGCGTGATGGTCTTCCAGATGGAGAGTTCCTTGATGCGCTGCGCGCCCCATTCAGCGTCAATCTCCGTGCAGGAGACGCCCCAAACTTTCTCGGTATAGGACTTAAAGAAAGTTCGATACAGCTCTTCGCCAAAACGATTGATAAAAAACTCTTCCAGGTTTTCTTGCCGCCGCAAGGGAAACAATGCCCGGCGGATGTAGCTGGCACCGATCTTCGCGGTGCGGCCCAGCCCAAGTTTGCGCAGGGTATCCGCGTTCAGGCTGATGGGATAGTCAAAGAACTTGCGCATGAAGTAGATGCGAGACTTGCGCGCGCGCAACAGCATCAGGCGGTCTGTATCCTGCGGGGCGCAACCTTGGGGACCCGAACTTACGTTGCGCGCCTGATTCTGGTAACGGATCTCGGCCTTTGTGTCGCCCGTGTTCTCCATGGGCAGGTGCATGAGCCACCAGTCCATCACGCGGTCGCTTTTGGAAAAGAACCGGTGACCGCCAATGTCCATGCGGTTACCCTGATAGCGAACGGTGCGGGAGATGCCGCCTACATAGTCGCTTTTTTCCAGGACGATGGGCTGGATGTCACTGCGGGTCAACAACTCATAGGCGGCGGTGAGCCCTGCCGGCCCCGCGCCCACGATGATGGCCTGTTTTTTATCTCCCTGCATTAGTGAGAGATTTTACGGTAGAGGCCGCAAAACCGACGCAGCGACGACCAATCGACGTCGCCATCAAGCGGCCCGCGCCACCACTTCGTAATGCTGCGCGAATTCCTCATGCCGGACCAGCAATGCACGACGGTCCTCGGGGACGATCGATCTCTGATACTCAGCGCCGGCATAAGCGCGCAATGCGTCCATCGATTCCCACAGAATGATGGTCACAAATTCCGTCTCTTGAGGAAATTCACGACGGAACAAGAAGCTCTCTTTGAATCCGGGGACCTTGCTGAGACCAGGCAGGAGTTCAGGCTTGAGCATGCCCTCGTATTTGTCAGCATCTTCCGGTTTGGTAGTGCCATGCCAGACGCGTGCGATCATTAAGCGGCGCTGCAATCCCGCCGCAAAGCTTCGCTGATGGTTTTAACCAGTACATCCGGACCGGCGGTGGTGTCGATCACATCGTCCGCTTCAGGAAAAGCGTGCAGTGGGTAATTGGGCAAGAGCAGCAAAACGCAGGTGCTGGGGTCTTGAGCTTTCACCGTGGCTTGGAGCTTTCTCCGGATGGAATCACCCATAGTGTGGCAAAGCAGCACGACCTTCCACGGTTGCTGGCGCAAAAGTTTCATGGCCGGCTCCGGCTCGCTTGCAACAACTCCCATGCCTACATTTGTTAACACCGTGGCTCGCAGCTGATTCAACATCGGGTCGGATCCAACCAGGAGGATTTCTTGGTGTTTCATGGCATGCACCGCTTTCAAAGGGGGGTTGGAACGATGCTATCGCGAGTACCGAAAGCTATGCGGCGGAATCTGCCCTTAGAATGGCATCTAGGTAGAGAATGAATGGCGCGCCCGGAGAGATTCGAACTCCCGACCTAACGCTTCGGAGGCGTTCGCTCTATCCACCTGAGCTACGGGCGCGCGTCCGGTGGGTCTGCTTCCAGTATACCGTTCACCTTGCCGAAATCCAGCCGGGCACAATAAACTAGGTTATCCAGCACTCATCCTGAACTTTGTACGCCTTTAGAGGTGTCATGCAGCAGTCTGTTTTTCTCCGCACATGCGCGGTCATTTTAGTGGTTGCAACCATCTCCGGCTGTGGCGGGAGCAAAAGCAGCACCACCACGCTTGGCAAGCCGGCGAAGGTGATCGTCACGCCGGCAACTCTCTCGCTCCAAACGGGAGAGGTTGCGCAACTCCGGGCTACTGTCCAGGATGCAAAGGGCAGCGTGATCAACACGGTCACACCCACCTGGACCTCTGACAATACCGCGGTTGTGCAGGTCTCTAAAACAGGGCTGATATGTGCCGGCACTTGGGACGCAAATTTTATTACCTGTACACCCGGGCCGGTGGGCACGGCGAATATCACGGCCTCAGCCTCCGGGATCACCAGCGACAAGTCTGTGATCTCCGTGCACCAGCGAATCGCGAATCTGACGCTGAGCGCACCCGCGGTAGCGTGCGTCTCTCAGGCCAAGACCCAGCAGCTCACCGCAGTCGCCAAAGACGCTAGTGGCAATGACATTACCGCCACCGTGGGCACCATCACCTATAGCCCGGTGAATCCCAACATCGCGACCCCTGATTCCACTGGCTTAGTGACAGCGAAACAACCGGGTCAGACCCAGATCATTGCCACCGTCAGCAACATCACCTCGCTTCCTGTGACCTTCACCACCTGCCCACCAGCAACCATCATCCTTGGCACTCAAGGAACTACTCCGCTGGAAACCAGCTTCACCCTGGCTCCAGGGGCGGCGAAGACGCTTTCCGCAACGATCACGGACACACTCGGAAACCCTATTACCGATATCGTGCTGACTTTCAGCTCCTACTATCCCAACGTGGTGAGCGCGACGGGAACGACAACCACCGCCACGGTGACTGGAACGAATGCCGGCACCACCGCCGTGGTTGCCAGTTGCACCCCGCCTAGTTGCAACTCAGGAGTGAATCAATCGGTGTACAGCAATGTTGTAGTGGCGACCGTGAGCGGCACCACTGCAAGCACCGCATATGTGACCGGTAAAGGTGCGACCACCATTGTTCCCATCGATACCGGTACGAACGTTGCCGGCACGGCAATCACCGTGCCCAGTGCCACAGTCAGCAGTGTTACTTCTACTTTGGCGATCAATTCGTTTGTTTTTGCACGCAATGGACTGCGAGCTTTCCTGGGCGCAGACACAGCCCTGCTTGTGCTGGATCCAACCACGAACAGCTTTAGTGCGGACATCACCAACATCCAAGGCAAGGTGCTGGCGGTCTCACCGAATGGAAACAAGGCCATTGTTTCCGATGTAGCCAATTCAAAGGTGTACGTTTATGACTCCGCGGCAAACGGGTTCGAGACATTCACCATCGCAAATGCGATCGCCGCGGACTGGACGCCCGACAACTTCAAGGCTTTCATCGTGAGTTCGGGCTCCGCAGGAAACAGCCTATATGTCTACTCGCCAGTCTTGACCTTGCGCAATGTGGCGCTGGGCGGTGCAGCCAATGACGTGACTGCACTCTCACAGGGATCCATCGCGTATGTTGCAGGCGGCTCCGCGCCCTTGACCACCTTCACAACTTGCGACAATGCCCAACTGGGCACGGTTGCCGCCAGCACCACTCCTTTGCTGCTGCGCACCACTACCGATGCCACGCATGTGCTGGGCCTTACCGGCGGCAGCATCATTGACGATCTGCTAGCGGTCGAGACGCAGCCTTGCCCACCGACCACTGTGTCTAACGCAGTGACTGAACACAGTTTTGGCGTGAGTTTTGCGCCCAATAAATTCATTGTCGATTCCGCGGGCACGCATGCCTATGCCACCAGCAATACCACAGGCGTACTGGCCTATGACGTGGCCGCGGGAACCACTTCCGTCATCGCTTTGGGTGCCGGCGCGACTGGAGCCACAACCGCCGACCTCACGCTGGACGGGAAACAGCTCTATGTAGGAGAGCTGGGCACGAATGACGTGCATGTGATCGATACACCACCAACGAATCTTGACGTGAAACAAATTGCCGTGGGATTGAAGAAAACCGATAACACCGTTGTTTCGCCGGATTTTGTGGTGGTGCGGCCAAAGTAACTTTCGCAAAGCCTTTACTGCGGCGAGGGCTTTATTTTGTCGCCGCGCGGGTACTTTTCGCTGTGGCGATAGCAAATGGCTTTTTCCACACTTGCCACAGAAATGCCAGTATCCCGCTGCCTACCACTTTACCTGAGATTGTGGCGGCAAGCGCCCGTATAAAACCCTCTATCAATAAATATAAAACCAGCAGAGATAAAGGCTGCAGGAGGAAGTGCGCCATGAACACGAATCCGGCGCCCATGAGCGCGGCATCTCCCCGCTTTTCCGCGGCGCTGAGAACCAGCCTGGGATCGAGCTGCGTTGTCGCCTGCTGAATGTGTTACACGTACAGCCCGAAGAACAGAGCTGCGCACAAGACGAACTGGACGAGCCCAGAGGCGAGCGCGTATGCGGGATCATCATCCGCAATCCGCATCCGGAGGTCTCGCGGCAGGAACGCAATCAGAAATCTCACCAGCGTATCCCAGCAGATCCGGAGCATTGGCCGCCTCTCCGCCGATTGTAGCCGCTAATTCAGGTCTTTGGAGATGCTATCCAGCACGCCATTGATAAAGTTGACTGATTCTGGCGAGGAGAACTTGCGCGCGATCTCAAGCGCCTCATTGATGATGACCGCCTTCGGAGTCTGCGGATAACCCATCATCTCAGCGATGCCGGCGCGCAGTACGTTGCGATCGACAGTCGCCATGCGCTCGATGCGCCAGTGCGCAGCATGTTTCTCAATGAGCTGATCGATCTTGAGTGCGCGGTCCTCTTCCGTTGCCACGCGAAAGATGTCATCGGCAAAGCCACGGGTCTCATCGTCGGCATCAGCGCGCTCTGCCCAAAAACTTTTCCGCACCTCATCTGCTGTCTGCTTGCCCATGTCCGCCTGGAACAACATTTGCAGCGCCATCTCACGGGACTTTCGCCGCTGTCCGACCTTGCTCACCTGGCCTTCGCTTTCTGGTCCAGCTTTCGCGCAAGAGAAACCATTTCCACCGCGGCGATGGCCGCTTCAAAACCTTTGTTGCCCATCTTCAATCCTGCGCGATCGATCGCCTGCTCCAGCGTATCGCACGTGAGCACGCCGTAAGCATGGGGCACTCCAGTCGCTTGCGCGGATTGACCGATCCCGCGTGCCACTTCCTCTGAGATGTGTTCGTAGTTCGAAGTCTCTCCTCGCATCAATAGCCCAAGACAGATCACTGCATCCACCGTGCCGGTCTCTGCCAGCTTGCGCGCGGCGATGGGAACCTCAAACGCGCCGGGCACGCGCACAATGGTGATCTCCTGCTCGGGGGTGCCGGTACGGCGCAACGCGTCTGCCGCGCTCTGCACCAGGCGCTCAGTGATAAAGGAGTTGAATCGGCTGCTCACAATGCCGAAGCGCGCGCCGGTCACGTGCAGATCGCCTTCGACGGTTTGATATGGAAGCTGCTTCGGATTTTCGAATTGCCAAAAGCCGATCTCAAGCGCTCCTACGGCAAATAAGAATAAGTCAGCGTTCCACGGGGTGCGGCGAACCTCAGAGAGCGTGCCAAGTCCAGATCTTTTGATCTGGACGCGGACTGCTTTTAGGTCAGACACTTCCGCCATGATCTCGGGATACGGGATCTCGCTGCCGGAATAAAGTTCCAGGTTCCCAAGCGGCGCTATGAATGCCGAGCCCCGCGCCTGCCCCTCCGTCCATCCGGCGCCCTGCGCAAAGCCAAGCGACTCAAGCAGCGCGGAGAGCTGCTTCCACTGCTGCTCGTCCGCAGCGCGCTTCACGATGGTAAGTTGCTTGATCATGGAAGATTGATTCTAACCGCAGAGGACGCGGAGGTGGCGGCGTCGAGTTCATCCATACGCAATACCCAAACGCACAGATCGTTGACCTCTTTGTGCATCTGTGCCTCCGGGTTGAGAATCTATTTGCCTTTGAATTGCGCTGCGCGTTTTTCCAGGAACGCCGTTGTGCCTTCGGCTTTATCTTCCGTGGCGCAACAGACGCCGAAGAGCGTTGCTTCCAGGAACAAACCATCCGGCAGCGTCATCTCCATGCCGTGGTTCACGGCTTCCATGGTGTATTGCACCGCGAGCGGAGCGTTGGCAATGATCTTCTGCGCGATGGCTTCCGCGCGGCCCATGAGCTCGGCTTGTGGCACCACCTCATTCACAAGGCCGATGCGGTGTGCCTCTTGAGCGGTCACGGTGTCCGCGGTAAGCAGGATCTGCATCGCAACACCTCTGCCAACAAGCCGCGGCAAACGTTGCGTCCCGCCATAGCCGGCCATGATGCCAAGTTTCACCTCGGGCTGTCCCAGCTTCGCATTGTCAGAGGCGATGCGCATGGTACAAGCCATCGCCAGTTCGCATCCTCCGCCGAGCGCGAATCCGTTGATGGCAGCGATGACCGGCTTGCCCAGGTTCTCAATGAGATCGAGCACGCTCTGACCTTTATGCGTGTACGCCTTGGCTTCCACCACATTGTGCCGGGCTAGTTCGTTAATGTCAGCACCGGCGACGAATGCCTTCTGTCCTTCACCCGTGAGGATCACCACGCGAACGCCGGCATCATCGCGTATGGCGGTGAAGACGGTACGCAGCTCTTCCATGGTCGCCATGTTGAGCGTGTTGAGCTTGTCTGGCCGGTTGATGGTGACGTAGGCGATCTGGTTCTTGGTTTCAGTTTTTATATTTTGCATTTACTTCAAGTCCAGCGGTACGGGATTTTTCGGATCTGTCCAATCGTAGAATCCGCGCCCGGTCTTTTGCCCATACCATCCGGCGAGCACCAGGCGGCGCAGCAATGAGGGCGCGGCAAAGCGTGGCTCCTTGAACTCGTCAAACATCACATGCGTGATGTAGTAGGTAGTGTCCAGGCCCACGAAATCGAGCAACGTAAAGGGCCCCATGGGATATCCGCAGCCCAGCTTCATCGCCTGATCGATGTCGGCGATGGAGCCAACCCCTTCCTCATAGGCGCGAATCGCATCCAGCAAATACGGGACCAGCAGACGATTGACAATGAATCCGGTCTTGTCACTGGTGCGCACCGGGACCTTGCCTACCTTGCGTCCGAACTCGACCGCTTGCTCAAAAACGTCCGGCGCGGTGGCAATGGTGCGAACCACTTCAACCAGTTTCATCAGCGGCACAGGATTGAAGAAATGAAGGCCGATGAATCGTTCCGGGCGTTTGGTGGAAGCCATCAATTCAGTCACCGAGATCGAAGAAGTATTGGTGGCGAAGATGCAGTCCTTCTTCACGATCTCGTCGAGTGACTTATACATCTCGTTCTTGGTTTGAACGTTCTCGATGATGGCTTCAATGATGAGGTCGCAGTCCGCCAGGTCTTGCTTGTTCAGTGTTCCCTTCAGGCGGGAGCGCGCGGCATCCTTCTGCTCGGCGGTGATGCCGCCTTTTTCCGGCGGCTTCTCCGCGAGTTTTCCAAGCGACTTATCGATGCCGGCGAAACCTTTATCGATGTACTTCTGGTCGGCTTCAAGCACGACTATGTCATAGCCCGCCATTGCCGATACTTGCGCAATGCCCGAGCCCATCAGTCCGCAACCAAGTACGCCAACTTTATGAATTGCCATTATTGCCTCTTTCGAAAAACATCCCGAGCATAACCGGGGTCCCCGACGAGCGAAGCTCGTTGGGGTGGTGCAGCGAGGGACCGCTACATAGCCGACGCTCGCCGCTTTGTCCGCAGACTATACAAATCTTTACTTAAATCTTCCCAGGACGGGTTTGACTTACTAAAAAGCGCGATCTTTTTCTCTCGACGATACTTCTTGATCTGCTTTTCTCTTTTCGCTGCGTTTACAGCATCAGTGAAACTCTCAAAGTACATGAGCCGATTCACCTGATATTTCTTGGTGAACCCATCATATGTTCCGGCGCGATGCTGCAGCATACGCAGCGGCAGATCGTCGGTGATGCCGACATAGAGGGTACCGCTGAGACCCGAAAGTAGATATACGTGTATCAGCCTCTTGCTCATGTCCGTAGGGTTCCCTCGCTACGCTCGGGATGTTTTTTTAGAAGCCTAAACCAGATTCTCCACTACCATCGCAATCCCCTGCCCGCCGCCGATGCACGCAGTCGTCAGGCCGTACTTCTTCTTGCGCCTGCGAAGCTCGTTCAGGATCGTGATCACCAATCGCGTTCCCGTCGAGCCCAGCGGATGACCGAGTGCGATCGCACCGCCATTCACATTCACCTTTTCACGATCAAGACCCAATTCTTTTTCCACCGCCAGATACTGCCCCGCGAATGCTTCGTTCACCTCAATCAGATCGATGTCCTCAAGCTTCATGCCCGCATTCTTCAGCGCGATCCGTGAAGAAGGCACCGGGCCGCTTCCCATGATCTTCGGATCCACGCCGGCGATGCCCCAGCTCACGATGCGCCCCATAGGCTTGAGTCCCCGCTTGCCGGCTTCGTCGAGCGGCATCAGCACCACGGCTGCGCCACCATCCACGATGCCGCTGGCATTTCCGGCAGTCACCGTCCCGTTCTTGCCGAATGCGGGGCGCAGCTTAGCAAGGCTTTCAATGGTGGTTTGCGGGCGGCGATGATCATCTTCACTGAACAGCTCACCCGTGGGCTCGCCTTTGCGGTTCTTGAGCGGCACCGGAGTGATCTCTTCCTGCATGCGTCCCTCTTTGTAGGCGGCTTCCGCGCGTTGCTGCGAGCGAAGTGCGAACTCATCCATGTGCTCACGCGTGATCCCCTGCTGCTCGGCATAAAGCTCCGCGGTATTCGCCATATATAGGCCGCAGTATGAGTCGAGCAGCGCCACCATCAGCGAGTCTTCTAGCTTGCCTTCACCTAGACCGACGCCCCAGCGCATGCCTCGGATCACGTGCGGCGCCTGTGACATTGATTCCATGCCCCCTGCGAGTACGGTGGTCGCTTCTCCTAGCTGGATCATCTGCGCTCCAGTCACGATCGACTGCATCCCTGATCCGCAGAGTCGATTCAGCGTAAGCGCGGGAACCTCTTGTGGGATGCCGGCTTTCAAAGAGACGTGGCGCGCGCCGTACAGCGCATCGCCCGATGTCTGCTGCGCGTTGCCATAGACCACGTGGTCGATCTGCGCCGGCTCCACGCCAGCGCGTTTCATCGCCTCCACTCCCGCAATGGCGCCGAGTTCCTGCGCGCTAAAGTCGCGCAATTTCTCGCAATAACGTCCCATGGGCGTGCGCGCGCCCGCAACAATCGCAATATCCTGAGGCTTCAACATGAATGAGTCCTATTAATAAAAGGTGAGCTATCTAGATGAGCTGGCGCCCACGGGCGAACTAGAGAGTTTATCAGAGCAAGGGCGAACCACGGAGGCACTAAGACACCAAGAAAACCTAACTTCTTTTCACCGCAGAGACGCGGAGGCGCTGAGGCACTTAGTCCTACTTTTCCCCGAAAGTTCATCACTAAATGCTAACTGCTAAATGCTTAGTGTTTTTTCGGCACCTGCCGCATGGGCACGATCGCCCCGCGCGATGCGTCCGCCTGCTGTGAGCGCTTCATCACTTCCTGTTGCACAAAGCGGGCGAACTCCTGCATCTGCATCTGCATGGTGTCCATGCGCTCGCGCATCTGAAGGATGATGGCGATGCCGGAGATGTTCACCCCAAGGTCTCGAGCCAGGCTCAAGATGAATTCCAACCGCTTGAGATCTTCTTCGGTGTAGAGCCGCGTGTTCCCTTCGGTGCGCGAAGGCTTCAGCAAGCCTTCACGCTCGTAAAGACGCAGCGTTTGCGGGTGAATGTCATACATCTCAGCCACCACGCTGATCATGTATGCCCCGCGAGATTTTCGTTTAGTGGGCATGAGTTACACCTTGCTCCACAACTCAGCCCGCGGATCCTCTGCATTCAGTTTTGCGAATTCGCGCAAGATCTCTTTCGAGCGCTCATCCCGCATCTGCGGCACGGCGACCTTCACTTCCACGATCTGGTCACCGCGCACGCCGTCTTTCGTCGCCGAGGGTACACCCTTCTCGCGCATGCGTAATTTTTGTCCACTCTGTGTTCCCGGAGGAACGCGCAGTTGCGCGCGGCCATCGATGGTAGGCACGTCAATCTTCGCCCCCAGCGCCGCCTCCGCCACTGAGATTGGGACTGCGATATGGATATCATCCACATCGCGGCTGAAAACGGGATGCTGGCCCACGCGGATGATCAGGTAAAGGTCACCAATGTTGCCACCGCGGGCGCCGGGATTGCCGCGCCCGGCCAGGCGGATGCGCTGGCCATCGCGAGTGCCTGGCTTGATGCGAAACTCCAAAGGCTCCGTGCCGCCGTCAGGACGCTGGATGTTCAGCCGCACGGTGCCGCCCTTGATCGCCTGCCAAAAGCCCACGTTGACGGTGTACTCAATGTCCGTGCCCGGCATGGGGCCGCTGGACTCGTGTCCCATGCCGCCGCCGCTGAACATGCTGGAAAAGACGTCCCGGAATCCGCCGCTTCCTCCAGTGCCGGCACCGCGCTGTCCCCCGCTGAAGTTGCCAAAATCAAAATTGCTGAAGTCGATGGGGACTTCCTGACCGTGTGCGCCTCTGCGTCCCGCGCCGGGGCGGCCCCCGAACCCGCCCGCCCCGAACCCGCCACCGCGCGCGTAAGCCTCCGCCGCCGCTGGATCGATATTGTCTGAGTAATATCCCAGCTGGTCATAGATCTTGCGCTTCTTGGGATCGGTGAGGACATCGTTCGCCTCAGATATCTCCTTGAACTTTTCCTCCGCCTGCTTGTTGTTGGGATTTACGTCAGGATGATATTTGCGCGCGTGTTTGCGGAATGCTTTGCGGATATCGTCCGCATTCGCCGTTTTCTTGATGCCGAGTAGGCCGTAATAATCTTTGGTCTGCGTCGCCATGGTTTAAACACTCAGCATTCAGCACTCAGTTGGGGTTCACCACACTTTGCTCATTACACATTCAACCTTCAACCTCCGTGCCTCCGTGGTGCGAGTTACTTTGCCGCTGCTTGCTTCTCCGGCTCCACTTTCGTGGCTTGCCAGGCGATTACGCGCCAGTCCTGCGCGCCGTCTCGACGGAAAATACCGGTATTGCGATAGTGGTTCACCATCGGCTTGCCATTCTCTTCTGCGTTGCGCACCAGGCGGAAGTTCACCACGGCGTAGTCTCCGTAATCGTGGACCTTCACATCCTCAGCGGTATAAGTCTCTTTGCCGGCATCTTTCGCGGGTTGCATTCCGGATTCACGTACGCTCTTCATGATCTCCTGCTTGGTCTTCACCGCGCCGCTTGAGCCGGTATAGATCAAGTCGTCTGCCCAGAAGGCATCGTGGGCTGCGGGATCGTTCTTGCCGGCGCCCACCAGGAAGTCACGGACTTTCTGCTCCAGGAGTTGAGCGGTATCCATGCGCACCGGACCTCCATCTTTGCGGACGGAGGACTGTGCGGCTGCATCTGTTGCACTCAGTGCGCTCACCAGTAGGATCATGGCGACTGCTTGAGGGATCTTCTTCATACCAACACCTTTCAACCACAGAGAACACAGAGGACACGGAGACCCAGAGAAAAAACCCTCCGAGTCTCCGTGCCTCCGTGGTGAATGATTTACTTCTTGTCTTCGACGTCCACGTACTCGGCGTCGATCACGCCTTCGTCCTTCTTCTGTTCGCCTGCTGCACCAGAAGCCGCTCCATCTGCCGATGGCCCGCCTTGTGCTCCGTCCGCACCCGGCGTTGCCGCCTTGTACATCTGCTCCGCGAGTTTGTGGCTGGCGGTAGTCAGGCGCTCTCGAGCGCTGTTCATTACGGCCACGTCAGCGTCCTGGTTCTCAAGCGCCTTCCGGGCATCGGTCAGTGCGCTCTCCACGGCTTCTTTATCGCCCGCGGAGATCTTCTCGCCGTGTTCCTTCATCATCTTGTCAATGTTATAGACGGAGGAATCAAGCTGATTGCGCGCCTCGATCTTCTCGCGAAGATCTTTGTCCTCTGAAGCATGGGCCTCAGCTTCCTTCGCCATCTTCTCCACTTCTTCTTTGCTCAATCCGGAGGAAGAAGTGATGGTGATCTTCTGGTCTTTGCCGGTCGCCATGTCCTTGGCGTTAACGTTCAGGATGCCGTTGGCGTCAATGTCAAAGGTGACTTCGATCTGCGGCACTCCACGCGCCGCGGCCATGATGCCACCCAGGTGGAACTTGCCCAGCGTGCGATTGTCGCGCGCCAGCGGACGCTCGCCTTGAAGCACATGGATCTCTACCGACGTTTGATTGTCAGCCGCGGTAGAGAAGGTCTCCGTCTTCTTGGTGGGGATGGTGGTGTTCCGCGGGATCATTGCGGTGGAAACGCCGCCCAAAGTCTCGATCGAGAGCGTCAACGGAGTCACGTCCAGCAGGAGAAGGTCTTTCACCTCGCCGCCGAGCACGCCCGCCTGCACCGCCGCGCCGATCGCCACCACTTCATCCGGATTCACACCGCGATGTGGCTCCTTGCCGAACAGCTCCTTCACCAGCGCCTGAATGCGGGGCATACGGGTCATGCCGCCCACCAGGACCACCTCATCGATCTTGCTGGCTTCAATGCCCGCATCCTTCATCGCCTGTTTGCAGGGGCCCACCGAGCGCTGGATGATCTCTTCGATCAACTGCTCCAGCTTGGCGCGGGTGAGCGTCTTTACCAGATGCTTCGGGCCTCCGGCATCCGCGGTGATGAATGGCAGGTTGATCTCCGTCTGCATGGTGGAGGAGAGTTCGATCTTTGCCTTCTCCGCCGCGTCACGCAGGCGCTGCAACGCCATCTCGTTGCCTTTGGCGCGCAAGTCGAGCCCTTCATCTTTTTTGAACTCGTCCGTAAGCCAGTCCACGATCTTCTGGTCGACGTTGTCGCCGCCAAGGTGGGTGTCACCATTGGTGGACTTCACCTCGATGACGCCTTCGCCCACTTCCAGGATGGAGATATCAAAGGTGCCGCCGCCAAAGTCGTACACGGCGATGGTCTCGTCCTTCTTTTTATCGAGCCCATAGGCGAGCGCCGCCGCGGTGGGCTCGTTGACAATGCGCTTAACGTCGAGTCCAGCGATCTTGCCGGCATCTTTGGTCGCCTGTCGCTGTGCATCATTGAAGTATGCAGGCACGGTGATGACCGCTTCCGTGACCGTCTGGCCCAGATAGTCCTCTGCCGCTTTTTTAAGCTTCTGCAGGATCATCGCGGAGATCTGCGGGGGCGTATGCTCCTTGCCCTGCGCCAGGACCGAGACATGATCGCCCGACTTCTGCACTTTATAGGGCACCATCTTGGCTTCTTCGGTGATCTCGTCGTATCGACGGCCCATGAATCGCTTGATCGAATAGACGGTATTCTCCGGGTTGGTAATGGCTTGGCGCTTGGCGACCTGTCCCACAAGGCGCTCGCCGGACTTTGTGAAGCCAACCACGGATGGCGTAGTGCGTCCGCCCTCTTCGTTGGCGATCACTTTTGGCTCGCCGCCCTCCATCACCGCCACCACCGAGTTAGTAGTACCCAAATCAATTCCTATGATCTTGCCCATATCCAGCTTTCCTCCTCCGCGTATAAGTGCAAGTGAACAAACCAGTTACTTGCATTGCAGAAAACTCTAGTATGAACCTTGAGTGAGTTGTTGTCAACCTTTGGATGTATTTGAAAGCGTTGGAGATGCAGAGATATTTGCGCTAGGATGGCGGATTGGATGCCACCCGACAGTTGATTTCGAAGCCAAATCGGCGATTGCACGCGCTCGCTGTGGCGGCGCTTCTGGTAGCGATGTTTTTGCTCTTCCTGCCGGCTACCCGATACGGCTGGGTGGGCGACGACCCTGTCCAGATTGTTAGCAATCCACGTATCACTTCGGTTTCATACCTGCCCAGCTATTTCACCAAACATCTTTGGTACCACGTGGCGGAGCACGCCAAGGCCAATTACTACCGTCCATTTTTTTTGATGTGGCTGCTGGCGAATTTCAAGCTCTTTGGGACTTCTCCCGCAGGCTGGCACCTGACCTCGATCATTGCGCACCTGGCGGCAACCTGGTTCCTCTACCGGATGGTGCGCGAGCTCACACCCAGCTACTGGATCGCCTGGATCACCACCGCGATCTTCGCCCTGCACGCGGTGCACCTGGAGTCAGTTGCGTATGTCTCCGGTGTCTGCGATCCCATGATGGCGCGCGGTATCTTTGCCGGGCTCTACTGGTTCCTGCGTTATCGGCGAAATGGGCGACCGCGGCAATGGCTATGGCTGGTGCTCTCTGCCTTCGCATGCGCGGTTGCCATGCTATCCAAAGAACCGGGAGCGGTATTTCCTTTTTTGGCGATCGTCGTGGCGATGATCCTCGGAGTTCAACTTCGCGGACGCGACGGATTCGCCCTCAGCGTTTACACCTTATTGCTGTCGATCTACCTAATGATCCGCTTGGAAGTGCTGGATGCAATCTCTTACACCATCACCCCACTGCCGCTTTCCGTTCAGCTGCTGACCGCGCCCTCGGTTCTTTGGCTGTACTTCAGCAAGCTTCTGCTGCCGTTGGATCTCAGCTACACCTATGACCTGCCCTACATCGCATCACCATGGACGGGGATGTTCTGGTTCCCGCTGTTCTCCATCAGCGGATTCGCCGCGATCCTCTGGCTGCTTTGGCTAAGTCTGCGAGCGCACCGCCGATTGATCGCGGTCGGCACCGCCTTGCTCGTCATCCCGTTGCTGCCTGCACTGCGTTTCAGCAACATGTTTTGGAGCGAGATCGCGCATGACCGCTACCTATATGTTTCAGTCGCGGGATTCGCGCTGATCGTTGCCGCCGCCCTTGACGCAGTCCGCCTGCGCTGGAAGCGGGTGGCAATCGGTGCTTTTGCAGTTTGGATGATCGTCATCACGGCTCTAACCGCTGCGCAGCTTCCCCACTGGCGGGATCGGCTTACCCTCTACGCCAATGCCGCCAGACTCGCGCCGCGCAGTGCCCCCGCTCTATTTGCATATGCCACCGAACTGAGCGAGACCGGCAACAAGGAGGCGTCGATCCCATATTTTCGCCGGGGACTGGGAGTGAATCCGAACAATTGGGGCGGCAATTTCAATCTTGGCGCAGCATTGTTTGATCTGCATCGCTACTCTGAGGCGGAAGCGGCATTCACGCAGGCATCGCGCGTCAACCCCTACAACGCGCTCTCGCAATATCAGATCGCAATGTGCCATTTGGCTCTAGGCGATCTGCAAGGCGCGGAAATGCCGTTGCGCCGGGCCTCTGAACTCGAGCCCAACGCACCGAATGTTCACTTCACGCTTGCGACTGTCCTGGAGAAACGCGGCATGCTGGGCGCGGCGAAAGATGAATACCGCGAAGAGCTGCGGGTGAACCCCGCAAATGCCACGGCACAGGAGCATTTGAAAATTCTGGCAGAATCACCCGCACGCGCTACTCGCAAGTGATATTCTTCGCATCTTTTGTTGCTCCACTCACGAGGTGAACCTAGCGAAAAATGACCCACGCCCCACGCGGCGCTGAAGCCCGTAAGCTCACACTCCTTCCTCTCATCTTCGCCACTTTCTTCATGGTGGCCGGCGGCCCCTACGGACTGGAAGAACTCATCCAGAAGACGGGATACCGCACTTCGCTTCTCATCCTCTTCGTCACCCCACTCATCTGGGCGCTACCCACCGCGCTCATGGTAGGGGAACTCTCGTCTGCGATACCGCAAGAGGGCGGGCTCTACGCCTGGGTCACTCGCGCAATGGGTCCATTCTGGGGATTCCAAGAGGCGTGGCTTTCGCTCATGGCGAGCATCTTTGATATGGCCATCTATCCCACCCTATTCGTCCTATACCTGGGGCGGCTGTGGCCGCAGGCCACCGCGGGGCACAACGGTGTGTTCATTGAAGCCGGGCTGACCCTTATCTGTGTGCTGTGGAACCTCTTCGGCTCGAGCTCAGTGGGTGCAGGGTCGGTCTGGATCGGCGTGGCGCTGCTGTGCCCGTTTCTGGTGCTGGCGGTGATAGCAATGGGCCGTACCTCACACGCAGCCACGGCTGGCTTTGTGCAAACCGATCTGCTGGGCGGGATCCTTATTGCGATGTGGAACACCATGGGATGGGACAATGCGTCCACCGTGGCGGGAGAGGTGCATCGCCCGCAGCGGACGTATCCGCTGGCAATGATCGGCGCCGTGTGCCTGGTCACCATCACTTATATGTTCCCGGTCTGGGCGATCTCATTCACCGGCATCGATCCCAGCAGTTGGGACACGGGATCGTGGGTAGACGCCGCCGGCCAGGTAGGCGGCAGAGGGCTATCGCTGGCCGTCGTGGTTGGAGGAATGCTCTGCGGTTTCGGCATGCTCAATGCTTTGGTGATGTCCTACTCGCGCATCCCATTCGCACTTGCCATCGACGGATTTCTGCCGAAAGCCTTCACCCGACGACTGCCGAACGGCGCGCCCTGGGTGGCGATATGCGTCTGCGGGTTGGCTTGGACGCTCTCCCTGGGGCTGAGCTTTGAACGGCTGATCATGATTGACATCCTTTTATATGGAGCAAGTCTGCTGCTGGAATTTGTGGCGCTGATCTTGTTACGCATACGCGAACCAGGATTGGCGCGGCCCTTTCGCATTCCGGGCGGGATTCCCGGCTGCGTGTTGCTTTCGCTTGGGCCTGCGCTGCTACTGGGAGTGGCGCTGGTGCGCAATCGCAGCGAGCAGCTCGGTGGCATCAGTTCGCTGGCCTTTGGCCTGGTGTTGATGCTTCTAGGAGCAGTGCTCTACGCGGGAAGCAGTCGGCTTCGCCGCAGGCACGTGGCGGTGGCGGATTGACCTGCTGAAACTCCAGTTCCTATACTCACCCTATGCCATTAACCACCATTATTGTGGATGACGAGCAGCTTGCGCGTGACGAACTGCTCTTCCTGCTGAAGAGTGTGGAAGACGTGGAGGTGGTTGCGCAGGGGAAGAACGGCTTGGAAGCGGTCAGCCTTATTAAGGAGCACTCGCCCGATCTCGTCTTCCTCGACGTGCAGATGCCAGGGCTCGACGGCTTCGGCGTGATCAAGAAGCTGCTCGACCGTAAGGTCACCATGCCGCAAGTGGTCTTCGCTACCGCATTCGATCAATACGCGGTGAAGGCCTTTGAAGTGAACGCCGTCGACTACCTGCTGAAGCCCTTTGATAAAAAGCGCGTGGTGCAGGCGATCGAAAAAGTGCGCAGCAAGAAACAGTCCGCGGACGCAAGCTCCAATGACAAGCTTGGCACCCTGGTGCGGCTGCTGGAACAACAGAGCAAGCAGCCTGAGACGAGTAAAGTGCTGATCCGCTCCGCGGGCAGGCTCATGTTGGTGGATCAGAAGGAGATCTGCTATGCATCGATCGAGGACGGCGTGATCAGCGTGGTGACACCCACCATCGAAGGACATTCAAATTGCCGGACCCTGGAAGAGCTGCTCGAATCGCTCGATTCGAATCTGTTTTGGAGAGCGCATCGCGGCTTTGTGGTGAACATCAACCGGATCAAGGAAGTGGTGCCCTGGTTCAAGAGCAGTTACCAGCTCCGTATGGACGATAAAAAACAGACGGAGATCCCGGTCTCCCGGGCACAAACCAAACGACTGCGGGAGTTGTTCGGGCTGTAAAAAAGCTGTCATCCCGAGCGTAGCGAACACTGCCCATGCAATTGTCATTCGCAACTACTGGAGGCGATTGTCATTCTGAGCGCAGCGAAGAATCCCTTTTAACCGCACGGTCATGCGTGTTCTCAAAGAATCATCGCTACTCTACGACCGAGGCAGTCAGGCGTCCAGTCAGGGCATGGCTTCAGCCGTGCCGAAAGGGCAAAAAACGGGGAATTCAGCCCCGGCGTTTTTATCCATCCGATTATTTCTTCTTAGCGGACTTCTTGCCTGTTGATTTCTTTCCACCAGAGCTGGATTTCTTCTTAGCCGAAGATTTCTTTTTCGACTTTTGCTTGTTCACCGTGCGAGCAGCGATCTCTTCCGCAGTCTCTTCATCCTTACCGCGCTTCTTGTATGAGTCTTTGATGTGCTTGTATTCGCGTTTTAGTTTGGCGCTCTTTACTCCACGTGGGGGCATGATCTTCTCCTCGTAGATTAAAGAGTCGCGAGATAGGCAAAGCGTTGCCTTTTGCGGGAGGGTCCCCTGGGGGCTTCGCTATAATTTCCGCACCTATGAAAGCCTACGTCTACGTTCTGCTGAAGAAGACTGTTCTGGATCCTCAGGGCAAAACCATCCACGGCGCCTTGAATAAGATGGGGTACAAAGGTGTGGGTGACGTGCGGCAGGGCAAGTATTTTGAGCTCACGCTGGACTCCGCATTAGGCAAAGTCGCCGCCCGAGAAGAGGTTGAACGTATCGCTCGCGAGGTGCTGACCAATCCCGTAATAGAAGAGTTCACATACTCATTGCAGGACTGATCATTATCCGCTGCCCACCATTGCGGTTTATCATGAGACAGAACTCCTCCTAGAAACTGAAGGTTCTCTGCTTTCGGCAGTTTTTTTGATTTGTAGAGGCGAAGTGTATGTGCGGAATCGTGGGTTATGTGGGAGACAAGCAGGTTGTCTCCGTGATCATTGACGGCCTTCGTCGCCTGGAATATCGCGGCTATGATTCCGCGGGAATCGCCGTGGGCGGCAATGGGACCGGGCTGCAGATCCGTCGTGCGCAAGGCAAGCTTCGCAAGCTGGAAGAAGTGATCCAAAACAACCCGCTCGAAGGCACCTACGGGATCGGCCACACGCGCTGGGCAACTCATGGGCGCCCGACCGAAGAGAATGCACATCCTCACCGTGACTGCACTGGCAAGATCGTCGTCGTCCATAACGGCATCGTTGAGAATTACATGCAGCTCAAGCGCAGCCTGATCGAAGAGGGCCACAAGTTCTGTACCGAGACGGATACTGAAGTGATCGCGCATTTAGTGGAGAAGAATCTCTTTTCAAAATCGAACGGCAACCAGATGGCGCTTGAAGAAGCCGTTCGCAAGACGGTCAAGATGCTTACCGGGGTCTTTGCACTGGCGGTGATCCACGTTGATGAGCCCAACAAGATCATCGCAGCGCGCAATGGCCCGCCCGCCGTGATCGGGATCGGCGACAACGAATATTTCATCGCCTCGGATGTTCCCGCGATCCTCCATCACACTCGTAAAATGTTCTTCCTTGCGGATGGCGACCTGGCGGTGCTCACGCGCTCTGGCGTTGAGGTGACTGATTTTGACGGCAACCCGCTGAAGCGCGAAGTGCAGAACATCACCTGGGACCCTATCATGGCGGAAAAGGGTGGATTCAAGCATTTCATGTTGAAGGAGATCCACGAACAGCCGCGGGCCGTTCGGGATACCACCCTTGGCCGCGTTTCCCTGGATACCGGAAAGATCTTTCTGGAAGAGATGGCGATCACCGAAGCGGATCTGAAAGCGGTGAAGAAGATCAACGTAGCGGCATGCGGCACCAGTTGGCACGCGGGGCTTGCCGGCAAATACATGATCGAGCGACTGGCGCGAGTCCCGGTGGATGTGGATTATGCCAGCGAGTGGCGCTATCGTGACCCCATCGTCGCCAGTGACGAGATCACCATCCTCATCACCCAATCCGGTGAGACCGCGGACACCATTGCTGCGCAGCGCGAAGCCAAAGCCAAAGGTTCGAAGACTCTGGCCATCTGCAATGTGGTGGGTTCCATGATCGCGCGTGAGGCATCCGGAACCATCTACACCCATGCCGGCCCGGAGATCGGCGTTGCATCTACCAAGGCGTTCACCGCACAACTCACCGCCCTTTTTATCTTCGCGCTGCATTTTGCTGAGGTGCGTGGCACCATCGATGCGGAGCAGGCGAAACTTTTGATTGGCGAGCTTACCCGCATCCCTGCAAAACTTGAGGCGTTGCTCGCCCGCGAATCGGAGTGTGAGGAGCTGGCAAAGC
This sequence comes from Terriglobales bacterium, assembly GCA_038254775.1. GTDB lineage: Bacteria > Acidobacteriota > Terriglobia > Terriglobales > Acidobacteriaceae > JBBSFV01. The sequence continues at coordinate 59,279 of JBBSFV010000009.1, read as the reverse complement.
AATATTCCCGAGCGCAGGATTTCCTCTTTCTGGGGCGCGGTATCCATTACCCCATGGCGCTCGAAGGCGCTCTGAAGCTGAAAGAGATCTCCTATATTCACGCGGAAGGCTATCCCGCGGGCGAAATGAAGCATGGCCCCAACGCACTCATCGATGAGAACCTGCCCGTGGTTGTGATCGCTAGCCGTGACACGCAGGATCCGGCATCCATGCTCCGTTATGAGAAGACGATGTCGAACATTAAAGAAGTCTCAGCTCGCGCCGGCAAGGTGATCGCCATTGCTACCGAGGGGGACGAGGACATTCGCGAGGCGGCGGACCACGTGATCTATGTCCCCGCGGCTCCGGAGATGTTATTGCCGATCCTTGAGATCGTCCCCCTGCAACTGCTCGCATATCACATCGCGGTGCGGCGGGGATGTGATGTGGATCAACCTCGCAATCTTGCGAAATCGGTCACCGTCGAATAATCAGGGTCTCTGGCCATCCACTCTCGCCGGCTACTCTGGCCAGCAGCTCCCCAAGGGATTTTCGCCGCATCGAACCCAACATGAAATCTTTCGTGAGCGGCGGGAAGCAGATCACGATCCATCAATTCGCGCCGGAAAAACCGGCTGGGGTTGATGCCCCTGCGGTGATCGTGGTCCATGGTTCAGGTGGTGGTGGCAGTTACTTTGAACAGTATGCCCGGGAATTCACCAAGTCCGGTTTTTACGTCTTCATAGTTCGATATTTTGAGAGCAGCGGGACCTCATACGCGGTGCCGCAGATCATCGAACACAATTTTTTGCTATGGATGCAGACGCTTGGGGATGCCGTGAGCTACGCGGCGGAACAGCCAGGCGTGAACGCGGAACGGATCGCAGTTCTTGGCATCTCTCTGGGGGCATACCTCGCGACCGCTCTGGCATCCACGGACACGCGGATCTCAACGGTCATCGATCTATTTGGCGGAATGCCTGACCCCTTCATCGCGGCCGCCACTCGCATGCCACCCACATTGATCCTGCACGGCGAACTGGACCCTATCGTGCCGGTGCAGGAAGCACACAAGCTGGAATCACTGTTAAAGCGGCTAGGGACTGAGTATGAGATACAGATCTTTCCCGGGCAAGGCCATGAGCTGACCGGGATCGTTCAGTCGCAGGCAGCCGGCATCATCGTGAATTTTCTTTATCAGCAGTTCGAAGAGGCGCGCGCCGCCTGACATCCAGCATTTACAATGGCTAGTCATTTCCCAGGAGAGACTAGCCAGCCACCGTGCCCACCCGCCCGATACACACTGCACGACTTGTACGTTCAGTGCTTCTCTCAGAAAGAGCCAGGTGTAAGCACCTGGAATTCGAAGTGGTGGACCTGCCAAACTTCGATTTTGCAGCGGGACAATTCGTCTCCATGCTCGCCCGTCGTGAAGGCAAGCTCATGACCCGCGCCTATTCGCTCGCTTCCGCGCCCAATGTTAACGGCCGATTCGCGCTCTGTCTTAATCGGGTGGAAGCAGGATTCTTCTCGAATCATCTGTGTGACATGAATGAGGGCGAGACCATTGAGTTCCATGGCCCACACGGGCACTTTGTGGTCAAAGAACCCCTCCGCGATTGCCTGTTCATCGCTACCGGCACCGGGATCGCGCCCATGCGCGGCTTTGTGCAAGCGTTATTTAGTGAGACACCACGCCATTCTGACCGGCAGATCTATCTTCTTTACGGAACGCGCCACGAATCCGAGGTCTACTACCGGGATTATTTTGAAGAGGTCGCGCGTAAGCATCCGAATTTCCATTACGTCGTCACCTTGAGCCGCGGCGAGGAATCCTGGAACGGCGAACGCGGCTATGTGCAGGACCACGTTCGAGAGATCATTGAAACCCGTGAAGAGAATGGCAAGAACGATTTCGATGCCTATATTTGCGGCCTGAATGCGATGGTCTCCGCCGTGCGCCAACTTTTGACGGAAGCCGGATGGGAGAAGAAACAGATCATCTTTGAGCGCTACGACTGATGGCTCTGGCGATGAAAAACGCGTGCGAGAAGTGCGGCGGCATGCTCGCGGATGATAAGTTCGCCTTCATCTGTACCTATGAATGCACTTTCTGCTTGGCTTGTACGCAGCAATTGGATTTCACTTGCCCGAACTGTAGTGGCGAACTAACCACCCGCCCTCGGCGCTTTACAAAGGCTGGATCCTGAGTTCAGGCGCTACTGGGCTTTGCGGACTGCGGTTCCATGAGAGCAAGTCTCATTTTCGCCGCGCGAATGGGTGCTCAAAACTTAGATAGACGAACAATCCCCGTTCGCCTGAAACTCCGCCGAAACCGATCGGCACCGATAACCCGGGAACGATCTGCAGGCCGGATTTGAAGTTGTAAGCCCAGCGCACTCCCGGATTAAGGAATACATCGTTCGAGCGCTGCGTACGATGCGAGGCGATCACGGTTTCAGAGCTATTGAACACCGTCTCTACCAGCACATTCAAGCGTGGTCGCGCCAGCCACACCACACTGTGCCCCAGGTTGTAACCATAGGTCATCGATCGCTCTCCGGCTGGATTTTTTGCGGAGGGCGTGATGGTGGTTCCAAGATTCCAGTGGGTAACAAATCTCCTGGTAAGCACCACGCTAAGAGGCAAAAGGACCTGCACGCCCGTGCCGCCTGCGCCGAAACCGCGTCGCCAATCCCCCGATGGCAACAATATGGAAACTCGAGGAGAGAAAGCGACTCGGGCCTTCCCGTCGCCTAGAAGTTGATATCTGTAATTGAGAGCGATGTCACCGACCCCGGATTGGCCTGAGTCGCCCGCGTGCAATACCGGGATGGTATAGCTGAGCTGATGTCTCGGTGCGGGATCGACCGGCCATTCCTGGGTAAAACTGTAGGCCCAATCTTTGCTCTGCCACAAGCGCTGAAAGGTTTGAATGTGCTGAACAACTCCGTACTCCTGGTTGTACGCCTCTTCCACCAGGAAACTGTTGTCTTGGATCGCAGGCTCGTCTTGCGCAGATTGCGAGAAACCCGCCGCTGATAAAGAAAGGCAAAACCAGAGCAGAGTGATAAAAGTTCTCATTGTTTTGAAAGGATAAATGCAGGCATGTTCTTCTTTTGAATCAGGCGCTCGTGGCCGCGCTACCGGTAGCACTCTGGTGAGTATCTTGAGCGTTCCCTCCGGGGAGACTTTGCTGCGAACGTCGAAGTGGCATCATCAAAAAATATCTTTCAGGTGCTTCATCTGGTGCCAACCGCAACCTATAATCCCGACATGCAGGAGCGCTCCCCTGGCAACCGCTCCGGATAAGTTGGAACTTGTTGGCTTCAAGTCTTGGAAATCAGTTGTCAACGCTGACGCGCAGAGACCATACCTGCTTCATCTTTGACTCGCCCGCAGAGCAGATCGCTGCGGTGGCGAGCTATGTCCAGGAAGGCTTGGCTCAACACGAGCAAGTCCTCTGCATCCAGCATCCCCATACTCTTCTTCACTTGCGGCTGAAGCTGATGGAAATGGGAGTGGATGTGGCTGAGCAACTCCGAACTCAATCTCTGATCTTTGCCGATGTGCAGAAGACGTATCTACCGGACGGCGCTTTCAATAACGACCGCATGCTCAAAGCGCTGGAGGAAATCATCCGCGGAGCTTCCTTGCTCGGTTTCTCCGGATTGCGCGTGACGGGAGACATGTCCTGGGCCACCACCAAAGCACAGGGCACGGATCAACTGCTGGATTATGAGATCCAGGCAGAAAAAATCCTCTCTTCAAATGCGGCTCAGGGAATGTGCCAGTATCATCGCTCTTCCTTCGACTCATCGACTCTGCAAAAATCAGCTTGCGTCCACAGCACGGCGCTTTTCCGGTCTGGCAATGCGCGGAACCATTGGCAATTGCGGATGCGGAAGGGACCTTTTTTCGCCGATGTCCATCTGGCCAAGGGCACTGCCGGAAATGCTTACAACTATATTGTTCAACGCGAGGGAGCGTGCGAAGTCCTGGGCATAGGTCAAGTAGCTTCCTCCAGGATGGCGCGGGCGCAAGCAGAATTCCTTCTTGCTCAATACAGCTCCCGCGATTCGCGATTCAAGCTATCTTCCCCATTGAGCGGCACTGGGCTTGAAAACTAGCTCTCGATCTCGCGTAAGCGGCCCGTCTCAACCTCATACACAAAGCCCCGGATGGTGACCTTTTTCGGCAGCCAGGAATGCGAGCAGAGGCTCTCCATTTGCCGCCGCACATTCTCATCCAGATTAGTAAAACAGTAGAAAGGCGGCAGAGGATCCACCCCTATCCCGGCGTTTTGGCGGACGCGCTCGTGGATCTCAGCATCGGTGTGATTGAGCAGGCCGCAGTCAGTGTGGTTAATGATCATGACCTCCTCGGTGCCCAGGAGAATATGCGAGACGAGCAAAGACCGCAGGCTATCTGCGGTCACGATCCCTCCGGCATTGCGGATCATATGGGCATCGCCCACCTGAAGGCCCAGGGTGCGAATGGATAACCGAGTGTCCATGCAAGTAAGTATGGCGAGCCTTCTTTTTGGCCTTGGGGAAACATGCACCAGTTCATGCTTCAGCGCGTATTGCGCATTTGCCTTTATCACATCATCGATCACACTCATCTGGCACCCGGGGCGCTGGTTGCGCCGGAGAATGACTTCGTCGAATCAAGTTAAAACATCTTATTTTTACATCCCGCACATTAAATCCAGGCGATTGCGAGTAGAAGTAAGCACAAAGAGTCGCGCCTAAGGTCGCCTTCATTGAAGTCCTCTGGCATCTAATTAGGCATGCATTCATTTCGTAATGTCTTGTTTCAAGTTGTGGCGATTGCAAGCTTGAGTAGTTTTGCGGCAGCGCTGCCGAGCGCTTCAAAAGTGATCTTGGTGGTCGAAGAAAATCACAGCTATGAAAGCGTGATGTACACCTCGGCCATGCCATATCTTAAATATCTGGCAAGCCACAACGCCGTGGCATCGCAATATTATGCGGAAGGCCACCCTTCGATTGGCAACTACTTCTGGCTGACCGCAGGCAAGCCTGTGTCTTGGAATGACAGTCTGGTGCATTCGATCGATACCGATAACATCGTCCGCGACCTCCTGCTTTCAGGAGCTACCTGGAAGTCTTATGCGGAAAATATTCCGTATCGCGGCTACACCGGCGGCAATGCCTATCCCTATTACAAGAGGCACAACCCACTCGCCTACTTTACCGATGTTGCGAACAGCAGCTTGAAGTACAACCTCTTTTCTACGAACCAACTTTCCAGTGACATCACCAATCACGCGCTTCCGCGCTTTAGCTTTGTTGCTCCGAATGCCTACCACGATGGCCATGACGGCAGCCTGGGCGCCGCCGATTACTGGCTGCAACAGCGCATCAAGCCCATCTTGTCCTTGCCTGACTTTCAGCCCGGGGGCAGCGGCTTGCTCATCATCAGCTTTGACGAATCTGTGGACTCCGATTGCCGTCCTTCCACGTGCGGCAGTACGCATCCCTATGGTGGACGGGTCGTCACCATCTTCGTTGGCCCAAAAGTGAAACATGGCTACTCTTCCGGAACCCGGTATTTCCATCGCAACCTGCTGAAGACCATCTCGGTGGTTTTGGGCTTGGCGGATGCACCCGGTTACGCGGACGGAGTCAATGCTATGTCAGATATGTTCGCGGGCTACTGACGCTCGACTCCACGTAAATAAAATGGTGGGCGCTGCAGGATTCGAACCTGCGACTTCCACCGTGTGAAAGTTCCCCTAACCGGAACTTCTAAGCACTAACAAGGACGCGGGAGAACCGCCAAGTACTTCTAAGTCCTCGCAAGTCATACCCAACACAGGCTGTATAGCAGCCATTGGCAGTTCAGTCTCGGCCGGTACTCGGTAGTCCTCACCGGCGTAGTCGCGGGGTATGCCGCACTGGAATGCCTTCACGTCTTCCCTAGTACCCTGCAGTCAACCGGAAAACCGTAAAAGACCGTAAAAGTCGAATGTGATTTTGCAAGCTCTTGCTTTAGGGCAAAGACGGCAGGCACTCGATTCTTTCCAGATGGTGTTGAAGGCTACTCCTGCACTTTGCTGCTACGGTAGTTTTGCCCGCAGCAGACTCAATTGGCTATGGGAATTTTGCAGGGACGTAAAGCCTTGCTCCCGTGAGAAGCAAGACGCGGTGATAAAACCGACCGCTGCCGGTGCCGCAAACACTCCTCGTGGCTCCCCTGTATCCGCGTCCAGGATCAGATATTGCGTCTCCCAGATTTCATCCTTGTTCGGCGCACTGACCCAAAGCGCAATCAGGCCACCGCTCACCTCCCCTTTAAAAATCTTTTGCTCCGGTTTGGGCTTGGAGAACGGGATTGTCCTTTCCACGTCTCCCGCTGGGCTGAGTATGGTGATCTTGCCGGGATCGAACAAATAAAAGCGACCGTTCGCCGCCGCTCCCACGTACCCGTCCCAGGTCTCCAGTCCGATCTTCTGCACGTCAACATCTCCCCCCTCAGAGAGTGTGTGAATCACCTTTCCCGAAGCATCCAGCAGCGCCGCGTAACGCTTGCCGCGGAGTTTTTCAGCCGCCGAAGCGCCAAAATAGCCGCGCAGGAAAATCACCCCCTCGTTGTTGACGGCAAACTGGTCTGGGATCTCCAAGTAGTCGGGGACTTGAAGCTTTGTAGCAGACTGAGGGGAACCATTGGAGCTGAAATGTACAGAGTAGTAGTTCGGGTCCGCGCGTAACAAGAACCAAACCGTCCCGTTGGGGCTCACTGAGAATGTTGAAAAGTCCTTCCGCTCTTTTTCGTCATTATCCAGACGAAAGGGCGAGCCCTCTCCGGTAGATCCACTGATCTTTAGAACGTCCTTTGCGCGAAACGAGGGAGCCGCATGGGCGTACACATTCGATTCATCGTCACACTGGTGCACGCCCCAAAACGTGAATTGAGGAACCTGGACCGGCTTCGGTGTGCCGCTTTCCACCAAGGCCGGTGGGGGCGGTTTCCAGGGGCTTTGCGCAATAGGTACGGGCGGCCGTTTCCAGACGCTGCTTTGTGCAAAGGAAATGCCCGAACCCAAAAGCAATAGGGTGACCAGTACCCGTTGAATCATGCGTGCTTGCGGCTTTTCAGAGCCGCTTCAAACCGTGAAGCAAATTTTGCATCCCGCAAAGTGCAAGCGCTCTGGTTCACGGGGCTGGGAAAGTTCAGTCCCCAAAGAGCAGACTCTCGGATGAGTGGCTCTTCCGTTTTGGGTTTAAACGCCAGGGATGGCGCAGAAAGACAAGTCCCCGCCCCCACAATGTAGCAGCCGCCTCCACACGCGCGCTGGTTTCCCCCAAGAGGGTCACAGTTGCTGGATTGAGTGCCCATACAGACCAGGGAAGATACCAATCCACCTCCGCAGCAGCTCACACTTTTGGATTGGAGAGTCCCTGATCCACACTGTGCTGCCGGACGAGGAACCGAAAAAACGAGGAACACCAAACAGGCGCAAGCAAAAATCACTTTGCGCATTCTTGCTACCCTCCCTTTTACCGCCGCTATGCTACTCTGCGACAAGTCCGCTGTAAAGCGGTCGAGGGGTCAAAGCAGATATCTGACAATGTGATTTTTCAAAACGGAACACTTAAGATGACTGAGAGCGAAAGGCTGGCCAAGCAGACGCGTTCCCTACGGTCTGCTCGTCGGCCGGCGCGATCGGTACGCCACCGGCGTCCCATTGTTCACCGCTTCGGCCTTAGGCGCTCTCGCTTCCGCCAGCCTTTCGCTTGGCACCACCTCATCGCGCGAGACCATGGTGAACATACCCGCAATCGAAGCAGGTGATTAGAGTGACAGTGGAACGTGCGGCCACCACGATGGTCTTTGTTCGGTTGCGAATTTTCAAGCGCGTGTCAAATCTGTGTCAGTTAAGAGTGCCATAGGGGTTGATACAGTGCCTTGGGTGCCGCCCGTATCGCACGTTTTCAATTAGTTACAGGTCCAACGGAGATTCGAATCCCACTCTCTCCGCCATAACTTCAACTTCCGCGATATAGGTCCCTCGCGGTCGCTTGGGACTTTGCCGGCAGGATCAAACGCCTCCAACCGCCACCGGATTCAATAAGTTGAGTGGTGGGCGCTGCAGGATTCGAACCTGCGACTTCCACCGTGTGAAGGTGGCACTCTACCGCTGAGTTAAGCGCCCAATGAGGTGAGGAGCACTATTTTAGCAAATCACAACAGCCGGCCAGCCGAGTCCCAGGCTGGCGCTTAAGTATCGTCCTAACCCCCTTGCCTGCCGTAGAATAGCCAGTCTGGCGGTGCGACTTGAGCGCACAACTTTTCCCTGCTCGACGGGTTATTTATGACGTGGAAGCTACAGCAGATCTCGGAATGCTGCGCGGAGCAGTGCCCTCGGGCTTTAGGAGGGCCACGAGCGTGAGTTCAAACGTCCGTGGAGCGAGCGTGCCCAGCACTTCCGACGAAGTTTCCTACGAGTCACTGACGGATGCCGAAGTGATGCTGCGTGCCGGTGCCGGCGATGATGGGGCATTCAACTTCCTGGTTGAGAAATTTCGGCGTCCCATGGTCAGCTTTATGTACCGCATGACTCATAGCCAGCACATTGCGGAAGAGTTGGCGCAGGAGGTTTTCCTGCGGGTATATCGCTCGCGCGCAAGTTACGCTGCGGAAGCCAAGTTCACCACCTGGCTCTATCGTATCGCCACGAATCTGGCGGTGAACCATGCCCGGGATACTCGGAACGAGCGCATTGCACCCACTGTGAACCTGGATGAACCAGATTCTGAGACCGGCACCACGCCCGACGTTGCCGATGCCACCATGAACGTGGAAGAACGCATGTTGCGCGAAGAACGGCTGGCCGCCATCCGGCAGCAGGTGATGGAACTGCCCGAGCGGCAGCGGCTGGCGGTGCTGATGCATAAATATCAGGGGTTGGATTACAAACAGATCGCGGAAGTGTTGAAGCTGAGTGAATCGGCGACAAAATCGTTGCTCTTCCGTGCCTATGAAACGCTGCGGCTGAAGCTGCAGAAGTACATTTAAGAAAGTCAGGGAATGGGTATGGATTGCAAGAAGAGTCGCGAGCAGATGATCGAAGCCACCATGAGTGAGCCTTCGGCGGAGCTCCGCGCGCACACTGGCCAGTGCACTTCCTGCGCACAGGAGTGGCGGGAACTACAGGCCACCATGGCGCTGCTGGATGAATGGCAGGCACCCGAGGCTTCGCCTTTTTTCGCCACCCGCTTGAAAGCCAGGTTGAAGGATGCCGATGCGCGCAGATCTCATGGCATATTGGCATGGCTGCGGCAGCCGGCTCTGGGTATGCCTTTGTGGCGCCCCATGGCGGCGGGTGTGCTCGCCGTTGCCGCTGTTGTCGGCGTGAGCATCTATAACGTTGACGGCCCAAAGCCGCAACAGACGGCGCAACACATCGTACAAAAGAGTCTGGCGGTCAAAGATCTTGAGGCGCTTGAGAAAAATCAGGATCTTTATGCGAATATCGACTTGCTGGACGATCTGGACAGCACCGCTGATCACTCGACAGACAAGCTTTAACTAAAACCAACAAGTGCCGGCCCTTCGCCAATTCGTTCTCTATTCCGCTCTCGCTGCAAGTTTCGCGGCGGGTGGAGTGGCGCAGTCTGCCCCGCCCCCCGCCCCGGCCCCCACCCCGGCCCCGGCTACCAATGATCCTCGACACAGCGAGCCACCACCCGGAGTCAAAGACCAACGAGATCGGCATGGGCCCGGCGGTCCCCGCTTCGATCATGAGCATGGATTTGGGCGCGGCCCCATGCGCCCGGCCCCGCATGCGGGCGATTGGCTGCGCAGATACAAAGATGTGCCTCCTGCTGAGCAGGAAAAAGCCCTGTCCAACGATAAACACTTCCAGCAGCTTCCTGCTGACCATCAGCAACGGTTGCGCGAGCGCCTGCGCCAGTTCAATGCCTTGCCACCCGAGCAGAAACAGCGTCTGGTGGAGCGCATGGAAAAATGGGAGAGCCTTTCACCGGAACAGCGTGACCATGTCCGCCACCTTCAAGACACTTTGCGCAATATGCCGGAAGACCGTCGCAACAACGTACGAAAGGCGATCCATAGTTTGATGGAGAGCACGCCTGAGCAACGCAAACAAACCCTCGCCTCGGAGCAATTCAAGTCTTCATTCAATGAAGATGAGCGCAGTGTCATCCAGGGCATGATGGAGATCGAAGATCCAGGCGAGCCTCCACCGGGGCCTCCCCACAACCACTAGATGGATCACCCACGGGCATCTTTTCATTCGTGGGCTTTATGCTTTGAACAGATTCTTTAAGATGAACATCGCATTCGCCGGGCGCTCCGCCAGCCTGCGCATGAAGTACGGATACCACTCGGTGCCGAAGGGGATATACACCCGCATCCCATAGCCTTCATCCACTAATTGCTGCTGCAGGTCACGGCGCACGCCATAGAGCATCTGGAACTCATATGCGCTCTGCGGGATCCCTTCCTGCCTTGCGAATTCCCTGGTGGCGGCGATCATCCTCTCGTCATGCGTGGCAATGCCGTGATAGACCCCACTCTTAAGCAGCATCTTCATCAGGTGCACATAGTTCTTGTCGACGTCCGACTTGTCTGGAAAAGCGATCTCCGGAGGCTCTTTATAAGCTCCCTTGCAGAGGCGGATGCGTATTCCCTCTGAGATCAAGTTGCGCACGTCCTCTTCGCTACGCCGCATGTAAGACTGGATCACCGCGCCCACGCGCCCCGCGTTCCCGGACTCGCGATGAAGCTGATGCACCAGGTCCAGGGTCTTCTGCGTGTACGGTGAGCCTTCCATGTCTACGCGCACAAAGTTGCCTATAGCCGCGGCTTTCTTCACCAGTCCACTGGTGATCTCAAAGGCGAGTTGCTGGTCCACGTCGAGTCCCATGTGGGTCAACTTCAAACTCACATTCGCATTCAAGCCACGGCGATGGACCTCATCGAGCATCTGGTGATACAGCTTGGCGCTTTGCCGCGCTTCTTCGGCATTGGTCACGTTCTCGCCCAGATTATCCACGCTCACGCTCATGCCGCGGTCATTCACCGCCTTGGTGGCGCGCAGGCAGTCCTCCACACTCATGCCGGCCACGAATCGGCTGGAGAGCTTCTGACCGATCGCAGATTGCTCACTCATATGGCGAAGGGATCTGTTTTCCGAAAGGGCGATGAAAAATGCTCTGAGCAACGGGTCTCCAGCGGCACAAATGCGGACTGATGTTTATATCAGAGCACGTGGCTGTTTATATCAGAGCACGTGGCGGCGGGGTGGCGTCCCTGCGGGACTCTAGTATTTAAAAATCCGCTGACCCGGCACTCACGTGCCGGGCTACGTACCGTCGCCGCTGCCTGGCTGTGGATCTGAGCAGCGGTTTCCCACACAACGCGGTTTTCGTAATATTGCGCTTTAGCCCTGGCATAGCCGCGCGGCGGCGAACTAATCAGTACGATGAAATTTCACACACAAGGGCACCCGACTTCAGTCGGGTGAAACATCCCCCTACAAACAGGGCTTTAGCCCTGGCATAGCCGCGCGGCGGCAATCGATCTACAGCCCACGACGAAGTCTTGGGTAACCATCTGAATCAAGATCGACGACTGAAATCAAATTTGCTGGTGCCCCATATCTGTGTCGGTGGACATAGCCTCTCTAGCGCGTACGGCCCCTTTTCTTAGCAGGGCGGGAAGATTTCCACAGTGATACCCCCCTCCCCCCTCCCCCATATCCAATCAAGTTGCTTAAATTCAGCGACTTACGATTTAAGATATCCTTGGATATCTGTGGAAAATCGGTTAAGTCCTTTGTTTCTGGGGAGTAACTGATTGAGATATCCCGGGATATCCCAACTAGTAAACAGGGATGTTCTCGCTGAGCGCCTGCGAGTGTATTCGCTAATTATTCGCTTTGTCAAGCGGGAAAGCTTACAGCGGTTCTTTGAAATCTAATGGTTCCCGTACTTCTTCTCGCCCGCCTCAATCGCAATGGGCAGCACGTTTTGTTTCGGCGGGATAGGGCAAGTGGCATATGGGGTGAAGGCGCAAGGCGGATTCTCCGCGCGGTTGAAATCGAGGACCAGTTTTCCGTTCTCCGGCATGGGCGTATAGAGAAAGCGCCCCGCGCCATAAGTTTCCTTACCCGCGGTCTTGTCCTTGAAGATCAGGAACATCTCTTTAGGTTCCGGCTCTTCGATGACCGGCTCCAGGCTGTACTTCTTGCCATCGATGGTGAACTCCGCGCGGCCCCAGGCTTGGCATCTGCTCGGAAGTTCCCAGCACCGTGGGTATGGCAAGCATCTTCGGTGGATCATAGGGCACCCAATCAGCCACAATGCGCAGCTTAGGATCGATGGGGAAATAGCGCAGGCCCTTGAATTCGCGAAGTGTCTTCGCTTCCCGGTTCTTCAGCCGAAGCGCGAATCTCTCGCCGCGATGGATGACGATCATGGTCAACGGCCCCAGGCGCAGCTTGTCTGGCTTCTCGTCATATCGCAGATCCAATTCATGCGCGGGCTGATCGTTGATCCTTGCCATGATCGTCGCCGTGGAAGCAGGCTTGAAATGCACGATCTGTCCATGCAGTTGCACTACACCAAATTCCTGTGGTGCCGGCGCAGGCAGCACGATGTCATTTGACTTTCCAGCACCGAGCGTGTTCGCTCCCTCTTTCAGCCAGAAAAGGCCTTCGAGCGTCAGCCATCCTTCTGGTGCCCTCAGCTCTTTCAGGCGATGCGCGTGCCACTGCGTAATCTCCTTCGCGTGAGCCGATAGCGGCGCCTGCGTTTGCCCCGAGCATGTGAGTGCCGCAAGCAGAGCAGCGATCGCCAATATTTTGGGCATCATCCTTCAAGTCTAAACCGCATCCGCCTGTCCTGTAGAATCGGTCTATTCCAATGCGCACGGAAACCCTGATTGCATGATCAATTTTCCCGTCCCTGAAGCCCTCACATTTGACGATGTCCTGCTGCTGCCCGGCTTCTCAGACGTTGTGCCCGCGGAAGCCAACACTTCTACGCGCCTTTCCCACAACATCACGCTGAACATCCCCATCATCAGTGCCGCCATGGATACGGTGACCGAATCCCGCATGGCGATCGCGCTGGCGCAGCAGGGTGGGCTCGGCATAATTCACCGCAACCTCTCGATCGAGGAGCAGGCGCTGGAAGTCGACAAGGTCAAGCGCTCGGAGAGTGGCATGATCGTGGACCCCGTCACCATGTCTCCGGACGCCAAGATCTCAGACGCGCTGGAGGTGATGCGCAAATACAAGATCAGCGGTGTGCCCATCACCAAGAATAAAAAGCTGGTCGGCATTCTGACAAACCGCGATCTTCGCTTTGAGACTCGCACCGACATCCCCATCAGCAAAGTGATGACCAAGGAAAATCTGATCACAGTTCCGGTGGGGACCACGCTTGAAGAGGCGGAAAAGATCCTGCATGAGCATCGCGTGGAAAAACTTCTGGTGGTCGATGACAAGTACGTGCTCAAAGGCTTGATCACGGTAAAAGACATTCAGAAGAAATTGAAATATCCCATCGCCGCCAAAGACGCTCAGGGCAGGCTGCGTGCCGGGGCGGCAGTGGGAGCGACTGGTGACTTTCTGGAACGTGCGCAGGAGATGGCGCGCTACAAAGTGGACGTGCTCGCCATTGACAGCGCTCACGGACATTCTTCGCGGGTGCTGGAAGCGGTGCGCATGATCAAATCCAAGCTGCCGGAGATCACATTACTTGCCGGGAACGTTGGCACCTATGACGGCGCCGCCGCGCTGGTGCAGGCGGGAGCAGACGCGGTCAAGGTGGGCATTGGGCCGGGGTCGATCTGCACCACGCGCATCGTGACCGGCGCGGGTGTGCCCCAGATCACCGCCATCGCGGAGGCCGCGCGGGCTTGCCGCGATGCCAATATCCCGGTGATCGCTGATGGTGGCATTAAGTTCTCCGGCGACGTGACAAAGGCGATCGCTGCCGGGGCAAGCGTGGTCATGATCGGCTCGCTTTTTGCGGGGACCGAAGAGAGTCCGGGAGAGACGATCCTCTACCAGGGCCGCACTTTTAAAAGCTATCGCGGCATGGGATCACTCTCAGCGATGGCTGCGGGTTCGAGCGAGCGCTACGCGCAGAACCTGGGCGACTCATCCACTGACATCATTGACAGCGAAGAAAAGAACCAGAACCGGTTGGCGAAACTTGTTCCCGAAGGCATTGAAGGTAGAGTCCCTTACCGGGGACAGCTTTCCAGCATGGTGCACCAATTGGTGGGCGGATTGCGCTCCGGTATGGGCTACGTTGGTTGCCAGACCATCGCGGACCTGCAGCAAAAGGCAAAGTTCATCCGCATCAGCGGAGCGGGCTTGCGAGAGAGCCACGTGCATGACGTGATCATCACCCGCGAAGCGCCCAATTACCGGTTGGAATAGCTGGTTCTCCACGATCTACGAAAGAGGTTGCTCACTACGCCTTTTTCTGCCGCGGGCCGCTGGTGAGCCCATACGCCAGCAATAAAGCAGAACAGGTCATCGCAAGCGCTGAAGAAAAATAAAACGGAACGGCCGCGCCATAGTGGCTCCATAAGCCACCAGTGATCAAGCTGGCTGCAAGCGTAGTCACGCTGGTGGCAAAGTAGAAGATGCCCAGCGCGCGGCCCTTTGACGTGGGCGGCGCCACGTCCACCACCATGGCCCGCAGGACCGCGTTCGTCAAAGCATAATAAAGGCCGTAGAACGCCATTGAGATCCATATTGCTTTTGCCGAAGGCGCTTTTGCGAAAAAGTAATAGGTCACCGCAAAGACCGCATATCCAGCCGCCGCAACCAGGCTGCGGCGGACCTTGTCGCTTAACCGCCCTGCCGGCCAAGAGCCCAGCGTGTACACGATGTTGAAGACCAGGCCGATGATGGGTGCGCTCCTGGCTCCGATGCCCACGTCTTTAGCGCGCAACACCAAAAACATGTCACTTGAGTTGCCAAGAGAGAACAAGGCCACCACCCCGAGCAGATAGAAAAATGCGGACGGCAACTTCTGGTCTCCCGATACGCGCGGCGCTTTTGCTGCTCCTGCTGTGTGCGTAGTCTCGCGCACGAATAGCGTGACCACCAGCACACACACGCTGCCGGGAATGGCTGCAGCCCAGAAAACGGTGCGCACACTCCAGTGCGCAACGATGAACAATGCCAGTAACGGGCCCGCGATCGCCCCTGCGGAATCCATTGCTTGCACAAGACCGAAGGCCGAGCCCAATCTTCCTGGTTCTGCGGATTCAGCCAGCATCACGTCTCGCGCAGAGCCGCGAATCCCCTTTGCAGTCCTATCCGCAAAGCGGATCAACAGTACGTGCCACCAGCTGCCGGCGACCGCCAGCAGCGGCTTGGCGATGTTCGCCACCACATATCCCCCCACCACCAGCGGTTTGCGGCGGGGAGATCTGTCCGCCAGGTATCCGGAGAACCACTTTGCACCGGCGGCAACGCTCTCCGCAATGCCTTCAATCACGCCTAACTGCATGGGCCCGGCGCCCAGCGAGATAAGGAATGCGGGCAGGATCCAGTACGCCATTTCCGACGCGGTGTCATTGAGAAAAGAAGTCAGACCGAAGAGAAATACGTTGCGGCGATTGGGTGAGTTTTCTTGCAGCACGCTTCGCAGACTACCAAAACTGATCACCGCGTGCCGCAACGGTATCCAACCAACGTGCTCGGCTCATAAGGCATGGGGGTGCCGCCGGGCGGAGCTGTCTTGTGCCCAACAAAAATGATCTCGAACGATCGCAGCCAGGTGGGATCATTCGGGTGTCTGCCCCGGTTCCAATCGCGGCACAGGTACTCAGACAGAAGTGGAAGATAGCGATCGTTATTGCCGCGCGAGGTGTCCATCAGGAATTTGCGCCAGCGCTCGTTCTTGTATTGGCCCGCCACTTCGCCAGGATCGCGCCGCCGGAATGAGACCTCTTCCCCGTCACGAAAAATGTCTACGATCTTTCCATTCGCCAGCTCACCCGGCATCACATACCAGCCGTCATACCGGGGCGGCAGCGGCGAGAACATGTCCCAACGCTGATCGATGCGCAATAGCGCGCCAGGCCACTGAAATGCCGGGGGAATCGCGTACTGATCATTGACCGTCCAAAGATTTTCCCCGGTCACGTAGGCCAGGAGCGCCGCAACCAATATCTGAGTCGCAATGGCGCTCCGCAGCGGTACCTTGCGAAAACGGACTGGCGCCATCCACCGGGAGAGCATCGGACGAATGCGCTCGATGCGATGGTAGGCGATATCTCCCAAGCGCTGTACCCATCCCACCCGCAGAAAATACCAGAGGAGTGGCAGCCGCGAATGGCCGAACATGACTGCTAATGCGTCTGTGCGGTAATGGTGCCCGGTACGGTCCACCACGATCCACGAGTTCTGCTCGCGCATCTCCGCGTGCATCTCAGGTGAATCCTGGGCGGCAAGGAGAGGAGTATCGCGCGGCAGCAGGAACTCGCGAAGGATGAGCACTGCCTTGCGGCAGAAATCGCAGCCGCCATCGAAATAAATGGTGATGCGGGATCGATCCTGCCGCTGCTGTTCGCCCCGCTCCCAGAAAAAGCTTGGCAGGAACGGGATGAGCGCCACACAGGCTACTTCCGGGAACAGGCCCACCCGCAGCGTGGATAAGAATGCGAGCTGCATCGCCGCCAGGAATAACACGCCTACGGCGCGCACCAGCGGCAGGGGCACAAGTAACATAAGCGGCGCGAGAGTCTCCTGCGCCAATACGAAAAAATTCAGGAACTTGAGGAATCCAGGGAAGCTCAGGAAGATTCGCGTGAATGGGGTTTGTAACTGTTCAAGTGACAATGCATACCAAACCGCGGTGCCTTCATGCCGCCATTCGGGGCCGCTCTTCAGCAGCACCGCGAACCAGTAGAGATACACCACCTGCAACATCAGCGCCACGGTTGCGGCGGTAAAAATGCGCTTGGGCTGCTCTTCCAGGTCCTCTTGGGCGGTTGCCATTGCCGCATCCACGGAATAACGCGCTCCGGTGGGCAGAAACATCGCCCAAAAAAGCAGCATTCGCAACAACCCGTCTGGACCGCCGCCCACCCCGTGCATGCGCGTTTGCACGGAGATGACCATCACCCACACAATGAACGTTGCCATGCGAGAACGGAACCCTACCAGCATCGCGAACGCGGCAACGAAAGTGAGCGCAAAAAGCACTGCCACGAGCTGCCATGTGCCCACCGCCAAAAACACCGAGAATGACCATGAGTGGATGAAATACTTCACCGCCTCTGCCCGCGGCAAAATACCTTCATCGGTATAAAAGGCGCGAAGGTCGAAGGAGCGGATCAGCATGTCACCGATCACGCATATTGCAAGCCCGATGCGAAAGACCGCCAACGCGCGCAGATCCATGCCGAAATTCTTCACGAACCATGCATACACGCGGTTGGTCGCTGGGATCACCGGCAGCTCTCCTTTGCCAATACGTATCGCCGAGCAAGTGAAAATGTTCCGTGGTCAAACAGATTCATCCGTCGCATGAAATCCACTTCCACACTCTGTACTGATTGATCGCTATGCCAGCGGTTCCAGTTGCGGCAGAGGTACCGCGCATACATCGGGCGATAAGCGCGGCCAGCATCATCACGAAGCTTTGCCAGAAATACTTGTGAATGATAGGAGGTAGCCTGGCGGAAGACCTCTGTTTCCGGGGGCTTGTTCCACTTCACTGGAGCGCCATCGCGAAATAGATCTACTTCCTCTCCATGCCGCAGCGCGGGGATCAAGTACCACCCGTCGTCCTGATACGGCCTGGGGGCCAGCAAGTCCCATCTCTGATCGAGACGGAATGTTTGCGCCAGCCGCGCCAGCACCGGAGTTGCCGGGGAACGCAAGGTTGTGATGTTCCATAGCACCACCACCGCGAGCGCGACAATCGCTATACCTGAGGCGATCCGGTGGGTGACTCGCGGCAACTGGAAACGAGACTCACGTTGCGCAAGCCGCTCCGTGAGCAACCAATCAATATGATCGGAGAGATGCGCTGACCGCTCCTGCGACTCCCAATACCACGCCGGGAGCAATGCAAGCATCGCGGTGATGATGACGAATGGGGTCAAGCCCAGGCGCAGTACCATGCCTAAAGCGACCTGCAAAAAAATGACAAGCGTGACCGTGGAAGTGCGCACGCGTTCATGCTTCCACGGGAAGAAGATCAGCGCCGGGACGAGCAGGTCAGCCCACAGCGCTAACCGCGAGAGGAATGTGAGCACGCGGGGAAAGTGCAGCATGCCGCGTCCGGCATTGGTGGCCATCTGCTCCATGTTCACTGCGAAAAACATGGCGCGGCCACTCTTCCACTCCGGGGAAGTCTTCAGCAAATATCCGCAAAGAAAGACCAGCGCCACCTGGATCATGAGCGCGATCGACGCGGGTGTGAAGGTCGCATATTCATCCTGATCGCTCCCTTCCTGGTGGACGAATCCGCGCCGTGCGCCATCGATGCTCCAGCGCGCGCCGAGGGGAAGAAACATCGCCCAGAAGAGCAACAGGCGCAGCAAGGCGTCACCCTGCGTCTCGATCAATGGCATCCGATTTTGCAATGAGATCAACAAGACCCATGAGGCGGCGGTTGCCGAACGGGTATGCCATCCCGCGAACATCATGATCGCGATAAGCGCGGCCAGCAGGAACAAGAACGCCTGCGCTGTGGTGCTGCCGAATACTGCGTGCAATGACCAGTATCCCGCGGGACGAAGCGCATGCCACTCGGCGCGCGGCAGAATGCCGAGATCCGTGTAATAGGTGCGCAGCTCCGTGGAACGGGCAATAAGGTCAAAGATGATGAGCCCTGCAAGGCACACTCGGAAGAGCGCCAGCGAACGCAGGTCGAGCGACCATGCCTTCTTCAAAAACGCCGCAGCGCCTCCAACCTCCGCACCGGGTTCCACCTGCTCGGGGACACCGCTCATCAGATGGACTCCGTACCCCATAGATCATGCAGGTGGATGATTCCCACCGGCCTCTCGGTCTCATCTGTCACCACGAGGGACGTGATCTTCTTTTCTTCCATGAGGCTAAGCGCGAGCGTGGCAAACTCGGTCTGGCGCACGGTGCTCGGATGCGCCGTCATGCACTCCCGCGCGGTCAGCTCCAACACATCTCGGCTGCCCGGGGTGCGACCATGTTTTTCCAACTGCCGGCGCAAGTCACCATCGCTGATGATCCCCAGCAATCTGTTGTCCTTTACCACCGTGGTGATTCCCAGTCCCTTGCGAGACATCTCATAGATCACATCGGTCATGCGCGCATCGGGTTCCACGCACGGGAGGGCATCGCCGGAGTGCATCAGTTGCGAGACCCGCGCCAGGCGCTTCCCTAATTTTCCGCCGGGATGCAGGTTTGCAAAATCTTCTTCCTTGAATCCGCGCGCCTCGGCAAGCGCCACTGCAAGCGCATCTCCCAAAGCCAGCATCGCCGTGGTGGAAGCGGTCGGCGCCAATCCCAGCGAGCACGCCTCTTTCGCGATCGAGCAATCCAGAGCCACATCCGCGGCGGTCGCCAGGGTTGAGCGTTTAGTTTGCCCGTTGTACAGACAATCTCCGGTGATGGAGATCACCTTTACCTGCAAGCGCTTGATGGTTGCCAGCAGTCGCAGGATCTCTTCTGTTTCACCGCTGGTTGAAAGCGCGATCACCACATCCCCGCGCACCAGCATCCCCAGGTCACCGTGGATGGCCTCGGCCGGATGTAAGAACATGCCGGGAGTGCCGGTAGAGCTAAGCGTGGCGGCGATCTTGCGGCCGATGATCCCACTCTTACCCATTCCGGTCACAATCACGCGCCCGGCGCAATCATGCAGCAAGCGGATCGCGGCTTCGAAATCCTTGGCCATGGGGCCGCCGATCCGGTCAGCGAGCGCGCTCAACGCTTCCGCTTCAATGCGCACCACATTCTGGCCTGTATGTTTCATTCTGAACGGATGTTAGCAAATCCAAGGTAAATCGCTGACAGAACAGGGGTGTGAGCTGTGGTACACTCCGGCGTCTTATCCCCCAGAATCCACGTTATTCGGGCCGGCAAGCTCTTTCTTGAGGCCAAAGATACGGAGCACACATTGTTTCCAGAGACACTCGAATCCGCACTCAAAGATCCCGTGGTTGCCGGCGCTGACCAACTGATGCTTCAGGTGGGCAAACCCCTTTTTATTATGAATAGCCTGGGCCAGGTACAGGGCTCCGGCGATCCTCTGCCGGCCACGGACGTGGAACGTCTCATCATGAGCATGGCTCCCCCGCATGCAAAAACCGCGTTGCAGACACAGCCTTCGGTGCAGTTCCAGCATACCTTCCCGAACGGCGCCCAGTATGAGGTCAAAGTCGGTCGCGACGCGAGCGGCTACAAGGCGATCTTGAAAAAGTCTCAAGCGGCTACTCATATCCCGGGAGCGAATCCACCTTTGCCGCAACACGCGCACGCAGCCGGCGCCGGTGGCGCCGCGGCGGCTCCCGCAATGTCCGCCGTGCCTGCATCTCCGGCTCCTCCCGCGGCAAAAAGGGCCATCGGCGATTTTCAGATCGACCGCTACTTCCAGATGCAACTCGATGCCAAAGCCTCTGACATGCACCTTTCCAGTTGCGTGCTGCCAATGCTCCGCAAAGATGGCGAGATGATGCCCATCGTTGGATTCGACCAACCCTCCACCCCGGAGCAGGTGGAAAAATTACTCTGGGAGATGATGCCGGACAAGAACCGGGAAGAATTCCTCAAGCGGCATGATACTGATTTCGCCTATGAGTACGGCACTGAAGCCCGCTTCCGCTGCAACGTCTTCATGGACCGCAAAGGAATGGGCGGCGTCTTCCGCGTGATCCCCAGCAAGATCCTGACCGCCGAACAGCTTGGCCTCTCCCGTGACATTCTGAAGCTCTGTTACCTGACCAAGGGACTGGTGCTGGTGACGGGCCCCACCGGCAGCGGCAAATCGACGACATTGTGCGCGATGATCGACTACATCAACCGCAACCGGACGGATCACATCATTACCATCGAAGACCCGATCGAGTTCGTGCATGAGAACCAGAAATGCCTGATCAACCAGCGTGAGATCCACAATCACACTGACTCATTCAAGAATGCGCTTCGTGCGGCATTACGCGAGGATCCGGACATCATTCTGGTGGGCGAGATGCGTGACCTTGAGACCATCGCCATCGCCATTGAGATGGCGGAGACCGGCCATCTGGTCTTCGGAACTTTGCACACCTCCACCGCGCCCAGCACGGTGGACCGCATCATTGACCAGTTTCCCGCTGACCAGCAGTCGCAGATCCGCGTGATGCTGGGCGAATCATTGAAAGGCGTGATCGCGCAAACCTTGTGCAAAAAGATCGGTGGCGGCCGCATTGCAGCCTTGGAAGTGCTGCTTACGGACGCTGCAATGGCGAACCTGATCCGCGAAGGCAAGACTATGCAGATCCCATCCTCGATGCAGACCGGAAAAGGCAAAGGCAACGTGCTGCTCAATGACGCCCTGATCGAGATGGTCAAGAAGAAACTCGTCGAGCCGCAAGAGGCTTACGTGAAGGCAGTGGACAAGCCCACCTTTGAGAACCTGCTGAAGCGCGAAGGTATCAAGACCGACTTCATCACGCCGCAAGTGCAGGCGGGTGGCGCAGCGAGCTAGACGGACGTCTTTAAGGCTCTCCTGCGCCGATCGGTGGGGACGCCTGGCTCATAGCCCAGCTTCTTAGCCTTGCAGTTGTTAGCAATGCGGCGACAGAGATCACGAGAGCGAGCGGCCATGCGAAGTCTGAGTGCATGCCGAAAGCTACGGCGTCCAACGCCAGTGACACGGCCACTACTAGAGCGACGGAGTACAAGCGCGTTATGTAGCTAGTGCGATCTTCCGGGTTCAACTCCCTGAGATCCGAAGCGCGAGACATCGCCGCTGCGGTCAGGATGTAGCCGATTATGCCGGCGGATATCATTCCCGCGGCAACCGCGATGAATGCTCCATGAGACGATGTCGCCTCAGCTACTTTGAAGGCAACCGGAACGATTAAAAGTACTCCGATAAAAAACACCGTCGCCCATGCAATCAGTCTTAAGCGATCGATAGTATTGCGCATCCATGGCACATTCATATTATGCGGCAACTTTCGCCGAGCGTCGACGATTACAAAATCGAGATGGGTAAAGTGCAAAGTCGAGCCTTCACTTTGCACTTTTTACATTTCACTTTGCACTTCCCTTACAATCCATAGTTTATGCATCGATGGTCGAAGCTCTTTATACCTACCCTCCGTGAGGCGCCGGCAGATGCCGACGTTGCCAGCCACAAGTTCCTGCTCCGCTCGGCCTACATCCGCCAGCTCGCCGCCGGCCTGTATGACTATCTCTTCCTGGGCCAGCGCTCCATGCTCAAGATCCAGAACATCGTGCGCGAAGAGATGGACAAGATCGGGCAGGAGTTTTACCTGCCTGCGCTGCATCCCCGGGAACTGTGGGAGTCCAGCGGCCGTTGGTCTGTGATGGGCGAGAACATGTTTCGCCTCAAAGACCGCAAAGGCGCAGACCTCTGCCTGGGCATGACACATGAAGAAGTCATGACTGAGATCGCCCGCAAAGAGCTGCGCAGCTACAAGCAGCTTCCGCAGATCTGGTACCAGATCCAAACCAAATTTCGTGATGAACCGCGCCCTAAGAGCGGCCTTTTGCGAGTGCGCCAATTCACCATGAAGGATTCTTATTCCTTTGACATTGACGCCGCCGCGCTCGACGTCTCTTACAAGAAGCACTATGACGTTTACTGCGCCATCTTTGACCGCTGCGGGCTGAAATACATGGCAGTGGAAGCGCATTCCGGCGCCATGGGCGGATCCATGTCGCACGAGTTCATGGTCTTCACCGGCGCCGGTGAAGACATGGTGGCGCACTGCTCTGCCTGCGGATATGCGGCAAATCTGGAAAAGGCGGAGTCAAAGCTGGAACCGGTTGAAGATCTGGCACCCACAGGCAACGGCAAACCGGAGCCCGTACACACGCCGGGAATGAAGACCATTGAGGATGTCGCGAAATTCCTCGGCGTCTCTCCTAAGCAAAAGATCAAGACATTGGCATATATGGCGACCGAGACCGATGCCAAGGGTGCCATCAAACTTACGCCGGTCATCGTCTTCTTGCGTGGCGACCATATGTTGAATGAGGCGAAGCTATCCAGTCTTATCGGCGGCAGGGATTTTCGCCCCATGCAGCCGGAGGAGATCGAGAAAGTGTTTCAATCTCCGGGCGGGTTCCTCGGCCCTATCGGCTTGCCCGAATCAAAGGATTCCATCGTGGCTCTCGATGAGGCGTTGCGCGATCGCACCAATCTTGTCTCTGGCGCAAACAAAGAGGACTACCACCTTCGTAACGTCACACCTGAACGCGATTTTGCGGTATCAAGGTGGGCAGATCTTCGCACCGTGACCGAAGGCGAGGGCTGCCCTAACTGCGGCAAGCCGCTCACCGTGGCCAAGGCGGTCGAGATTGGGCACATCTTCAAACTCGGTTATAAGTACTCGGAATCCATGGGCGCGCGCGTCCTGGACAAAGACGGGAAAGAAGTCACACCCATTATGGGAAGTTACGGTATTGGCATTGAAAGGTTATTGACCTCCGCCATCGAGCAGAATAATGATGAGAATGGCTTCTGGCTGCCGCCTGCAATCGCCCCTTTTGATGTGGTTGTCACCGTCACCAATACCGGCGATGCCGCGCTGATGAAAGCCGGAGAAGATATCGCAACCAAACTGGAAGAAGCGGGTTTTGACGTGCTGCTGGATGATCGCGACGAACGTGCCGGCGTGAAATTCAAGGATGCGGACCTGGTCGGCATCCCGTTCCGGGTCAATGTTGGCAAGAAAGTTTCCGATGGCAAGGTAGAGGTGGTTAAGCGCTCGACACGGGCTACCCAGGATGCTAGCATCGCCGCGTTCACCTCTGAATTTCAGGCTTTTGTCGGCAGCTGACAGCAACTTCTCCGCCGAGCGGAGCAGGACAAGCGATGAGATCGTTTAGAGCACTTTTCGGATTGCTGGTGGTTGCAGGGTTGGTCTACGCCGCGTCCACTTTCCTGCCTCTGTATTTCAATAACTATCAATTCCAGGACGATCTCAATACTGAAGCCCATTTCGATTCCACCGGCTATGGCGGCAAAGAGGATGAAGCTATCCGCCAGGTGGTCTTGAAAAAGGCCGCGGAATACAAGATCACCCTTAGCCCGGAGTTGATTCATATCGACCGCAGCGGGCCGGAAGTGGCCATCTGGACGGAATACAAGGTGCTGGTAAAACTCATCAACGGGAAGACCGTGCTCCTTCAGTTCCGCCCTCATAGCCAGAACGCCAAGCCTCCTGATTCCTAACCGTCTCCGGGCGAAAGTTGGGTCCAAGCGCTCCGCCCTCCGGATTGGTTAGAATCACTTCTGTCTCAGTTTTACTGAGATGAAACACGCGCTATCTCGTCTGAATCTAAAGAAGCGGAAGCCCTTCCCCCAATCGTGCCGATCAAGGTAAAAATACCAAAAGGTAAGCGCAACCGATTCGGCCTGGACAGTCCGGTGGTGCTCGCCACCATTGCCACCCTGATCATCTGCTTCGTCGCCTTTCTCGGGGTCTTCGCGTTCTATTACGTCAAATATCAAAAGATCATTGATCAGCGGATGAGCGGGCCCGTCTTCGCCAATAGCTCCAAGATCTATGCTGCGCCGCGTGAGCTAAAGGTGGGCGACAAATTCTCAAAAGAGCAGGTAGCCGCGGAGCTTCGTCACGCTGGTTATACCGATGACGCTGATACCAATGCCTCCAGGCTCGGCACCTATCGACTTGTGAATAAAGGGATTGAGGTCAAGCCCGGGCCTGAGTCCTTCCACGCCGCGGAAGGTGCTTTGGTTCAAATAAAAGAAGGGGCGATCGATAAGATCGCATCGCTTGGCAACGGTGAGTCGCTGGGCGCCTACGAACTGGAGCCCCAGCTTATAACCGGCTTGTTCGATGACCAGAGCCGGTCCAAACGCCGGCTCGTGACCTATGACGAGATGCCTGAAGTCCTGGTGGACGCCGTCATTGCGATCGAAGACCGCCGTTTTTTCCAGCACAGCGGGGTCAATTATTTTCGTTTTTTGCAGGCCGCATGGGTCGACGTTCTGAAGCAGAAGCGTGCCCAGGGTGGATCCACGCTGACCATGCAGATCGCGCGCGGTATCGTCCTCAATAACAAAGAAAAGACGCTTGCCCGCAAATTGGCGGAGATGATCATCGCCATTGAGCTGGAGCAGCGCTACACAAAAAAACAAATATTCGAGTTTTACGCCAATGAAGTGGACTTGGGTCAGCGCGGCTCGTTCACTATCAACGGTTTTGGAGAAGCTGCCCAGGCATATTTTGGCAAGGACGCAAAGAGCCTGACGCTTCCTGAGGCGGCGACCATCGCCGGGCTGGTGCAGCGGCCGAGCTATCTATCGCCTTTCCGGCATCCCGAGCGCGCTCTTGCCCGCCGCAACCTGGTACTGAATGCGATGGCTGAGACCGGATCCATCACCAGAGATGAAGCCGAGAACGCTAAGGCCACACCTCTGAAGCTCACCGCCCCGAATGTCGAGGCCAGTGACGCGCCCTACTTTGTGGACCTGGTGAAAGACAGCCTGCTCTCGCGCTTCAGCGAAGAGCAATTGAACGAAGAGGGTTATCGCGTTTACACCAGCCTGGACACCAATCTGCAACGCGCCGCCGCGGAGGCGGTGGAAAGCGGGTTGAAGGAAGTAGATGCTCTGGTCCTGAAAACCCGCACTCGCAAGGTCAAGGTGGGCAAAGGCAAAGGCGCAAAGTCGGAGACAAAAGTCATGCAAGGGCCGCCGGCCCAGGTGGCTCTCATCGCGCTGAATCCAAAGACCGGAGAGATCCTCGCGCTGGTGGGCGGACGTAATTATGGCTTCAGCCAATTGAACCATGCCACCGCAAAGCGACCCACCGGATCGATCTTCAAACCCTTTGTCTATGCGGCAGCCGTGAACAGCGCTCTCGAAGGCACGCAACCGGCATTCACCGCCGCCACCCTTATTGATGATGCTCCCGCCACCTTCGCATATGAAGACAAGGTGTACGAGCCACATAATTTTAAGAACGAGTATTACGGATTGGTCTCTGCGCGTTTCGCGCTCGCGCATTCGCTCAATAACGCTACCGTCAAACTCGCGGAGATGGTCGGTTACGGCAAGGTGGCGGATCTGGCGCACCAGGCCGGCATCAGCAGCGTGAGGGCGACTCCGGCAATGGCGTTGGGTTCCTATGACGCCACGCCGATCGAGATGGCTGGCGCTTATACCGTCTTTTCCAACAGCGGCACCCGCGCGAATCCCCTGATGATCACCTCCATTCGCGATGGCAAAGGCGATGTCATTGAGGACTTCACCATCCAGAAGAAGCCGGTGCTGGATCCGCGAGTGGCGTATGTGATGACCAACATGATGGAAGCGGTCATCAACAACGGCACCGCCGCCGGAGTGCGCGCCCGCGGTTTCACCGCCCCCGCGGCCGGCAAGACCGGCACCTCACACGATGCGTGGTTTGCGGGCTATACCAGTAACCTGCTGTGCGTGGTCTGGGTCGGCTATGACGATTACAGTGACCTGAAGCTCGAAGGCGCCAAGACCGCCGCGCCCATCTGGGCGGATTTCATGAAACGGGCCATTAAGTTACCGGCGTATAAAGACGTGAAACCTTTTTCTCCTCCGGAGGGTGTTATCACCCTCACGCTGGATAAAGCCACCAGCCGGGTGGCAACCGCTACTTGCCCTGACGATTATTCAGCGGCTTTCATCTCCGGCACCGAGCCGAATGAGACTTGTGACCACTCTGCCGCCGGAGCAGCCGGCCACGGTAACTTTTTCCAGAAACTTCTTGGCATTGAACCGAAACCTTCCGCCCCGCCGGCGGTGTCCAATACAACACAGCAGCCGGGCACTCAGGATGCTGTGCCGACGGGGCAGGGACCGCCCGCCGGAGAGAAGAAGAAGGGGTTCTTCGGCAAGATATTTGGGGCTATCAAAGGCGATGACAAGAAGAAGGACCAGCCTCCTCCGCAGCAGTCGCCGCCACAACAGCCTCCAAAACTTTAGCCGAGGCGTCCCGAAACAGGCGTAAAATCAGAGCAGGTTCGGAGGTCGGTTATGCCCCGGCTCGTGGTTCGCTTCTCGCTACTCCTGTTGCTCACCAGCATTGCGCTCAGCCCTGTCTCACTCTCTGCCCAGAAGATCGAAGAAAATTTTGCCACCGCTCCCGAGCAATTGCGCCGCATCGAGCCTCCTGATCCGGCAATGTCTTTCGAGTCTTTGGAGTCTCGCGCGGACGAGTTGCGCTACACCAAGGCTTTTGCCGATGCGATCGATTACTACAAAGCAGCGTTGACGAAGAAGAAAGACGCGCGTGTCTTCAACAAGATGGGCATGACTGAACTTATGATGATGCGCTATGACGAGGCTGCCTATGACTTTCAGCGCTCCTTAAAGGCCGATAAGACCTATGCTGAGGCTTACAACAATCTTGGTGTGATCCGGTACATCAAAAAGGACTATCGCGGGGCGATCAAGAATTACTCCAAGGCGATCTCATTCCGCGAAGATTTTGCCAGCTACCATAGCAACCTGGGCACGGCTTACTTTGCCCGCAAGAAGTTCGATAAAGCCATGCTGGAATACCAGCGGGCCCTGGAGATCGATCCCACGGTCTTCGAGCGGCGCTCCAGGACCGGCATCTCTGCGCACATGGCCACTGACCGCGACCGCGCTCACTACCACTATGTGATTGCCAAGATGTTCGCCGTGAAGGGCGACTCCGAACGCTGCCTGCTGTATCTGCGCAAAGCGATGGAGGATGGCTACAACGGAATTGACAACGTTTATCGCGAGAACGAATTCGCCGGCATTCGCAAGGACCCCAGGTTTGCCGAGCTTATGCGCGCTCGCCCTGCGGCGATCCCTAACTGAGATTCCTGCGGCTAAGAAGAATGAGCCCACCGGCTTTTCCCAAGTACCGGTGGGCTCGTTTTTGCCGTTTTCCCTAAAATGGCAGGAGGTATATCTCCGCCAGGTCCGCTTCAGCGATCTCTGCCGCCGCGGACTGCTCACTTAGACGCACAACTCGGGAATTGGTTTTGCGCCGGCGCGAAAAAAATCTGTCCGACGTTATATGGACAAGTTACGTAAGGGAACGTTCCCCAGCCAGTTGGGCATCCTTACGAGTGGATAAATACTCCTCCAGCACTTGATCGAATTTTCCCTGCTCCCGCAGTATGTATTCGATGGCATCCCTTGCCGCCCCTTCGCCACCCCTGCTCGGCGTCACATAATGCGCGATCTTGATGACCTCCGCACGGGCATTCGCCACCGCGATCGCCAGGCCGCAGCTCTTCATCACGCCTATATCCACAATGTCATCGCCTACAAAAGCGATCTCATCGGCATCCACCCCAGCCTCCCGCATCACTTTCTCCAGGGCTTGCACTTTGTCCGCCTGGCCCTGATAGGCAAATTCCAACTTCAGATCACGCGCCCGTAGCGCAACCGTCTCTGACATCCGCTTGGTCACGATCCCGGTCTTCAGCCCGCCGATCCGGGCCAGAGAGATTCCCGTTCCGTCATGGGCATTAAAGCCCTTCGCCTCGATCATGGTCGAGCTTGAGATAGCATATCCAGCGCTCTGGGCAGCAGCTTCGAGCGCCGCCTGATTCGCGTGTCCCACTCCGGCGGGCGCGGGGAAAAGCCAGATTGTGCCGTCTGTCAGCACGCCGTCCACATCAAAAAGAATGATCTTGATCTTCTTTGCTCGGTTCTGGGCCATGGAGGGATTGTAAAAGACCGCGCGAATCTGATTTTTAACTTCGTTCCCGCGCACCGATTCCGGTTTCAATCTTGGTTCAAAAGAACTAGGCGAAGATTTTGCGAAACTTTGATTTCGCCGTAAAATCGAATCATCATGTCCCAAACCATCCACTCACCCCAGCTTGCCTTGGACATAGATGTGCCCAAGTCACTGGAATGGGCACATCCCATCGTGCAGGAGTGGTTTGTCCGCAAGTTCGGGACCGCTACCGAGCCCCAGGAACAAGGCTGGCCACACATCCTCGTCCGCCGCCCCACGCTGATCTCCGCGCCCACCGGCTCCGGCAAGACCTTCGCGGCATTTCTCGCCTGCATTGACAAGCTGGTGCGCAAGTCGCTCTCCGGCGAATTGACTGATAAGACTGAGGTCCTCTACATCTCGCCGCTCAAGGCTCTGGGCAATGACATCCAGAAGAATCTTGAGGCCCCGCTGGGCGAGATCATGCAGCTCGCCGCCGATCGCGGCATGCTGATGCCGGAGATCCGCGCCGTTGTCCGTACCGGTGACACATTGATGATCGAGCGCGCGCGCATGCTGCGCAAGCCGCCGCACATCCTGGTGACCACGCCGGAGTCGCTCTACATCCTGCTCACAGCGGAGAAGAGCCGGCAGATGTTGCGCAACGTAGAGACCGTGATCGTGGATGAGATCCACGCAGTCGCCGATGACAAGCGCGGCTCGCACCTCTCACTTTCCCTGGAACGGCTGGACTGCCTGCTTGAAACTCCTGCCGTGCGCATCGGCCTCTCTGCCACGCAACGCCCCATCGAGCTTGTTGCCAGATTCCTGAATGGGGTAGACCCTCGCCGCGAAGCTCCAGTGATCGTGAACGTCGGCCATCGCCGGCAGATGGATCTTGCGGTCGAAGTGCCACGCAGCGAACTGGGGCCGGTGGCAAGCAATGAGATGTGGGGTGAGATCTATGACCGCATCGTGGAGCTGGTGAACGGGCATCGCTCCACCATCATCTTTGTGAATACCCGCGCCATGGCGGAGCGGATGGCGCACAATCTTGGCGAGCGCCTGGGGCAGGAAGCCGTTGCCGCGCACCACGGCTCGCTCTCTCGCAAGCTCCGCCTGACCGCGGAAAAGAAATTGAAGGAAGGCACGGTGCGGGCTTTAGTCGCCACCGCGTCGCTCGAATTGGGTATCGACATTGGTTTCGTCGATCTCGTCTGCCACATCAACTCGCCGCGCTCGATCGGCGTCACGCTGCAGCGGGTGGGGCGCTCCGGCCACTGGCGAGGTGCAATCCCGAAAGGCCGGCTCTTCGCCACCACTCGAGATGATCTGCTGGAATGTGCGGCACTGGTGCGCGCCATCCGCCACGGAGAACTCGACAAACTCTGGGTCCCGGAATGTCCCCTTGACGTGCTCGCCCAGCAGATCGTGGCGATGTGCTCCGCGGAAGAGTGGAATGAGGATGATCTGTTGCGCGTGCTCCGCCGCGCTTATCCCTACCGCGATCTTTCGCAAAAGGATTACGAAGAGGTCATCACCATGCTCGCCGATGGCATCACCGCCAAGCGGGGCCGCTTCGGCGTCTACCTCCATCGCGATCAGGTGAACCGCGTGCTGCGCGCCCGGCGCGGCGCTCGGCTTGCTGCCATCACCAACGGCGGCGCGATTCCAGACAACGCGCAATTCACCGTGATCGTGGAGCCGGAAGGCACACCCGTGGCCACGCTCGACGAAGACTTTGCGGTGGAGAGCTCCGCCGGCGAGATCATCCTGCTGGGCAATACCAGTTGGCGGATCCGGCGCGTTGAGTCGATCGGAAAAATGTATGTGGAAGACGCGCATGGCGCGCCGCCCACCGTGCCTTTCTGGCGTGGCGAAGCCCCCGGCAGGACTCGCGAACTTTCCCAGCAGGTTGCGGAGATCAGGCAATGCATCAGTGACATGACGCCGAGCGTGGCGCCGGGATTTGTGCTGCACTCGACTATGCCGGAGGTTCTCGCCACTAAAGAATGGCTGGAGCGCGAATGCGGCTTGGACGCAGCGGGCGCCGAGCAGGCGATTGAATATGTGGTTGCCGGCCGCGCCGTTCTGCGCGGCGTTCCTACGCAGAAGACGGTCATCGCCGAGCGCTTCTTTGACGAGGCCGGCGGCATGCAGCTTGTGGTCCACGCTCCCTTCGGTGCGCGCATCAACAAAGCCTGGGGCTTGGCGCTACGCAAGAAATTCTGCACGTCGTTCAATTTTGAATTGCAGGCAGCCGCCACCGACAATGGCATCAACATCTCACTCGCAGAACAGCACAGCTTCCCGCTGGATGATGTCTTCCGCTTCGTCCACGACAACACTGTGCAGCACACCGTGGAGCAGGCGTCCCTCGGCTCACCAATATTCGGCACCCGGTGGCGCTGGGACGCAGGCCGCGCGCTGGCCCTGCTGCGCTTCCGCGGCGGCAAGAAGATTCCACCCCAGGTACAGCGCATCCTTTCTGACGATCTGCTGGCTGCCGTGTTTCCCAATGCCGCTGCCTGCCAGGAGAATGTCACCTATCCGCTCGAGATCCCTGACCATCCACTGGTGCGTGAGGTGATGAAAGACATCCTCACTGAGGCCATGGACGTGGACGGTCTCCGCGAAGTGGTGCGCGGCCTGTATGACGGTTCCATCGAGTTTCTCGCCGTGGATACACCGGTGCCCTCGGTCTTCTCGCACGAGATCTTGAACGCCAATCCGTACGCGTATCTCGACGATGCGCCGCTCGAAGAGCGCCGCGCCCGCGCCGTGCAGATGCGCCGCAGCTTGCCTGAAGCGGTGCTCAACGAGATCGGCAGGCTGGACCCAAAGGCCATCGCAGAAGTGCGCGAAGAAGCCTGGCCCGACGTCCGCGATCATGACGAGCTTCAAGATGTGCTTCACACCATGATCGCCCTGCCTGCGCGGCTCATCAGCATTCCCCAGGAGGATCCGGAAACGCTCTGGGGATTGTTCTTTGCCCGCCTGGTCGCCGACCGTCGTGCCGGCCGCGCGCACGCTAACGGACAGACTTTCTGGGTCGCGGCCGAGCGCGCCCACTCATTCCGCGCGATCTTTCCCGAAGCCAGCTTCGAGCACGATCTTCCCGAACTGAACGCAAAAGAGATCAGCCGCGACGACGCCCTGCTCGCTCTGGTGACCGGATGGCTGCAACACAGCGGCCCCATAACGGCCAAGCGCTTGGCAGAAACCCTTTCGCTTGATCCGCGGCAGATATTCAACTCACTGCTGCGCCTGGAAGCCGGCGGCGCCATCCTGCGCGGTGTTTTTGAATTCACTGAGAGCAAGCCACCCGATGAGCACATCGAGTGGTGTGACCGCCGCTTGCTTGCCCGCATCCATCGCCTCACCGTCGCCACCCTGCGCAAGCAAGTGGAGCCCGTCTCCGCCGCGGTGCTGGTGCAATGGCTGGCAAGGTGGCAGCACGTCGCTCCCGGCTCACAACTCATCGGCGAGCGCGGACTCTTGCAGGTGCTGAAGCAGCTTCAGGGTTTTGAGATCCCGGCAAATGCCTGGGAGCGCCAGATCCTGGCGCGACGCGTGCAGAACTATGACCCGGACACCCTTGATCATCTCTGCCTGACCGGCGCAGTGGGCTGGGGCAGGCTCTCCCCGCATCCCGCCACGCTCGATGACACCGCCAAAGGCACGCGGCGGGTGGTTCCTACCAGCGTTGCTCCCATCACCTTCTTCGTGCGCGATGAAGCCGAATGGATGACCAGCAAGCGCGGCAACGCAGACGCCAATGACTTCAGCGCAGGGCTCAGCGCCGGCGCACGCTCCGCCCTTGAATTCCTGCGCAGTCATGGGGCCTCATTTTTTGCCGACATCGTTCGTGGCACCGCAATGCTGAAATCAGAGGTAGAGGCGGCTTTGTGGGAGCTCGTCGCTGCCGGCGTAGTGACTGCGGATGGCTTTGACAACCTGCGTTCACTCATAGACCCCCGTCGCCGTGCCGGATCAACCAGCAAGCGCGCTGCGCGCCCGCGTCACGCAACCGGCCGCTGGTCCGTGCTCCACACCTATGAAGCCGCTGACCAGCAGCAGATGCTCGAAGCCACCTGCTTCATGCTGCTGGAACGCTACGGCATCGTCTTCCGCGAACTTATCACCCGGGAATCCATCCTGCCGCGCTGGCGCGAGCTGCTCATCACCTTCCGCCGCCTGGAGGATCGCGGTGAAGTCCGCGGCGGACGCTTCGTCACCGGATTCCTGGGCGAGCAGTTTGCTCTACCCATCGCCGTGGACACTTTGCGCAGCTATCGCAAGGACGTGGAACGAGGCGCCATCGACGACCAACTGATCACCGTATCCGCCGCCGACCCCCTCAATCTTGTCGGCATCCTCGTCCCCGGACACCGCGTGCCCGCTATCTCCGGCAAGTATGTCAGCTTTGCCAATGGAGTCGCCGTCACCGGAGAAGATGCTGTAGCAGTGCTTGCGCCCGCCGCAGGAGTGCGGTCCTGACGATGCCCGCTCCGCTCATCGAGGGAGAAGATTTTTATTGGGATGGCCCACTCATGGTCTTCACCGCCGAGTACCACTTAAAACGCGGCACCTGCTGCGGCAGCGCCTGCCGCCATTGTCCGTATAGCCACGCGAATGTGCCGCAGGATGATCAAGACTGAATCAGATTTGATCTATTCATGCGGACCATGGGGATGT
Source organism: Terriglobales bacterium (assembly GCA_038254775.1). Lineage (GTDB taxonomy): Bacteria > Acidobacteriota > Terriglobia > Terriglobales > Acidobacteriaceae > JBBSFV01. Next base: position 25,712 of record JBBSFV010000009.1, on the reverse strand, counting down.
CCTTGGATCGACTCCATCCAAGGCGAACTGATAAATTTCTCGCCAAATGTACTAAACTTGCTGAAGGAGATCTGATATGGCGGCAAATGTGAAAGTAGCGCTCTGGGTTATGCTGGAAGCAAAAGCTGGAAAAGAAAAAGAGGTAGAAGACTTTTTGCGCGGAGGACTCGCCATTGTGGAAGACGAGCCGGCAACCATGACCTGGTACGCCATCCGTATCGGCCCTTCCACCTTCGGTATCTTTGACACTTTTCCCGATGAAGCCGGCCGCCAGGCACACCTTTCAGGCAAAGTCGCCGCAGCGCTCATGGCCAAAGCCGGAGAACTACTCTCCAAGCCGCCAAGCATTGAAAAATTGGACATCATCGCGGCGAAGTAGTGCTCTCCGCTGACGCCGCTCGCTTACTGATGCCGCTCGCTGAGCGCCGCGGGTTCGCTCGAGGCTACGCTCGTCGCCCGCTTCCTCTGATGGCGTGATAGATCACCAACACTAATACCGCGCCGACAACTGCAACCAGCAAGCTATAAATATTCAGTCCGGTTACTCCGTGTCCCCCAATAAGGCTGAAGACATAACCACCGACAACCGCGCCAACAATACCGAGTACGATGTCGAGGAAAAAACCTTCCCCAGTTTTATTCACGAGCTTACTTCCGATAAAGCCGGCAACAAGCCCCAGTACGATCCACGCCAAAATTGACATTGATTCCTCCATGCAGCAGAACAATGAGGTGCTTAGAGGGGGATTTAGGTTGTAGGAGAGATTGAGAAGGCCTTCTGGATAATGCTTTCGCTTATCTCCATTGCGCCAGACAAGAAACTGAGAAGGCAGCACTTAAGCCCTTGGTTCAAAGGCAAGCGCCGGAAAAGGCCGCGGGGCGCCGGCAAAGTCATGCGGGGCATTGGATGCATCATGTAAAGCTTTGAACTGTGTAAAGCCTTGAAATGATCGGTGGACCTGGTCGGGATCGAACCGACGACTCTTCATGCCATGGAAGCGCGGCAAAAGCAAAAGGCCGCTCGTAAGAGCGGCCTTTTTCTCTGGGGCTGTCTGCTGCCCGGGACAACGGTGCCTTTACGGCGCGCTGACGGTGTGGATGCCGGCATGAGAGACCGATATCCGTATATCCGTGCCGATCGCCAAACCGAAGGTATTCGACTGGTTGACCACCAGCTCGATCATCCGCACTTCGATCGAGTTGCTGCTCTTGAGTACGCGATGCAGATAGAGCGTGCCCACACCAGAGATGCTCACGCTGGTGTTTGCGTTCGCACTGGCGGTGATGGTGGGATGTCCCTTGACCGAAACACTCAGGAACTGCGAACCCGAGTCAGTGGTCTGAACCACTCCAGAGGCCAGATTCACGTGCGCCTGTGACTTGATGATGCTGGCTTGCACCAGCCCGTTCAAAAGATTCACTGTCTGTATCCCATTGTTGGTGGTGCCCCATACCGTCGATTCCGAGTCGACGCCCTTCGCCGTGCTCGAGATCGTTCCTGAGACGAGAACCCCGGGAATGTTGACGCCCGCGATTGAAGCCGTCTTTAGATCGCCATTGGTCCCCGTGCAGGGCAGGCTCACCGGCGCGGTCGCCGTGGAGCGTAGCAGGTTGCCTACGGTGATCTTGGTGCCGTAAGCGTAGCCATCAAGTACGCCATCCGCATCAGCGGCCAGTATGCCGCTGTGCGCGTGCGCCACAATGATCTGCACACCAGGCTTCACCCCCAGCGAGTTGGTCAGAGTGACAAACACATGGATCATGTTCACGGTCAGGTCGGCATTATTAGATGAGCTGGATCTAATCTGTTCATTCAGCACCACATAGCCAATGCCGGACAAGCTCACTTTCGTGTTGGGCGCCGGTACTGAGCTAAAGGTGGCTGATCCAATCTGCAGGTTCAGCAATTCAGAGCCGCTCCCGCTGGTATGGAAGGCGCCGCTTGAGAATGCCGTCGAACTCACCGCCTTCACCACCTGCCCGCGAATGATCCCGCTCAACAGGTTAACGTTGTTGACGGTCGCGGTGCCGGTTGAACTGGAGCTGGTGTCACTGGCCCTAGTGTCGATCACTCCGGTGATCGCCAAAGGGCTGGCGTTCACGTCGGCGATTGCACCAGTACGGGCAATGTTCGTAGCGGTAGTTCCGCATCCCCCGCCTATCGAAACCGGCGCGGCCTTTCCAGAACGACTTTAGAGCCTACAAAAGCAGAAGTGCCATAGGCATCTGCCCGGAATACTTTGGTTGTGGTTTCGGTCTGCGCGAAAGCGCTTCCCAGGACAAACATAGGGACAACGACGGTCTTAATCAAGCAATTCATAAGAACCCTCCCGTGGTGCGCTAGGGGAGACCACCACGTCTACTTCTACTGATGTTAACTACTAAGTAACTAGATGTCTCCAATGCATTTATCTCTAATTCAGCAGGAGAGTTCCTGCTTAAGGCATGAGAGATGCCGCCGGTATTCAGCAGGAGAGTTCCTGCTTAAGGCATGAGAGATGCCGCCGGGCTAGCCTTCCGGCCACCGCGCCCACCCCCTCCAGGATGTCCCGGCCTTCAGGGAATCAGAGTCTTCCAGTTCGCCTTCTCCGGATGCTCGGTGTCGATGGCCATCAGCCGCCGCATACGGATTCGTGGACCACGGATCGCCGGTGGTGAAGCTGCTCGATGACTTCGACGCCGAATACGTCTGTTTGCAGGGCGTATAAAGTCGCGTGTACACCAATAGCACCGTCGTCGGGCTCCTTGCGAGGAGTTGAATGCAACCCGACGGGCACCATTTATAGCGCTTGTACGAAACTTGTACGATTGTTTTTGCTATGCCTGAAAGTAGCAAGTTATTGCAGAATATTTTTGGTGGACCTGGTCGGGATCGAACCGACGACCTCTTCCATGCCATGGAAGCGCGCTCCCAGCTGCGCCACAGGCCCACTTTTTGAAGGAAGGATGCTGCTCCTTCATTCTCGCCGAGGCTGCGTTCTTCGTCAAACCGCTGCAACGGAGCAGCCACTCTGGAACATCCAATACTATTGGGTTTCCCAAGGAGTTTTGACATGAGCAAGCCAGCCGCGATCGTCGCGGTGATTGTCTTATCCTGCGCTGCCTTTGCGCAGCAACCGATGCCGTCCGCCGCGCCGGTGGACGTTCAGTCGCTGATCTCGCGCATTGACCAGACCGCGCAAGCCGCCGCGCTGGACATCGCCCGCCTGCGCATTGAGAGATGGAAGACGGAAAAAGATGTCCGCGCGCAGTCGCAGGCAAATTCCGACTCCATCTCGCGCAACCTCTCGAACGCATTGCCTACGCTTACCAGTGCCGTACGCACCTCGCCGCAGGACTTCGCCGCCAACTTCAAGCTCTACCGCAACCTGAATGCGCTGTATGACGTGATGAAGTCGCTGACTGAATCCGCCGGCGCCTTTGGCCCCAAAGAGGACTATCAATCGATCGGTCAGTACACGGCGAGCATCGACGAATACCGACGATCTCTTGGCGACTATCTGGAAAATCTATCCGCCGCAAAAGACCAGGAATTGGTAAAGCTGCGCGCTGCTGCCGGCAGCAGCAGCACCCACGCAAAGAGCGGCCGCGGCGCCAATAAGATCATCATTGATGACAATGCTCCGGTCAAAAAGACGACTAAGAAGAAAAAGCCGCATTAGCATGGATGATGGGAAAACGCGTTTTTGGATCATGGTTCTTGGTTCTTGATTCTTGATTCTTAGTTCTTAGTTCTTAGTTCTTTGCTCTTAGCTCTTCGCCGATCCCTGCCCAGCCTAGCCGATTCTTCGCTTCACCCCCGCGCCGCGAAGAACCAAGAGCCAACAACCAAGAACCAACTTCACCCCGCGCCGCGAAGAACCAAGAGCCGACAACCAAGAACCTGCCGCACCCGACTCCTAATACACAGAAGGTAAACCTCTTGCGCCCAAGGTAAGTTCCTGCTTATCATCCTCCGCTGTAACCCCTCATCCGCGCGGTCGGAGGGAGATCTTGATCCGAAGTCAAAGGAGTCGTTGTGAGAGAGAAAGGCACAGTCAAGTGGTTTAACGGGGCCAAAGGATACGGTTTTATACAGCGCTCTACCGGTGAGGATGTTTTCGTCCCATTTCTCCGCCATCCAGGAGAACGGTTATCGCTCGTTGAATGAAGGCGAGACCGTCGAATATGACCTCACCACCGGCCCCAAGGGCTATCAGGCGTCGAACGTTGCTCGCGTGTAACTGACTGCCACCTCCGGACATGGTTTGCGCCACGACCGGAAATTGCCATTGCTGAGATGTTGGATCCCGCCAAGCTCGCGGGGTTTCGTTCCGAATATCTGACGCTCATCCACGAATATCTTGCGCATAACGTGGTGCATCAGGGGTACCTGATGACACGGGCTGTCAAACTGTAACCGCTTACGCTCTCTGTTGCGTCCCGCCCTGAACCGGCGGCACCACCGTCTGCATGACCGGCTCTTCCGGGATCACCACCCAGGCGATCACATATGCCAGCAGCCCACAGCCGAAGAACACCACCGTCAGCGCCCACGCCACGCGAATGGCGCTCACGTCCAAGTCAAAGTATTCAGCCAATCCGGCGCACACTCCGGCGATTGAACGATCGTTCCGCGAGCGCATCAAACGCTTGCGAGCATATATAGCGCCTACCTGCCGACCGCAATACGCGCAGTGGACCGCATCTTCCTGAATGACTTTCCCGCAATGGTTGCAATACATGGTGATTACTCTCCTGGACATTAATACGGCGGTCCTGGGGAAAAGTTCAGTCCTTTTTTAGCCTGAACGGCCGCAAAGTCCGAAGACCGCTCAGTACTGGAAAGGCCGGTTCAGAAACCCCCGCGCTGTTTCAGCCGCCTTGGAATCCGGATCCATTGCGATCGCGTCATGATAACGCAGCAGCGCCTGCTCTCTGTGGCCGATCACATCCAGCATCTGCGCCGAACCCAGCAACGCCCGCTGCCGTATTTCTTTCGCCGCCGTCGGGGATTGCAGCGTCGCTTCATAATTCTCCAGCGCGCTCTGCGATTCTCCCATCCCGCGCAACGACTCCGCCAGCCCGAAGGTCACGCGTTCCACATGCGGATCCGCGTAGATTCCCAGCCGCGCGTTCATCAAAACCCGCGCATAGGCGGCGGCAGCATCTTTCGCGTTCCCTGAATCTTTCAGCACGTTCGCCTCCTCAATGGCAAACAGGAAATTCCGCGGAAACTGCGCCGTAAGCGTGCGCACCACTTCCAGCGCTTCCCCATATTTCGCCTCGCGCCGCAGGAACAGCGCCAGCGCCATGCGCGCATCCGGACTGGACTCACAGCGCGATCGCCCTACTTCATACAAATACTCCAACCCACGCTTCTTGTTCCCTGAGATTCCCGCCATGCCGGCAAAGAAACGTGCCGGAAACGGCATGCTGCCGATCACATAGTTGTGTATCCCGATCAACAGCTTGGCATCCACGTATTCCGGCTTAAGGGCGAGCACCCGCTCATGATCGTTCCTGGAAGCCAGCGCCCCACGCAGCGAGGGGAAAAAACTCTTCTCCACGATCGCCGAATAGCTCAGCCGCAGCCCTCGCGCCACGCCTCGGGCATACAATGCGTCCACATCATCCGGATTCTTTTTCAACCTCTCATTCGCCAATTGTGCTGCCGATTCCGCCAACTGCAGAATGCGATCCCGCACCTTGGGATCGGCGGGAAGCGCCTTTCCTGCCAGGAATCCATCATGGGCATAGAGCGTGGTATCGAGTGCGTCCAGGCGGTAAAGCTCTTTGAGTAACACCGCCTGCAGCAGGTGATTGACCGCAAAAGGGTCGTAGGGAAAAAGTTTTTGGCTGCGCTCAAAGTCGGCGATCGCCTGGTCATACTCCAGGTTGTAAAGATGCGCCAATCCGGAGCGCGTGGCGGGATCCATCTCCGCTAACCTTGGTCCCGGCAAGTGATTGGAAACATTCGACTTACCAGGAACGCTATTAGCGGCTGAGCCAACAAGCGGAAACATCAGAAGAACCCCTAAGAGTCTGCTCCAGCTTGCGGTTAGGTAAGGTCTCATGGTCAGTCGGTATTGGAAGTTTACCCGATTCCAGCTACTTACCTCTTGGGTTTTAATATGCCTACCCTCAATCAACCAGAAGAGAGTAGGACGCATGAGCACTGTCTGCCTGAAACCGGAAAAAGAGAGCTATTCGGAGAGTGAAGCAGCTCTAGCCTTAGGAATTTCCGTCGATCGGCTGCATATGCTGCTCGACCAGAATATCTTTGCCGACGGCAGCCTTAAGCCGCAGCGCATGTATTTCCGCCCCACTGATCTTGTCATGCTCGAGTTCTGGCACAATACCTCGGACAATCCGAAGATCATCCGCATGCCCAACCCGGGTCGCGTGGGATAGCAGTCCACTACTTCCCGAGCGCAGCGGCGAAGCTCTGCAATCTGGAGCTCTGCAATTTAAAATATGCCGAGCGCAGCGAGGGAGCCCTATGGGCAGCATCGGTCATCGCTATTGTCTATGAGCGAAGCGAAAAATCCTTTCAGCAGCACTTCTCGCGAAATATACCGATAACTTCCACATACACAGCGTTCCCTCGCATCCGCTCGGGATGTAGATCAACACCTACCCAAGGTGCAGCGGCACCGCCTGTCGCACCATCGCAACGTTCTGGTTGTAGATGGTGAGCGAATCGCCCGGATCTTCCCCGGCCAAGGATGTAATGGGTGTGACCAAAGTAACCGCCATCACGGCAGATGTAAGTTTGCGAAGCATTTCTCCTCCTGTAATGCTAGTGAACGCAGGGGAGGAGCGAACTTGCAGGATATTTTTGTTATGGTTAAAGAGCTTGGTTCAACCTGAAAGCTTGAAATCTTTAAATCCGAGCAGCTATCTGGCGCGTTCCTCATGAGAGAAGATCAGCAGGCGCCGAGCGCGCAGTCACAGACTGAATCCGAGTCAGGGGCTTTGCTGGCGCGGGTTCGCGCTGGTGATCAGGCGGCAATGGGTCAGCTCTATGACCGCTATTCGAACGTGGTGTACTCGGTGGCATTACGCGTCCTGGCTGATACTGCGGCCGCAGAAGACGTATTACAGGACATATTTATGCAACTTTGGCGAAATCCGACAACTTTTGATAGCAGCCGCGGAAATATCGCCGCCTGGCTTTCGGTCGTAGCTCGCCATCGCGCCATTGATGTCCTCCGCAAGCGCCGCCCAGAGACGGATATTGAGGATGTCATCCTCGCTAGTGATGCCTCGCTGGATTCGGAAGTCGATCGCCGAACCTTTGCCGGAAAAGTACGCTCCGTGCTCGCCGGCCTGCCCGGCGAACAGCGCGGCGCCGTGGAGATGGCATTTTTTGATGGCCTTACCCACACTGAGATCGCGGAAAAGACCGGAGAGCCGCTCGGCACCATCAAGACTCGTATCCGCACCGCCATCATCTCGCTGCGCAAGGCGATGGGAGGTATTTCGGCATGAACTCTGACCATCATTTCTTTGCCGACGACCTCTCTCTGTACGTGCTGGGCGAATTGGACGGCGAACGCCGCGAAAAAGTCAGAGCGCATATCGAGGAGTGCGCGGAATGCCGCCGTGAGTCTCAGGCTCTGGGCGGAGATCTGGCGGCATTGGCTTTGACCGCTTCCGGTCCTGCCGCGCCGGCCCGCGCGCGGCAAAGATTCATGCAGGCGATCGCCGCCGAACCCCGCCAGGCAAAGTCCCGGGATAATGTCATGTTCACCCGGCCCCGCTGGTGGATGCTCGCGCCCATGTTCAGCACCGCCCTGCTCGCCGTGTGCGCCATCTTGCTCTGGGTGGAGAACAGCGATCTCCGGGATCAGCTCACTCATACCCAACAGCAGGCGCAGTCGCAGAGTAAAGACCTGGAACACGCCCGGATGGTAGTTGCGGCGATGACAGCGCCGGATTCCCTGCGTGTGACCTTGGTCTCTGCCCATACCAAGCCTCAGCCCCAGATGAAGATCTTTTATTCGCCGGCCAAGGGCGCATTGATACTGACCGCTTCCAACATTGAAGCGGCGCCCAGCGGCAAGATCTACCAGATTTGGCTGATCCCGAAAAATGGCAAGGCGCCTATGCCGGCCGGCACATTCAATCCGGATGCCCACGGCGGTGGCGTGGTCATGCTGCCCCAGATGGCGGAAAATATGGAAGTCAAGGCATTCGCGGTCACTCTTGAGCCCAGCGGTGGAAGTCAGACTCCCACCTTGCCCATCCTCATGACCGGCGAAGCCGCATCCTGATCCCGCTTCATTGACTCGGGAGTTTCTGTCCGCTTTTCCACACTTCAGGCTTACTGCGGATTGACGTTCGCCTTTTCAACCCGCACAATCAGGACTTCCCGATGCGAGTCTATCTTTCAGGTGCGGTGGAGTATGCCCCAGACTTCGGCAAACAGTGGCGTGCGGAGATATCGCCTCTGCTGAAAAGCCTTGGCCACCAGGTGTATGACCCCGCGCAGGATGAGAAGAAAAACCTCAGCGATGAGGAAGTCGCCGATTTTCGCGGTTGGAAGCGCTCGGACCTGCCCCGTTTTCAGCAGACCATCCGCAAGATCATCGCCTATGACCTCGACCTGGTTGAACGCCAGACCGATTACATCATCTGCTACTGGGATGAACATGCGCTGAAAGGTGCAGGCACCCATGGCGAACTCACCCTCGCGTACCGCCTTGGCATTCCGGTGTATCTGGTCACACCCTTGCCGGTCGCGAATATAAGCGGATGGATCCTGGGATGCAGCACTCAGGTGTTCTCCAGCTTTGATCAGCTGTCAGGATTTTTACTGCGGCAATACTCGCTTTCAGAGGGCCAAAAAACGGCAATGGCGCAAGCACAATGATGAATTTTGCGAATCGCGGTATCGGTTGGATCGAGGTAGTTTGCGGCCCTATGTTCAGTGGCAAAAGCGAGGAGTTGATCCGCCGCTTGCGTCGCGCGGAGATCGCTCGTCAGCGCGTCCAGATCTTTAAACCCGGCATTGACCAGCGCTTTTCCCAGGACCACATCGTCTCTCACAGTGACCTGAAGATCCGCTCTGAGTCCGTGAAAGATTCGGCTGAAGTAATGGCAAGGGTTGATGTTCGCACTGAAGTCATCGGCATTGATGAAGCGCAGTTCCTGGGCACCGGCATCATTGAGATCGTCGTCCGCCTCGCCGATATGGGCAAGCGCATCATCGTGGCCGGTCTCGATACCGATTACCTGGGCAGGCCCTTTCACCCGATGCCCGAGCTTCTCGCCGTAGCCGATGACATCACCAAGGTTCTCGCCATCTGCATGCAATGCGGCAATCCGGCAAAGCACACCCAGCGCTTGGTGCAAAGCGAAGACTTGATCGTGGTCGGCGCCACTGGTATGTATGAAGCCCGCTGCCGCCGGTGTTTTGAACCTCACCTGGCGCACGCAGAACAGAAGACACCCGCCGCCGCCGCTGGCGTTTAGTTTTTTGCCGCAAATCTCAGTACAGCCCGGCGTTGATCCCGGCGCTGATCCCCGCGTTGATCCCGGCGCTGATCCCCGCGTTGATCCCGGCGCTGATTAGCCAGGGATCTGCCGCTACACCGCGCGGGCTGCAGGCCCGGGCGCTATGCCGTTCCCACCATCAATCGGATGGAATGTGCCTGCTCCGGAGAACTGGATAGGAACTCCATCCCATAACGGTCGCGAGAGCAATACCGCACCACCGCCCGCACCTGCATCAACTGCGCCATCGCCGGCTGGGTAAACTCAATGGATACATGCTGTCCCGGGTTGAGCGACTCGCTCGTCAACACGGACAGTCCGCCTTCGGAAAAATCCAGGCTCTTCGCGTGAGAGATCTTCGTGGAAAGATATGAGGTCGCGATCAACACGATAGGCAGTTCGATATTTTTGCGCGGATGTGCACGGTTTTCTGCTTCCACTGAAAACTCCATGATGAACAGGGGCTGGCCAGGACAGCGGATTCGGGACCCGCATAGGCTAACCGTTGCCCTGGTCGAGCGCAACCAAATTGGGCTGGATGAACATTTTTTTGCTTTGCTGAGTCTAAAATGGGAGTGCGTTTGAAAGGTACAAATTGAGCAAACTCTTCGTATTCGTGGCTGTTTCCGCAATGATATCGCCTGCCTCCCTGCTTGGCGCCCCTCGCCATAAGGCGCCCACAGCCGCCCAGAGATCCAAAAACGGCGCCTTAGACAGCCGCCGCAAGCAACTGGACGCACTCATAAAAGAACAGTGGGAGTATGTGCTGCGCACCAGCCCGGAATTCGCCAGCATCCTGGGGGACAAGCGTTACAACGACCGCCTCAGCGACTTTTCGCAGCGGCAGATCGAAGCCGATATGCGCGCCAATCGTGCGTTCTTGAAGCGCTTCAATGCCACGGACACCGCCGGCTTTCCCGAGCAGGAGGCGCTGAACAAAGAGTTGATGGTGCGCAATCTGCGTGAGCAGATCGAGAGTGAAAGATTCAAGCCTTGGGAGATGCCGGTCTCACAATTCGGCGGCGTGCATCTTGATCTCCCGCAGTTGGTTGCGCTGCTCTCCTTCACCAGCGTTAAAGATTATGAGGATTACATCGCGCGGTTAAAGCAGGTGCCCCGATTGCTCGATCAGAACATTGTGCAGATGCGCAAGGGCATGGCGGAGAAGCTGATGCCGCCGAAGATCCTGCTGGAGCAGGTGGTGACGCAGGCCAACAACATTGCAACGCAGAAACCAGAAGACACGCCGTTCGCGCTTCCTGTCGCCAAGTTTCCCGCAGCGGTCCCCCCAGCCGACCAAAAGCGTTTGCATGATGCTGTGATCGCTGCTGTTCGCGATTCCGTCCTTCCCGCTTATGTCAATTTCACAAGGTTTGTCCGCGAAGATTATGCGCCCCACGGGCGCACCCAGATCGGCGTATGGTCGCTTCCCATCGGAACAGAACGCTACGCCTTCCGCGTGCGCTCCAGCACCACCACCCGCATGTCGCCCGAGGAGATCCATCAGTTAGGACTGAGCGAAGTGGCGCGCATTGAAGCTCAACAGCTTGAGATCGCCAAAGCACTCGGCTACAGCGACCTGAAAACCTTCAAAGCTTCCTTGAAGACCAACCCGAAAGTCCACGCGACTTCGCGCGAACAGATCCTCGATCAATACCGCCATTTCGAGGAGCAGATGAGCGCGAAACTTCCACAACTCTTCGGCCGCCTGCCTAAGGCAAAGCTTGAAGTCCGTCCCGTGGAGGCATTTCGCGAAAAGCAGGCCTCCACCAGCTATGACCAGGGCACGCCGGACGGCTCCCGCCCCGGCCACATCATGGTCAATACCTACGACTTCGCGAACCAGTTGACGATCACCAATGAGTCAACCGCCTATCACGAAGGTGTGCCCGGCCATCACATGCAGATCTCGATCGCGCAGGAGCTGCCCGGCCTTCCTCCCTTCCGCCAGCAAGCGGGTTACACCGCGTACGTGGAAGGATGGGCGCTCTATGCCGAGCGTCTAGGCAAAGAAGTCGGCTTCTACCAAAATCCTTACAACGACTTCGGCAGGCTCGACGATGAGATGTTGCGCGCCATCCGTCTTGTGGTCGATACCGGGATCCATTACAAGAAGTGGGACCGGCAGCAGGTGGTGGATTTCATGCGTGAGCATTCAAGCACCAATGAAGCTACCATCCAATCGGAGACCGACCGCTACATCGCGTGGCCCGCGCAGGCGCTTGCCTATAAGATCGGCCAGCTCACCATCCTTCGCTTGCGCGACCATGCCAAACAGGAACTAGGCGATAAGTTCGACATCAAAGCATTTCACGACGAGGTGCTCGGCGCCGGCGCGCTGCCCATGGACGTGCTTGAACGCAGGATCAACGCCTGGATCGCACAGCAGAAACGGACCTGACTCCACTATTCATGGCTTGTCATTCCGAGCAGAGCGAGGAATCTGCATCTGCCTTGTCATTCCGAGCAGAGCAAGGAATCTGCATCTGCTTTGTCATTCCGAGCAGAGCGAGGAATCTGCATCTGCCTTGTCATTCCGAGCAGCGCGAGGAATCTGCATCTGCCTTGTCATTCCGAGCATCGCGAGGAATCTGCATCTGCCTTGTCATTCCGAGCATCGCGAGGAATCTGCATTCAAGATTTTTCGTACCAATCCTCTGCCAAATCCGCCCATGTCGGATTAACGGACTTGATCAACGCAATCTTCTTCGCGCGAGACCATTTCTTGATCTCCGTCTCGCGCGAGATTGCATTCTTTACCTATTGATAATTTTCAAAATACACAAGACGATTGATCCGATATCTCTTGGTGAAGCCCTCATCCAAGCCTTCTTTATGCTGCCAAACCCGTGTCCTGATGCTGTTCGTCATTCCTGTATAAAGAGTGAGAGACCGGCTGGCCATAATGTAGACGTAGAACCGATATTCACGTTTCATGCGAAAAATGCAGATTCCTCGCTGCGCTCGGAATGACAAGCCAACTCACCGCACCGCAGCCGGCGCCACCATCACTGCCGGCACATCCACCTTCTTCACCGTGGCGTTGTAGTTCACCACGTCCGTGGCAACGATCGCCTTCCACTTCGCAAGCTGCTCATCCACCTGCTTGCTCAGCATCTCAAATACCTCATACGACTGCTGGGTCGGAGCGCCATCCGCGCTGCCCACCACTCCTCCCAGGGCAACCAGTTGATTGTTCAACCGGATGGGAAAATTCAGCACGTCCTGGCTGGCTTTCGCCTTGGTCTGGATCAGCGCCTCCTCCACCGTGGTCATCTTCTTGTCCAGGTCTTTACCCGCAGCCTCGATCTGCTTCGCGTTGGGGTTCTTTGCCGAGGTCAACCGCTTATTGAACTCCTCCATCTGTTTGCGCAGGTCGCGGATCTGATTCACCACATCATGCGCCTGGGTCACGCGGTCGCGGATCTGCATCATCAAGTTGAATTGTTTTTGCAGGTCCTCAGGCGACACATCTGTTAAGCGCGTGTCCGGCACGATCTCCAACGGCGCCGTCTGCGATTGCCCGCGCACCGTCAGCCGCACCTGGTATTTTCCGGGCAATGCATCCGGCCCCTCCGTGCTGCCGCCCCAAAGCGGCGAGTTCGGCACCCGGCTCGCTCCTTCGTAGCGCTGGTCCCACACAAAACGATTCAGCCCGGCATCGCCCGGCAATGCATTCGCGCGATTGCCTCGCGCTCCACCTTCGGCCTCCTCGCCGCTTCCCCGCTCGGCAGCATCCTTCGGCGGAAGCGTGCGAATCACTTTGCCTGAAGCGTCCAAAACCTCCAGCTTGATGTCCGGCTGCTTTTCTGCCGGCGAATCTTTTGCTTTCGCAGTATCCGAATCCGCAGGCTTGGCAGCCTCTTCCGCCTTCTTCTGGTCTTTCTTGATCGCCGTTTTGAGCGAGTAGTAGATCACCGCACCATTCGGCGGATTCTTTCCTACCGCTGCACCGCCTCTGCCAACCTCTTCCCCACCACCGCCGAAGCGGGTATGGTTCGCCGCTCGAGGCGTGTAAAGATGGAATTCCGCATTCGCGATCTGTGGCGTGTATTCCTGCAGCGGCGTAACGTCATCCAGCACCCAGAACGCGCGCCCGTGCGTGGCAACCACCAGGTCATTGTTCTGCAATGCCAGGTCATGCACTGGGACCACCGGCAGATTGGTTTGCATCGCCTGCCAGCTGCCGCCACCATCCCATGAGATGTACACGCCCTGCTCGGTTCCCGCATACAGCAGGTTGCGCCGCTTCTTGTCTTCCCGCACTGCGTGCACGAACGCGCCCTTCGGAATGCCGCTATTCACCCGCGTCCATGACTTCCCGAAATCAGTGGTTTTGAAGATGTATGCCGCGTTGTCGTCCAGCTTGTGGCGGTCCACCGCCGCGAAAGCCGTGCCCGCATCGTGTGGCGATGCCTCGATCAAGCTCACCGGGCTCCAATCCGGCAACTCCTTAGGTGTAACGTTCTGCCAGTGCTGTCCGCCGTCTTGCGTGAGCTGGATCAAGCCGTCATCCGTGCCCACCCAGAGCAGGTCTTTCTTGAGCGGCGACTCCGCCACCGTGAAGATGGTGTCGTAATACTCAACGCTGGTATTGTCTTTGGTGATCGGCCCGCCTGAAGCCTGCTGCTTCGCCTTGTCATTGCGCGTCAGGTCCGGGCTGATCTTAGTCCAGCTCATGCCTTCATCGCTGGTCTTGAACAGCACTTCCGCAGCGTGATACAGCACCTTGGGATCATGCGGAGACACTACGATCGGCTCTGTCCACCCAAAGCGATACTTCAGGTCACCTGCCGCCCATCCGATGGGATTCACCGGCCACGCGGTGATCTCCCGCGTGGATCCCGTGCGATGGTCATACCGTGAGATCGATCCTCCATAGCAGCCCGCGTATGTGATGTTCGGATCTTTCGGGTTCGGCGCAATGTATCCGCTCTCGCATCCGCCCACCGAGTACCAATCCGGACGGTCGATCGCGCCCTGGTCACTCGCGCTCGCGATCGCGATGCTGCTGTTGTCCTGTTGCGCGCCATACACGTAGTAAGGAAAGCGATTGTCCGTGATCACGTGATAGAACTGCGCCGTCGGCTGGTTTCCCTGGGAGCTCCACGTCTCGCCGCCATTCATGCTCACATTCGCGCCGCCATCATTCGATTCGATCATCCGCTGCGGGTTCGTGGGGTCGATCCACAATCCATGATGGTCGCCATGCGGCGCCGGCACCACGTTGAAAGTCCGCCCACCATCCGATGAGCGATACATCCCGGTATTCAGTACGTACACGGAATCCGGATTCTTCGGGTCGGCGAAGATGTGCGTGTAATACCACGCGCGCTGGCGAAAGCGGCGGTCCTCATTCATCTTTTGCCAGTGTTCACCACCATCGTCAGAGCGGAAGATGCCGCCCTTATCCGCTTCAACCAGCGCCCACACCCGATTCGGGTTCGCTCCGGAGACCGTCACCCCGATCCTCCCGGTCACGCCTTCCGGCAATCCGTTGCCCTTGATCTGCTTCCACGTTGCTCCCGCATCCGCCGAGCGATACAGCCCGCTACCCGGCCCGCCACTCTCCAAACTCCACGGCGTGCGATGCGCCTCCCACAACGCAGCAAACAAGATGTTCGGATTGCTGGGGTCGAACGTGATATCGATCCCGCCGGTGTGGTCATCCTTGTACAACACTCTCTGCCAGCTCTTGCCGCCATCGGTTGTGCGGAAGATGCCACGCTCGGTATTGGTTCCGTAGGGATGGCCCAGCGCTGCGACGTATGCAATGTCAGGGTTCCTGGGGTGGACGATCAGCCGGCCGATTGCGCGGGTGTCAGGCAGCCCAACGAACTTCCATGTCTTTCCCGCGTCGATCGATTTATATACGCCGTTGCCGCCAATGATATTTCCCCGGATGCAAGCCTCGCCCGTGCCCACATAGATCACGTTCGGGTCGCTCTCTGAAACCGCGATGGCGCCGATCGAAGGGGACGCCTTCCCCTCCGCGGTGGCTTTATCAAACATCGGCTTCCAGTTGATGCCGCCGTCAGTGGTCTTCCATACGCCTCCGGCAACCGATCCGAAATAAAAGGTGTTCTGCTCTCCCACCACGCCCGCTACCGCAAGTGCCCGCCCGCCGCGGAATGGCCCGATCAACCTCCACTGCAAGCCCTTCCACGGCCCTTCATCTTTCTTTTCTTCTTCAGTTGCGGTGCCCTGCTCCGCCGCGGCGCCACCGGTCTGGGTCGCGGGCTTCTTGCCTTCTGGATTCTGCTCGGCGGAATTCTGGCTCGCCGCAGCGCTGTTCTTCGGGCCTTGCTCAGGCTTCGCAGACTTCTTTTGTTGTGCGGTCAACAGACTGGCGGCGAGGACGATCACGATCAAGAAGACAGGATGATTGCGGTGCATGCAGACTCTCCGTTTGTTTGGGGAAACGCAAATCCTAATATGTTCCCGGGGAAACGGAAAGTGCATGCGCCTTTTGTGGCTATCTCGATCGGGGATTATGCGGCGAAGGAATCCTCAGAAGGGTCCGGGATGCTGGAGGGCGGATCGCTCGCCGGGAAAGAATCGGCATCTGTTTTGTCCAGCATCTTATCGCGAACTTCATCCTCGCTTCGCGCCTTGCGATCTTCCGGATCTCGGGAAGGAATTTCCCCGCTTGCAGATGGATCGCCTGCGGATGAATCGATTTTTTTGCGCATACCCACACTCCTTACCATAAAAAGATGCCAGCTCCTCGCGAGAGGAAGCTGGCATTGTTCCGGGGAGTCACGTTTTGTGGATCCAGTTAGTTCTTTCTGAAGCGTGAAAGCAATCCAGCACCCAGTGAACTGAAGCCCAACAGGCCCAGGAATGGGAGTGGTGAAGCGGTCTGCGGAAGTGATGCCCCCGCTGACTGATCGGTGTTGCCGGCTTTGGCGTCCGCCGAGCGTGCATCGGTGCTGGTCGCGGCCGTGTTGTTCACATTGTTGTTCACATTATTGTTGTCTACGTTCGCGCTCGGAGTGCTGACGGCGGTATTGTCAGTCGCCGGTGCCGCCGAGGTGCCGTATGCATTCGCAGCAGGAGTTGTGCTGCTAGCAGGGGCAGTCGCCTTTTGGTCGTTCATGTTCATGTTGCTCATGTTGCCATTCGTCGAGCTGGCGCCGGTCGCCGTGGAACCAGTTGCCGCGGGAGCAGTAGATGTGGAATCAGTTGCTGCGGGAGCAGTAGATGGGGTGCTGGTGGTGGAACTACCCATCGATCCCGTCGCATTCTGGTCCGGGTTGGTCGTGGTCGCAGCCGGAGCGGTCGTCGAACTCGTTGAAGGTTGAGTCATCCCGGTTGCATTCTGGTCAGTGGTGCTGGTGGAGGTGGCGGGTGCAGTGTCGGTGGCGCCTTTAGTATCGCCAACGCCGCTGGCCTGGCCCGAATTCGTTCCCGGAGTTGTTGCTACGGTTCCGTTATTCGGCTCTGTGCCGGTTGGGGTTGTGCTTGTGGTCTGCGCCGCCATACCCATGGCGAACAGAAGTACGGATGACATGATCCATGTTTTCTTCATTTTTTTATATCCCCTCATTCGTTGAACTTGTGCTGGGAGCATTCCGCTCCGCGTGATTGTGAATTTTTATCTCTGCCGTGGTGAATGAGATGCTTGCCGTTGATGCGGTGCTGTCACGGTGAACACCGCCGGGAGCGATTTGCGCGCGGATTTCCACGCCGTGCCCTGAAAACACCCGCTATTTTCTTACTTAGGGTGCCGACTAAGGCGATGAGCAATTCTGATGAGTAACAGTAACTCTGATGAGCAACTCTGCAATTCTGATGAGCAACTCTGATGAGCAACTCTGCAATTCTGATGAGCAACTCTGCAAAAATGCCTTCGCTCCAGGCAAGCGGGTCTGAATTGCGGAGTCTCAGCCGAGCGTGTTAAATTGAAGGTGCGACATCCGCCCGGATGCCCAGCGTTTGACCAACACTCCTCAGTAGCTCAATGGCAGAGCATTCGGCTGTTAACCGAAGGGTTGTAGGTTCGAGTCCTACCTGAGGAGCCAATCTCTCATTTCACCCTGAACTTTCACACCCTGATCTTTCTCACCCATCTTCCGGCGGCAAAAGATCTCAGGCTGGCTTTTGTTTCTCCAGATACTCACATGCTTCCCGCAGATCGTGCCGCTGAACGTCCGTGAGCCCAAACCACTCCAGGCCGTAGCGATACATGTTCTTGTTTCGCACTCGTGCCTTGAGCCGCACGGATTGGTTTTCCGGAGGCAGCTTGAATTCGAGTTCCATCTCGGTATCGGGCGCCAGGTCCGCCGGCAAATAAATGGATAGGCCGCCCAGGCTCATGTCAGTCCCGTGCGCGTATTTCGTCGACTGCTCGGTACGCTCCCGATAGTGCACCGTCACATTCAGATCGATCCGCAGGCGGGCAAAGCGGCGCTGCACCGCCCATTGTTTCTTTGAGGTTGGCTCACCCGGCTTCATGGCGGCACCAGTCTACCAAGGTCCGGACCTCGCATGCACCTGCCCGGCAGCTTTGGGAAAACCTGACTCACCTCGCAGCAGTATGATTTCTGCCAGCCTTTCAAAGGAGCGCGCATGAATTTTCATACCGAGTACCTGACTTTCCATACCAAGAAGCATCGCGAGTACGTGCACATCACCCCGCAGGTTGAAGCCATCGTAAAAAACAGCAGGATGAAGGATGGCATGGTGCTGGTCTCTGCCATGCACATCACCGCCGGAGTTTATGTGAACGACCATGAAGATGGCCTGATCGAAGACATCGACAAGTGGCTCGAGGGCCTGGCGCCATTCAACAAAGATTATCAACACCATCAGACCGGCGAGGACAATGGCGACTCACACTTGAAAGCGCTGCTGATCCATCATCAGGTGATCCTGCCACTGACCAACGGGAAGCTCGATCTGGGAACCTGGCAGCGGGTGTTCTACGCGGAGTTCGATGGCCGTCGCGCTAAACGGGTGATCGTGAAAGTGATGGGAGAATAAATCCACCACGGAGACACAGAGTCACGGAGCTTTTTTTGAGAAAGGCAAAAACCGCACAAACTCGCTGAAAAAGGCGGTACGGGCACGAACAAAATGAGAATAATGGTTTCCTTCGTGCCTCTGAGTCTCCGTGGTGAAAACTATCCGGCGGCGCTCATTGCCACGGCGCACTCCGGAGAATTGTTGCGGGCGTTGTTTACCATTTTGCTCACCGGATACTTTTTCATCTTGCCGGCATCGAACGCCACTAGCAGGTCCAGCAACTGGTTTGCGCGCTCCGGCTCAGTCTCCAGCCACAGCTTATGTTGTTCGCGAGAGAGGATCACCGGCATGCGATCATGCACATCGCCCACCAGCTCATTCGGGGAAGTAGTCAGGATGGAGCAGCTCTCCACCTGTAATCCATCCGGAGAACGCCACTGGTCCCATATCCCGGCAAACGCAAACGCGGATTCATCTTCCAGGGCAAAGCAGTACGGCTGTTTCGCCGTGCCCTCGGTCTTCCACTCATAAAAACCGTCTTCCGGCACCAGGCAACGGCGCTTGCGCAAGGCATCGCGAAACGCCGGCTTCTCCATCACCGTCTCTGATCGGGCATTGATCATCCTGGCGCCGATCGATGCATCCTTCGCCCAGAAAGGGATCAATCCCCACTTCTGCTGGCAGAGGATGCGTTCCGCCGTGTCACTATCCAGGCGCACCACGGGCACGAACTGCGTGGGAGCTATGTTGTACCGGGGAGTAAAGTCCGGATCCACTTCCACGCCGAACTGCTCCATCGCGTATTTGTCTGCCCGGGAGAGGCGATATCGTCCACACATGAGAATGGGATTCTATCCTGCTGCTAGAATCCCGTGTCTCCCCGCGCGAAAGAAATTGTTACGGAACCTCCCGCTGCCCTACCCCGTACCTTGTGCAGCCGATCTGGGCAGGAGTACGCATTGACCCCTGTGGACGAAGCCCAACAATCAGCGTTGCTTATCCGGCGGTGCGTGGCCGGGGACGCAGGCGCCTGGGAGGACATCGTCCGCATGCATAATCGCCGTATCTATAACATTTGTTATAGGTTTACCGGCTCCGCCGATGACGCTGAAGACCTTACCCAGGACGTTTTCATCAAGGTTTACCGTACCCTGAGCAGCTTTGACCTGGATAAAGGCGCTTTTACCACCTGGATCACCACCGTCACCCGCAACCTGCTGGTGGATAACTTCCGCAAGAAGAAGCAGGACCGGATCACTGACTCGATCGATGCCTCGCCCGTCGGCGGCGACGACGACTCAGCCCTCACCCTGGGTGACCGGCTACAGGACGAGAGTCCCACCCCGGATGCCTCCCTGGCAGCTAAAGAAACACAGAAAATGGTGCAATCGGCGCTCCAGAAGCTCTCCCCGGAGCTCCGTGAAGCGGTCATCCTGCGTGATTTGCAGGATATGGACTACCGCGACATCGCCCAAGCCCTGAAAGTGCCGGAAGGCACGGTAAAAAGCCGCATCAACCGCGGAAGAACGGAACTGGCGCGAGTACTCTCGCGTACTTATAGGCAGGTGCAATGATGCAAGGCGACCTAAAACATGGAATGCAGTGCTCGGAGTTTGAAGCCCTACTGATTGACGCCCTTGATTCCATCCAGGGCGGCGAGCCCAGCGGAGCGCAATTCGAACCGTTTCGCGCCCATGCCCAGGCTTGTTCAGATTGCGGCCCAATGTTCTCCCAGGCCCAGCAAGGCATGAAACTGTTGCGCGGTTTGCCGCAGTTGGAGCCCCCGGTCCATCTGGTACACAACATCCTGGCAGCAACCAGCCTGGCGGATGCCTATGCCCGCATTCCCGCTCTGCCTGCCATGAAACAGAACTGGTGGCAGCGCGCCGCGGAGTGGATCATTCCCGGCTCAGCGCCCGCGCTGGAAAGCGGATTGCGCACCGCCATGCAGCCCCGCTTCGCAATGACCGCGGCAATGGCATTTTTCTCGCTATCGGTGATGGTGAACCTCTCCGGAGTCAACCTGAGTAACCTTCGCCACCTGGATCTGCGGCCCGCCGCCATCACCACCACCGCGGAGCTGCAATATCAGCAGACCACGGCCAAGGTGGTGAAGTACTACGAGAACATCCGCTTGGTCAATGAGTTTGAGTCCCGCCTGCGGGAGTTGAAGAAGGACTCCAGCGATGATCAAAAACCGGCGGAGACGAATCAGCCGGAGCAGAAGCCTGGCCAGGACAACAACAGCAGCCAAAATCCTGGGCAGCATGACCAGCAGCAGAATCACAGCTTTGAAGTGAATAGCGAGACCATGGCGCGGCTTGAAGGACCCTCGGCGCCCGGGAAGCAAGAGACCGGTATCAGGAGGATCATATGAACACTTGCGCCAACCACACCACCACGCCGGCAGTCGCGTTCTGCCGCAGCTGCGGTAAGCCGTTATGTGAAAGCTGTAAGCGCGACGTAAGGGGCATCATCTACTGCGAGGAATGCCTGGCGGCGATGATCCCCGACCTCGGCGCTCCCACCGGCACCGCCGCGGGCACAACCTATGCGATTCCGCCGGTCCCTCCCCCCGCAGCCGCTGTGAGCAGCCCGCCCAGCGTGGGCTTGGCAACTTTTCTGGGATTCATCCCCGGAGTGGGAGCCATGTATAACGGGCAATTCGCCAAGGGATTTGTGCATCTGCTGATCTTCGTCACCGTCATACGGCTGACTGAGATCGTTGGCGAACTGGGAATCCTGGTTCCCGCATTCATCTTGTACATGGTGATTGACGCCAACCGCACAGCAAAAGCACGTCTAACTGGGGAACCATTGCCAGACTTGATCGGCATCAACTCGCTGGTGGGTGAGCAGCAAGCCTCAGGCGCGCGCGCAGCAACGCGGAACTTCTGGCGTGGCGCAAATCAGAAGATCGATGCCGCCGGACAAATACAGAACCAGGCAGACCGTCCACCGATCGCGGCCTTTGTGCTCATTGGCATCGGCGTGCTCTTCCTGTTGCAAAACATGGGCGTAATGCCGATGCGCTGGATGCACATATATGGTTGGCCCGTGGCGCTGATGGTCGTGGGTATTTGGATGGGTTACAGGCGCTGGACAAGCGTTGACGAAGCAGGTGCACAATGACCGACACGACGACTAACAACATTTACTTACGTAATCGCAGATGCCCCTGCACCCGCTGCCGCATGTTCGGCATGACGGTACCCGCCATCCTATTCACACTTGGCCTGGTCGTGCTGCTTGAGAACCTCGGCGTGGGACGCGGCAACATGATCTTTCCCATGCTGCTGATCGTCTTCGGCGCGGTGCGCCTTCTGCAGTACAGCGCATCCACGGAAGGTCATCGTGCTCCCGCAGCCTATGTTCCAGCCGCGCCGGTGGTGGCCCCTCCTCCAGCCGGACAACAAACTTCCTATGAAGAGGTGAATCGTGGCTAGTCCTATTGCAACTCCACCATTGCCGCCCCAAAGGCGGCATACTCCGGTCGGCGCCGTTCTGCTGATCGGCATCGGTGTTCTGCTGCTGCTGGTGAACATGGGCGTGCTGCACATGCGGGAGGTTTTTCCCGTCTTCGCCAAATACTGGCCGCTGCTGATCATCCTCTTCGGCCTGGCAAAGATGTATGACTTTTACCAGGCCCGGCACGCGGGATATTCCCCTCGCGGCATCGGCGCCGGAACCATCATCCTCCTGATCTTCCTGGTGCTGATCGGCAGCGCCACCACCGCCGCCTATCACCATATGGACGATGTGAACTGGGGACAGGTGCGGGAGAACATCCAGATCGGCGACGAAGACCTGGGCTCTTTCATGGGACAGCGCTTTGAATTCAATGATGCCGCTCCCGCCCAGGACTTCCCCGCGAATGGCAAGCTCACCGTGGTCTCAGACCGTGGGGACATCAGAGTCACGGTCAGCCCTGACAATAAGATCCACGTGAATACCCACACGCTGGTGTACTCGACCTCGCAGGACAAGGCACGAGCCGAGAGCCAGTCCCTGCTCCCGCAGTTCAAGACCGAAGCCACATTGCTTACTATTGATGCGTCGCACCGCAATGGCGCGAACGGTCGTGCCGATCTGGAGATCCAGATACCACGCAAAGCCGCTGTTGACCTGATGACCCTTCGTGGGACCATCCAGGTGACCGGACGCGATGGCGATGTAAAAGCCCACAACTCGCGCGGCGACGTCTCACTCCAGGACATCGCCGGAAACAATGAGGTCCATCTTCGCGGCGGCAACTTCTCCGCCAAGGACGTTCACGGAGACATCTCACTCGAGGGCCGCGTGGACGATGCCAATATCACGAATGTCTCCGGCACCCTCTCTCTCGCCGGAGACTATCTGGGGACCGTCCAACTCTCCAAAGTGAGTAAGGCCGTGCGCTTCAAGTCATCCCGCACGGACATGGAATTCGCCCGCCTTGATGGTGATCTGACCATGGAGACCGGCGACCTCCGCGCCAACTCGCTGGTCGGTCCTCTGCGTCTTGCAACCCGCTCGAAAGATATCCACCTTGAGGGCGTTTCCGGTGACATCCATGTGGAGGATGCCAACGCCGCAGTGGAGCTGCATCCTAAGTCGCCACTCGGGAACGTTGAAGTTACGAGCCATCGCGGCAATGTCCAGGTGTTCCTTCCCCCGAATGCAAACTATCAGGTGGATGCCCGTGCAGCCCACGGCACCGTCGAAAACGACTTTGACTTGAAAGTGGAAGACTCCCACGGAGACGCCCGCGCCACCGGCAACATCGGCAAGGGTGATTCCAGACTCAACCTGACCAATGATCGCGGGGAGATCTCGATCCGCAAAGGATAGTCAGTAGTAGTACGCAGTACCCAGTACCAGTACCCAGTAACCAGTACGCAGTAACCAGTACGCAGTACACAGAAAAAGCCCCGCATGCGCGGGGCCTTTTTTGTTACGACTGATCGTGTGGCACAGCCGCCCTCGGCTGTGCGGGTTTTCCAATGTCCCAGCAATCTGCAGTTCAACTCGGTACTCGATACTCAGTACCCGGTACCCACAGCTATCTCTTCCTCGCCGCCTCAAACTCATCTCCCGCCTTCCACTGCACCAGCTCCGCCGCATTGGCTGCCTTCCATCCTAGCTCGAATCCGAAGCGCGCCATCTTCGCGTTGCCGGTAAAATCCATCTCCGGTTTGTACTCATCGGTGGGCTGGTGGTAGCGATTCGCGGTGTAATCTTCAGCCTGTTGCTTGCCCCACTCTTCTGCATGGCCGGCAAACTTCATGCCCTGTCCGATCGAGAACGCCGGTATCCCTACGCGCGCAAAACTAAAATGATCGGAGCGATAGTAATGACCCGCCTCCGGTCGAGCGTCCGGCATGATGGTCAATCCGAATGTCTTCGCCGTCTGCTCCACCACCGGATATACGGTCTCGCGCTCCGCGCCGGAGACCTCTACCTCCTGCGGGTCGCCGATGGGATCGATGTCATCAAAATTCAACCCCAGTGAGATATTTCTGGCGGGCAGCGGAGGATTCTGTCCCAGATACTGGGACCCCAACAGCCCTTGTTCTTCTGCCGTGACCGAGGCAAAGATGATGGAGCGCTTGGGACGTTGCGCCTCAGGCAGGCCGGCATAGGCACGTGCGATCTCCAGCAGCACCCCGCATCCCGTCGCATTGTCAGCCGCGCCGTTATAAATGTTGTCGCCTTGCACAGTCGGGTCTTTTCCCAGATGGTCGTAGTGCGCGCTGAAGATCACCGCCTGGTCGCGTAATTTCGGGTCAGAACCTGGCAACATCGCGATCACATTCGCTGAATGCATATCACGGATCCGGCTCACCACATGGGCCCTTAACCGGGCGGCAAGCGGCAGGGGATGAAAGTCGCGGGATTGCGCCGCCTTCATCAACTCGTCCAGGCTCTTTCCCTCGGCCGCCAACAGCTTTTGCGCCACCTCTAATTGCACCCAGGAAGCCGCTTTCAACTTCGGTTTTCCGTCCCGCAGGTTCGCCTTCTCCGGCGCATTGGAGTTGCGCACCACATCCCAGCCGTAACTCGCCATATCAGTCTTATGGATCAGGATCGCGCCCACCGCGCCTTTGCGCGCCGCTTCTTCATACTTGTACATCCAGCGCCCATAATAGGTAAGCGCCTTGCCGGTAAAGAATTTCGCATCGTCTGACGGCGGTTCGTTCACCAGCATCAGCAGCACCTTGCCGCGCACATCAACATTTTTATAGTCGTCCCATTTGTATTCAGGCGCTTCGATCCCGTATCCCACATAAACAATCGGCGCATCGATGGTGACGGCCGGCTCCAGCGTGAGGTTGTTGACCACATAATCGTCGCGATACTTCAACTCCATCGCCCCGCCGTGCTCCGGCACCAGCGTGAACTTCGTCTCCGGAAGCGTTGTCACGCCTACCAGGGGCACCGGTTGCAGGTAAGAACCCTTTGCCCCCGCAGGTTTTAATCCATAAGAAGCAAATTGCCCGGCGATGTATTCCGCTGCCAGGTCGCCGCCTTTCTGCCCCGTGCCCCGCCCCTCAAGCTGGTCGCTTGCCAGGTACTTCACGTGCTCGCGGATCTTCTCTTTGTCGATGGATAACATTGCGGCATTGGCGGCGGCGCTCAATCCCGGATCTGCGGCTTCAATCCCGCTCTTTGCCGTCTGCGGCGAGTTCTGCGGCTTGTCCGCTTGCGCGAAGCTGAGGATTGAAAGCACAACACAAATGATGATGGCGGCAGGGTTTCGCATCGGGGGTCACTCTCCTTGTTCGAATCTCATATTCTAAGCACGGGTGGGCTTCTGCGTATAATCGCGCCAACTTGAAGGAGCGTACCCATGATCAAAGGATTCCGGAATTTCATCACTCGCGGCAATGTGCTTGATCTCGCCGTCGCCGTGGTGATCGGCGCGGCATTTGGCGCCGTCATCACCTCTTTCGTGGGCAATGTGCTCACCCCGCTGATCGCGGCCATCCTCGGCAAGCCTGACTTTTCTTACCTGATCGCGGACGTGAACGGCAACAAGGTCGCCTACGGCCTGTTCCTCAACGCGCTGATCAGTTTCTTCCTCATTGCAGCCGCCGTATATGTGTTTATGGTCGCTCCCATGAACGCATGGAAAGAGCGCCAGGCCCGTGGCGCGGCACCCGCTGACCCTTCCACCAAAAAGTGTCCCGAGTGCCTCAGTGAGATCCCCATCGCCGCCCGGCGTTGCGCATTCTGTACCTCGCCGGTGGCTACTTAAAAACATCCCGAACGAAGTGAGGAACCCT
>JBBSFV010000008.1:0-96458 GCA_038254775.1 Terriglobales bacterium | reverse complement strand
ACCTGCACCCCCAGGCCATACGATCGGGGATGATAGGAATGCTGGAAGGGCTGCTGCGCGACCGCGTGCTGGCACAGCGCTCAGCTTTCGACGCACATTACAGCGAAGAGGACGTGCGGGCGATGTTCGGCATGTTCCTGAAATTTTTGACGAGCGGGAAATAACCCAACATCCACCCATATTCGCTGATCGGGATGAGTACCAGACGCACGATTTCCGTGCGTCCGATGGGTGAGTTTTGAGCTTTCGCTAGCGGGTGCCGCCGTCGAAAAACGCTTCTGCCGGGGTGAGCGGCTTGGCGGGAATAGCGGGGACTATGTGCGAAACCAGACCGGCATCGATCTCAGCTTGCGCGATCTTGCAGGGTTTACGGGTGGCGATCTTTACCAGCGCGGGAGCGCCGCTCTGCAATTGGCGAGCGCGGCGTGCAGCTACCAGGACGTAGCGGTAGTTGCTGTCAAAACCTTTGATCAGTTCCATTGTGAGGCCTCAGTCTAACTGGGGACCGCCGGTGCAAACGATGCGAGGATGTCTTTTAGTTTCTCGCTGGTGGCGTTCGCAGCCTGCAGACACTCTTCCGCCGTCGCGGAGCGCCGTCTGTCATCCTCAGACAATGCATGACCGGAGCGCTTGCTGCGCTCGCAGTGGACTATGGCTGAAAGGTGATCAACGGAATCTTCAAGACGGTCGTTGACCAGAATGTAATCGTATTTCGGAAACTTTTCAATCTCTTTCCGCGCTTCCGCCAACCTTCTTTCAATAATGTCGTCCCTATGCACGCCCTCAGTATGGCTGCGATTTCTAAGGCGTTTCTCTAAGACCTGGCGCGAGGGCGGCAGCACGAAGATGCTGACCGCATCCTCCAAACGCTGCTTTACCTGGGCGGCGCCTTGCACGTCGATATCGAGCAACAGGTCTTTCCCGCGACGGGCTGCATCTTCCAGAAATCGCTTGGCGGTACCGTAATAATTGCCGAAGACCTCAGCATGTTCCAGGAATTCCTGGCGCTCGATCATCTGCTCAAACTCTTCGCGAGTGACGAAAAAGTATTCGTGTCCATCCTGCTCGCTGCCTCGCGATGGCCGCGTGGTGTAGGAGACGGAGAATTCCAGGTCCGGCACAATACGCTTCAGCTCATTGACCAGCGTTGATTTGCCGGAGCCGCTCGGTGCCGAGATGATGAAAAGGATGCCAGCCATTCTTTAGTCGCTATTCTATGTTCTGAACCTGTTCGCGCGCCTTCTCAATCTCTGACTTCATCGCCAGCCCGACTTCAGTGATCCGCAGCCCCGCGCCGGAGACCCCGGCGGTCTTTGAGAGCAGCGTATTCGCCTCGCGATTGAACTCTTGCATGAGGAAATCCAATTTTTTTCCCACTTCACCGCCGGCATCCAGCAGGCCCAAAAAGTGCTTAATGTGGGTCTTGAGCCGGACTAGTTCCTCTTGAATGTCACTTCGCTCGGCGAGCATGGCGGCTTCCTGCAGGATGCGGTCATTGTCGGCTGTGCCGCCGAGCAGCTCCGTCATGCGAGACTGCACTTTCTCCAAATAGGCGCGGGAAACGGCTTCACGCATCTGTTCCACTTCTTTGGTCGCGCTGCTCAGCGCCTCCATGCGGCGGCGCAGCTCCTGCGCCATGCCGCGGCCCTCTTCCTCACGCATGACATTAAGTTTTGTGATGCCTTCTTCCACGGCGGCCAGGACGGCGTTCTCAAAATTCTCGTCATTGTTCACGGCGCCGGCATTGGAAAATGCGCCCGGCATCTTCAGCAATGAATTCAGGTCAGGCTCGCTGGTAACGCCGAATTCGCGCGCCGCCGATCGCAAAGCGTTCACGTATCCGGAGACGAATTCACGGTTCCATTGCGGGCCCCCGGTGCTGCCCTTCTCCAGGGAGAGCGTCAGGTCCACGTGGCCGCGGCTGATCTTCTCCTTCAGCAGCCGGCGCAGCTTCATCTCCAGCGCGTCAGAATCCGCAGGCATACGCAGCGAGAGATCCAGATAGCGATGGTTCACCGATTTGAGTGAGAGGGAGAACGCGGTCTGGGACGCTTCTTCCCCAAATGTTGAACGCACTTGAGCGAATCCGGTCATGGAGCGGATCGGGAGCTGGGTGGGCGAAGGTTTGGGCATGGCGGTCACGGTAACTCCGCGGCTACATCAGCGAATTGCAAATCATACAGGCGTTTATAGATGCCCAGGCGGTTGATGAGGTCGTCGTGCGAACCTTCATCGGCGATCGCTCCGCGCTCGATCACCACGATACGATCTGCGCGGCGGACCGTGGAGAGGCGATGCGCGATCACGAAAACCGTTCGGCCATCCATAAGGTTGTGCAATGCATGCTGCACCAGCGCTTCAGCCTCGGTGTCCAGCGAAGAGGTAGCTTCGTCCAGGATCAGGATGGGTGCGTTCTTCAGCAGCGCGCGCGCGATTGCGAGGCGTTGGCGTTCGCCGCCAGAGAGCCGCAAGCCGCGCTCGCCGATCACAGTGTCATAGCCCTGGGGCATGCGCTCGATGAAGTCATGCGCGAGAGCCGCTTGCGCCGCTGCAACCACCTTTTGGGGCGAGACATCCGGCTGGCCGTAGGCGATGTTGTTGCGCACCGTGTCATTGAACAAGATCGTCTCCTGGGTAACGATGCCGATCTGTGAACGCAATGATTGCAGGGTAAGGTCACGAACGTCCTGCTGATCGATCAGGAGGCGACCCTCCGACACATCGAAAAAGCGCGGGATCAGGTTCACCAGCGTGGTTTTGCCCGCTCCGCTTGAACCGACAAAGGCAATCACCTCTCCCGCTTGCACCTGTAGATCCAGTTTGCGAAGGACCGGGCGCTCCTCGCCCTCCTGTTTGTAGGCGAAGCTAACATTCTCAAACTTCACACTTTTGCTGAAGCCTTTCAGTTCCATGGCGCCCGGGCGCTGCTTCACATCATCGTCTGAATCCATGAAGGTAAAGAGTTGTGACGATGCTCCCAGCGCCTGCTGGAAACTGTTGTTGAACTGGGCGAATTTGCGCACCGGATCGTAGAGCTTGAAGACCGCGATGATGAAGGTGAGGAATGTTCCCGCAGTGAACAGTCCGGCTTTGATCTGGTCGCGGCCAACGAGCAGAAGCAACGCGATCGCGATGGCGCCGATCACATCCATCAGCGGCGAGCTAATGGCTTGCGCGCGCACCGAGCGCAGGTTGGCGCGGAAGAGCTTTCGTGCCGCGCCGCGGAAGCGCGCCAGCTCCCATGATTCCATGCCAAACGCCTTTACGATGCGGTTGCCGGTGATGGTCTCCTGCAGTATGTTCTGGATGTCCGCCAGTTTGTCCTGCCCTTTGCGGGTAGTGTGGCGTACCCGGCGGCCGATGCGACCCGCGGAATAGATAATGAATGGGATGAACAAGACCAGGATCCATGCCAGTCTTCCGCCCAACAGTACCACCACCGCCGCGGTAAAGATCAGCGTGAAGAGTTGCTGCAGGAATTCTCCCAGCACCGACGACATGGCAAATTGCACCCGTTCAATGTCATTGATGATCGTCGAGAGGAGCGTTCCCGTAGGATTCCGCTGAAAGAACCCGACCGATCGCCGCAGGATCGCGTTATAGAGATCGTTCCGCAGATCAGTGATCAAGCCGAATCCGGCATAATTCACAAGATAGGTGCCTACGTAATCACAAATACCTTTGATGAGTGTGGCGCCCACCAGCGCGACCGCCACCACCGTCCAGTCATTCTGAAAGTGCTGGGGAACAAGCTGTTGCAGAGTTAGCACGTGACCGGAGCCTGGGATGGGAAAAAGAGCGATCGCGCGAGAGTGCGAAGTGGGATTCAAGACGCGGTCAAAGATAGGCCCGATGAGCAGGACGCGAAAGGCGTCCAGCAATCCGACCAGCGCCATCAGCAGCACGGATGCAATGAGCTGAAGGCTGTAAGGCGAGATGTAGCGCAGGAGTCGGAGAAGTCTCTGCATGGGGCGGAGTCCCGGCTATTCTACCGTGCAGGCGTCAGCTTTCCGGAGAATCGCGATGGGTGACACCCACGTTATATCCGGCCTTTTTCAAGTGCGCGGCAATATCGCCGGCGATCATCACCGAGCGGTGCCTGCCGCCGGTGCAGCCGAAGCCGATGGTGAGGTAACTCTTCCCTTCAGTCACATAGTGCGGCAGAAGATAGACCAACAACTGCGAGATGCGTTCGATGAACTCGCGTGTCTGAGGAAAGGAGCGAACATACTTCGCCACTTTGGGATGGAGTCCGGTGAAGGGACGCAGCTCCGGCACAAAGTGCGGATTGGGAAGAAATCGGACATCAAAGAGCAGGTCACAATCCTGGGGAACACCATGTTTAAAGCCAAAGCTCACGCAGGAGACGGCGATGCCCTTCTGATGATGACCTTGCCCGAATTTTTCCAGGGCGTGCGCCCGCAATTGGTGGACGGTGAAAGTAGAAGTATCAATGATCACGTCCGCAAAGTTTCGGATGGCCAGCAGTTGTTCGCGCTCTCGAGCGATGGCCTGCGGGACGGTGAGGTCCTTGCCCAGCGGATGTGGCCGGCGCGTCTCACTGAATCGCCGCACCAGGACGTCATCATTGGTGTCCAGAAAGATGACGCGAGTGCGCAGCGTCTTGCGCAGATTGTTCACGATCTGCGGCACCTTGTTCAGGTGCTGCCCTTCGCGGATGTCCAGCACCAGCGCGGTGCGCTCAAACTCTGAATTCTTGGAGAGCTCGGCGAAGTTGGGCACCAGCTCCACCGGAAGGTTATCGACACAATAGAAGCCCAGGTCCTCAAACGCCTTCAGTACGCTCGCCTTACCGGAGCCGCTCATGCCGGTAATGATCACCAGCTCATTGCGCGCAAGCGGGGTGTCTGGGGATTTGGTTTTCGCGCGGCTGCGCGCGGACTTCACCGGACGGCCTGTCTGGCGAACGCGCGGTTTGCGGGTGGGCATGGCGGAATAGTAATGGAAAAGGAGGGCAGCGGCTACTGCACTTCGAGTGACACTACGTTGCCTATGGTCCCGGCTCCCTCACGGTAGTTCACGGAGACATGCTTGTTCTTCCAGGCGCAGGAGAATTGGTCCACGCCGATGAGTACCGCGTGGGCTGTATCGGAAACCATCAGAGTGTATTTCTTCCCCCCTGCAGTGATATGGAGGCTTGCAGCAGGCGGAGCACACTCCACCCTGGTTAACAGGCCTTTGACATAACGCATCGGGCGAGTGTCGGCCTTCGTTGCTTGCCCGGATTGGGCTTCTTCGAGCGTCTCTAACTCCTCTTTATCCCCACTATCATTTTTCTTACGCCATTGCGGAGCTTCCACTTCTTTTTGGTCGGCAAGGATCTGCAGGATGGGTTTTTCTTTCCACTCGGCGATGGTTTTTTCCTGTTGTGCGGCGATGTTCGCGATACCAGCGTCCGGGGAGGTCTTGAGCTGCCCCAGAATGATCAATGCATCGTCGTATTTCTTTAAGCTGGAAAGTTCCTGGGCAAGGGTCAGTCGGTAGCGGTCTTCCCGCGGAGCGAGCGCGATCGCATTGCGCAAAAGCTTGACCGCCTGCTCATGATCACGCGCCTGAGAGAGCGCGAATGCCTTCACATAATACGAATCAGGGAAGGTGGGATCCAGGGAAAGAGATTTTTCCGTCGCTTGGTTGATCTCCACCAGCACTTCCGGATCTTGACCGGAGGTCGCCCACTTCTTCTGCAGGAACAGTGCATAGAAATAGTAGACGCGAGGATCGTCCGAACCCAGATCCGCCGCGCGTTTGAAATATTGGCCGGCGGTATCGAGATCGCCATGGTGAAGATGGACGTACCCGATCCCTCGTTCCGCCGCCGCTGACTGGGGAAAGCGTTGCAGCACGGACTGATATTCCTGTATGGCGCGCTCCTGATAGTCAGCGGAGTGCGCATGCATGTCCGCGATCACCGTGTCGGCTTCGAAGTCTTTCATTTTCCTGGCGACAAAAATATTCTCCTCGATCCCTTCCGGAGGCGGAGTCTTGTAGGTGGTGATGCGGTTGCCGCTGAAATAATCGTGCAGTTCTTTATCGAATTGTTTGGGTTCCATCCCAAACGCCTGGCGGATCGCATCGGCGACGGGGACCTTGTGGTTCATCACCAGGTCAAAATAGTGACTGGTCTCTTTCAGCCTGTGCTTGTCCACAATGAAGTGGAACACCATCCAGGACTGGCCGTAGAACATGTTGCGGCGTTCGCCATTCTCGTTGTACTCGCGCGATTCCTGGGGAACAGAGAAGAGCTGGTCCACGGGAAACCAGCGGCCCTGGGAGAGCAGGTCAAATGCATAGTCCGGCGCCGTTCCGATGCTTGCTTCCTTCTTGTCAACCTTAATGGTGGAGTAGTACTCGGCAAAGCCTTCATCGAACCAGGGTTGGGTGCGGGGATAATTCGCGTTCAACAGCGTATGCGCATACTCGTGAAAGACGGTGGTCCAGCCGTTTTCAGCGGAGAGATCAAGCGCGATGAAATTGCGGTCTTCGCCCATCTGGAAGAGTCCGGAGAGCTCTACCGGCTTTCCTTTCCATAAGGGGGACACCTGTTTCAGCTCTTTCGCATTGCGGAAGGCGATGATCTGTAGCGGGACAGGAATGTTCACCTTGTCCTTCAAGATGATCTTCGCGAAGAGCGCTCGCATCTGCTCGAAACGCAGAGCGACCTCACGGCCACGCTTGTCACCACCATCGGTCACTACATTGAAATGCGGGGAGCGGACCTCGGTCCAAACAGGTTCCGCGCAGAACGCCGGAACACCTGCAAAGATGGAAGTCGCGCAGAGCAAGGTGCAAAGGAATGGGTGCCGCATAAGCGAAATCGTAGCATTGCCGCGCAACCGAGATCAGGCGGTGGCTTTCAGGCTTTGCAGATACTCAGAGACATACATAAGCGCGGTACGTTCAGAGTTGGAAAACTGATGCGAAACGTGAGTGCCATTCCGCGCCTCCTCCATCGTGATATTACGTTCACAACTGGAGCAAAAAATCTCAAGCGTGTGATCCGGCATTTGGGACAGCTCCTGTCACAATGGCGGCCCGGAAATCCGAGCCGCCAGTCCGATAGCGTTATTTGTTTGCCGTCATGCGGTCATAGACAAGGCCTGCAACACCGCCGGCGATCGCACCAATGCCGGCTCCCTTGCCTCCACCCGCCAATGCGCCGATGGCAGCCCCGGCACCGGAAGAACCGGCAACGATCATCACTGACTTTTGCGTGGAGCGATGTCTGTGCACGATGGGCTCACCGTATGCGTCCCGCTGAACACTGCTTCGATAAACCGGACGTGAAGTCCTGCGCAGAACCTGGGGTTGATAGGCGGGCTGACCGTAGTATGCGGGCTGCATCTGCGCCCCGTTGTAGCTGACAGGCTGCATGGCGCCGTATCCGTTTGGGCCAGCCGTTGCGCCCATATACGGCTGCTGGATCTGGCCATCGTCTTTGGCTTGCTGCATCTTGGGAACCACATAAGAAGTCACGCCGGAGACGACCATTGCCGTCAACAAGCTGGTCACCATTGCAGTCTTGATAAGAACAGATTTCATGATCCCTCCTTGAAAAAGGCTCTTGCGAGTCACTCCAACCAGGTGCATAGGAGGTGCCAAACCTAAACGCTTGAAAACAAGGGAAATAAACCCCGCAACTTTGGGCGGAGCGGTAAAAAGTACGCTCGGTGCGTCAAACTGATTTTTTGGAACCGGTGCCGCAGGCGAATGACCGCTGGGATCAATTCCCCTGCGAACCCAATTCATAGTCCACGATTTGCAGCACTCGCTCGCGGTCCTGGGGTGAGACCTCAAGAAATTCGACGCCCGTGAGTCCATGCCGCTGGGAATGCCGCACCTCACAGAGGACGCGCACCGGGGGCTCGGCTTGAGCAATGCGAACCGCGATCTGCAGGCGGTCTCCCCGGTGGAATGAATGGTCGGCACGAAAGCTCATGCCTTCCTCGCTGATGTCACTCGCAAGCGCCCTAAAACCATCTTCCCGGGCAATACCGTTGAGATCAAATTGCGCCGGCACACGAGGATGCCTGCGCTGGGGCGCATATCGCACTTTTAGTTCAGAGGGCACTCAGGCAAGAGTATGGAATGAGAGGGTAACCTCTCAAGGTCACAGACGTGCCATGCACTGGGGTAATTGCACTAAAGTGGCGCACACAGCGCACTGGAGTGGTAGACGCCCAAGCCTACTTTGCCGGGACCACTGACTCGAGCTTCCGCATTGCCCATTGCGCATGTTCAGCCAGGTTTTGGTCTGGATCATTCGCCATGCGCTCCAGCAGCGGCAGAAAGCGCGCATCCCCGCTATTACCCATAGAGATCGCAACATTGCGGCGGAAGCCCTCATATTTAGCGCGCTTGATAGGCGAGGCGCGGAAAAAAACGTTGAATTCATCACGGCTCATGCCAGCCAGCCATTCCAGCGGCGGATTGATCAGCTCCGGACGCGCCTGGAATTCCGCTGCAGTGGTCACGGGGACCTGCCGACTGACACTCTGAGCGCCATTCCAGGGGCAGACGTCCTGACAGATGTCACAGCCAAAGACATTCCTGCCGATGCCAGAGCGGAGTTCTTCCGGGATCATTCCGCGCTTCTCGATCGTCAGGTAGGCAATGCAGCGCGTGGCATCCATCTTGTACGGCGCGATCAGCGCGCCTGTAGGACACGCCTGGATGCAGCGGGTGCAACTTCCGCAGCGATCCTCTGCGGGAGGGCCCGGCGCCGCGGTTGGTTTATCTACTTCGATCGAAGTGAGGATCACTCCCAGGAACATCCATGAACCCAGCTCCTGATTGATCACGCAGGTGTTCTTGGCGATCCATCCGATGCCCGCATATTTGGCGACCACTCGCTCCACGATCGGGCCGGTATCCACGTAACAACGCGTCTGGATCTCTGCTCCAGGATCTTTATGTGCCCAGGCCAACAAGTTGCCTTCCACCTGGCGAAGACGTGAGAGTACGCTGTCATGGTAATCAACGGCTTTTTCCGCGCCAGCCGGCTTGAACCATGAATAGCGCGAGATCCAGCCTTTTGTCGCATCGTCGGATTCCGTGGAATAAGGCTGCGGGGTGTTGTAGTTCAACGCGCAGACGATCACAGACTTCGCCCATGGTGCTGCATTCCTGAGAGCCGCGCGCTTCAGCTCTCCTTGGTCATTGCGCGCCTTGAGATAGTCCATCTCTCCAGCATGACCAGACTCGATCCATTCAGTGAAATGATCGAGTTCGGCAAAAGCGCCATCGCGGATTGCCGCCACGCCAGCTAGATCAAATCCGGCATCTCTCGCCAGGCGGACCACAACTTGCATGAGATTTGGGGCATTGGTCATGAACCCTCAGTAGAAGGCATTGAATGGCGTCCAGCAACTCTCGATTTCCGGGCTGCGAAGCCGATTTAATGCAGTAATTACCATATAGTAAACATCTAATCAGCCAAACACACAGGATTCCGGAGCATTCATTTTCATGCATTCAAAACTGCATAGGTCGTCGATTGTGCTCGTAGCATTAGTGCTGCTCTCCGGCTTGACGGCATTTGCGGCGCCGTGTCCCTTGAGCACCACGAATCCATCGGTCACAATCTGTACTCCCACCAATGGCGCGACCGTGAGCTCCCCGGTACACATCGTCGCCGGTACCACCAGCACTTCATCGGTTAAGTCGATGAAGATTTATGTAGACAACGTGCTTGCTTATTCCGTGGCAGCCAATCAGTTGGATACACAACTCACAATGGCGACCGGAAAACATTATGTGGTGGTCCAGGCGTGGAACACCGCGGGCCAGGTTTTCAAGACTTCGATCAACATCACCGTTTCCAGCGCCACAGCGGGCCCGTGCCCATTAAGCAGCACCAACCCATCCGTTACTATATGCGCCCCTGTGAACGGCGCAACTGTCGCTTCGCCTGTACGGTTTACCGCCGGGACTACGAGCTCTAATCCGGTGACTGGGATGAAGATCTATGTGGACAATCTGTTGCAGTACAGTGTGACCGCATCCAGCCTGGACACATCCCTCTCCTTGGCCGCAGGAAACCATTTTGTGGTGGTAAAGGCGTGGAACAGCGCCGGAGTCTCGTTCAAATCGAGTATCAATATCACGGTCTCCGCAACTCCGCCCACGGGGCCATGCCCGCTTAACCAGACCAGTCCATCGGTCACCATTTGTACTCCCGCGAATAATTCGACCCTTGATTCACCTGTCCACCTGGTGGCCGGCACCACCAGTTCAACCTCGGTCACAAGCATCAAGGTTTTTGTCGATAACATAGTCAGCTTCACGGTCCTGAACTCGGCGACGGTAGATACTTCTTTGGCGATGACCGCTGGGCCTCATTCAATCATGGTGCAGGCAACGAACTCAGGCGGCCAGACCTTCCAGCAGACGATCAGCGTGACGGTGAATCCTCCGGCAGATATCACCCGGCTGAAACACGTGATGTTCTTCTTGCAGGAAAATCGCAGTTATGACAATTATTTCGGCCGCATGGGCGCTTATCGCGCGATGAACGGCTATCCCGCGATCGAAGATATTCCGCTTGATAAGGCCATGCCGGACGTTTCCGGCAATCCGGTGACACCGTTTCACTTCCAGACTGAGTGCCATGAGAACCTAAGCCCAGCATGGAATGAGACGCACTATGCGATCGATAACGGCTTGATGGATTACTTTATGAAGTCCACCACGTCCATCCCGTCTACCATCGATCCGGACGGCACCCGCGCGGTGGGCTATTACGACTGGACCGATCTGCCGTATTACTACGAATTAGCTCTACAGTTCGCCATGAGCGACCGATTCTTCTCATCCGTGCAGGCAAACACCATCCCCAACCGCATGTATTTGTTTGCAGCAACTTCCTTTGGTCACATTAAACCGGATCCCCCGCCCTCTGGTGGCTGGACGCAGCCGACGATCTTTGACGCCCTTGATAAGGCCGGCGTCTCCTGGCGGTATTATTACCAGGACAACAGCGTTTATCTGGCAGAGTGGTCTACTTGGCAACGTGACAGCGGGAAGGTCTATCCCATCTCCAGCTATTACACAGACATCCAGAATGAAGCTACTTTGCCCAGCGTCATCTTTATCGAGCGCGCGGCGGCTACTGGCCTCGATGAGCATCCGGCCAACAATATCCAGCAGGGTGCCGCCAATAGCAAGAAGATCCTTGACGCGTTGATGGCTAGCCAGTCCTGGGCGAGTTCTGCCATGTTCTTTACCTTTGACGAGTCAGGCGGATTGTTCGATCACGTTCCGCCGGTCGCGATGACCGCCTCGGATAACATTCAGCCGATGTTCTTCAGCGGAGCGCTGCCGGGGGATTTCGCCCAAAGCGGACTGCGGGTGCCATTTATCGCCATCTCGCCCTATGTGAAGCCGCATTACGTCTCCCATACGAACATGGATCTGACAGCGGTCCTTAAGTTCATTGAAAAACGATTCAACGTGCCCTCACTGACCGCTCGCGATGCAAGCCAGGCGGATTTGAGCGAGCTCTTTGACTTCAGTACGCCTACATTATTGACGCCACCCCCACTTCCCTCACAGCCGACGACCGGTGTGTGTGATTTCAACCTGGAGAAGGCCCCTGGGCACTGATCCGGTAGGAAAACAAAAATGAAATAGCGGGCCGAAAGCCCGCTTTTTTTATTGTGAGATCGGCAGAAGCAGCAGCTCAGAAGAGTGAATCGGTTTTCCACTTCTTGCCCTTTGCAGGGCTTTCTTGCTGCTCCAAGTCCAGTGCCGCTGGATTGTAAAATCCAGCCGGTGCCTTAGCTCCCCTACTAAGTGCTTGTCAGTGCTAGTAGTTACGACCTTACTAGTAACCCTAAGGTAAATGGCAAAGGCCGTGCTCTTTGGAATGGTGCCTCGTTCATTTGGAGTCTTAATTTTTGCGCGCCCATTCGTCTACTCTGGTCAGCTTTTGCATCCTGATCGTTGCTTGGTGTGGAACCGCCTTCGCGGAAACCCCATGTGCACTGAATCCCACGGATCCGAGCGTGACCATATGCGCTCCGGCAGCGAACTCCTCCGTGCAGTCTCCGGTCAGGATCATCGCCGGAACCACCAGCTCGCTGCCCACCACCGCCATCAAGATCTACGTGGACGATGTGGAGCAGTACAAGATCGTGAACTCGAAAGTGCTGGACACCCAGCTCGCCTTGACCTCTGGATCGCACCGGATCGTTTTAGTGGCGTGGAACAGCTCAGGCGCGGTGTTCAAGGGTACTGAGAGCATCACGGTTGCCCCAGCCTCCGGAGGAGGAACAGGGGGAGGGAGCACGAGCTGCACGGCTTCAGGCAATGACCCCAGCGTCACGATTTGCGCTCCGCTTGCGGGATCTACCTTGCAGTCCCCAGTGCGGATCAACGCAGCAGCGCTCAGTTCCCTTTCCGTGGCGGCGATGAAGATCTACGTGGACGATGTGGAG
The DNA here is from genome assembly GCA_038254775.1 of Terriglobales bacterium. Taxonomy (GTDB): domain Bacteria; phylum Acidobacteriota; class Terriglobia; order Terriglobales; family Acidobacteriaceae; genus JBBSFV01. The sequence continues at coordinate 84,003 of JBBSFV010000008.1, read as the reverse complement.
GCATACAAAGCACTGAATACCTCTACGGTGGATACGCAGCTTGCTTTGAGCAATGCACCCCACAAAATCGTGGTGGTGGCATGGAATTCATCCGGGGTGGCATTCAACAAGAGTGTGAACATCACCGTTGCTCCGGCGCCGACGCCACTCTGCGCGTTAGATGCCGGCGATCCCAGCGTCACGATCTGCACTCCCGGGAACCAATCAAGCCTGAGCTCACCGGTACATGTTCTGGCCGGCGCGACCAGTTCAACCTCCGTGACCGCCATGCAGATCTATGTGGACAAGATGCTGGTCTACAAGCAGAGTTCCACCAATCGCCTGGAGACGGACGTGCCCATTCCGCCGGGCAATCACTCATTGACAGTCCAGGGTTGGAACAGCGCTGGGGTCAGTTTCAACAGGACGGTATATGTAAGCATCCCGAATCCGCAAGCCGCGCTCCCCTGCCCGCTCGATGCCGCCAAGCCATCGGTGACGATCTGCACACCCCAGAACGGCGACACAGTGACGGCACCTTTTCACATCCTTGCCGGCGCCAACAGTGATGCCATTGTGTATTCGATGAAGGTCTATGTAGATGGCGCGGTCAAGTATGCCGTCCGCAACTCCCAACTGGATGCTTATCTTCCGCTCACGCCCGGTGCCCACAATATCGCGATCGTCGCCTGGGACAGCGCCGGGGCCAGCTTCAGCAAGACATTCCAGGTCACCATGAGTTCTTCCGCTTCCAGCCAGGACCTCTTCAAGCTCAAGCACGTGATCTTCATGCTGCAGGAGAATCGCAGCTTCGACAATTATTTTGGACGCATGGGCCAATACCGGCTGGACCACGGTCTTGACAACAACGTGGATGGGCTACCGCTCGACAAGCAGATGAGCGATGCCGGAGGCGACCTGGTCTCTCCCTATCATTTCCAGACGGTGTGCCATGAGAACGTGATGCCCAATTGGAATCCCACGCACATGGGGGTCGACAATGGCGCCATGGACCAGTTCATGGCCGCGACCGCAAAGTTTGTGCCTTCCACCATCGATCCGCACGGTACCCGCGCCGTGGGTTATTACGACTGGAATGATCTGCCGTTCTATTATGAGCTGGGCATGCAGTACGCCATCAGTGACCGCTTCTTTGCATCACTGCTCGGGCCCACGATCCCGAACCGCATGTTCATGTTTGCCGCAACTTCTTTCGGGCATGTAAATCCGGATGTGGCGCCCAGCACAAAATGGCAGCAGCCAACGATCTTTGACGCGCTCACGCAGGCGGGGGTCTCCTGGCGTTATTACTACCAAGACAACAGCGTCTATCTCTCCGAGTGGTCCACCTGGACACGCGACAGCAGCAAGGTGCGACCGATCGCCAACTACTACACCGATCTGCAGAATGAGGCGACGCTGCCCAGCGTGATCTTCATTGAGCGCGCCGCAGCCAGCGAGTTGGACGAGCACCCCACCAGCAACATCCAGTTGGGCGCGGCAAACACCGCCAAGCTGATCAATGCATTTGTGCAAAGCCCGTCCTATACGACTTCCGCGTTTTTCCTGACCTATGACGAGCCGGGTGGCATGTATGACCACGTAGCCCCGGTCCCGGTCTCAGCTCCGGACGCCACCGCGCCCATGCTGAAATCCACGGATCAACCAGGTGACTTCAGCGTGAGCGGGTTGCGGGTGCCATTCATCCTGGTTTCGCCATATGCGAAGCCGCATTACGTATCGCACACGCCGCTGGACCATGCGGCGATCCTGAGATTCATCGAAAAGCGATTCGGAGTCTCTCCTCTGACCCTGAGGGACGCCAATGCCGGGGACCTGAGCGAATTCTTCGATTTCAGCGCTCCAGGGGTGGCTTTGCCGCCATTTCTACCCTCCCAACCGACAAATGCTGCCTGCGATTACAACCTGGAGAAAGCTCCGGGGCATTAACTCGAATCTAACTTTTCAGGGTAGCTGTCCAGAGAGATGGGCGGCTCCCGCCCTTAATCGAGGTCAGGCCTTATGTATTGTTGGAAATGCGGAGACAAGCACCTAAGCGGGCACAAATTTTGCCCGGAATGCGGCGCCAGGCAAGTCCGTCCGGAGATGGTGGAGGATTCGGCTGCGGAGCCGACGATCGGTGAAAGAACACGGCAGTCGCCCATGGCAATGGAGCCACGCCATCCGGAGACGATCTCGCCGGTAGCGCCGGAGATCCACCAAACAATGCCGGTGAATCCTCTGGTGGAAGAGCCCCGCATAGTGCATGAGCCAATCCAGGATCTGACCGCCCCGGTCCAAGAGACCGCCGCGATTCGCGAGCACATCCCGGGGACCACTCGGGAGAGGACTCGCATCTCCACTCCGTCCCTTTTAGGACTGAGCGACCAACCCGATCTGGGCGAAGAAGACTCCTCCTATCTTTTTGATGAACCACCTGTAGAGCGCAGCACCTGGCGGGCATGGGCGGTGCTCGCAGTCCTGCTACTGTTTGCTTTTCTGGCATATAAGCACTGGACCACGGTAAGCGGCGCAGCAATGAACTTTGCCAATAAGGCCGGCAAGGAGATTGCCGCGGACAACGCCCGCGATGTCGCGGCGAAAAGTGAAAAGAATCCCGCCGATGAAGGCAAGCTCCCGGTGAGTTTGCCCGCCGATCCGACGAATGCTTCTGCAACGAGCAAGCCGAAGAGCGACGCGCTTGGGGCGGGGATCAATCCTGACGCCGCCACCGGCGATGGCGCCGGCACACCCGTGCCCGTCGAGAGCGCCGAAATGCAGAAACCGGAGAGCGATGAATCCGTGAGCAAGCCCCCCGCGCGCCCCGTGACAGGTGAAGAAGCCCGCGCGGCTGCACCTGCGGCCCCGGCGGCGTTCAACAATTCTGAAGTTGAGTTGGCACAAAAGTATCTACAGGGAAGAGGGGTACCGCAAAACTGCGAGCGCGGTTTGAGCGTGCTGCAGTCCGCTGCCCGCAAGCCGAATCCCAAGGCGAGCATCCAGATGGGAGCGCTCTATGCCAGCGGACATTGCGTGAACCAGGACCGCGCGGAAGCTTACAAGTGGTTCGCCAAAGCGCATCGCGAGGATCCGAACAATATGTGGATCGAAAAGAACCTGAATTCTTTGTGGGCGAACATGAGATCGGACGAGCGGGCGCGGGCGGAGAGATAACGGAGGCGGGCAGCTTTATATTCCCAGCTTGCGAACTTCCTCGTTGTAATACTTGCGGTAGAGGATGTCCCACTCCTGCGTGCCCTCGGGGATGATGCGTTTCTGAGACTCGATCTTCTGCCTCGCCGCGGCATCGATCTTTGTCTCCTGCATCAGCAACTCTTCCAGGATGCGCCGGGCTTCCTGGCGGATGGGGTTGGGGTCCTCAATGAACTCGATGTCATCGCTTTCCTTCAGCGCATTGAGGATGGTGTGTCCGAGCTTATTGAGCTTGTCGCGCGAGATCCTCACAGCACCGCCTTGTACTTGCGCACCAGTTCGTTCTTTACCTTCTTGAACATTTCCTGGTAGCTGGCGCCGGACTGCATCATCTCATCCTGATATTGCTCCAGGATGGTGCGCACGTCCTCGTTGATGCGATCCTCGAGGGAGAGCTCGTCAAGCAGTGCCGCGTTCACATGCTCCACCACGGCATTCTTCTCGCCGGTGACAGCAATGTGTTCATTGGCTATGAGTTTTGTGACTACCTGCTTGGCAAGGTAGCCCACATATTCTTTGGAAAAGAGCATGTGCGATTAGGAAGTTGATCCGAAAAAAGAAAGTCTAACACAATGCGAACACGCCCTCGCTGGCGACCCCACGAGCGAAGGGGACAGTTGCCGGCTGCACCGGAAGTCCTAGACTTGCTCGGGAGTCAGGAACAGAAGGAGGGATTTGTGGACGCGCAGCGTGCCGTTGTACTCGATGAAACCCTTCTTGCGGAACTGGTTCATAAAGTGGCTCACGCGGGAACGAGTGGTGCCGATGACTAGTGCAAGCGTTCCTTGATCGACATTCATCGTTGCAGGCGCGTCTTCGCCGAGGGCCTCAAAATCGCAGAGATGCAGCAGCAGCCGCGCCAGCCGACGCTCACTACTATTCATGATCTGATCTATCAGGTCTTCTTCTGCGCGTTGCGCCCGCAGCAGCAGGTGGGCGGCAAGCAGTTTGGACAGTGGCGGCTCTCGCTTCAAACGGCCGACGATGGCGCGCTTTCGAACGCTCAGGATGGTGGAGTGCTGGATCGAGGTAGCGGTGGATTCGCGCGTGGCATCGCTAAGCAGGCAGGATTCGCCAAAGCATTGGCCTGCCCGCAACAAGGCCACCACGGCTTGCTTGCCTATCTTGCTTCGCACTACCAGCTTGATGTTGCCGGTCTCGATGCGAAAAACGCCATCTGCCAAATCTCCCTGGGCAAAGATAGTCTCTCCGTTCTCATAGTGAACCGCGGTGACATGAGGCGAGCGCTGATTGAAGGCGCTCGAACTGAATGTGACTGGACTCTGTTTCATACTTGCGAAAAAGCTTTGGCTCCGACCAGAGTACCCGTCGGCAAACCAGCAATTCTGTTCAATATCGCTCACTTTCAAAAAAAGGGACCTGGTGAGCAATCTTGCACAGACTCCAGCTACTCAGGTTGCTATGGTTCTCTGGTAACAAAGGAGTTCACATGATTGGAACCATCCTCATCGTTATCTTGATCCTGGCCTTAGTGGGCGCGCTGCCCAGGTGGTCGCACAGCAAAAACTGGGGCTATTTCCCCACCGGTGGACTCGGATTGGTGTTGCTGGTCATCATCGTCCTGCTATTGATGGGACGCCTCTGATGTCCTTTGGAATCTATATCGCTGGATATCTGATCTTGATCGCTGGGCTGATCTATGGCGCCGCAATGCTTCATGTCCCCACGCAATGGATCGTGGTTGGAGGCGTGGTTTTGACTGGGATCGGAGTTTTGACCGGAGTGAAGGCCACCCGGCAAAAAGACCCTGCCGCCTAAGGTCACTTAAATCGGCGATTGAGTGATATACTTCCCCCGGCCGGAGCCAAAATCGTGTTCCACTGTGGGCGGCAATGTACGCTAGCCGACAAAAGGACCCCATGCATCCTGGCACCTCCCCGGTCATTTCTCGCCGAAGACCTCCCGCACGAAAAGGCATTGGCATATCAGCTGCAAAACCGTCTCCAAATGGAACGCTGATCTCGCTGGTTGCGCTGAAATCAAAAGATTTCAACGCAGAAGACTTCCTTGCCAAGGCAGGCCTTGGCAAAGTGATCCTGGGACTGTCCAAAGGAGAGAAAGTCTTTGCGCAAGGTGATGCCGCCGATTCCGTGTTTTACATCCAGACGGGAAGAGTGAAGATCGCGGTGGTTTCCGCGCAGGGCAAGGAAGCGACAGTGGCGATCTTGGGCGCAGGCGAGTTCGCGGGAGAAGACTGCATCGCTACCAGCCATCCGTTGCGATTAGTGACTGCCACAGCTCTGGTTGATTCGGTCTTGATGAAGATCTCCAAGAAGGAGATGGTGCGCGCGCTCAGCGAGGAACACACCTTTTCAGAAGTGTTCGTCACCTTTCTTCTTGCCCGTAACGCCCGTATCCAGGAAGACCTGATCGACCAGCTCTTCAACTCCAGCGAAAAGCGCCTCGCCCGGATCCTGCTCTTGCTTGCTCAGTTCGGAAAAGATGATCAGCCGGAGATTGTGATCCCCAAGATCAGCCAGGAGTCACTGGCGGAGATGGTGGGCACCACGCGCTCCCGCGTGAGCTTCTTCATGAACCGCTTCCGCAAGTTGGGCTTTATTGATTACGACGGCTCGATCAAGGTACACGCGTCTTTGCTCAACGTTGTTCTGCACGAATAGGCGATCAAGAACCTGGTTTAGCTTTTTTGGTGCCCTTGACCACAGAAAGCGGCTGGCATTGTTCTTCCAGGCGCCTAATCACCGGGCACCTCTCCGGTGCCCTCGCAAGTTACGCAGATGTCCCTTCATTGCAGCACGCAATGCCGATGCACGTGGGACACTTGATCATTGCTGTGCCTGCCATGAGGGTCCCTTCGCGCTTAAACCGCCCGACGCCCGGAGATCAGGTTAATAACGATCACGACCAGCGCGACCACTAGCAGCAGATGGATCAATCCGCCGGCGATGTGAAAGCTGAATCCCAGAAGCCAAAGTATCAACAGAACTGCAACGATTGCCCAAAGCATAGTGTTACTCCTTTGTAGGTTCTTGAGATGGTGTGCAGCGCCCCCAATGAAGGAGCGCTGCCGCTTCTTGTTTAACTACTTTTTCTCGCCTTGCCTGGCTTCAGAAGCGCGTGACTGGCCGCTGCCATGGCGGATAGCGCGCATGAATGCCGCAGAACCCGCGGGCGTGGCCACCCCTCCGCTCAGGATTTTGCGCTGCGTCATTTTCTTGTGATAGATGTCCTTGGTGGAATCATCATCCTGCTGCACCACCGCGCCTGTGAGTGAGATTCCGGCAAACAATCCTTTGGCACGTGAGTAAGTAAGGATCTCGCTATCCGCTTTCCAATCCGTACCGGCAGAGGCATGGCGCCCGACTGGACCGGCGGTGGCGGCTGCATCAGCGCCCACCTGGAACTTGTTTGACAACATATGTTGCATGCCTTGCTCGTTCATCACTGTCATCACTAAGTCGATCGACTGTGCGCCGATCTGCAGTCCCCAGCTTCCGCCGCCGACTGAGATGAACGCGGGCGCGCTCCAGCCGGATGCCGTGCGGCAAGTAGCCACACCGCGGCCGTGCTTGCCACCGAACACAAATGCGCCTTTGATCATGTGTGGCACAACCGCGATACATTTCGCGTTATCGAATACTTCTTGCGGAATGCCCTTATCCGGGCTCGCCATGATCTGATTGAGCACCGTTCCCGCATTGTTGAGACGGTTCAGTGAATCCTGCCGTCCGCTTGCGAATGACAACGTGCTTACACACATCAGTGCTACTGCGATCAATGATTTCTTCATAAGTAAAGCCTCCACGGCTATGTTTCTTTTTTGGTTTGCATTGCGCGGGATCACGATCCCGCATTTCTATGAATTGGCTTCATCCTGAATGTTGATCAGCGAATGGCTTGCAATCGCAGGTCCTGGTCTAACTTGAAATTCAGCAAGGTCTCCGCCGGGACTGTGACTTGGCTACCTTTGGTCAGCACTTGCGTGCCAACTCCAGCGCCTGCGCCCACTGCGGCACCGATCGCCGCGCCTTTGCCGCCGCCCACGATCGCGCCGATCAATGTGCCTAATGCTGCGCCGCCGCCAACCATGATCGCGGTCTTCTTGTTAGCGCCCACACCCGAGCCGCCGTGCTGGTCGAGATCGCCGGTGCTCACCTGATATCGCGTGCCGGAGACGGTAAGCGAATCCACATCAAGTACAAGATCAGAAGCAGAGGTGATGTTGCCGCCGCTCGCGCTGCGTATCACCAAGCGCACATCTGCTCCTTTGGGGATGCGGACGGAGCCAGTGCTGTCAACAACGTCAGCCGCCATGGTCGCGGAATAACTTTGACCTACACTCGCGGTCTTGGATTCAATCAATTCATTGGTGCGGACGGACAGCTCGGTCCCGCTCGGTATCGTGGTCGCGGCTAAGGAGCCGGTGTTTTGGCCGGGGCCTCGTGTCTCGAACTCTGCGCGGCAGCCATTGCTCACCCAAACGCCGTTGTTGTCATAACCCCAAGTGGAGCCTTCGCGACAGTCTGAGTCGCCCAGGTTTCGCGTAAGGCGTACCCCATTGCGCGTGTCAGCGGTGCAGTACTTGCGACCCCAGTCTGAGGAAGAAGATTCACAACGCATTCTCTGCAAGAGGCCGGAGGTGGTGTTTTTGTTGTAGTTGTAAGGCACGTGCAGGTTCTCGCCATCTCGGGCAACGCTTTGGCCGTTTTGTCCATTCATCAGATATTCAACGGTTAGCGTCTTTGCCTGCCCTGGGTCGGGATCGCCGCCCATGTTGTAGCTGTTCACTTGCATGTTGAGCTGATTGTCGCGGACCCGCGAGCTCAACCGATCGGTGACATCATTCGTGCGGTAGGCAGAGCCGTAAGATGCGCGCACGATCTGCAATCCATTTTGCGAGGTTGTATTCAACGGCAAACGCAGCATCTCGCCTTCACGCACCGTGCTCTGTGAATTCTGCCCATTCAGGCTGTACATCACGGTTAGCGCTTTTGGTTGGCCTGGATCGGGATCGCCGCCCATGTTGTTGCTGTTTATCTGCATGCTGAGTTGGTTGTCACGGACCCGCGAGCTCAACCGGTTGGTGACATCATTCGTTCGGTAGGCAGAGCCGTAAGATGCGCGCACGATCTGCAATCCATTTTGCGAGGTTGTATTCAACGGCAAACGCAGCATCTCGCCTTCACGCACCGTGCTCTGTGAATTCTGTCCGTTCAGGCTGTAAAAGACCGTCAGCGCTTTTGGTTGGCCGGGATCGGGGTCGCCGCCCATGGTGTCGTTATTCACTTGCAGATTGAGCTGGTTCGATTGGATCTGCGAGGACAGCCGCGTGGTGACGTCATAAGAGCGGCTTCCGCTGCCATACGTAGCGCGGGAGATCTGGAGATTATTCTGCGAATTGTTGGTGTAAGCAGCATAGATAGGTAGATTGACCTGCTGGCCGTCACGATAAGTAAGCAGCCGGCTGCGGCCCTGATTGTCTTTCACTCGCAAACGCAGAACGCGATTGCGTCCGCGGCGCTGGTCGGCTCCAAGTGTATGACCGCTTACTCTGAAATTCAGCGAGTCGCCCTGTACAAGGGAACGAACGCGCTCGGTTACGTCCATGCGTTTGTTTCCGGAACCATAGTCTGCGCGCACGATCTCCCAGGTGGTCGCCGCTGAGGCGAATAGGGGAAGCGCGATGAAACAGATCAGTGCTAAAGCGATCAACAATCTTTTCATGGTGGTGCTCCTTCAAAACTTTGCGTCTTCATTGGCATTGCGGCGGAGGATCTTCGAGAAGGGCTTTTACGCAGAAATCGAGAATCAAGACAGCCGGGGCCCATGGATGACTTAGAGATTTGAAGTTACCAGCCCGAAAGCAGAGTGTCTGTTCAATATCGCTCACTATTGCTCTTAGTGCCAATGGTCACGGCGGGCCCTGAGCGGATTCGAAAGGGAGCACCTCAGGATGGGTCAGATGCAAATCGCTTTTCACCCTCTTTTCTGTCAAGTCCACAGGTGGTCAACCTTCGACTGTGTACTGTTTCATATCGGGGAATATCCCCCACCTAAGTTGTTGATTTCAAGTTGTTGATTTCACGAGTAGCGGTATTGGGGGGGAGGGGGTATATACCCATTTCCACCGACCGGAAGCGGAGTATGATGTTTTTGAAATGCCTTTGCCGGACGATCTTTCTTCGCTCAAAGACGACATGAAGGCCTTCATCCTGGGCCACGGATTGCTGCGTTTTAACGCGTATATCCCCGAAGATGTGCAAAGCATTATGTGGGAGGCAGCCGACAACCAGGATGCGTGGAAGGATTTTGTCGAGCTGGCGAAGGCGAGCAGCATCGCGTTTCTCACCGTGAATGATGTCGCGCTCGCCGCCGAGGACCTGGACATCCTGGTGGAGCGGTTGCAGAACTCGTCCGTGCCGGATGATGATGGGATCGAGGATGCGCGCTGGATGCGGCGCTACATCGGCAAAGTAGGATTCATCCAGCTTGGCTTCTCTTATCAGGGTTCGGTGTTCCTCTATGAAGTCTCCACCGAGTGGTATGACCGCTATCAGCAATTGCTGGATTCGGCGGAAGACTTTGGCAGCATCATCCTGGATGAGCCGGGGCACGAGGAAGAGCGTTGAGCCGAAGGCGTTCGCGGATCCTGCAGATATCATGGGCGTAGCAATGGGGCTGGCGATCTGGGCTACAATCGCGAACGATGCGCTGGAAGTTTAAGCCCTGTGATCTCGCCGTTGCCGCCGAACTTGCCCGCGCGCAAGACTTGCCGCCAGCGGTAGCTCGGCTTCTGGTGCAACGCAACATTTGCGACGCTGATGCGGTTCGGCGTTTTCTGGACCCTTCCATCGAACATCTGCATTCACCGTATCTCATGCGGGGAATGCGCGCGGCGGTCGAACGCATCGAGGGCGCCATCGCGCAAAAAGAAAACATCCTTATCTATGGCGACTATGACGTAGACGGCACCACCGCCGTGGTGATCCTCAAGACCTGCATCGAGAGGCTTAGCGGCAGGTGCGAGTTCCATGTGCCGCATCGCATCCGTGATGGGTACGGCATGAAGGATGACGTGATCGAACGCGCCGCCGCCAGCGGCATCAAGCTGGTGATCAGCGTGGACACCGGTATCCGGGCGTTTGACGCAGCGGCGACGGCGCGCCGGGTCGGACTGGACCTGATCGTGACCGATCATCATCTGCCGGAGGCAAATGAAGGCGTGCCGCATGCGCTCGCGGTGCTCAATCCGAACCAGGCAGGATGCGATTATCCGTGCAAAGAACTATGCGGCGCGGGGGTGGCAATGAAATTGGCGCAGGCATTGCTGACCAGTGCCGGGCAGGAGCGGCTGATCCCTTCCTTCCTGAAAATGGTTGCGATCGCCACCGTGGCGGATGCGGTGCCGCTCACCGGTGAAAATCGCGTGATGACCAGGCTCGGGCTGGAGGGGTTGCGGCGTCCGGTGAATGGCGGGCTCAAAGCATTGATGCAAGTGGCGCAACTGGAGAATGTGGGACGCGCGCTTACGGGAAGCGATGTCGCATTCAGGCTGGCGCCGCGCATCAATGCCGCTGGACGCATGGATGTAGCCGCTGAAGTCATTGAACTTTTCACCTGCACCGATGAAGCACGGCAGCGCGAGCTCGCGAACAAACTTGACATGCTCAACACCGAGCGGCAATCAGAGGAGTCGCGCATCCTGGTGGAGGTCCACTCGCTTCTTGATTCGGATATCCGGCTGCGGGAGGCATACTCGGTGGTATTGGCTGGTGAGCGCTGGCATCGCGGCGTGATCGGCATTGTTGCCACACGTGTGGTGGAGCGCACTTGCAAGCCGGCGCTGGTCATCTCCTGCGATCCCGATTCCGGCCTCGCCCATGGTTCAGGCAGGTCGATCCATGGCTTTCATCTGCTGGATGCGCTGGAATCGGCGGAGTGCCGCAAGCTATTCACAAAATTCGGTGGACATGCACATGCCGTCGGCTTTTCACTGCCCAATGACAAAGTGGATTGCCTTCGCGAGGCTTTGGAGGCATTTGCGAGGACAAAACTCACGCCCGCGGATCTTTTGCCGCTGCTGGAACTCGATGGCGGGGTGGAATTGAGCGAGGTCACGCCGGAGCTTCTGCACTCCCTGCGGGCACTGGAACCCTTTGGCGTGGGAAATCGAGAGCCAGTGTTTGCTGCCCATGCCGTCCGAGTGCTGCAATCCCCAAAGGTGCTGAAAGAAAAACATGTGAAGCTGCGGGTGGCGGAGAGTACCGCCGACGGCAAGGTGAAACGCCCCTTTGATGCGCTGGGCTGGCGCATGGCGGAGCCGGTGATTGCGATGAATCTGCTGCCCGGCGATGCGATCGACCTTGCATTCACCATCGAGGAGAATACCAATCCCGATTTTGGCGGATTGCAGATGGTGCTCAAGGACGTGCTCCCCGCGCAACGGGCGAACCACGGTGCTGCCGTAGCAGTGCAAACGTAGTAATTTAGTGAAATGAGATTCGCGCCAGCCACCCTGTTGCTCCCCCTGCTGCTCTGCTCATGTACGAAAGCGCAAAAGCCGGTTCCCAGCTTAGCTCCGGATTCCGGCGGGCCCACTTTTGTGGTGGATGCGAAAGACCTTCCCAAGAAGCTACACATCATCGCATTCGGCGATGTGCGCTTCACCGATCCAGGAAACACCGGGCCGAGTAATCCTGAGGCCCGGCAGGCGGTGGTGAAAAAGATTGCTGAGGAGAAGCCGGATGCGCTGCTGGTCAGTGGCGATCTCCCCTACGATGGTGGACGGGGTTCTGACTGGCGCATTTTTGACGACGAGACCAAAGCGTGGCGCGACGCAGCACTGCGGATCTACCCGGCGTTGGGCAATCACGAATTGGTGGGTGATGACAGCCATGCCCTTAACAATTGGTGGCAACGTTTTCCCGCACTGAAGGGACGCCGCTGGTACTCGGTGCAGTTCGCCAACTGTTATTTGATCGCGCTCGATAGCGATACGGGTTTAGCACAGGGCACGCCGCAGCGGCGGTGGCTTGAGACGCAATTGGCGCACATCCCGGGGGACGCTGATTTCGTTATCCTGGAGCTGCATCATCCTTCATACACAGCATCCAGCGATCATCTATTAGGCGGCGGCCATGCTGCACGGCCTCAGGAACAGAAGTTGGGCGCGATGCTGGAACAACTTCAGCCGAAGATGCGAGCTCGACTGATCGAGATCGCCGGTCATGTTCACAACTATGAGCGCTACGAACATGCTGGGGTCACGTACGTGGTTTCCGGCGGCGGCGGGGCGAAGCCTTACATCTTCAGGCGTTCGCCTGAAGACAAATACCAGGGCAGCGGGATGACGTATCACTATGTTGATATTTCAGTCGACGGCAACCTTCTTAAAGCCAAGATGATGAAATGGGAGGGCGCAGGCTGGGCGGCGCGAGACAGGTTCGAGCTCACTGCCGCCAGCCCGCAGAAACCGGCGGTCAGTAAGTAAGGTGGTTTTTGTGAGCAGGGAGATGCGAAAGAGAGATCCTTCCTACTTCTGCTTCCCTGCCAGCGTTGTGAGCACGTCATAGTAAACGCGATAGCCACGGCGGACTTCTTCCACGCGGATGCGTTCGTTATCGCCATGTTCGGTGCTGCTCTCTTCTTCGGTCACGGCGTAAGGGCTGAAGCCGTAACTTGCGACGCCAATGCTGCGGAAACGCTGGTTCTCGGTATACCCGCTGGTGAGTGATGGCGCAACCGGTGCGCCACCGAAGTCCTGCGCGGCAACGCGCTTGAACACATCAAACAATTCAGTGTTCGTGGGCGAAGAGTTGGAGGTGCGAAAGTCCTTGTTCTGCGGCTCGATGGTCACTTTCGGATCGTTGACCAGAGCCTTCAACTTTTGCAGGAACGCAGAAGGATCTTCGCCGGGCAGCAAGCGCACGTCCAAGTTTGCCCAAGCCTCGCCGGGAATCACGTTGGTCTGCCCGGATCCGCCGAGCATGGTGAGCGAGATGGTATTGCGCACCTGGGGGTTGATATCATCTGCCGCGATCTTTTCCTTGAAGCCGGGATCATTCATCCGCCGGCTGAAATCTCGGAACATTGCAGCGCGCTCCGGCGACTCGAATTGCGCCATCACCCGCATGTACTCCGCAACCACGGGCGTGAGTTTCAGGTCAGTCTGATAGTGGATGATCTTATTGAGAGCTGCGATGAGATGGTTGGGCGCGGAATCAACCAAGGGATGCGAGCCATGTCCGGGCTTGCTGACCGCAGTGACTTTTAGCCAGAAAGTGGATTTCTCAGCGACATCGACGCCCACATATTTCACTTTTCCCTTCTCGAGCAGGTTCTCGCCGCCCTCGGTGATCAAGAATTCGGCGTTCCCCAGCAGGTCGCGTTTGTTGGCGATCATCCAATCTGTCCCGGTGCCATCCACTTCTTCATCCGGCGTGGCGAGAAAGATGATGTCGCGATCGAGCTGCGGCTTCTCACGCTGCAGCATGACCATAGTGACAAGTTGTGCCAGGCCCTCGCCTTTCATGTCCTGCGCGCCGCGTCCGTAGATAGCGCCGTCCAATATCTGCGCACTGAATGGGGGAACACGCCAGCGCTTCGGGTCACTCGAGACCACGTCCATATGATTGAGAAGTATCACCGGGCGCTTGGCGCCGCTGCCCTTGATACGCGCCCAGATGTTGGCACGATGCGGAGCGTACGGAAAGATCTGATTCTCAATGCCCTCCGCGTCAAGGATCTTTTTGTACCAGAGCGCCGCCTGTTCCTCATTGCCGGGAGGGTTGGTGGTGTTGATGCGGAGATACTGCTGCATCCAGTCCACGGCAAGATCCGAGTATTGTTTCAACTTTTCAGGCGCCACTTTAGCCGATGGAAGTTGGGACTGTGGGAATGCGGCAACGGCGAACAACACAATAGTGACGAGAACAAAGCGAAATCTCAAAACAGCACCTCAGATGGAGATAAGTCCGTTACGGATCAGCCATAACGATACGCCTGCAACAACGATCCAGAGAAACACGCCCTGCAACAATGGGCGGGGGCCTACTTGTTTCAGGCTGGCCCGGGTGATGCCCGTGCCGATCAAGAACAATGTGACCGTCAAGCCTATGGTTGCCAGGTGGGCGAGTTGCGGGTACCAACCAGCTCCCTGCGGGATGTAAGTTCTCGCCATCGCCGCCGCAAGGAAGAACAGAATAAACCACGGCCATTGAATCCGCGATCGGGCACTGTCCGTATGGCGAAAGGCAGCGGTTGCGAGCGTAAGTGGAACGATCCACAAAGCACGCGCTAACTTGACGACAGTGGCGATCGCCAGCGCGGTGGGGCCGTATTTTGCGCCCGCGCCGACGACAGAACTAGTGTCATGGATGGCGAGCGCTGCCCACAGGCCGAATTGCGTTTCGGTTAAGCGCAGGGCGTGTCCGATCAGCGGAAAAACGATCAGCCCAACGGCGTTCAGGACAAAAATGGTGCCGATAGAGACTGACATTTCTTCATCATTGGCTTGAACCACTGGGCCGACTGCGGCGATGGCGCTGCCGCCGCAGATCGCGGTGCCGACTGAGATGAGATATGCGGATTTGCTTTGCACCGCGAACAGGCGCCCCAGCAGATAGCCGATCGTGAGAGCGAAGATGATCCCGAGAAAGGTGTAGAGGAAGCCAGAGCGTCCCGCTTGGATCACCTGATGCAGGTTCATGGAAAAACCTAATCCGACGACGGACGCCTGCAAAAGCGACTTTGACCAGCGGCGCGTTTGGGTGGCGAAAGGATTCGCTCCGGTCAAGCCAAAGGCCGCACCCAATAGCAGCGCAATCGGCGGCGAAGACCACGGGGTCAGGCAAAAGATAATCAATGCGAAAAATAAAAGACGCCGCAATGTCATTGCTGATTTGTGGTCCTCGAGAGGGCATCCGAGTGTTTGGGCGAATGCACCTGGAAGACCAGTGTATCGTCACCGATTCTCCGGATGCGGTGGAGGATTTTGCTACAATGAAAACAGTCCTCCTTCAGGGGTGTGGCGCTATCGTCTAGGGGTTAGGACGGAAGATTCTCAATCTTCAAACACGGGTTCGATTCCCGTTAGCGCTACCAACTTTTTCTATCCTGTTGTAAACACAGCGCTTCCCGCTTCGCTACCGCACGTTGAACTACATTGGGTACTACATTTTTCCCCAGACTCTGCGGCTTGTTTGCGAGGATCTGCGCGTTCGTGGGAAAGGGAATCATCTCAAAGACGAGCAAGTGAACTGCAAACAGCGATAAGCCTGCGCTTCTGATAGCAATCTTCGTGCGAAGACTTCTGCCAGGCGTAACATGCGGACGGTTACTCCCGAACTAAGGCTGAAATGGCTTTGACAAACCTCAGTGATTCGCCTTATCTTTCATCTGCTCTCAAGGTTCGGTGTCATAAACCTTCACCTTTAATTCAGCTTAAATATGGGCTTCTTCCTTCAGTCTTCCGATTCATGCGAAGCAAGCAAATTCAACTCAACGGAGCTTCCCATTTATGCATAAGACCCCTTCATGGCGTGTCATTGCCATCGCACTGGTTGTGCTCGCCATTCCCGCTTCTCTTCTAGCCACCCATTCATGGGGCGGTTATCACTGGGCGCGAACTGCAAATCCCTTTACCTTGAAGGTCTACGACAATATGACCACGGCTGATTGGGTCTCCCACTACAACACTGCGATAGCCGATTGGGACAAGTCCACCGTAATCACCTTCCGCTCGTCGACGGGTACCTCTAGCAAACGGTGTGCAATGGTTGCCGGCACCGTACAGGTTTGTAACGGGACCTATGGCAACAACGGGTGGCTCGGTCTAGCGTCAATCAACCTTGCAAGCGGGACGAAACACATCACGCAAGGGTCGGCGAAGATGAACGATACCTACTTCAATACCGCCACCTATAACAATCCTAACGAACGGCAGCACGTGGTTTGCCAGGAGATCGGGCACACTTTCGGACTCGATCACCAGTCGACCGATGGCAGCTCGCTGAATACCTGCATGGATTATTTTTCGAACACGGGCGCGAATGCCGGCAGCACGGCCAGCACTCACCCCAATCAGCACGACTACGACGAACTGAGCACCATCTATTCACACCTGGATAGCACCACAACACTGGCCTCGAGCGCAGCTTCGCCGATGGCGAATGAGGTCACGAATGACCCGCATTCCTGGGGCGAAATGGTTGTTCAGTCTGACAACGGCCGTAGCACGACTTACGAGCGCATTCACGCTGACGGTTCCCGGACCATCACTCACGTCTACTGGACAGCCGAAGCAGCTGCCCGTTGTGCAGGTTGCGATCACCGCTTCGAGTAATGTATTCAGTTTCACAAAGAACGCCCCGCTACTGGCGGGGCGTTTCTACTTGGACTTGGGCCGTCCGACACTCCAGTCGAGGGCCGTTATCTTCCACCGATCCGTGCGTTTCTCCAGCACGAAGACGGACCACACTACAATCGGCGCGCCGCGCGGAGACGTAAATGTCTCGTGAGTGTATGCCCACGCCAAGTCTGAGCCGGCCTTCACCTTTACCAACTCCCATTTGCTCTCAGGCGCTGGCTCCTGCATTTCTGGAACAAGATGATTGTCGCGAAAGTCAGCCCAGCCGTCGTTCCGTTCGCCATTCTCGAAAACGACCAGTTCCGACGCAACAAGCTTTTCAATCGCCTTCACGTCTCGTTGCTGAAGGGCTTCGTGGAATCTGCGCACTAGCTGTTCGGGTCCATCATCCTTTTCTAACGGAGAAGTCGCAGCGAACACGTCTGCAACCTTCCTGTGGATAGCCGGGTCGCGCGACAAAACGATCAGCGTGGCATTCTTGCTGGTCACAAGGGATACAGGCATCAACCAACTCGGCTGTACGTTGGCAGGCGCAGCGCGCTTCGGGTCGAGCTTGGCGCTTTCACGCTCCCTGGCGGCAGCGTCCTTGTAGATGTAGACCTGTATCTCAGTTCCATCGGCCGCAACCAACACGCGCCCGGCAGCCGAGAGGAAAGGCTGATGGATCAATACATCCGTCTTAGTACGAATACCTGCGGACGCAAGTCGATCTTGAATACTCTGGAGAGACCAAGCTGCATTCTCCGCTAGAGCACTCGCTGTTGCACTGATACTGAGTAGCAAGCAAGTGCATATCAATATGCGGCAATGTCGCTTCAGCATGGAAACAGTGTACGTGAGAATCTAGGGTGTATCGACGTGCCGCATTGCCCCTCAACGGTGTAGGAAGATGACAATTGAACCTCCGGCGTGCTTGAGCAACTGCTCGAGGTGCATGAAAAAGCCCTCACTGGCGCAGACCACAAAGTTAGAAAACATCCTAAATAGCATCAGCGATGCTTTCCGAATAAGAGCGGAAAGCCCTGCCCGTCACTTGGGCTATATACTCTAAAAGTTATGGCAAATGCTTTCGATCGAGTAGCTCGCGACCTCTTAACCGCCAGCGTTCAGAAGTTGTAAGAAAAGTGGCGAGGATCTGCGCGTTTTGCCCATGGTTCTCCCGGGACTTTCAGTATTGAGGGTTATGGGAATGTGCAGAATCACTGTGAAAGTATACGAGCGGATAAAAGTCGGTAGCCGTTGGTGTACGGTTCCCGTCGAGCTTCGCCGAATGCGCAAGAAAGATGGAAAGTTATTCCTTGGGGACGACCGAGTTGGCAGGTTTCGAATCTCTTGGTATGAGAACCGTAAGAAGCAGTGGCAATCCGTAGTCAGCCGAGTCAGTCACATCGGCTGGATGATTCTTTTTCTCACTCTTAAGTTGTTGTTAGCTCCCACCACACTGCGTTAGGTCTAAGCGTGTCGGGGGGCTTGCATCTCATTTAAGTTCGATCTCAACAACTTCAATCCTATTTGCAGTAAGATTTTCTAGTTTGTGGGTGCGAGCTGGAGCCCAAACAACTTCACCAGCGCGATGGATGACCTCTTTGGTTCTGCCCCCGGAGTCAGTGCTCCGTTCTTTCACATCTGTCAGGTAAACAACCACTCCTTTGCCGTGGGAATGCACGGCGGTTACGGCGTACGGCCCGCGGATGTTGCGACGAACCAATACATTGGAATTGTCGATCTCCACTTTGGACTGATTTTCAGAGGCATGTGTGCCCTGTTGCACCCCGGCCCAAAAAACTACAGGTATTGTCAATATTCCAAGGAACACGGAAACTTTTCGCATTTATAGACCTCGAATCAAAAGGCTAGCCGTCGCTCACCGCGACTTCCTGCTTCATAAAGCTTCTACCTCTTTGCTCCCGTCCAAATATCAAAGCGATCGAAAGTAGCACAATCACCGCAATCTCAAACCCGGCCAATGCCCAAGAGTATCCCCAGCGATCGCGCAGCGCGTATTCAATGTTGCTCGTAGGCGCGGCAAGGAGTATGCCGACCTGATAAGCGAGCCCGGGAACCAAGCCTCTCAGCGAATCGGGCGCTAGTTCATTCAGGTGTGCGGGAATGATTCCCCAAGCTCCCTGCACGCCAACCTGCATCACAAAAGCCCCAAAAGCCAAAATCATGACCGTGCTGCCGAACGCCCATGCGGGAAGGATGCATATCGAGACCACTAGCGCTGCAATCATGCAGCGACGCCGCCCCCATCGTTCTGACAAGTGCCCAAATAATATTCCGCCGATGATGGCCCCAACGTTGTAAAGCATTGCTATGTAAGAAACTGTTTGCGTTGAGAAGCCTCGTGCGCTCTTCAGGAAATCCGGGTATAGATCCTGGGTTCCATGGGAAAGAGCGTGCATGAGTGTCATCATCGCTGCCATATAAAGGAAGCTCTTCCAAAACCCCGCAGCTGCCAACACGATGGCCTTTATGCCCGGGGCGCGATGCTGTTTCCAAGCCTCGGACTCCTTCACTCGCCAACTGATATAGAACGCAAGAAGAGCGGGCGCGCCTCCCGCCCAAAACATGGCGCGCCAACCAAGACTTGGAAGAATCAGGCGGGTCGCTACTGCGGCAAGTAGGTAACCTGTGGCATATCCACTTTGCAGGATTCCTGAGACCAAGCCGCGCTTCGACGGCGGAATACTTTCCATGGCAAGCGAAGCACCTAATCCCCATTCGCCTCCCATGCCGATTCCAAAGAGTATGCGGAGCACAAGGAAGACGGCGTAACTGGGTGCAAAGCCGGACAACAATTCCATCAAGGAGAAAAAGATCACATTGGCGATAAGAGGTTTGCGCCGTCCAAAACGATCGGCCAGCATGCCAAAAATCAGAGCGCCAAGCGGTCGCATCGCTAAAGTCGCAGTGATCGTCCAGACAATAGCCGATTTCGATACGCTGAACTGGTGTGCAAGCGTATCCACCATGAAAACGACGACAAAGAAATCAAACGCGTCTAGCGTCCAACCAAGGTAGGACGCCGCTATAGCATGGCGCTGATGAGAGGAACTTATTTCTCCTGAATCATTGATCACAATAATCGCCTTTAAGTTAGGGTAGCGGTTCTATCTTTGCGATCTTGCCTTGGTGTACTTCTGCAACCCAGATAGTGACATTCGGAGCGGTGTTGTCGGCATCAACGCGGCGCAGGTTCGAGCCCAGGGTAGGCAAAAGAAATTTGGTGAACGATCCCGTAGCTGGGTTCAGCCGAAATACGTAGTCGGTACTCATTCCGACAGTCCACACATCTTCGTTCTTGTCTCTTACTGTCGGGTAGGCGCCATTCCAGGGCACGGGCGGAGTCCACTCGCGGAATTGATTTGTTTTTGTATCGAACATTCCAATTTTGCTGGAATAGTTCTCGCCGAACCAGTACTTGTCCTGGCTATCCATGTACGTTCGCCGCGGGCCCGAACTGGGAGTCGGTGTCGGGAACAACTTTACTTCGCCGGTTTTAGCGTCAAGCCGTCCGATGGCGCCGCCGGAAATATCAGCAAAATAAGCATTGCCCTGGGAATCAACTCCTATTCCATAAGTGCGATGGCCCTTCGACTTCTTGCCTGCCGTCTCGATCGAAGTTGCATTCTTGCCTGGGTTGTACCCTGGAAAAGATTCGAAAGTCTCAAAGTGCCCCGACACCGGATCAAGACGGAACATCTTCCGCCCCCCGCTATCAGACATCCACACCGACCCATCTGGAGCACCTAATGCGACATGGCCACATCTACTTTTCGGACCATCAAATTCATTAGGTACCTTCCAAGTCGTAATCTTGAATGATTTAGTGTCCAGCTTGATAAGGGTGCAGCCCTGAAAAAAACGTGGGACCCACGCGTCGCCTTGCCGATCGATCTTTATCGAAAGTAGACCGCGCGGGAATTCCGGGCGCAGTACCTGGAGATCCCACTCGCGCGTTGAACCTGTCCTAGAATCCAGTTTTCCAATGAGCGGTCGCTGGAAATCGTCATACCAGATGGCGCCATCCTTTCCGACCGCGACATCGTGTGGCAAGCTTGGCCCCGGCAGATCATATTCCGTCACGATCACGTGCGTCTCGATCCCTTTGGGCCGGGCAAAGGGCCGCAAGGGGAAATCCCAGGAGTCTCGCTTGCTCAGATTGATGGATGCTAGATACTCTGCGAGCTTAGGATCTGGTGGATCGGAAGAGCCGATGGGAAGCGTCTGCACGACTTTGCCGCTATCGGCGTTCACGATTGCAAGCATCTTGTTCGCGCAAGCTGTAAACAACGTACGAGTCCGTTTATCGATTGCCAGACCTGTCGGCTCCTCGCAAGGAGCCAGAGGCCAAGTGGATTTCACCATCTTGGTGGCCGCATCTACGACTGCGAGGGAACTCTTGTCCTCAAGGTTCATGTAGATGTTCCCTTTGTCGTCATAGACGGTGAATTCGGGCCTGCCGCCGACAGGAATAGTTGCTAATACCTTACGGGTCTTAGCGTCGATGACGGTGGAGGTACCTCCCTTACCGTTTTGCACAAACAGTGTGTGGTTTGGCGCGTAATAGACCATCGAGTCAGGATTTCCACCCGCGCCAATCTTTTCACTGACCTCTAAAGTTTTAAGGTCGAAAACGGCGACTTTGTCTTCTCCGCCATTGCTGATGAATCCCACGCCGAGGTCAGGTGCCAAAGCGATGCCATGGACGCCCGGTGTATCCGGGATGTCGCCGATCACTTTCCCCGAATCGGCGTCCAGCACTGCGACATGAGTTGCGCGCGACATGTAAAGGCGCCGGGTTTGCGGATCGACAAGCAGGTAGTCCCATCTGCCGCCGCCTTCCAGCGGGATCTTTTGGACGACTTTGAATTTTCCTTCTCGCTTGCCTGCCGCCGATGCGGTGACCGCGGCGATGCACACTGTCGCTATGACCACAGCTACTATGTTCTTGTGAATTAGAATCATTCCATCTCCTCGTCGTGTGTCAGTGCCATTTCCGTGATTAGCGCGGAAGCAGCCGTGATAAAAGAAACCCTAAGTTTCTCTACATTAAGACACGCTTAATGGGTGGTGGACCGGGAAGGCTCATGAACACTTTGTGTTTAAGGTTGTTTTAATGTCTCGGGATGTAAAAATACTGAAGGTTATCAGGTGAAGGAGAGCCGCGTGGGGATCGCCCGTTTTATTCTGCTTGCTTCACTTTTGACATCACTCGGGCCGTTGGCCGCGCAGACGACCGCGGCTGGGAATGCGCCCCAGGTCATAACTCTGCAGGACGCGCTCGCGCGCGCGAAGGCGAATTCTCCTGGCTTCCATGCCGCGTTGACTGAGGCAGGGATCGCAGAACAAGACCGGGTGCAGGCGCGCTCGGTGCTGCTGCCATCACTGGATTACACATCCCAAGCTATCTATACACAGCCGACGGTGGGCAACAATCCCCGATTCATTGCGAACAATGGTACCCACGAATATGTGGCTCAGGGCTTGGCGCACCAGACGTTGAGCCTTGCCGATTTGGCGCTTTACCGCAGAAGCATCGCGCTCGCAGAGGTTGCCCGTGCTCGATCGCAGATCGCGGCACGAGGGCTATTGGTGACCGTGGTGCAATCCTATTACGGCTTCGTGGTGACGCAGCGCAAGTATTCCACCGCGCAGCTCGCGGCATCTGAGGCGGAACGCTTCCTGGACATCAGCCACAGGTTAGAAAAAGGCGGAGAGGTCGCGCACTCTGACGTTATCAAAGCTAATCTTCAGCGGAATGACCGCGAGCGGGACCTTCGAGAAGCAGCCCTGGCAATAGAGCGTTCACGCGTGGATCTAGCCCTGCTCATCTTTCCCGATTTCAACCAGAATTTCAGCGTCGTCGATGATCTTCGTCTTCCCGATGGCCCTCCCTCTTACGAAGAGGTCGAGCGCCTCGCGATGAAGAACAATCCCGATCTCGCGGTCGCTCTGGCCGGAGTGAAGGCCGGTAATTTGGAGGTTCAATCCTCACGCGCAGCTTATCTTCCGGTGGTCGGGTTGGACTATGGCTACGGAATTGATGCGCCCACATTCGCAATCCGCACCGATGGACAAAGAAATCTCGGATATTCGACAGCAGCAACCCTCTCCCTGCCCATCTGGAATTGGGGTGCCACTCACAGCC
Source organism: Terriglobales bacterium (assembly GCA_038254775.1). Taxonomy (GTDB): domain Bacteria; phylum Acidobacteriota; class Terriglobia; order Terriglobales; family Acidobacteriaceae; genus JBBSFV01. The sequence continues at coordinate 61,309 of JBBSFV010000008.1, read as the reverse complement.
GGGTCAAGCAAAGTATCTTGCGCCGTGATCAAGCGCGACTGGAACTCTCTTTTGCGCAGCGCAGGCTCCTAGGGCAATTAAAAGTGCTTTTTGAGGAGGCCCAAACCTCAAACAATGAACTCACGCTTTTGCGCGAATCTGCCGAAATGGCTGCCGAGAGTCTTCGCTTGACCACATTGCGATACCAAAGCGGCGAGGCGTCCGTACTGGAAGTGGTGGACGCACAAAACACGCTAGCTCAATCGCGTAATGCTTTTGATGATGGAGAAATTCGCTACCGCGCTGCACTGGCGAATCTACAAACTCTGACAGGCACCTTCTGATCATGAAAAACATTCACTTTCGAAACGTCATGATCGTCATCCTGCTGCTGCTTATTTGTTTCGTGATCGCAGGCTGCACCAAGGAAGAAAAAGATCCTGAGCCCTTAGTGTCAGTCCAGGTCGCTAAGGCAGAGAGCAAAGATCTGACGCAGTCGATCATTTCAGATGGCGTCCTCTATCCGATCCGGCAGGCAGCCATCACCCCCAAGGTGGTGGCGCCTGTGAGGAAGTTTCTGGTGCAGCGTGGCGACCATGTAAAACAAGGCCAGCTTCTCGCCACTCTGGAAAATTCTGATCTTGCCGCTTCTGTTACAGAAAATCGGGGCGGATATGAGCAGGCAGAAGCGACATTTACAACTTCCACGCAGGCCGGCATCCCCCAAGAGACACAGAAAGCCCAGTTAGATATGCAGCAAGCAAAAGAGAATCTTGACGCGCAGACAAAACTCGTCGAGAGTCGCAAATCCCTCTTTGAACAAGGTGCATTGCCAAGAAAAGATTACGACGCTGCCCAAGTCTCGTTTGTCCAAGCAAAAGCGCAATATGAAATAGCAGAAAGACACTTTGCGTCACTCAAGTCCGTCGGCACGAGTTCTTCTATCAAGGCTGCAAATGCACAGCTAACCCAGGCGCGCGGCAAATTTGAAGGCGCCAAGGCACTCCTCGGATATACCGAAATCCGTAGCCCGATCGACGGCTATGTGACGGACCGGCCCAATTACTCAGGCGAGATGGCCGCAGCCGGCACTCCCTTGGTCACTGTGATGGACACATCGTCTGTCATTGCTAAAACTCATATCTCACAGAACGAGGCGATGCAGTTAAAGCTCAATGACGCTGCCAAGATCGTCTTCCCCGGGATTGACGTTCCGATCTCCGGAAAGGTTACGCAAATAAGTCCCGCGCTGGACCCAAATAGCACCACCGTTGAAGTCTGGGTGACTGCACCGAATAAAGACCACCGACTCCGGCCCGGAGCAGCAGTGAAGGTGCAAGTAAACGCCAAAGAAGTAAAAGACGCATTGGCTATTCCGCTGAACTCGGTGGTGCGCGACGAGACTGGTAAAGCTACGGTGCTTGTCGTAGCAGGGGGTATGGCCGTCGCACGCAAGATCGAGACCGGCATATCTGACGCCAGCGCCGGGTTGATCCAAGTGACCTCCGGTCTGAAGCCTGGAGAATCGGTTGTCACGAATCAAGCTTATGGATTACCTGACAAGACCAAGGTGAAGATCGAAGCGCCGGAGGCAGCGGATAAATCCGATGAAAAAGACGGCGCCAAAGGGAAGGAAGAGAAGGATTAACGTGACTGCCCCTAAATCTTATTGGTTTTCAGTCAATTCAAAGCCCGTGATCTTCCTCATTCTGGTGCTGGCCTGCGTAGGTACGTACTTCGCTTTCTCTGTTCCCGTGGCTGTATTTCCCGAAACTAACTTTCCACGAATAGTGATAGGCGTTGATAACGGAGTGATGCCCATTGAACAGATGCAAGTGACCGTTACCCGCCCCATCGAAGAAGCAATGAACAGTATTCCGGGCTTGGAATCTGTGCGATCGATCACCAGCCGGGGCTCTGCGGAGGTTGACCTATTTTTCAACTGGCGGGTAGACATGGTTCAGACCCTGCAGTTTGTGGATGCGGCGCTATCCCGCACTCAGTCGGTGCTGCCCGCTACCGCAAAGATTGATGCCCATCGGCTGACCTTTGCAAGCTTCCCGATCCTCGGTTATAGCCTAACTTCGGACACCATCCCCCAGACCAAGCTCTGGGAGCTAGCCACTTATGAGATCAAGCCGAGGCTGAACCGATTAACCGGTGTGGCAAGCATCGTGGTGCAAGGTGGGAAGGAGCCGGAATACCACATAAATCCTGATCCCGCGAAGCTGCAGATCGCCGGTGTGACCGTGCAGGACATTTTGAATGCGGTCTCTCGCAGCAACACCATCGATTCTCCTGGTTTGTTCCAGCAGAACCACCAGTTAGTGTTGGGCTTGATCAGCGGTCAGGTGCATTCGCCTGAAGGACTTTCTGAGGTCGCCATCAAGACCACTCAATCGGGCATCCCGGTTCGCATCCGTGACGTTGCAACCGTGACTTCCGCGGTCAAGCCTGTGTACACGATCGTGACGGCCAATGGCAAACCCGCGGTTCTTATCAATATCAACCGGCAGCCGGACGGCAACACTGTGCAAGTCGCAAATGAAGTTGCAGATGAGATCGTCACGATCCAGAAGACCTTGCCACCCGGAGTGCGGCTGGAATCTTTCTATGATCAATCGGGCCTTGTCCGCGATTCGATCAACAGTGTTCGTGACGCCATCATTCTCGGCCTGATACTCGCTTCCGTCGTTTTGATCCTGTTCTTGCGGGACTGGGGAAGCTCGCTTGTGGCCGGCCTCGTGATTCCCATCACTATCGCAATCACGATCATTTGTTTACGAGTGTTGGGACAAAGCTTCAACCTCATGACCCTGGGTGGATTGGCTGCGGCCGTAGGACTGGTGATCGACGATGCAATCGTGGTTGTCGAAAACATTGTTCTACACCGCGACAGTGGGCAAGACAGGTTTGAAGCCATTCGTAGTGCGCTCAAAGAGATCACAGTCCCATTGATCGGTTCCACCATCACTCCGATCGTGGTGTTTCTTCCGCTGATCTCGATGGAAGGAGTGATCGGCTCGTTCTTTCGTGCCCTGGCGACCACAATGTCCGTCGCTCTTCTTACTTCCCTCGTGCTCGCGCTGACCTGGACGCCGAGCTTGAGCCTCTTCTTCATTCGAAAAAATTCGTCTGAAGAGACCACACCTACCGACAGCGGCGACGAGATGCATCGCCTTATGGCTGCAGAGGAAGCCACTTTGACCGGCCGCTTTGGGAAGGTCGTTAACGTGTATGAGCGCGCACTGAAATGGGCACTGCATAGTCCCAAGATTGTGGCAGCGGGTTGCCTGGCATTGGTTGCGCTTTCATTCGTCTGTTACAAAGCGCTCGGTTCCGACCTACTGCCGGAAATGGACGAAGGCGGGTTCATTCTTGATTACTTAATGCCCGCCGGGAGCTCATTAGAGGAGACCAACCGCGTGGTATCGCACGTGGAATCCATTATTCGCTCCGCTCCTGAAGTGCAGAGCCTGTCGCGCAGGACGGGATTGCAACTGGGGTTAGCATCGGTGACTGAAGCAAATCGCGGTGACATTGCTGTCAAATTGAAACCTGGGCATAAACGAGACACAGAGGAACTGACCAGTGACCTTCGCGCGCAGATTCAGCAGAAGGAGCCAGTCCTAAAAGCGGAATTCGTGGAAGTTTTGGCTGACATGATCGGCGATCTTTCGAATGCGCCGGAGCCGGTGCGTATTAATCTTTTCTCGCAAAATCCGGCAGAATTGGAAAAGTGGGCACCCAAGATCGCTACCGCCATCGGAAAAGTGCCGGGCGTTGTCGATGTCCTCAACGGCATTGAGGACACGGTGAGCGGGCCGGCTATGGCTTACCAGATCAACCCTTCGGTCGCCGCCCGGGCAGGGTTCTCGCCAGAGGAGCTGGCAGTAGACACTGCGGCATTGGTGGAGGGAGAACAGGCTCCTACGCAGATGATAGTCGACGATAAGCCGTACAACATTCGCGTCCGTTTCCCTGGATCGGAGCGGATGGACAGCGAAAAACTAAACAACATGTTGCTGGTGAGCAGTACGGGTAAAACAGCTACCCTGGGCTCCCTTGCAAGCATCACTGAGGTTCCGGGACAATCGGAGATTCGTCGCGAGAATCTACAGCGAGTCATCTCAGTCACTGCAAGGTTGGAAGGTGTTGACCTGGGTACCGGTGTAGCAAACGTCAAGAAGGTGATCGCAGATCTGCACCTGCCGCCCTCGATCCGTCTGGAATACGGCGGCACTTATCAGGAGCAACAAAAGTCATTCCGTGAACTGGCAACAGTTCTCGTTTTGGCAATCCTCTTTATCTTCGGAGTATTGCTTTTCGAGTTCCGAAGCTTTGCCGCGCCCACCGCCATCGTTGCCTCGGCGGTTCTCTCCACCTCTGGAGTGTTGCTGGCGCTGCTGATCACTCGGGTCACATTTAATGTGGCATCTTTTATGGGATTGATCATGGTCGTCGGCATTGTTGCAAAGAATGGCATTCTCTTGTTAGACGCGGAAGCAAAATTCCGCGATTTCGGCATGGAGCGTGAAGAAGCTATGGTGCAGGCTGGACGACGCAGACTGCGCCCGATTGCAATGACTGCTCTGGCCTCCATCGCGGGTATGCTCCCGCTGGCATTCGCTATTGGTGCCGGTTCGCAGATGCTTCAGCCTTTGGCGATCGCAGTGATCGGCGGGATATTGATCTCCATGGCGCTGTCACTATTGGTGACGCCTGCGGTCTTTCACTATATTGGCGGATTACACGCAACAAAAAATCGCCGGAAAGTGCAGGAGGTTGAGCACAATCCTGTCGCTGTGTGACCGACCTCAACTATGAAAAGAATAAGACAGCTACATCTTTGGCTCGGCCTTTTTTTCGCACCTTTCATCCTATTCTTTGCCTTCACCGGTTCGCTTCAAGTGCTCGGCTTGCATGAGAACAAGACGCCAGGCAGTCACCATCCCGAATGGATTGCCAAGTTAGGATCTATTCATAAAAACCAGCGCCTTCCTACCAAGCCGGCATACGAACAAGCTAAGCCGGCCCAGTCGCGTCCGGTTCAAGCGCAAACCAAAGAAGCCTCGCCGCAGTCTTCTACTTGGGCTTTAAAGTTTTTTGTATTGCTGATGTCATGCGGACTGATCTTGTCCTCGTGTCTTGGTATGTACATGGCTTTCAAATACAACCGAGACCGCCGCGTGATCTGGAGCCTCTTGTTAGGCGGAACATTTCTCCCAGTCCTATTGTTATTGCTTTGAGCCGATGAAGACCGTGGATCTGAAAGTCTCATGAATATCTCAATTTTCGTTGAAGCAGCAATGCGGTGGTGACGGAACGAATAAGAGCGGAAAGCCCTGCCGTCACTTGGGCTATATACTCTAAAAGTTATGGCAAATGCTTTCGATCGAGTAGCTCGCGACCTCTTAACCTCCAGCGTTCAGAAGTTGCAAGAAAAGGCCTTCAAGATAGCGCGAGAGGAGATTGCTCCTCTTTCAGCCCATGTCGATGCGAAGGGTGTCTGGCCGGAGCACTCGTTCAAAGCTCTCGGTAAGGCCGGACTCTTGGGTCTGACGGTTCCAAAAGAAAGCGGCGGATCAGGCGAGGGTCTACTCGGCTTGGCGGCGGTAACCGAAGCCGTCGGCGAGTCATGTGCATCTTTGGCTATTTGCTTCGGGATGCACTGCGTCGGCGCGGCAGTGATAGCCGCGAAGGCCTCTGATTACCATAAAAAACATTTTCTCGAGCCCATCGCACAAGGTAAGCACATCACCACGCTGTCGCTCTCAGAGAGCGGCACCGGCTCCCATCTCTACATCAGCGAAACCAAACTCCAGTCAGAAGGAAACGAGTTCCTGATTACGGGGCAAAAACAGTTCGTCACCAACGGGGGTCGTGCTGACTCTTATGTTCTTTCCACCTTGGCCTCAGAAAATGGAGAAAAAGGGGTTTTTAATATTGTCGTAGTCGAGAAAGATACGAAAGGAATGACTTGGCCGTCGCAGTGGAATGGCTTCGGGATGAGGGGCAATTCTTCTTTGGGCCTTGAACTTAAAGGTGCGCGCATACCAAAAGCCAATCTGCTTGGGGAAGAAGGCGATGAAATATGGTTCGTGTTTGAAGTAGTCGCTCCTTTTTTCCTGGTGGCAATGGCGGGAACATATTTGGGCGTGGCACAAGCCGCTTTTGATATAGCTCTGCAACATGTAAAGACCAGGATCTATTCCCACAGCGGAGAACGCATAAGTGACAGTCCGGTACTCCAATCGGAGCTTGCAGAAATATGGATGGAAGTGCAGGGCCTGCGGCAGTTCCTCTATGCTTCGTGCCTCGCAGGAGACCGGGGCAGTCCCGAGGCGCTGCCGAATCTACTTTCGGCAAAAGCGCAAGCTGCGAAAGTTAGCGTAAATGTTTGCAATCGCGCCATGACGCTTTGTGGCGGGGTTGCTTACCGGGAGAATGGAAAGCTCTCACGGCTGCTGCGCGATGCGCGCGCTTCTCACGTTATGGCTCCCACAACCCACCAGTTGAAGCAGTGGACAGGCAAAGCGCTGCTCGGTATCCCCCTGCTATAACGCGATGAACAAAGCACTGCTGATCGATACGTCGGATCCACGAACCATGCTGCACACCGCGGCACAGGAACTTGCGCGCACCTCCGGAATATCGGTGGACGAGTGCCGAGACGAAGATTGCACTCCGCATTTGATGAAGGCAGGGGATTATTTTGTGCTGCTCGTAAACGCGTCCAGGAAAGATGCTTATGAGATCGCCCAAAAGTACCACTTTAGCCAATCTTTAGGACAGGTGATCTTCGTGCTCAGCGAGAGAGTCCAGCCGCGGTTACTCGAATCCCTGACCAGCACAGACCAAGTTAGCAATTCATGGGTCATCGCGCAGCGGACAGTGAGCGATCTAGAAAGAGTGTTTTCTGATGCTTTACGAGCATCCGCGCAGCGCCAACGCTACAGAACGACTATTTGATGCTCGTGGATTGCGCTAGATTCAGCGAGTCCTTGTTTGTGTGCGTGAGGTCTGGCCCAACTCGTCCCCCGGCCGGTGTTCCCCGCACTTGATGACACATTGAACAGGGCCACTCATGAAGATGTGCTGCCCTCAGCCGGAAGTGAGCCGACGACTGATGTCGGACAAAGAACGGGCGACCGCATCGATGAGACCGATCGCCCGAATCGATGCGTCAGTGTGAGTGGGTGTGGTGTTTTGCGGTCTTGACCTTGGCAGCGCCGGAACCGACTTTTACCGAGACGGCATTCAGCATTCCCTTCATCTCTTTCATCGGTTCACCGTTGACCACGACGCGATCGCCTGCTTTCAGGTCAGACGCTTTGATCTTCTCGCCGCCTTTGGTGAAGTTGGTCTTGTCGTTGAACATTACCTGCTTGGTGTCTCCTTTGACTGTTTTTACATCGATGGTATTGCTGGATGTTTTCACGACCGTACCCATTACGTGCTCAACGCCGTTATGGGCGAAGGCGACGGTTGAGAGTGCGAAAATGACCAAGACGGCTGCGATTCTTATTTTCATCTACTTCTCCTAGTGTTTGTGGATTTGAGTCTTTTGGTTTGGATCCGGTTTCTTGCCATTGAGAAAGTCTTCTTCCGATTGCTCTTCTCCCATCTCATTTGGCGATCTAGGATTCAGCTTTTTCATCTGTACCTCTTCCTCGGCTGAAAGCTTCGGGAGGTGGCGAATGAAGTGCACCAGCTGCCATGTACCCTCATCGTCATCCCGTGGGTCCTCTCCAAACGCAGGCATTCCGGTCAGGCGAATTCCGTTTTGGATGGTGTAGTAAATGGCGCCATCGCTCATTGCCTGGGTGTGGCCGGTACGCATGTCCGGCGGCTTGGGATAGAGCCCTTTGCCGAAATCCGTGTCACCGCTCCCATTGTTGGCGTGGCAGGTGGCGCAATGGTCGGCGAAGTGCGCCAGTCCGGCCTGGATGTTCTCGTTCGAGGGCGGCAATGGGTTCGTCATACTTTTTGCCTTCGCCGGAACTGCCAAAGCCCGCATGGTTCGCGCGATAATAGCTTCCATAGCGCTTGGCTGCATGCGAGCACTGAAACCATGGTGAATCACGACGGTGGCAGCGATCAGACCAACGACCACAACGAATGCGATCATCCCACCAAAGTGTCTTTTCTTAAACTGCATATTAGCGCTCCATTCTGCCACTATTGGGTAAGTTCAATTCGCGTACCGGCACATCCACTTCTCCCGGTCGCGTCGGCGCTTCCAGGCCGTCACTTAACAGAAAGCCGCGAAGCGTTAGTGAACTACTTCGCAATTGTTGAAGTGCCCGGATGTACTCACGCTGAGCGTCGAACAACATCTGTTGTGACAAGAGCACCTGCATGTAGGAGGCGTTCATCGTGCCCCAGGCTTTCAGCTGCATGGTAAACAGTTCTTGTGCTTTAGGCAGGATCTGTTCGCGATAAGCAATCACCATGCGCTGAGACATCGCATAACTTTGTGCCATAGAAGCGGAGCGCTCACGCAAGATCAGCCGCACCCGGTCAGCCTCAGCCTGTGCACGTTCGAGGTCTGCCTGGGCCGCGGCGGTATTCCCTTGATTGCGATTAAAGATCGGTAGCTGTACCCCAGCTTCGGCGAAGGACTGCACACCGATCTTCTTGTTAGATGACTCCAAACGTTCATTGTTCTGCTGGACACCTGCACGAAGGGTGAGATCGGGGAAGGTTGCACGGCGGGCACTGGCCAGGAGCGCCTGGCTCCGCGCGATGCTCGCCTGCGCGATGCGGCTGGCAGGGCTCGATTGAACAAGCTGGGATACCAGTTGGTCGGCCGTCTCGTTCGGAAGATCTTGCTCCAAGCGGCTTTCGAGTCGAGGCAGCGGCATGGTTGGTTCGCCTATCAACGCTGCCAATGCTTGCCAGTCTGCGCGCAGGCGGGTCTCTTCAATCTGCGCCTGCAATATCTCACGTTGCATCTCAATGTCGGCTTGCAACACCTCAGAGCGGTCTGTTTGCCCTATGTTGTTGAAGCGCTGGGATGACGCCAGATTGGCGCGGGTGAGTTCAACATTGTGTTGAGCCAAATTCAGCGATTCTTGCGAGGACAGCACTCTGAAGTAGCCCACCCGCACGCCCGTCTCCACACGAACCCGCTGTTCTTCAGCTTCTATACGGGCGATGTCAATCTCGGTTTTGGCTACATTCCTGGCCAACCCGAGCTTGTTGCCAAGAAGAAAGCGTTGTTCGATGAAGCCACCGTGCTGGCCTCCGCCCAAACTGCCGCCACGGATCTCTTCCCCTGAATATCCCACCGTGGGATTGGGCCAGAAGCCTGCCTGAACGCGGCGACCCTGCGCGGAACGGATCTCCGCTTGCGCCTGGCGCAGCGTTGGGTTTTTTTCAATGGCCATCTGTTCAAGCTGCTGAAGGGTCATGGTTACGCCGGAGTCGCTGATCTGAGCAGCCCCCAAGGGAGGAAGAAAGTTCGATGGCGAGGTTCTAATCAGTTCGCCGATACTTTTCATTTGCATGCCGGGCATTTGCTGTTCAGCAGGCATGTTCATTCCCGGCATGTTGCTCATATCGTGCTGCTCGGGTTTGGAACCAGACTGCTGCCCGGAAGTCGTCTTCATTCCCGGCATGTTGCTCATATCGTGCTGCGAAGTTTGCTGTGCAGAACCTGATTTCTTTTGCAACTTTCCAGCAGCTCGCTCTTTCTGTTGATCGGTTGTGGCGCTTTGATGAGCGCTGTGATCCTGAGCTGCCGGCTCGGGTGCAGTGCTTTGAGCCGGCAATGATAGCGGCAATGCCATAGTCATGAGCGTGACAGTGCAGAAAATATTTCGGTTGAGCGTGCGCATATCTATCTTCCCCCGTGCTGGTGCTGTTCTGGCGCAGGGTCACCCTGCCTATAGCGAATTCGAGACATGATGGCGTCGTACCTGTCAGGGGGAAGCACGCGAAGCAATGACATCATGCCCTGCATACCAGCCGTCCAGTTCGGGGGGAGGCCGTACGTCTCCGGCTTCTGCACCGCTGAATCCATCGCCATCTCCATGAAAGCATCTTGCGGAAATCCTTGCACCTGAGTTGCATTGTTCTTGACGCCCGCAGCCATACCTCCGCCTGCGCCATGAGCACCCATGGGCGCTCCTTGCGCCATCATGAGCTGCATCTGCTCATCTGCCTGCTGCGGTGAAAGCGCGCCGGTCACGAACATGCGCTCGGACATCAGGTCCATCATGCTGTTCATCATGTGGTGCGGCAGGTGGCAATGCAGCATCCAATCGCCTGGGTTGTTAGCGACAAACTCGATGTCTCGAGCCTGTGCCACGCCGACGAGCACCGTGTTGGCCGGACCCCATACACCCTGAGGTTGCCGCCCCCCTTCCGTCCCAGTGACATAGAAGGTGTGGCCGTGAACATGGATGGGATGGTGATCCATTCCAAGGTTCACCATGCGGATGCGGACGCGACTTCCTAGTCTCACCAGCAATGGAGTGGTCGCAGGACCGGCTTTTCCGTTGAAAGAAAGCCAGTTGAATTCCATGCCGGCAGAGTTAGGAACATCATTGTTGGGAAGGATGGCCCATTCCTGAAGCACAATGCCAAAGTCGTGATCGACAGGCGGAGAAAAATCTTCTTTGGGGTGCATGATGAACATACCCATCATTCCCTGCATCTCCTGCATAGCTCCGTGCGAGTGATAGAAAAATGTCCCTTCCTGGTGAAGCGTGAACTCGTAAGCAAAGCTCTCGCCCGGCATGATGGGTTTTTGGCTGATGAACGGCATTCCGTCCATCTGAACGGGGATCTCAAAGCCATGCCAGTGCATCGTGGTGGGTTCGGGTAGACGGTTCTCCAAGATGATGCGAACGCGATCGCCATTGGTGACTTGAATCGTCGGTCCGGGGCATAAGCCGTTATATCCCCATACCTTCATCTTGCGGCCCGGCACCAGCTCTCGTTCGACGGGCTCTGCAATGAGATGGAAGACTTTCACGTTGCCATCCATCGTGTGTGGCAGGTTAGGAATGTCAGGCGTGATGACCAAGCCAGGGGTTTTGCCGGTGGTGTGGTGGATATGACCTTGGCCAACGCTGCGGCTTTGCCCCATCACGTGCGGTGCAGCCAGCAATGCCGCGCCGGCCCCGATAAATTTTTGTAAGAAGTTCCTGCGATTGCTCATAATTTGTCCCGTGACGCTGGAAAAGAAAAAAATAGTTGGCGTCACTGGTCCGGAGGCGTGCTGAGTCCAGGGAGGATTTCGCAGCGACACTCCGGCCAGTGACATAGAAAGCCGGAAAAATATCGTGCTAGATGCGAAGGATTGCTGCTGAGATAGGGAGTCTGCTACTGCCGTTACTTGGATCCGTCGCAGTAAGAAGCTGGACCGACGGCATCGCTGATGAGAACCACGAGACGTTGCCGATGTGGGACTCCGCTGTCAAGTCGAAATCAGAAACCGCTCGGGTGACAAGAGCGTTGACTGTGCCTCGCGACCCGCAATCAGGAGCAAGCACCTGTGTCTTGTCGTCGCAGCAAGGTGACAAAGACTCGACTCCGGCGGTTATGCTTTGGGCGCTCGAGGAAGGCTCCATGCCACGCGAATGATGATGGTGCGATTGCGCTTGCGGCCTGGATGCAGTCTCAGCAGGACGGCGGACGGTAGGACCTCGGACAATGGATACGCTTGATCCGCGACACTGAAGCTGGCACATCGCCGGCAGGGCTGAAGTTGCCAAGAGAAGCGCAACCGTGACCGCCGATAGTGATTTTTCCCAACCTGACTTTTTCCAACCCACGAGGCAATCGTACTCCTTGATTGGATTAATGCGCAATTCCTGAGCAGCGTAAACATAGGCCATGGTTTGGGCAACGCCCGAGGCCCGCCCGGTATCTACTTGATCAGGTCCAGGGAAAAATCCGTGAAGGAGAATACCTATGCCACACGTGTCTTCTGGCATGCAGGCCTGTATTGACGAGTGCCTGGACTGCCATTCCATCTGTATTGAGACTGTAACCCACTGCTTGCAGCAAGGTGGAGAACACGCCGACCCCACCCACATCGGCCTGCTGCTCGACTGCGCTGAGAGCTGCCAGACAAGCGCCAACTTCACGCTTCGCAACTCTAAGCTTCACAACCGTATCTGCGGAGTCTGCGCCGAGGTTTGCACCTCATGTGCTGACAGCTGCGACAGCATGGGCGGCGAAGAGTTTATGAAGCGCTGTGCCGAATCCTGCCGGCGCTGCGCGGAATCCTGCCGCAAGATGGCCGGGCCAAGCAGTCGCGCCGCATAAGCTCTATGGAGACTGATTTCCCAGATGCCGCCGGGCATGATTATTGCGCGGCGGCCCCACTTGAACGAGAGGTTTCAATGAAAGCGAAGACTTTGATGTTCCTGTTGTTGGCTACTCCGCTTGCTCTGCTTGCTCACGATCCATCGAAGGCTGACAAAAAGAGCAACAACTTTGACAAGCGATTTATCAGCATGATGGTTCCTCACCACAAAGATGGCATCGAGATTTTTAGCAGATGTGAGCAGGTAGCCACTCACAATGAACTGAAACAGTTGTGTACCAAGATGCGGAGCGATCAGGAAAAGGAATCGTCGCAGATGACGGACTGGTACAAATCATGGTTCAATGCTGACGTTCCGGAAAAGATGTCCATGAAGCCGGGGATGAAAGCTAAGATGGACAAGCTGAAGACGCTTCACGGCGCAGATTTTGAAAAACTTTTCCTGCCCACGACTGCCCAACATCATCAGCAGGCGATACAAATGGCGATTCCCTGCCCAACCAAAGCTCAGCACCCTGAGTTGAAACAGATGTGCGCGGACACTAAGCAGAAGCAGACTGAGGAGAAGAAACAGCTTCTCCAGTGGAACTCAGAATGGTATGGAAAGAAGTCTGCTGAGCACAGCCATTAAGCAATTTCCTCGAGTCATCGCCGCTGACTGGCTATGCCGCTCGTCCGCCGTCTTGTGACTGCCAGAATCACGGTGATGAAAATGGGTAATCAAATGGCGACAAGAGCATGGCTGTCCTGCAGAGGCGAAGGCTAAATGACCTGGCTTGTGATCGTCTGGTTCGCGCTGGTGATCGGGTCAACGGCGTATATCGCTGTTGACCTTTTTACCCGTACGCCGGCGATGAAGGTCATGCGCTGGGGTTGGCTGCTGGTCTCGCTGTATCTGGGGCCAGTAGCACTGGTGGTCTACTGGTATTCCTGCCGTGAACCCGCTTCCGGAACGCACGAGAAATTCATTGCTCCTCTTTGGAAACAAAGCGTGGGATCGACTATCCATTGCTTGGCCGGCGATGCCACTGGAATCATCGCCTCTGCTGCAGTTACATCCACGCTAGGGCTGCCGATGAAGATCGACCTCGTCGTCGAATATGTGGCCGGATTCGCCTTTGGATTGCTCGTCTTTCAAGCGCTCTTTATGAAAGACATGTTAGGGCGCGGTTACCTATATGCCGTGCGAAAGACAGTTTTGGCCGAATGGCTTTCCATGAACGCGGTAATGGCAGGGATGATTCCCAGCATGGTGATCCTTATGTCCAGGAACATGGTTGCCATGGAGCCGCGTTCTCCCTACTTTTGGATTGTTATGTCGTTTAGCACTTTTGTAGGTGCTGTCCTCGCCTACCCGGTGAACTGGTGGCTGGTTAAGAACAACCTGAAGCATGGCATGGGAACGGAGCGGGCGCTCGGGCGCGGAGGTTCGGGCATGGAGGGGTCGAAGCAAGCGATGCAGCATTCCAATATGCCGGGCATGGGCAATATGGATGGCGGGACGATGCCGACAAACCCGGAAACCTCAAATCAGACACACGGCCAGCCGGCATCATTGATTTCTAAAATGATTGTGTCTCTCATCACACTCACTCTATTGGCTGCGGGCCTCACGGTAAGTGCGAGGTTCGGTGACTTGTCCGTGCAGCCGAAGAGATCTGGTGACATGCAAGAGATGCAGCATGAGATGCGCTGAGTTGAAACTCTAACTTGGAGTGGTGCAGCGCGGTTTGCGCTTCCATCTCCACTCCTGAGTTGTGATGGTCGTCTACTTGCACGAGGCGCTGGACAGACACATCACCGCAGGCGAACAAATCACCGAAAAGCTGATCGAAGAAGCAGCGATCGAAGGCGCTGTTCACCGGCTCCGTCCAAAACTCATGACGGTGACGGCTGTGCTCGCCAGCCTGGTGCCAATACTGTTTGAGACTGGAGTCGGTTCAGACGTTATGAAACCCATTGCGGCACCGATCGTGGGCGGAATGATCACATCCACCATCCACGTTTTGATCTTACTTCCCGTCTTTTTCGTGATAATGAAAGAGCGTGCACTTAGGCGGGGCGCTTTGATAAAAACCGAATCGCAACCTATTCCACAACCCTCTAATCTTTAAGGAGAATCAATGAAACTGGGAACAATGATCATCACCGCGATGACTTTATCACTGGCCGTTGTTGCAGCAGCCGCAAATCAGCAAACCCTCACCGGCTCGGTAACAGACAGCATGTGTGGAAAGAAACACATGATGAAAAATGAGACCGCCGCGCAATGCACGCGTGAATGCGCCAAAGCCGGCTCCGAGTACGCTTTAGTTGTTGGCGATAAGGTTTACACACTCAAAGGCGACAAGACGCAAATCGACAGGTTCGCAGGAAGTCAGGCAACAGTCACCGGTGAAGTCGCCGGCGAGACGATTACTGCAACTTCCATCACCGGCGCAAAGCAGCCGAACAAGTAGCCAATGGCGGGCCCGAGTGCAGTGGAGCGGCAAGCCCTTGTCCTGCGCGGCAAGCGCCTACAATATTTCACGATATTCTGGAACAGCCTTGAAGCGCTGGTGGCCATTGTCTCTGGGTTGATCGCCGGAAGCATCTCATTGATGGGTTTCGGATTCGACAGCGTGATAGAGGTTACTTCCGCTTCATCTGTGCTCTGGCGCATGCACCTCGACAGCCCGGAGCGTCGCGAGCACGCAGAAAAAATATCCTTACGGATTGTTGGCTGGTGTTTTCTCGCATTAGCAACGTACATATTGGCCGATGCAGCCAAAGCCTTGCATCAGCGCGAGCACCCTGCCCATTCAGTCCCAGGCATACTCCTGGCCGCTGTATCCATCGTAGTAATGCCTCTCCTCGCGCGCTCAAAACGCGACGTGGCAATGGGCCTGGAGAGTAATGCAATGCGAGCAGATGCCACCCAGACCGACTTCTGCACATATTTGTCTGCAGTCCTGCTATTCGGCTTGGGCTCGAACTGGCTGCTCGGCTGGTGGTGGGCAGATCCGGTAGCGGCGCTGGTAATGGTTCCGATTATTACCCGTGAAGGAATTCAGGGAATCCGGGCAAGAGGTTGCTGCTGATCGCCGGTTTAGCAGAGGTTAGTGACACCGCCACCGTCCCCGCATAGCTGGAACTAATGGGCAAAGCCACGCAATTCGTGGTAAAGCGCTACCATCAAACATCCTTATCGGATGATCGCGCCCTGCGGCGACAGTGATCGGCTAAATGCCCGCTTTATGCCGCACATCGGCGCCGCGCACCCAGAAGATCACGTCTTCAGCGATGTTGGTAGCGTGGTCAGCAACGCGCTCCAGGTTACGGGAGACCAGAAGTGCATTGAGCGCCTGCTGGGAAAGTTCCGGCGCGCTGCGTATCTTCTCCGCCATAGCCATGAAAATGTCATCGTCCATGCGGTCAACGATGTCATCCATTTTCAGCACGGCCTCAGCAAGATCATCGCGCCCATGGATGAAAGACTCAAGGGCGCGGCGCACCATACCCGCCACGGTCACCGCCATCTTGGGGATATCCACCAGCAGATCTGCTTCCGGAAGGTTGAGAACTTCCATGCCGCGTTCAGCGATGTTGACCGCCTGGTCGCCCACGCGTTCCAGGTCAGAGTTGATCTTCATGCATGCGGTGATGAATCGCAGGTCCACCGCCATAGGCTGCTGCATGGCCAGCAGGTCCAAAGCAAGCTCATCGATCTTGCGTTCAGCAAGATTGATCTCCGTCTCGATGGAAAATACCTCCTGGCAAAGCTTTGGGTCGCGGCGACTGTAGCCCTCCACCGCGCGGTCGACCGCTTGCTCAGCAAGACCGCTCATCACCAGCAGCTTTTCTTTCAGCTCATCGAGCCCTTGGTGGAATCGTGTTCGCATTATCCAAACCTTCCGGTGATGTAATCTTCAGTGCGTTTGTCCTTGGGAGTGGTGAAGATCTTTTCTGTCTTGTCGAATTCGATCAACTCACCCATGAGGAGGAAACAGGTATTGTCCGCGACCCGCGCCGCCTGCTGCATATTATGCGTAACGATGACGACCGTATAGCGGGCTTTCAGTTCAAAGATCAGGTCTTCGATCTTGCTGGTCGAGATGGGATCGAGCGCGGAAGCGGGTTCATCCATGAGCAGCACCTCGGGTTCAACCGCGAGCGCGCGAGCGATGCAAAGCCTTTGCTGCTGTCCTCCAGAAAGGCTCGCACCGGATTTCTTTTTGAGAACATCTTTGATCTCATCCCAAAGCGCGGCCGAGCGGAGTGACCGTTCGACGATCTCATCCAATTCCGGTCGTTTGCGCACGCCATTCAGTTTGAGGCCCGCAGCCACGTTGTCATAGATCGACATGGTGGGAAACGGGTTTGCCTTCTGAAACACCATGCCGATGCGGCGACGGACTTCAACGGGAGAAAGCGCATACAGGTCGGTCTCGCCGGCGAGGACTTTGCCACTGGCGCGGGCATCGGGAATGGTCTCATGCATGCGGTTGAGGCAGCGCACAAAGGTGCTCTTGCCGCAACCGGAGGGCCCGATGATCGCAGTCGCCTGATTCGGATTGACATTCATGGTTATGTTATGGAGCGCTTGAGTCTTCCCAAAGAAGGCGTTCAGGTCCTGTACTTTGATCGCAATTCCCATTTAGGACGATCCTTTAAGGATTCCGCGGCCGGCCACCCAGCGCACCAGAGCCACGCTGATGACGATGAGCGCTACCAGTACCAGCGCTCCCGCCCAGGCCTTGCGATGCCAGTCGTCAAATGGAGAGATGGCATAGGTGAAGATCTGTAGCGGCAGCGCGGCGATCGGTTGCCGCGGATCAAGATTCCAGAAGGCATTACCAAAGGCGGTGAAGAGCAGCGGTGCGGTCTCTCCGGCAACACGCGCAAATGCCAGCATCACGCCGGTGATGATGCCCGCCTGCGCGGTGCGCAACGTTATGGAAAGAGTTGTGCGCCAGCGGGGCACGCCAATTCCAAGCGCGGCTTCGCGCAAAGAGGGCGGCACCATCCGCAGCATCTCTTCGGTGGCGCGGGTGATGATGGGGACCATCATGATCCCTAAAGTCAATGAACCAGCCAATGCGGAGAAGTGTTTTTGCCGGATCACGATCAGTGCATAGACTGAGATGCCCATCACGATAGAAGGGAGCCCATTGAGGACGTCGGCGGTAAACCGCACTAGATTTCCCAACTTGCCGCTGCCAAATTCCGCGAGGTAGATCCCGGCACCTACGCCGAGTGGGACCCCAATCAGACTGCCTATGGCTAACAACATGCCGGAGCCGACGATCGCATTCGCCATACCCCCGCCGGATTCGCCGACCGGCTTGGGTATCTGCGTAAAGAAAGCGATATCCAGCGAGCCTGCCCCCCGATAGATACAGTATCCAAAGATGGCGGTGAGTGGCGCCAGTACCAGGAATGCCGCAAGATAGGAGAGCCCACTGACAAAGTGGTCAGCCGCGATCCGCGTGTACTTCACGCCGCCGTTACGCATGTGCCCTCGCTTTGTGCCCGCGGGTGATATTCCAGATGAGCATCTGCGCGATGATGTTCGACACCACCGTCACCAGAAACAACGCCAAGCCGATCTCCACCAGTGCGCTCACGTAGAGATCGTCTGTTGCCTCACTGAACTCATTGGCAATCACGCTGGCCATGGTGTAGCCGGGAGCGAAGAGCGACCTTGCAATCTCCGGGCGATTGCCGATCAGCATGGTTACCGCCATCGTCTCGCCGAGTGCCCGGCCCAGCGCGAGAATGATGCCTCCGAAGATTCCGGCGCGGGCGTTGCGCAAAACACCGGTACGGATCGTCTCCCAACGAGTTGCGCCCAGAGCCATCACCGCTTCACGCTGCGAAGAAGGCACCGCCAGCATGACCTCACGAGTGACCGAAGAGATGAACGGGATGATCATGATGGCAAGGATCACTCCCGCGGCAAGCATGCCGATGCCATATTGTGGCCCGCTGAAAAAGCCGGTCCATGCCAGGTACTTCGCAAGCACGGGCTCGACGATGGTGCGCAATAACGGAGCCAGAACGAAAATGCCCCACAATCCGTAGATCACGCTGGGGATGGCGGCGAGCAGTTCGACAAGGAAGGAAACTGTTCCGCGCAACGGGCTGGGACACATCTCGGTTATAAAAACAGCGACGCCGATGCCCAGCGGGACGGCGATGCATAGCGCGATCAGCGAAGAAAGCAGCGTGCCATAGATAAAGGGCGTGGCGCCAAAGATACCTGCAACCGGGTCCCAGTCATGCCCGGTAAAGAAATTCAAGCCGAATCTCTCGATCGAGAGGCGCGATTGCGAGACTAGTTCGGCGACGATCAAGAGCACGATCGCGATGATCGAGAATGCGCAGAGAGTGACTACTCCGCGAAAGAGCTTGTCTGCCCAGGCACCGGTACTTGAGTGGCGCAGAAGATCTTGGGAACTGGGCCCAGTGTGCGACTGAGGAGCATCCCCGGAGTGTTTTTTGCGCAACGGGACAAGCAGAGTGAACGCAGGCCGTTGAGATTGGGGATTCGTGAGGGACATCTCCTTCTAGCTTATGGATTGGTTAAGGCGGATTTGTTAAGGGAAGGTTAAAACTTGAAAAAAACGGCGCCAGCCTGAGGGGGACTGGCGCCAACTGCTGCACGGAGGTGGGTCAGAAGCTGTAAATCACGTCAAACTGTGACCGCTTCAGGTTTTTGTCCTGTTGCCCGGGGAGAACTCCCGGAGCGCGTAATGCGTTTTGGCGGTTAGTATCGAGCGTCCGGCCGATCCACTGGGTATAGCTCAGGACGGTATTCTTTTGGACCTTGCCCAACAGATAAAAGCGGTTTTGCAGGACGTTGGTGGGAGCACGCTGGTCGCTTTCATTGAATGAGGAGATCACCGAATCCTGCTCCTGCCGGACCCAGGCATAACCGAACTGGAAGTCGCCCTTGTTTGCCGTCTGGCCAAGGCTGGCATCTATGAGATAAGCCTTGCTCGCATTGGTGCGGGCGTTCAGGTTATCTTCGAACTCAGCCAAAAGATTGAAGGGCAATCTCTTCCACGGCGTCTTCACTTGATTGTTGAGAATCAGGTCCGAGTAGAGGAAGCGGGACAGATACGTGCGGTTCGCTCCCGTGCCCACCGTGGCATTGGTCAGACCGTTGGGAGCAAACGGCCCGACCGTGGTTCCTCCAGTGACCGAGGTGGGCTCATTCAGAAGCACTCTCTCATTCCGCCAGTTGAGGATCGTGTAGGAAGGGGTCATCGTCCAGCGCTTGCCGAGCTGCAGTTTGGAGGCGATCTGTCCGCCCGCTGCGAAGGAATCGTTCCCTGCCGATGCCTCATTGAAAAACAACTGCATGGCAGTGAAGCTCAGGTTCTTCATGATCGAGTGGTTGATGTCCCATGCGAACTTCTCGCTGAATCCCTCCGGATTTAAGTCTGGATCGAAGGTGACGGATGTTCGCTGCCAGGTATAAGCGAACTTGCCGCCCGTCAGGTTCAACCAGCTATGCGCGCGCGGATTGTAGGAGATATAGCCGCGGTCAAAGCCGATGGTCTTGCGTTCGAACGCGTTGGTCAGGGTCTCATTGGTGCTGGTGGGGTCGAACAGCACACCACTGGCAAGCGCGACTCCGCCAGTGAAATCTTCGCCCAGCTTGCCATCGAAGCCGAAGCGGACGCGAATACGCTGGCGGATACGCGGAGGGCACTTCACCGTAGCACTCTCGCTGCAGCCGAAGAAGAAGTCTTCCTGCCGGACGCGGACATCGCCATTCCAACGGAAACGGTTCAGCAATGCTTCGGTAGCGCCGAGTGCTTTTTCCGTCTGCTGACTGTTCTCGACGACTGTAGTCACGTTCGTTTTCAAGTCCTTCACATCGCTTTGCACTTGAGCAAACGAATCATGATCCGTGGCGAGCGCAGATTGCACTGCTTCTGCTTTCTGAGAAGCAGCCTGAGCCGTTTCCTGCGCCTGTTGGGAAGCTTGATGGCCGGCACGAGCCTGTTCGTCACGCTGCAGCAGTTGCTGCTGCAACTGCTGGATCTGCTCCTGTTGCTGCTTCAACATGTCACGCAATTCCCTAATGTCAGCGGCGGTGACCTCCGGCGGAGCTGCCATGCGGTGTTTGGCTGCCCTCTTTACCGACGTATTCTTGGCACTTGTTTGGGCGTGGCCTGGCATTGCCAAGCTCAGCAATAAAAGGCCCATGGCCAGACTGTTCAGCTTCGACTTCATTGTTTCTCCTGGGTGAAACGAGGTGGTTGTCGATCTCAGTGACACTTTTAATTCAACTGTCCGATGGTGACTTTCACTTTCGCGGCGACTTCCTGCGGTAGTGGCGCATATGTCAGGGTTTTCGTCATCTTCTGGCCGTCATTCACCATCCAGTTCAGGAAATCCACCAGGATCTTCTGCTTGTTGGCGTCCGAGTTCCTGCTGGGAATCAAAAGCCAGGTGAATGTGGAGATGGGATACGCATCTTTGCCTGGCGCATTCGTGATTGACACCCGGTAATCCGCCGGCATCTTGGCAGAAGCGGCGGCGGCGGTGACGCTCTCCAGAGAGGCTTTTATGAAATTGCCTGCCGGATTCTTCACCGTGCCGTAAGCGATCTTGTTCTGCTCAGCGTAGATCAATTCCACATATCCAATGGAGCCTTCCATCTGGCGGATCATCCCCGCCACGCCTTCATTTCCTTTGGCGCCGATGCCGACGGGCCATTTAACGGAAGTGCCTTTGCCAACCTGGCTCTTCCATTCGGGGCTGACTTTGGACAGATAATCCGTGAAGCAATAAGTTGTACCTGAACCGTCCGAGCGGCGCACCACAATGATGTTCTGGCCGGGAAGATTCACGCCAGGATTGTCCTTCTTGATCGCCGGATCATTCCAGGAAGTGATCTTTCCCATATAAATATCAGCAAGTGTCTTGGGTGAGAATTTAAGTTCGTCCTTGACCCCCGGGATGTTATAAGACGGCACCACCGCTCCCAGCACGGTAGGAATGTGCACGATCTTTACCTTGGACTCCCCAAGCTGCTGGTCCGTCATGGGGCCATCCGAGGCACCGAAATCAACTGTTCCAGCGGTGACTTGACGAATGCCACCACCGGAGCCGATGGACTGGTAATTGATCTCAACATTCGAGTGCAGTTTGTTGTATTCAGAGAACCATTTTGAATAAATAGGATATGGGAAAGTGGCTCCGGCGCCGTTCAGTTTAGTTTGGGCTGAGACGATGGCGGAACTGGCGGCGAGCAATACAAGGACGGTCAAACGTCTGATCACTATTTTTCTCCTGATGTACTTGGTTCTATTAGTAATCAGCGGACGTTAACCGGTGATGAACGCAATGTGAAAGGCTGATTAAAATCTGCCATCCGTCCGGGCCTGAACCCATCTTCGCTGTGCCCGCGAGCACGACGACATTTGTTTATGGATATTGAAGAGCCGGCGGGCGATGAAGGACAGATGAAATGTCGATCAATGCCTGGTTACATTCATTCGCCAAGCGTTCGGTTCAGGTAAAACGAAGGAGAAAACGGAACCCTTGCCTAGCTCACTTTCAACCTTTACCGAGCCACCATGCTTCAGCACAATGTGCTTCACGATCGCCAGGCCAAGGCCGGTGCCGCCGGAGTCCTGGGAGCGGCTTTTATCCACACGATAGAAGCGCTCGAAGAGCCGGGAAAGATGTTCGGATGGGATCCCATCACCTTGATCGCTTACATAAAAGCGGACACCCTCGACATCGTTCTCAGCGCCGAGGGTCACGCCTGTCGAAGGCGAACCATACTTGAAGGCATTCTCCACCAGGTTGGACATCACCTGATGGATCTTGTCAGGGTCACACCGCACCGGCTTATCAGTCCGGCAATCCACGATGAAAGAACGGCCCTGCAGCCTGGCTGTCTCCTCAAAACTTTCAAAGATATCCGCCAGGACCTGGCTGGGAGAAGCAAGTTGAAAGCGCAACGCATCCTCGCCAGATTCCACGCGGGCGAGAGTCAGCAGGTCATCAGTAAGGCGCGCCATGCGCTTTGCGTTCTTGCGGATGATCTCCAGGAAGTCCCTTTGTCCCGCGGGAGCATTTTCCAGCAATGTCTCGGTGTAGCCCTGGATGGAGGTGAGCGGAGTGCGGAGTTCGTGGGAGACATTGGCGACAAAATCGCGACGCACCTTTTCGGTCTTTTCAATGTGAGTTATCTCCGCCAGCACCGCCACCACGCCTTCACTGCCAACCGGCGCCACCACGATGTTGAATACCCGACCAGGACTGATGAGTTCGGAGCGGGCGGAGGCTATCTCCCGGGTCTCAAGAGTCTGCCGGATGGCGCGCGTCACTTCCGGATCACGGATACTTTCAACCAAAGGCGCATCGATCTTAAGCGCGCTTCCCGCGATCTTCGCCATCTGGGAGTTGAACCACTGCACCTTGCGGTCCGGCGAAACAGCCAGCACCGGCTCCTGCATGCTATTGAGGAGCGCTTCAAAGCGCGCGCGGCTCTGGTCTAAATCGCGAAAGCTGTTCTCGAGTTGCTGTGCGGTCTGGTTCAGCGCGTGCGCGAGCTCGGATAGCTCATCGGTAGAGGGGTCGCGAACGCGAGCGGAGAGGTCCCCGGCTGCAACGCGGCGGGCGAATTCCATGATGCGCTGGGAGCGCCCGCTAATCAGCCTTGCAGCCAGTGCCGCCAAAAGCAACGCAACCGTGAGCGCGATCAGACTTGCCAGCAGGATAAGATTGCGGATGCGGCTCGATTCCACGCGGATCTGATCCAGCGGGTATGAGACCCGCACCGCGCCTGCCGGCTGCGCACCGCGCAGAGGTAGCGCAACGTATAGGAATGGGACATCAAGAGTGTGGCTGGTGCGGGTGTCCGTTCCAACAGCACCGCGCTCGAGAGCGGCACGAAATTCCAGACGCTGCGCATGATTTTCCATGCGCTCCGCCTCGGCAGAGGAGTCGGCGAGAACAGAGCCACAATGGTCCACCACGGTGATGCGAAGATTCAGTGCGGCGGCTTGTCTACTGAGTTCCTCTTTCAATCCTGAAAGGGCAGCGGCATTCCGCGGGGCACAGCCGGTGACCGGCGGCAAGGATTCGCGCAGCCCTCGCGCTTTTTCTTCTAACTGGTTCCTCAGTTGTTGTTCAAAAGAATGTTCCCATGAGCGCCGGACCAATGCATCGGTGATCAACATCGCCACCATGATGCAGGCAGCCGACAGCAGAAACAGCTTGGAGAAGAGGCCGAGCTTCACGTTTGCGCATCAAATCTGTAACCGGCACCCCGGATGGTGCGAAGGTATACGGGATTTTCGGGGTCTGGCTCGATCTTTTCACGCAATCGCCGGATGTAGACATCCACGGAGCGAGGAGTGACGAAGGCAGTGTCCCGCCAAACGGCATCCAGCAATTCATCACGACTGAAGACGGTGCCTGCATGGCGCGCCAGATACTGGAGCAGACGGAACTCCGTGGCCGTGGTCTGGGTCAACTCGCCGCGAACGGTCAGTACCATGGCGGCGGAATCAATGCGCAAATCGCCGGATTCGATCAGTTGGGGAACCAAGGGCTGTTCAAATCGCCGCAGAACCGCCTTCACTCGCAGCACCAGCTCCCGCGGGCTGAAAGGCTTGCTGATGTAATCGTCCGCGCCTGCTTCAAGACCGGCAACACGATCCGTCTCTGTTCCCTTGGCAGTCAAAAATATGATGGGAATCTTAGCCAGCCGCTCTGCTCTGCGGATGGAATCGCATAAGGAGATGCCACTGGTGCCGGGCAACATCACGTCCAGCAGGAACAATGCCGGTGAAAAACGAAGCGCTTCGGCAACAACTTTTTCCGCAGACCGAAATGCCCGGACACCGTATCCGGCGCTTTTCAGGTTTTGCTCAACCAAACGCGCGATGTCAGCGTCGTCTTCCACGATGAAAATGGTTTGCATCAGTGCTGATTGTATTGAAGTCTTGTTAAAGGAGTATGAAAGAGGGATTTTTATCCCTGACGCGGAAATTCAGTCATGAGCGGTTTGCGAGACCGGTTTCTCAGCGAGTGTTTGAGCGGGGAAGCCTGGAGCATCAAGAGGAGGCAGAGATATCTGAAGCCGCCGAATCAGCTCCGTGCGCCAAGAATCACTTTTACAGAACAGGCCGCTGGTGTGACGATTCAGCAGCTCTGACTCGGCTGAAGAAAGGGTCTTCCCCGTTAATACGAAGATCGGGACCTCGCGCAACCGCTCTTCCTGCTGGAGTCTCTCGATGACGGAGAATCCATCCATTTCCGGCATCAGCAGATCGAGGACGATCGCATCAAAGTCTTTGCCGGAAAGCAGCTCTAAGGCAGCCAACCCATTCGAGGCGCACACGGTTGAGTAGTCTACTGTCTGCAAGATCTCAGAGACGAGATTCTGAGTGGCCAAATCATCGTCAACAACTAAAACCACGGGAGCATGTGTCCGGACCCGGGGCAGGTGTTTCTCCAACGCGCTGAGTAAGGTTCTTTTGCTGACTGGTTTGACAGTGTACTCCGCAGTTCCGAACGCGACGCCTCGCCGCCGCTCGTCCATTATGGAGACAACGACCACAGGGATGCTGGCGGTTTCCGGATAGAATTTCAGTTCATACAGAACCTGCATCCCGCCGCCCTGCGGCATGAGTAGGTCCAGCGTGATGGCATCCAGCGGGTTACTGCGAGCCTTCTCAATGGCTTCGTTGGCGGAGCCGGCAATGTCAACCTGATATCCGCTCTCCTCCAGGTATGTTCGAATCAACTCTTGGGTGACAAAATCGTCATCCACTACAAGGATCGAAGGCGTGATCCGCGATTCCCGCAGTGCGGTCTGCGGCGGAGGAGTTTTTTTGGACTGATCGGAAACAATGGTTGCGGCCGGCAATGTGAACGTAAAACGACTGCCCTTGCCAGGCACGCTTTCCAACCAGATCTTACCTCCATGCATCTCCACCAGCCGCTTCGCAATAGCCAGACCAAGACCTGTTCCCTCCTTGATCCCACGCGTCGTCTCCCCCACCTGGCGAAACTCATCGAAAACAACAGCCTGATCTTTCGGCGAAATGCCCACTCCACTATCCTGAACATAGATATGCACAAATCCCTCTAGCAGCTTCGTGGCCAGGGAGATAGTTCCGTCCTCAGGCGTGAACTTCACCGCATTGCTCAATAGCAATAGATTGAAGAGGATTTGCTTCACCCGTAGCCGGTCACCATGGACGGCGAAGTCTGTCCCGGGCTCAGTGAGCTCGATCCTTTTGGCCATGGCAGAAGGCCGGATCAGCGAAAGGACCTCTGGGACAATGCCGTGCAAGTGAAAATCTTCTTCTTGCAGGTCTAACCGGCCCGCTTCGATCTTGGAGAGGTCGAGGATGTCATTGATCAACTGCAGCAGGTGGCGTCCGCCGTTCCTGATGTGCTCGACGAAGCGTAGTTGCTTGTCTGAAAGAGTGCCCCCGCGACCCTCGGCAATGAGTTCAGAGAAGCCGATGATCGCGTTCAGCGGGGTGCGGAGTTCATGGCTCATGCTGGCGAGAAACTGGCTCTTAAGCTGGTTGGCGCGGACCACCTCACGATTTCGCAGCTCCAACTCACGGTTTTTTCCTCGATCTCCTGCTGATAGCGTTTGCGGTCACTGATGTCCCGGATGAAGGCATTGAAATAGTGCCCACCGACGAATCGGAATGCGGAGATGGACAGTTCCACCGGAAACTCTTCACCTGAGCGGCGAATCGCCGCCAACTCGAGCTGTTTATCCAACACGGGGCCTTCCCCGGTGCTCAAGAATCGTTTCAGGCCCATTTCATGGGCCGGGCGATAGGCCAGCGGAATGATGAGTTCCGAGAGTGTTTGGTCAATGGCCTCCTCCCGCGACCAGCCAAATATCCTTTCCGCCTGGGGATTCCATTCCGATACTTTGCCGTGCGAATCCATCGCGATGAAGGCATCCCTGGCCCGCTCGACGATCACGCGGCTCTTCTCTTCACTGTCTTTCAATTGTTTTTGCATGGAAGCGAGAAAGCCGCCGGCAAAGATCGCCAAGCCTATGAGCATCAGTCCCAGGAAGCCCAGCTTTTTCTCGTACTGCCAAAGGGCTTGCGAGATAGCTTCCGCCGGCACTTCGATCAGCACACCCCATTGGAGTGAGGGCATACGGTGGAACGCGACCAGAACGCTGCGCCCATTCAACTGCTGGAATTGCGTGGTGTCTTGCTCGGATTGAACCTGCGAGACCAACGCAGGATTGATCGCATGGTTTGCGTCGATCACTGTAAAGCTGGCATTGGGATTGCCGAATACATGGCCATTCTGATCGATGAGAGAGAGACTGGTTGAACTTTGCGGGGTGGATAGGCTATGGAGGTCCTGCATCAAGCTCTCCACCGTGTGGGGCGCCATCAGAATGGCGATCGTCTCGCCGCGAGAGTTCTTGATAGGCACTGCGACGGCAATGACCTGCAGATGGCCGTCCACCGCGGTCCGGTAAACCTCTGAAACATATGCTTTGGAAGAGCGCATGACGCCCTGATACCAGTCCCGCGTTGCGAAGTTCCTGTTGAGTACCGCGGGATCAGCGGGATGAATGGCCCGCATGGTGCCGTCCACGTCATAAATACTGAAGAACATGAAGTCCGGACGCAACGAATATGCTTGTTCCAAATGTTTTGTAACTTCAAAAAAGTTCTTTGACCGAATGTTCGCCTGCAGATTAGGGCGAGATGCGAAGGACTCGAGTAAAGCTTTGCTCTGGTCCAGGTTTTTCTCGATCAGGTTGCCAACAACTCGCGATGCCTCGCCGCTTTGGGCCTTCAACCGCTCCGTGGTCTGCTGCACCAAAAGATGATGTGCCGCTATCAGAAAAAGCGATAGAGGCAGCCCTGCCAATGTGAGCATGAGCAGGTAGATGCGAAGGGGGCTGGCCATCATTACCCGGCCCAACGGCTTTGCGAACTTCATGGGCGACGACCAATCACGCGATTACCTTTAGCAGCAATACATGAACTCTGCTGGACGAGATCGATGCAAAGACTCACGATAGGCTGGCCGCGACCCAGATCTGCACAAACCTTTGCGCAAGTTTTACATCTGCTCCCAAAAAGGGAAAAAGGGTAATATGTCCCCCATGACAGACGGTCGTAATACCCTGCCGACGGCACCTCCTCAGCACCGTACCTCAGTTTGGAAGGTGGCACTGATAGCGGTACTGGCGATCATGCTCGCTTTCTCTGCGGCGATGTTCTTCGGCGGGCAATGGATCTATCACCGCCTGATCAACCTTACCGGCAGCACCGTGACGGTGAGTGACTCCACCATCGTGCGGCAGATCCAGCAATTACAGCGGCTGGAATCGGTGCTGTATACGCTTGATCAGGTGGTCACTGAAGAACGCAGTACCATCCTGCCGCCTGCGATCGCGGGTGACCGCATCCTGCTGATCGTGCATGGCGAAGTGACTGCCGGAGTAGACCTCAGCAAATTGCGCCCGCAGGATGTTTCCGTGAGCGGCAAGAGCGTCCACATCAAGCTGCCGGAAGCGGAAGTCTTTTCCACCCGGATGGACAATGAACGAACACGCGTCTATTCCCGCGACACGGGCTTGCTGAGCACGGCAGATCCCCAGCTGGAATCAGACGCGCGGCGCAGGGCGGAGCGTCAATTGACCGCTGCGGCGCTTCAGGAAGACATCCTGAAGAACGCCGGCCAGAATGCGCGCAGTACTGTGAGCGCGCTCATGCGGTCATTGGGATTTGAACAGGTGGATGTGCAATAGCGGTCAGATCGCGCTTTGCAACGCCGCAAGCGCTGCACTCACTTGCTCGGTCTCCGCACCCACCCCGATGCGAACGCGGTCCGGCATCTCAAAGAAGCTGCCGGGAACCACGCTGATGTCATACTGGCGCAGTCTGGCCGCGAAGCTGTCGCCATCTCCGGACCTCACTCGTGGCGCGATCACCGTTCCCTGCTCGGGCCAGAAGTAATCGAGCGCGGATTGCGATTCCATAAAATCCCTGAGCAGCTTGCGATTGGCGTCAAGGCGCGATTTTTGCAACGCCGCGATCTGCTCCAGCTTCTGGAATGCGACCACGCTCAACAACTCAGATGGATGCGCCGGCGTGGAACCGTGCAGATCATTGATGTGCCACATGCGCTCTGCCAGCTCCGGAGCTGCCAGCACCCAACCACAACGCACTCCGCTCAATCCATATGCTTTGGTAAGGCTGTTGGTGCTGATGAATGTTTCGGGATCGAGGTGAAATGCGCTTTGTGGTTCGCGCTGCCAGAGCATCTCCAGATATACCTCATCCACCAGCACGCGCGCGCCCACATTTTTTGCTAATTCTCCCACCTTTCGCAAGGTGACTTCAGGGATCAAAGCGCCGCTTGGATTGTGCATATTACACAAGACGATCAACTTTGTGCGCGAAGAAAGATTCTGCTCCATATCCGCAAGATCAACCTCAAAATCAAGCTCAGGCGGACGCGCGAATCGCTTGATGCTGATACCCAGATAACGCGCCGTGTCGAGCAGCAAAGCATATGTAGGATCCTCAAACAGCGCTTCTTCCCCGGGAGCTACGCACGCCGCCAGCGCGAGATAATTCGCCATGGAAGTGCCCGCCGATGCGACCACGCATTCCGCCGGTACGCGGTAGCGATCTGCAATCGCCCGGTTGAGCGGACTATACCCATAGACCGTTGGGCCATTGATCTCAAGCTGGTTGATAGAGATGCCCAGCTCACCCAACGGGAGGGATGCCATGCCGCTGCCGGCAAGGTTGAATCGCGCATTGCTGCTCAGTTTGGAGAATTCCATGTACGACGATCGGGCGTGGGTGCGGCAGAATGGCTTCATGCGATGGACCTTTTTTTCCAAAGATAAAAAACTGGAATGCCCGCGAGCATGATCGCCAGGCCGATCAACGTGTTCGAGGGATACCGGTAGATCGTGTTGACCACAACCAGAGCGCAAATGAAACAGAAAGTGGCTGTGCTCCAGGGGTGACCAGGCATGCGCGCCTGCGCCTGGCCGATCCCGCGACGGCGGAAGATGAAGAGGCAGCTTGCACTCAGCCCGAAGAAGATCCAGTCCATGGAAACAACATAGTTCAGGATCTGTTCGTATTTTCCGCTGAGCAGGATGACCATCGTCCAAACGCTTTGCAGAACAATAGCAAAAACGGGAACCCGCGTCCGCGGATGCACCCAGGCAACGGCGCGAAAGAAGACGCCGTCCTCCGCCATGGCAAAGTACACCCGGGGCGCAGTCAGGATGCCCTGGCTCAAAAATCCCAAGGTAGAGATGGCGATGCCCAGTGCGATCACGGTCCGGCCGGTGCTCCCGAATGCAGCGCTCATCACAGCGGTAGCAGGTGTCTTGGTAGAAGCAAGAGCCTGTGGCCCAAGCGCGCGCAAGCAAACGTAATTGACCGACACATACAGAATGATGACTGCGATCACGCCCAGCAGAAGCCCCCGGGGAAGGTCCCTGCGGGGATCTTTGAGCTCTCCGGCAATGAAGCTAGCTGTTTGCCATCCGCCAAAGGCGAAGAGCACGGGGATCATGGCGGCGCCAAACTCAGAGAGTAGGCCGCCGGTGACCGGCTTGTTGGCGATGGGAGTCCATGCAAGATCTGCGCCGGAGATGAAAAAGAGGCCCCCAGCGACCAAGACCACGATCGCAATGATCTTCATGATCATCAGCGCGCTTTGCACCGAGCTGCCGGTGCGCACGCCCAGGCAATTAACCAGCGTGAGGGCGGCAAGCGTGATCACGGCGAGTGCGCCCTCGCTGACCGGCCAGCGGGTAAGCTCAAGAAAGTATCTTGCAAAGGTCACGGTGACGGCTGCCATGCCGCCGGTCTGGATCACAAGCAGCAGCGTCCATCCGTAAAGAAAAGCCAGAAGCGGGTGATAGGCCTCGCGAATGTAAGCATATTGGCCGCCTACTTGTGGCAGGCGTTCCCCAAGCTCCGCATAAACAAAAGCTCCGGCAAGAGCGATCACGCCGCCCACCATCCAAGCCAGCAGGATCAAGGAAGGGGTGTGTACCTGCTGCGCCACCACATAAGGATTGATGAAGATGCCCGCCCCTACTATGCCGCCCATCACCAGCATGATTGCATCAAAGAGGCCGAGCTTGCGCGCAAGCTGGGGCTGGTCGCCGCCTGCCTCGCTCATTTTTGGGTGCCCGGAGAAGCCGGCTTTCGCTGGTAAACACGGACGTAATCCACCTGCATAGTCTGCGGAAACTGAGTGGTGGCGTCAGGATAGCCGGGCCAGTAGCCACCCACGGCAAGGTTGAGCAAAAGGAAGAAGGGATGGTCATATACCCAGACCGCGCCGGCGGGGAGGTCAGCAGGGGTGCGGGTCGCGTAAAGAACAGCATCCACATAGAAGCGAATCTGGTTCGGCTCCCACTCCACGGCATAGACGTGGAAGTCGCTGGAAAACTTTTCTCCGGCGGGCAATGGAAAAGCGCTCCCAATGCCTTTATCCGCGGAATATCCCGGGCCATGGATGGTGCCATGGACTACGCCGGGTTCGCGGCCGATATTTTCCATGATGTCGATCTCGCCGCTCTTCGGCCAGCCGACGGCGTCAATATTATCGCCCAGCATCCAGAAGGCCGGCCATATGCCTTGTCCGAATGGGATCTTGATGCGTGCTTCAAAGCGGCCATATTGTTGCGCAAATTTTTTCTTAGTCTGCAGACGTGATGAGGTGTAGTCGTGAAAGCTGCCGTCCTCCGCCTGCGTGCGTTCCTGGCGCGCTTCGATAGTGAGCATGCCGTTCGCCTGTTTGGCATTCCTGTTGCCTGAGGTGTAGTACTCAAGCTCCGCGTTGCCCCATCCGTTGCCGCCGACTTGTGGCGTCCACTTAGCAGGATCCGGCACGCCCCCGGCGGCGCCTTCAAATTCATCACTCCAGACAAGCTGCCAGTTGTCCTCCAATGCCACGGAGCGTCGCGGTCGCGCGGGGGGTTGCGAAAGAAAATCCGCCAGCGCAAGTGCCACGCGATCTCCGGAGCATCCGGGCGCAAGATGTCCGCAATCGGAGTCGAGAAGGATCGTAGGAGCGTTGATCAGTTTGCCGAAGTCGATCGCCGGCTGCGAGTTGACCATCAAGTCCTGAGGGGATGCAATGATGAGGATCTGCGCCTTGATGGACTGGGCAGCGCGTTCCATCGAGCCGCCGAACGGCTTGCTGACATCGTGGGTGAGTATTGCTTGCAATTGGCGAAAGTAATTGTTGGCGTCGAATTGCGAAGGAGCTTCCACTTTGTTCAGCAGAGCGGCGGTATCAGCATAGTTCGCATTCGCCACTTCGTGCCTGGGGGTGGTGAGGTGCAGCCAATGGATGTCCTTCACCGCACGCAGTGGTGGAGGCGCGGTGTAATCGCCATGGTTCCAGTCAGGGTCTTTCTCAATGGCGTGGACCTCCGAATTCCAGAGCACCGTGTCATACGCTGTAAGGCGAGGCGTGCCCATCACGGGAATGGCCTTGTCTACAAAATCCGGATAACTGACCACCCACTGGAATGTCTGCATCCCGCCCATGGAGCCTCCGGTCACGGCAAGCAGATGGTCGATCTTCAACACTTTGGTCAGCAGTTGGTGTTGCGAATTGACCATGTCACGGATAGTGAACTGCGGGAATCTCATCCCTGGCTGCCGTGTGCTGTTGGAGGGCGAGGAAGAAAAGCCATCGCCGAGCGCGTCTACGGCGATGACGTAATACTTGGAACTGTCATACATCTTGCCCGCGCCGGTGGAACCGATCAATGCCCCGGTGTTTCCCGTGAACCATGTGGTCACCAGGATCGCGTTATTTTTCGCAGAATTCAGCGTGCCGAAGGTGCGATAGGCGATCTTGCAGTCGAGGATGGATGCACCGCTCTCCAGCTTGAAGTCGCCGATGGATGCAAGCAAAGGTGGTGGAGGGGATGGCGGTTTCTGCGCAAAGCAGAACGATATTGTGAACACCATCAACAGGGCGGCGGGGCAGAAACGAAGTTTCATCGGCAGAAATACTACTCCACCGCAAGGCAAAGAACATGTAAGTTGATTGCTGTTTTGGTGATGAAACCACAGCGGAACCTGAGGACGGCGGTCTGGAGCGTGCTTCTGCTTTGCGCGCTCATGAATATGCGTGAACTGAATCAGCAGTTGGCTAAATTCGCAGCTGGCGGGGCCGACTTCAAGATCTTTTATACCGGATCATCCATCTTGGCTCTGGGCGGAGGCCATGATCTCTTTGATCTGAGAATGCAATCGCTGGTGCAGTCTGCCGCCTATCCCCCAAAGATTGCCGGCAACACCCGGGAGTGATCGGCATCAAGACGCGGGGCACGGCTTTTAGCGGCGCCGCCTCAGTGGTCCAGGATTTCAATCAACGGCTCCGACTTCAAATAAACCGAGGGCCGCAGCGCTCATTTACTATATTTATGTGACTTCCCGCAGGATTCTCTCTTCACTGACCTACACAGCATTACTAATGATCTGCTTGCCCGCGCCGGCAGCGAGCCTTCCCGCCATTCCCGCAGCCCCGGCGCAGAGCATCACCCCGGCTGAATTGCGCATGCATGATTCCTTCCTGGCGTCGCAGGAGCTAGGTGGGCGTTACACGCTTTCGCCAAGTTTTCAGATCGCTGCCAAGTACATTGCGACACGGCTGGAATCCTACGGATTCAAAGGCGCGATGCCCGACGGCTCGTTCTTCCAAAAGTTCGACCTGGACGTGGCGAAGGTGGATCCGGGCGCCTCCAAACTGTCATGGACGGTGAATGGCATTACGAAGCAGATCGCATATGGCGATTTCTACACTTCCAATCCGAAAGAAGGTTCGGCTTCCGGCCAGATCGTGTTCGTAGGATATGGAGTGTCTGCCAAGCGGCTCAATCATGACGATTACGCCAACCTGGATGTGAAGGGGAAGATCGTTTTGATAGCGCCCGGCACGCCCGCGGGAATGGATTCGTCAAAGATCCGTGATGAGGAATCTGACACCGAAGCAGCTCAGGCACATGGAGCAGCCGGCGTGTTATCGATCTCGCGCAAATATTATTCTGACGCGATGAAGAACCCAAAGTTTCGCGAACGTTTGATCGAACGCGAAACCGTACGGCTCACCGCAGCCAACCGGAAGAGTATTCCTGAAGCGACCATCGGCGGCGAACCGGCAGAGCAATTATTGGGCACGCTCGGCCTGACGCTTGACCAGGTTTACTCGGCGAAGGGACAGCCGCTGGCGCCAAAGCCGATGAATGCCGAAGCATCCATCACCATCGCCGCGAAGAAGATGGTGCAGACATCCCAGAATGTGATCGCCGTGCTGGCGGGCACGGACCCCAAGATGAAAGACGAGTACGTGGCCTTCAGCGCACATTATGACCATCTGAAGACCAGCGCGAAAGGTGAGGTCTATCCTGGCGCAGATGATGATGGTTCCGGGACCTCAGCGGTGCTGGCGATCGCACATGCAATGTCATTGCAGCGCCCCAGGCGCAGCGTTTTGGTGATCTTCCATGCTGGAGAAGAGCTTGGGCTGCTGGGCTCAGAATACAACTCACAATATGGGCATGTGATCCCGCTGGAAAAGATGGCGGTCGACCTGAACATTGACATGATCGGTCGCTCCCGTCCGCCGGGTGACACCCAATCCGCCGATGAGCACCTGACAACCGCAGACAGCATCTATCTGGTGGGCGCGAACCGCATCAGCACGGAGTTACACCAGATCAGCGAACAGACGAATACTGATAGCCAAAAACTGAAACTCAACTACTACTACAACGATCCCAATAATGCCGAGCGCATCTACTTCCGCTCTGACCACTGGAATTATGCCAAGCACGGCGTGCCGATCATCTTTTACTTCGATGGGACCTCTGTGGATTACCACCAGCCCTCTGACACGGTAGACAAGATCGATTTTGAGAAGCTGACGCGCGTGACGCGTCTGGTCTATGGCACCGGCTGGAGGATCGCCAATCTGGACCATCCCCTGAAGAAGGATGTGCCGCAGGAATGATCAGAACCGGTAGCGACAAAGCGGAACAGATATACTTTTTAGTTCCCTAGACACCCTTAGACACCCCATGAATCCTTCTGTGTCCCCCTCGACCTTTCGCCTGGCTGCGCGCCTGGAACAAGTCGGTTTTTCAGACATCGTGCAGATCCGAAACAAAGTCATGGAGCTGCGCGCGCAAGGCAGGCAGGTGCATCAGTTTGAGGGTGGCGAGCCATTCTTTCCTACGCCGGACCACATCAAGCAGGCAATGGATGAAGCGCTGCGCGAAAACAAGACGCGCTATGCGCCATCGTCAGGGATCATGGAGCTGCGCACCACGATCGCCGCTAAGGTGAATGAGCGCAATCGCATCCCGGCGAAGGTGGAAGACATCATCGTGGTGAATGGCGGGATGCAGGGCCTGTTTGGCGCATTTCAAGCAACTCTCGAGCCCGGCGACGAAGTGCTGATGTTCTCGCCCTACTGGACGCCGATCAAAGATCTGGTTGCCTACTCGCAGGCGGTGCCGGTCTTTGTGCCCACGGAAGAAGCGCGGCGTGAAGGACTGGCCGCGACACTTAAAAAATATTCCGGCTCGCGCACACGAGCCATCTACTACAACACTCCGCAGAACCCGAGTGGCATTGTCTTCGACCACAAAGAGGCGGTTGAAGTCGCCGGCGTCGCAAAGGAGCGGGACCTGATCGTCTTTGCCGATGAGGCCTATGAAGATCTGGTATATGACGCGGAGCACGTATCGATCGCCTCGATTGAAGGAATGTACGAACGCACGATCACCTCATTCACGCTTTCAAAGTCCTACGCAATGACTGGTTGGCGTGTTGGCTATCTGGTGGCGCAGGAGCCGTGGATGACCGGCCTGCGCAAGACGACGCTCTACTCGACCAACGGGGTATCCACCCCTTCACAATGGGCGGCGGTTGCAGCCATGGGAACGAGCTTGGGATTTCTGGCGCAAATGCGTGAAGAATACCGCCAGCGCCGGGACCTGCTGCTGGGCGGATTGAATGAGATCGGATTGACATGTTCGCCACCCAAGGGCGCGTTCTACGCCTTTCCGGATTGCTCTCGCATCGACAAAGACAGCCGCAAGGCAGCCGCGCGATTGCTCGATGCGGCCCAGGTCTCAACTGTTCCGGGAGTGGTCTTTGGACAGGCGGGTGAGGGCCATCTGCGATTCTCATTTTCCACCACGGCGGAGAACATCCAGGCGGCGGTCGAGTCCATGCGAAAGTCGCTGTAGCAGGGCTACTGATTAGCAATCCCTCCTGCGTCCAAAAAACATAAAGCTGATAGTTGACAACCTGACCGCCGGGGAGCAGAATCCCATTCATAGGCGAATAAAAAGCGAATCATTCCGGACGGTAGGGACTCCCTCCCTACATTGCCATGACCGCCCGGATTTCGACTTCGCAGGAGGGCCTCTTAGCGCCCGCTAGGCCCTCCTGCCTTCTCCTCTGAGGTTGGTATGCAGTCGGCCCTTTTACGCTCCCAGATCGAAGCTGCTCTATCGCATCGCTACCCTTCCGCTCTGACCGTCCGCGAGAGATCCACTCCTGAGGCGCTGCCCACGGGCGTGGCTGTTATAGACGGCATGACCGGCATTGGCGGACTGCCGCGTGGGGCGCTCACTGAGATCTGCGGCGCCGCTTCCAGTGGCAGGACCAGTGTGCTGCTCTCACTACTGGCGAAGGCAACCGGACGCGAGGTGTGCGCGCTGGTAGATGCCGGTGACACATTCGATCCGCAGTCGGCGGCGCTGGCGGGCGTGAAAATGAGCTGCCTGCTATGGGTGCGCTGCACCGGCAGTCCACATTCCACAGTACGCAGTACTCAGGATCGTAATCAGCCGAGGAAAAAGCGCGCTGATCTCTCGATAGTGGAGCAGGCGCTCAACGCCACAGACTTGCTGCTGCAGAGCGGCGGCTTCGGATTGATCATGGTGGACATGGGTGATGTATCGCCGCAGATGGCACGGCGAGTGCCGCTGACCTCATGGTTCCGTTTTCGCCGGGCGGTGGAGAATACTCCCACAACGCTGGTGATCCTGGAGCAGGAGCCATTCGCGAACTCCTGCGCTTCATTGGTTCTGCGGCTGGAGGGTATAGGCACGGAGTGGGCGCGGGCGAACACTGCTCCGGCACATACCAATCTACTGCGCACGCTCACTGTGCAAGCTAAAGCCTCGCGGGTGCAGATAGGCACGGTGCGCAAGCTGGCGCCGGCGCAGACGTTTTCCGCGCATGCTAGTTGGGTGGCGGACTGATGACCCTGCTCTTCGCCTGCATATTCGTGCCTGACTTTTCCGTGGAAGCAGCCGTCCGCGCTGAGCCGGAGATCCGCGCGCTACGGCAGAAACCGGTGGCTGTGTTGGATGGCAGTCCGCCGCTGCAGACGGTGATGGGATTGAATGATCGCGCACGCGCGCTGGGCGTGGAGCTTGGCATGACGAAATTGCAAGCCGAGGTCTGTCCGGCGATGGTGCTGCGCAAACGTTCAGTTGCGCAAGAGGGAGCAGCACATGCCGCGATGCTGGATTGCGCGAACGCCTTCTCTCCCCGCGCGGAATCGACTGCTTCCGATACCGTCATCGTGGATGTAGCCGGGCTGGAGCATCTGTTCGGGCCGGCGGCGAAGATCGCGCGTGAACTTGCCCGGCATGTGGCGGATGTGGGCATGGAGGCGAATGTGGCGATTGCTTCCAATCCGGATTGCGCGATGCATGCGGCGCGCGGCTTTGCCGGAGTCACGGTCATTCCGCCACGCAAAGAAGCAGAGCGCTTGGGCGAGCTTCCGGTGGATGTGTTGCGGCCGCCTGTCCATCTCCTGGAGACTCTGGACCGTTGGGGAGTGCGTAATCTGCGCGGGCTGGCGGCACTGCCTCCGTTGGCTGTAAGTGAGCGGCTGGGGCAGTCTGGTTTGCGATTGCAGCGGCTGGCGCGCGGTGAAGAACAGCGCACTCTGGTGCCCGCGGCGGAACACTTCCGCTTCGAGGAAAGTATTGAGCTGGAAGATGCGGTGGAGTTGCTGGAGCCACTGAGCTTCCTGCTGAATCGGCTGATCGAGCAGGTGTGTGCACGGCTGAATGCGCGGGCATTAGCGACGAATGAACTTCGTCTCACGCTGGAGTTGGAGGGGCATGAAGATGTGCAACTGCATGGCAGCACAAAGCGGATTGCAAACGAGCGTCCGCTGCACGAGCGGGTGCTGAAGCTTCCGGTGCCGATGCAGAATGCGAAGACCTTCCTCAAGCTGCTGCAACTGGATCTTCAGCAGGTTCCTCCGGGCGCGCCGGTAAAGCGCGTGACGCTGGCGGCGGAGCCGGTGCGTCCCAAGGTAGCGCAGGAAGGGTTGTTTGCCGTGGCATCGCCCGAGCCAGAGCGGCTTGAGCTTACGCTGGCGCGGTTGCGCAATGTTGTGGGCGATGCAACCGGCGCCCGCGTCGGCTCACCACAATTGTTGGATACCCATCGTCCGGATGCTTTCCGCATGGTGCACTTCATGCCGCCACCCCGCGGGGAAGGAGCACCCCTGATGCATTGCGCGGCCATGCCACTGTTAGCAGCACGGCGCATCTTCCGTCCCGCGATCCCGGCGCAGGTACGGTTACGCGAGGGCATTCCGAGTGCCGTCATCTTCCGCGAAAAAAATGCGCAGGTTGTCACCGCATCGGGACCCTGGCGCACCTGCGGCGATTGGTGGAGAGTAGAAGCATGGTCTCGTGACGAATGGGAGCTGACACTGGAGTGCGATCAGCAAGTGGCGTTGTATCGCGTCTTTCGCGATGTAAAGACCAACCATTGGTTTGTGGATGCGAGCTATGACTGAGCGCCCCTACATCGAGTTGCATGCCCGGTCGGCATTTAGTTTTCTGGAGGGCGCGTCGCAGCCGGACGAACTCGCCACCCTCGCCGCACACTTCAGCATGCCGGCGCTGGCTTTGCTCGATACTGATGGTGTGTATGGCGCGGCGCGTTTTCATCTGGCGGCAAAGCGCGCAGGCATCCAGGCACATATCGGGGCGGAAGTGAGTATCCAGTACCTAGTACCTGGTACTCAGAAAAAGCAAAACCAGAGCCAGGAGGTGGTGCGGCTACCGGTGTTAGCGGAGTC
This sequence comes from Terriglobales bacterium, assembly GCA_038254775.1. GTDB lineage: Bacteria > Acidobacteriota > Terriglobia > Terriglobales > Acidobacteriaceae > JBBSFV01. The sequence goes on along the minus strand of JBBSFV010000008.1, from coordinate 22,905 downwards.
TCGCCAGGGATATCAGAATCTGTGCCGCATGATCACGCGCATGAAGCTGCGCGCGGGCACCAAGACTCCGGAGGCTCCGGCATTCGCGCACGAACTCGCGGAATTCGCCCCCGGAATGGTCTGCCTGACCGGCGGTGCTGAAGCAAACGCCCCGCTGGCAGCCGCATTTGAGCGCGGCAGAAAGAGTGGCGGCGCTGCAGGAGCGATGGAAGAAGGCCGCAAGCTGCTCGCACAACTGATCAGCGCATTCGGCGCCAAGAACGTATATGTCGAGCTGCAGCGTCACTTCATGCGTAAGGAAGAGGCGCACAATCAGTCGGCAACCGCGCTGGCGCGTGAGTTCCATCTGCCTCTGCTTGCCACCAATGGCGTGCGCTATGCAGTTGCCCGGGAGCGCGAGTTACTGGATGCGTTCACCTGTATCCGCAACCACACGCGACTGGACCACGCTGGACGGTTGCTGAGCATGAACAGCGCGCGACACCTGCGCGCGGCAGAGGAGATGTGGCGCCTGTTTCGCGATGTGCCTGAGGCGCTGCATAATACGGTTGAATTGTCTTCGCGGCTGGAGTTTACGCTCGCGGATCTGGGTTATGAATTTCCGCGCTACCCGGTTCCTGAGGGCGAGACGATGATGTCCTTCCTGCGGGCGCGCACCATGGAAGCTGCGCGGCAGCAGTATCGGCCACTGTATGACCGCGCGCGGCGGCAGATCGAGCGCGAGTTGGTGCTGATCGAGCGGCTGGAGCTGGCGGGATACTTCTTGATCGTGTGGGACCTTGTCCGCTTCTGCCGCGAGCAGAAGATACTTGTCCAGGGGCGAGGCTCGGCGGCGAACAGCGCTGTCTGTTATTCGCTGGGCATCACCGCAGTGGATCCCGTGGGCATGGACCTGCTCTTTGAACGGTTTCTTTCCGAAGAGCGCGGCGAGTGGCCGGACATCGACCTGGACCTGCCGAGCGGAGATGAACGCGAGCGTGTGATCCAGTATGTGTATCGCCGCTATGGAAGATTGGGCGCGGCGATGACTGCGAATGTGATCACCTATCGTGGACGCTCAGCGGCACGTGAGATGGGCAAAGTATTGGGCTTTGATGATGACTCGGTCGATCGCTTATCGAAGCTGGTGGGCTCATGGGAGTGGAAGGACCCGGAGGACACGCCCGAGAGGCAATTCACCCAGGCGGGCTTCGACCTGCGGCATCCCCGCATCGCGCGCTTCATGGATCTATGCCTGCGAGTGCGGGACCTGCCACGGCATTTAGGGCAGCACTCCGGCGGGATGGTGATTTGCCAGGGGCAACTCGATTCGGTGGTGCCGCTCGAGCCGGCGAGCATGCCCGGACGGGTGGTGGTGCAGTGGGACAAGGACGATTGCACGGACCTGGGCATCATCAAGGTGGACTTGCTGGGCCTGGGGATGATGGCGGTGCTGCGTGAATCGATCGACCTCATCCGCGAGCATCATCAGGAAGAAGTAGATATCGCTCATCTCCCCCAGGAGGATCCTGCCGTGTACAAGGCTTTACAGCAGGCGGACACCATAGGCATGTTCCAGGTGGAGAGCCGGGCGCAGATGGCTTCCCTGCCGAGGAATCATCCGGAAAATTTCTACGACATTGTGGTGCAGGTAGCGCTGATCCGCCCCGGGCCGATCGTGGGCAAGATGACCAATCCATACATGAAACGCCGGCAGGGGAAGGAGGCGGTCACGTATCCGCATCCGTCGCTCGAACCAGTTCTGGAGCGAACGCTGGGAGTGCCGCTGTTTCAGGAGCAGTTGCTGCGCATGGCAATGATCTGCGCGAACTTCACTGGCGGCCAGGCGGAAGAATTGCGCCGCGCGCTGGGGAGCAAACGCTCAGAACGACGCATGCGAGAGATCGAGAACAAGTTGCGCGCGGGTATGGGGCAGAACGGCATCGATGAGAAGACGCAGGACGAGATCGTGCAGTTCATCACATCATTTGCGCTGTACGGATTCCCCGAGTCGCACGCGGCAAGCTTCGCCTTGATCGCTTATGCCAGCGCTTATCTGAAGTGCAATTATCTGGCGGCGTTCACTGCGGCGCTGCTGAACAATCAGCCGATGGGCTTTTATCATCCTTCCACGCTGGTGAAGAATGCGCAGCGCCACGGCTTACGCGTACTGCCCGTAGATGTGCTGCAATCGCAGTGGGATTGCACTTTAGAAAAACTTCCGACGCAGAGTTTCGCCATGCGGGTCGGGCTGCGCTATGTGCGCGGGCTACGCGTAGAAGCCGCTCATGCCATTGTGCGCGAGCGCGAGCTGCGGGGGTTCTCTTCCGTAGACGACCTTGCCCGCAGTGTGCCGGAGCTGCGCAAGAACGATCTGGTGATGCTGGCGCAGGTAGGTGCGCTGAATTCGGTTGGCAGTGCGAAAGCGCAGTCGAAGCTGCAGCAGATGCATCGCCGGGATGCGTTGTGGCAGGTGGAACGGGCAGCCAATCCCACGGGGCCCTTGCTGAGTCCGCTGGAGGAGCTGGACAAACCGTCACCACTTGAACCCATGACCAGTGACGAGCGCCTGATCGCCGACTTCCAGGGCATTGGACTGACTGTAGGCCCGCATCCCATGCATTATCGGCGAGCCGGACTGGATCAGATGGGGATCTTGCGGGCAGCGGACCTTGCGCGCTTCGCCGATGGCGATCGCATCCGCTATGCCGGCTCCGTGATCACGCGGCAGCGGCCAGGAACGGCGCATGGCTTCATCTTCCTCAGCATGGAAGACGAGAGCGGTATTGCGAATGTCATCATCACCCCGAATCTCTATGCCAAGAACCGCATGGTGGTCATGCATGAGCGCTTCTTATTGATCGAGGGCGTCCTGCAGCACAAAGAGCGGGTGGTACATATCAAGGCAGAAGCGGTAAAGCGGCTCAATGGCACAGAGATTGAGAGCCCACAGGACTTTGACCATGCAGCTTCAGCACATGAGTCAGAGAGAAACAAAAACGTTTTTGCAGTGAAGGTGCCGAGCCGGGATTTCCATTAAGTCCTACTATTAAGCCTTACTGGAGAAGAGTAACTAAGTAACCAGTTCACTGATTTACCCACCGGACGCTGGGGCCATAAGCCACCATGAAATTTCACTTCCCGCCCAAGTGACAGCATTTCCACAAGAAAAACATTTACTATCCTTTTTGCAATAGGAGCTGGGCGGAATCAGACTGCAACAGTGTGAAGCAACTCCATCACCAGAGTTGCTCATCTCACGCATCTGGGCCCAGGATGTTTTCATCTTCTCTGAATCTTCCATGAGAAGCGAATTTGATCTGGAGTCACCAAATGGCAACTGAAAAATCTCCCCGCAGCGCGACCGGAGCCAAACGCACCATCCGGTCCACCAAGACAGCGGATCCATTAGTGCCGGTCACGGAACAGCCGGTCTCTACCTCGCAAGTCACGCAGATGAGCTCGCGCAATAATGTGCAGACCAGCAATGACGCGCCGGACATTGACGCCGTCCGCCGCCGAGCCTATGAACTATATGAAGCACGGGGCCGGAAAGAAGGCCTTCATGACGATGACTGGCAGCGTGCTGAGACCGAACTGCTGGGCTTGAACTCAGGCCGTAAAAACAAAAAATCCGCTTAAGATCGGCTGACGAATTCTGTGCCCACAGTCCTACTGGTAGACGATAGTCCTGTGCAGATGGCCGCCCGACAGGCGGTCCTCAGCAATGCCGGATTCACCGTATTGATCGCAACCAATGCGCAGATCGCGCTCACTCTTCTTCGCTCGCCCTCCGGCAAGATAGTGCATACCGTGGTGACCGACCACATGATGCCGCAGGTGGACGGAGCGGAGTTTGTCCGCTTGCTGCGCGCCGAGGGGAACCACGTGCCAGTGATCGTGGTGAGTGGCCTTCCTAACGCCGATGCAGAATACCAGGACTTCGACAATGTGTATTTCCGGCTAAAGCCTTGCTCCCCGCCTGATCTGATTCATCTTGTCCACGAACTCACAAAAGCCGCATCCTGAGAGATCACCAGAATAGAAAAAGGCGGGCTATGGCCCGCCTTTCTTATTGCGATGAACCCCTTTTGATGGCCGCCTTTTGATGAACGCCGACCTAGGCGCGACGATGCATTTCCACCACTTTGCTGGGGCCGCTCTCGAAATCGGTCAGCCCTGCAACAACGGTTTCAGCCAGTGCCATGCCACGGAAGTACTTGGCTTCATCCTCTTCTCCAAAAGCGAGGAAATTCGGGATTGCGGCAGTCAGACCAGTCAGGCCCAAGTCGATCTTGCCGTGAGTCTCAAAGCTGATGACTTTTTTCACGCCACCGGGATAGTCGGTGAGCATGGAGGTAGCAGCCACGGCACTACCGCAGATGAAAGCCCCGATGGCGGCGCGCTGATTGCGCCTCCAGCAAGCCGCGCCCAGGATGATGAATGTGCCGGCAACTGCATAATCAAGGAAGGCATGGGTCTTGGCATCGATCACCTTCGGCATCTTGTCGGCAACCGCTCGGGCTGCCATATCTGTAAAAGTCATGAGTCTCTCCATGCGCTCGGTATGAGGGCTAGATTGAAAGATGCCTTGTTGCGCAGCGAGGTTCGCTAGGTCTTACGGGAAAGCGCCCGTTGCATCAATAAGTCCAAGGCTGCCTTTGCGCGGGTGTATTCCTCGGCAGAGATCTTGTTCTCCAGCCGCTCGGACTCCAGTAGAAAAAGTTCTTCCTTTAAGGCACTTCCTAAGGGAACAGCCGCAGAGCTCGCGGTGACCGGTGTCTCAGGTCGTCCCAGGCTCCACGCCGCGCCACCCACCAGCAGCACCGCCAATCCAGCCATGATCCACCATTTAAATTTCGAGAGCGGATCCGGAGTGTTGATCGGCGTGCCGATCCCACCGCCGGGCGCGGTCCTCTGCCCCGGTGCAGGCTGCGCTTCAGTGGGAGCCGCTGCATCCTCGGCAGGAGCTGTTCCGGTGCCGCTAACAGTGAATCCGAGCGGCTGGCCGGGAGCAACATTGGCCGCAACAAAGACGGCGAGACCCGCTTCTTCTCCCCGCGGCTCAAGCCGCGAACCGCTTGCCGGAGTGAGCTGTATGGATTTAGGCAGGGTCACCGCAAAGTTATCCGTGGGCCGGACAAGTTGGGGCGCAATATTGGCTGTTCCGTTATACGGCATTGAGTACTCGACTTGAAAACGCGTCTCTCCGGGGCGGATCGGAAAAAGAAATGCATAGTGATTTTTTTGCCCGGTAGGGACAGGAGCGGCCTTTACCGGCATGCCTCCCGGACCAAATGCTGCTGCCTGCTGGATCTGGGCACCGTCCGGCAACACCACCTCAAAACTGTTCGCCGCCATCAGCGTGCGCGGCGGCTTGGATGCATTGGTAAGCGCATATCCCTCCATCACTCGCAAAGTCGTGCTATCGGCTTCCAGTCGCATCACGTCCACGGTCTGTGTGACCCCAGGCAGTTGTTCCGCGGAATCGTAGACGTCGATCTCCACGGAAGTGGTGCCCGCTGGCGCTGGCCGGTGGTAATTCACATTCCGGTGATTCACGCGAATGAGAAAGGTCGAGGTCTCGTCCGGAGTCTTGATCCTGAAATGGCCCGCAGGATCTACCTTTGTGCGCGCTACCTCTTGCATACCTTGTGACAGTTTCAGAAGGATGACGTCATCGCCAGTAGCGGGCTTGTTGGTTGTGCGATCGGTCACGGTTCCGGTGATCTCACCTGCGAACGCAACCGCATGCAGCGCAAGTGCGATGGTCGCCACCCGCAGAAACGTGAAAACTTTCAATGGTTCACTCCAGAGGGGGCGTGGCCGGATCCTTCCAGTTGCGCGAGGACGGCAGCTGCCTCGTCTTCCAGGCTGGCACGCTGAATCAGGTAATCTGCTTCGGGAAATTTTCCGGCCTTAAATTCAAAATTCAGGTCGCGCAAGTTCTCGTAGATAGCTTCTTTACGCTCGCGCAGATATTCCGCGCGTGATTTTTGCTGGGCATGGGCAAAATCAGTCACCGGGGCAAAAACGTAAATGAATAAACCGATCGCGAGGAGCGCGCAGAGTGCAAGACTCATAATTCTGTCTCCTGGCGCGCGCGCATGCGCAGAGCTTCCGCCCGATCGTTGTCAGCAGGAGTCGCCGCTAATGCGGACTGCATCCCTGAACGGGACCTCCACCGGTTGATCAGGAATATACAGCCGCTGAGGGCAAGCGCGAGAACTGCAAATGGCATGATCCATGCGACGCGCCCAAAACCTGTCGTCAACGGTGCTGCGAGAACAGGTGGCCCGTATTTCTCGACAAATCGATCGAGAACGCCTGAGTCTGAACTGCCACTATCCATTGCTGCGGAGAGTTCGTTCCGCATCTTGTCTGACGAAGGACATCCAACGTGGTTGCATTCGAGAAGCACCTGATTGCAGCCGCAAGTGCACATCATGGCATGGCCCAGGCGCTCGAAGCGTTCCGAACTTCCCGCGCCCAATGTGGCCACCGCAAGGATCACGATTGCAGTGGTCGTGAAGAGACGTTTACCCAGACCCATCAGTCGCCCACCTCAACAGCTTGCGGATCTGCTGCCGGCTCGCGGAGCTGAGTGCCACTCGATCTGGATGGCCGCAGGAGAGCGGCAGCGGGAGTATTGGGCACCAAAGCCACCAGCGTGCCGATCACAATGATCCAAACTCCCGCCCATATCCACTTTACCAGCGGATTGATGTGCGCCTTGATGATGGGATGATCGGTGTCCACATTCTTGCCCGCATAGACCAGATACAGATCTTCCAACATGGTGCTGCGGTTAGCGACGATGGTCGCGGGCTGCTGGCTCGCCTTGAAGAACCGCCGCTCGGGATACATCGTCTCTAAAAACTTGCCATTCTTATATACGTCGAGGATCGCCAGTTCGGTAGAGTAATTGGCGTTGTCATCTTGGGTGTATTTCTGGCAGACCAGTGTGTATTTGCCGATCTGCATGGAGTCGCGGAAGCCAAGCTCCTGCTCTTTCGTCTGGTTGAAAGCGGCTCCGGCGAACCCGATGCAAATCACGACCACTCCATAATGAACGATGTACCCGCCATACCGGCGCGTATTCCGGCGGGTGAGGTGTACGAGCGATGCCGTGAAACTTTTGCCGGTGTGGCCCCGGATCACTTTAGCGCCACGAATAAATTCTGAGCTGACGGCAGCAATCACCAGCGCAGCCAGCGTGATCGCGATCAATGCATAAAAGACGCCGGCATCGGCTTGCCAGGGCCGCATCCCTCCAACCATGAGCGCGATCATTACGGCGAAGGCTATTCCCCCGGGGAGCCGCAGATTCCGCTTCACGCTCTCAAATGAAGTGCTGCGCCAGGCCAGGATCGGGCCCACGGCGGTCAGGAAGAGCAGCAACAGTCCAATGGGTATGTTCACTTTGTTAAAGAAGGGAGGCCCGACAGTTACTTTCTTCCCTTCCACAAATTCAGACAAAATGGGAAACAGCGTTCCCCAAAGCACTGCAAAACAACTCACCAACAATAGGACGTTATTAAAGAGAAAGCTGGATTCGCGCGACACCAGCGATTCGAGTTTGTTCTCACTACGCAAATGCGTCCGGTTTTTGAAGAAGAAGAACAGGCAGATGCAAAAAGTAAGCAGCATGAAACTCACGAACCATGTGCCGATCGAGGACTGCGCGAAGGCGTGCACCGAACTGACGACACCGCTCCGCGTGAGAAACGTTCCAAAGATGGAGAGCAGAAAGGTGATGAAGATGAGCCAAACGTTCCAGACCTTCATCATTCCGCGCTTTTCCTGCATCATCACTGAATGCAGGAATGCAGTGCCGGTGAGCCACGGAAGCACCGATGCGTTTTCCACCGGGTCCCAACCCCAGTATCCGCCCCATCCCAAAACGGAATAAGCCCAATGGGCCCCGAGAAAGATGCCACAGGTGAGAAAAAGCCATGCCACCATGGTCCAGCGGCGGGTAATGGCAATCCACTTTTCTCCGGGGTAGCGCATGATCAGCGCGCCCAGAGCGAAGGCGAACGGCACAGCCATGCCTACGTAACCCAGGTAAAGCATGGGCGGATGGATCACCATCTCTGGATATTGCAATAAAGGGTTCAAGCCATTGCCATCGGCGGGCACTGCGCCTGTGACTAAAGCAAATGGGGGTGCGGCAAAATTGATGAGCAGCAGAAAGAAGAACTGTACCCCCGCCAGCACAGCTCCCGCATAGGCACTGAGCTTCACGTCTACCTTGTGGCGGACACGAACCACAAGCGAATACGTGGAAAGCAGCCATGCCCAGAAGAGTAGCGAACCCTCCTGTCCCGACCAGAGCGCGGCAAACTTGTACGGGCCCGGTAAAGCGATGTTGCTGTGCTCGCGGATGTATGCCAACGAAAAATCGTTGTTCATAACGGAGACGACCAGCGCCAATGCCGCTGCCGTCACCGCGAAAAAGACGGAGATCCCCGCCCGGCGAGCCGTTTCTGCGAGGCGGTCATTCTCCCTGTAAAGAGAGAGAATGCCTGCACCGAGCGCGTAAAAACTAAAGAGAAGCGCAAGTAAAAGCGCGAAACTGCCAAACAATGCCATGAGGGGTCCGGGTGAGTAATCACCATTTTTTCAGACATTGCGGGCGGGCGCAACGAGTAGAAGGCACTATTCTTGGGTAAAATCCAAGTTCCCTATGAATTCAGCCGTTACCGTCGGGTCCAGTAGCCGCGCTGCGCAGCTTGAGGCTGCGCTGAAAACCATCATCCGTGGCAAGGACGAGGTGGTACGCCTCGCCATAGTGGCCGTGCTGGCTCGGGGGCATTTACTGATTGAAGGAGTGCCCGGAGTCGGCAAAACCACCATGGCGCACGCCTTGGCTCGGGCGATTGACTGCGAATTCCAGCGGGTACAGTTCACCAGTGACATGCTTCCCAGTGACGTGCTCGGGATCTCGATCTTTTCCGCCGTCGAGCAGCGCTTCGAATTCAAGCGGGGGCCGGTCTTTACCAACATACTGTTAGCCGACGAGATTAACCGCACCACGCCGAAGACGCAATCCGCATTGCTTGAATCCATGAGCGAGAACCAGGTGACGACCGATGGGGTGACTCATCCGCTTCCCCAGCCATTCCTGGTGATCGCGACACAAAATCCGGTAGAACACCATGGCACGTATCCGCTTCCGGAATCACAGATGGACCGCTTTCTGATGCGGGTGAAGATGGGATATCCCGAGGCAGCGAGCGAGCGGGCGATCCTGCGCGCTGAGGCCGGCGCCGCGCGGCTCGACGAACTTCGGCCGGTGTTGACTGGCCAAGACATGCTGATGATGCAGGACGAGGCGCAAAAAGTGCGGGTGGATGATTCCCTGGTCGACTACGCGCTCGCGCTGGTGGCACGAACGCGTGAGTCAGAATACTTCTCACTGGGAGTCTCACCGCGGGGTTCGCTGATGCTCTATCGAGCAGCTCAGGCGTTGGCATATCTCAGTGGCCGGACGTTCTGCGTCCCGGAAGACTTGAAATCCCTCGCGGTGCACGTCTTCGCGCACCGGGTAGTGGTGAATCAACGGTATTCTTCCACCCTAAAGAAAGCCGAGCAAGCGGAGCAATTGTTGCAAGAGATCATGGAGAGCGTCGCGGTGCCCACTTAGACGCCGTGCGAACATTATTCCAATACGTACGGATGCTATCACTGGCGTTTTGGATAGGCGCCATCCTCTTCTTTTCGATCGGGGTCGCGCCTGTCGCGTTTCAGGTGCTCTCCTCGCAAGAGGCAGGTGAGATCGTGCGGCGCTCACTGCGAATGCTCCATTATCTGGGGCTGTCATGCGGACTCCTGTTTCTTCTCGCTTCCCTCCTGCTCGCTCCCGTTCGACGGTTGGGAGTTTCGCTGGTCTTCTTCATGGTGTTGTTGACTGCCATCTCGAACTGGCTTGTCACGCCGCGGATCGAGCGATTGCGCGCGTCGCGCGACATCTATAGCGAAGGCTTTTCGCGGCTGCATCATGCTTCCACCGGGCTGGAAGGCGCAGTCTTGCTGATGGGCTGCATCGCGCTTTGCAGACTGGATCGCCCGCGAAGCGCGACTCCAGGGACCACCGGCATTTTCCGTCTTTCCTCTTCCCGCGATTTATGATGTTTCTTTATCTTTATCTTGAAGTGAGTGCATGAAGACTGGAATCATCGGTTTGCCCCAGGTGGGTAAGACCTCGTTGTTCAAGATCCTTACCAAGTCAGAGGTTGAGACCGGATACGGTGGCCGCGAGGCGCATTTGGGCGTCGCTAAGGTCCCGGACGACCGCCTCGACAAAATGGCAGCGCTTTATAACCCCAAGAAGCTTGTTCATGCCACCGTCGAATACACTGACGTGGCTGCCATGAGCGCCGAGGCTTTGAAAGACTCCGCCTTCGGTGCCGCTCTGCGCAACATGGACGCATTGGCGCACGTGGTGCGGGCGTTCGACGACCCCGCCATTCCGCATGTAGGTGATATCGATCCCTTGCGCGATATCCGAAATGTGGATTTTGACATGGTGGTGAACGATCTTGGTCAGGTTGAGAAAAGATTAGAGCGCCTTCAAAAAGACCTGAAGAAGCAGCGCACGCCGGAACTTGAGCGGGAGAACGACCTGATCATCCGCTGCAAGGCGCATCTGGAGACAGAAAAACCGCTGCGCGAGATGGAGATCTCCGCGGACGATGAGAAGCGCATTCGTGGCTTCATGTTTTTGAGTCAAAAACCTATCCTTTATGTTTTGAACCTGAATGAAAGCTCAACCTTGGGTTCGGACGTAGAGGCGGCAATCTCAAAATACAACCTGACTGAGGTCGCAAGCCGCAGAAATGCCGGGACATCCGCCATCTGTGGCAAGGTGGAAGCAGAGCTGGCTACCATGCCTGACCAGGATGCGGCGGAATTCCTTGCAAGTTACGGTCTGGTGGAGAGTGGACTGACGCGCTTGATCCGCAAGACGTATGAACTGCTGGGACTCATTTCCTTCTTCACCGTTGGCGAAGACGAGTGCCGCGCGTGGACGACCCCGACGGGTTCCCGAGCGCAGGATGCGGCGGGAGTCATCCATACCGACTTATCCAAACATTTCATTCGCGCGGAAGTCATCCACTGGGACACGCTCCTCGAATGCGGCTCTGAAGCCAATGCTAAAACCAAAGGACTTTTGCGGCTTGAGGGCAAAGAATACATTGTGCGGGATGGCGACGTGATGCACATCCGGCACAGTGGCTAGGAGAAGGTATGAAGCAGTTTCATCTTGCGGTCAACGGTCAACCCACCGGGCCTTTCAGCATTGCGGACATCGAGCAGATGATCCGCAACGGCAATGTGAACGGGCAGACTCTCGGCTTCGCCCCCGGGATGAGCGGATGGATAGCACTCTCGCAGATCCCGGAATTTGCGCAGCAATTCGCGGCTCGATCGGTGGCGCCATCTATTTCCGCAAGTGACCCCACGCAAGGTATGCCCGCCGGGATGACAACCGGTATGAGTACCGGCTTCGGGATGAACTATGAGGTCGTAGGCCACGAGATGCAATTCGTGGAGATAGGCCTGGATCCTAACCAGACAGTCATCGCCGAAGCCGGGTCCATGCTCTATATGACCCAAGGCGTGCATCTGGATACGCAAATGGGTGACGGATCTCGCAGCGACCAGGGCCTGATGGGAAAATTGTTTGATGCGGGCAAGCGCGTGATCACTGGCGCTACTCTGTTTCTCACCACTTTCACCTGCCGTAGCGCCTCGCGCGAGTACGTTGCATTTTCCGCGCCGTTCCCTGGCAAGATCGTGCCCATGCACTTGACCGAGCTTGGTGGCAGCGTCCTCTGCGAACGGCACTCTTTTTTGTGCGCCTCCTTCGGGACTCGCATCAACGTAGAGTTCACCAAGCGGCTGGGTGCGGGCTTCTTCGGTGGCGAAGGCTTCATCCTGCAGCGGCTGAGCGGAGACGGCATCGCCTTTATTCATGCCGGCGGAACGGTTGTGCCCAAGGACCTGCGCCCGGGTGAGACCTTGCGTGTGGATACCGGATGCCTGGTCGCTTTCCAGCCCAGCGTTACCTATGACGTGCAGTACGTAGGTAGCATCAAGACCGCGATCTTTGGCGGTGAAGGTTTATTCTTCGTGACACTGACCGGACCCGGGCGCGTGTGGCTGCAGTCGCTGCCATTCAGCCGCCTGGCAGACCGCATCATCGCGGCAGCGCCACGCGCCGGCGGGGCGCGTCGCGAGACGGGATCCGTCCTCGGGAAGATCGGTGACCTCATCGGCGGAGACCAGGATTAAGTGCTCAACTTCTTTATTCCCGTAGTGATACTCAGTCCGCTGTGGCTGAGCGTGCTGCTGGGGTTTACCGCGGCGGCCGCGAATAGCTTTGGTGGATACATCATTGTGCAACGCCACTGGCGCCGCGAGTATTTAAAGTACTTTATCGCGCTCGGCTCCGGATTCATGCTGGCAACGGCGATCGTGGAAATGATCCCGGAGGGCGCAAAGCTAGCCGGCGAACGCACTCCGCTCTATGTGCTGGGCGGATATCTGCTGGTGCATTTTTTTGAGCATACGGTCACGCCACACTTTCACTTTGGCGAAGAGACGCACCAGGAAGAATTCGGCCATTCTCATCGCGGGTATTCAGTACTCATGGGGCTGATGATCCACACATTCTTTGACGGCATTGCGATCGCATCGGGGTTTCTGGTATCGAATTGGCTGGGATGGATCGTCTTTCTAGCAGTGCTGCTGCACAAGGTTCCGGAGGGCTTCACCGTGGCATCTGTGATGCTTGCGGGGGGAAGCAGTCGTCGCGCCGCTTTCGGCTCGTCGGCATTACTTGGAGCCGCCACTGTTGCCGGCGTGCTCACTATGGGCATGCTGGCTCACTTTGTGAATGCAGGATTGCCAATCTCAGCCGGAGTGACTCTGTATGTGGCGGCGTCGGATCTCATACCAGAAGTCAACAAGGAGCCCGGCGTAAAAATGCCTTTCGTTGTATTTATAGGAGTTGCCATGCTCTTCCTGTTGGATAAAGTCTTTCGAGGAATATAGCAAAGCCGGTATACTGATCTTTCGAGCACAAAGTCCAACGCCTGCGCACAATGCGCGGGCGTTTTTATTTTTGGAGTAAGCAATGAATAAGAAAAATATCATCAAGCCGGAGCTCGTGCGTCGTTTTGAGATGCTTGAGATCCTGCCCGGAGAGTTCAACCACAGAGCGCACTTGGAAGTGGCAACTTACTACATCATGAGCCAGGGTGCCGCGGATGCATCCGCCACGATGAGGAACGGGCTGAAGCGTCTGCTGAATCATTTTGGTAAGTCGGATGGATATAAAGACGATGTGACTCGCTTCTGGATCGAACAAATCGCCGCAATCGTTCAGATGGACCCAGAGTTGCGTTTCGATGAGATTTTAGGAAAGGTGCGTCACCAGTTGGCTGACCCCGCACTCTTTGCTTTAAAATCCGATAGTGGAGGTGTGAGTATGCAGATCGTGAAAGATTTGCGCTACCCCATCGGCAAGTTTCAATGGAATGGTGGACTGACAGATGTTGAACGCAGTGCAGCGCTCGAGGCGATTGCTGCGTTGCCGCAACAGATGCGTGTTGCCGTCAACGGTTTAAGCAACGCTCAACTTGATACGCCTTATCGGGATGCAGGGTGGACCATCCGTCAGGTGGTTCACCACGTGGCAGACAGTCACCTGAACTCCTATATCCGTTTCCGTTTTGCGCTTACGGAAGATGCACCCACCATCCAACCGTATGACGAAGCACTCTGGGCAGAGTTAAAGGACGCCAAGTCCATGGCGCCAAGTGTCTCTTTGGATCTGCTGGATGGGCTTCATGCCCGGTGGGTCATGCTGCTGAAGTCTTTTTCAGAAGATGATTGGCAACGCACCTTCATCCATCCAGAGATGGGCCCAGTGACTCTGGAACGCGCTTTGGGTCTTTACGCTTGGCACGGCAAACACCATCTTGCCCACATAGCCTGCACCCAATTCGGGCTCTAGCACCCGCTTTACAAACATCTGACTTGCAGCGAGCGGAGTTCCTGCATTTGTCATGCTTCTGTCGCACGGCGGAAGCCGCGTACCGCTCGAATAGTGTTCTCGTTACGTGGAATATTCTGAGTTGATAGCTACGTATTCCTGGGAAAGATCACAGGCCAGATACCGCAACTCTGCTTTACCCATTCCGAGCTGGATCCTTATGTCGTAGTCGGGTCTGAGCATCGTCCTGCGGGCAGCGGCTCGATCAAAAGTGATTGAAGCTCCGCCTCTGCAAACCTGCGTCTCGCCAATATAGATATTCAACTTGCCCGGATCGATCCTCACCCCGCTGTATCCGATTGCCGCGAGAATGCGTCCCCAGTTAGGATCTCCACCCGCCAACGCGGTTTTTACCAGGGGAGAATTGGCGACCGCGGCAGCCGCTGACAGGGCGTCCTTTTCATTGCGCGCAGCTTCGATATGCAAGGTAACAACATGTTGCACACCCTCGCCATCGGCAACGATCTGCCGCGCAAGATCAAGGCAGACCCGATCGAGGGCTGATTGGAATCTTCCCAGATTCGTTGCATCCAATACGACTCCACTGGCGCCGCTCGCAAGCAGCAAAACCGTATCGTTGGTTGAGGTGTCACCATCCACAGAGATCCGATTAAAACTCTGGTCCACACTGCGCTTTAACGCGCGGGAAAGGAGCGCTGGAGTGGCTACTGCATCGGTAAAGATATAAGCGAGCATAGTCGCCATGTTGGGATGGATCATGCCTGAGCCCTTCGCCGCAGCAGCAACCCTCACGCGTCGGCCGCCAAAAGAAATAATCGAAGAAGCGATCTTGGGACGCTTATCGGTAGTCATAATGGCCGCGGAAAAAGCGCGGAACGAAGAGTCCTTCGCAGAGCCCGCCTTCAAGATGGCAGGCAGCGCATGCACGATCCTCTCAAACGGCAGTGGTACGCCGATGATGCCGGTGGACGAGGGGAACACCTGCTGTTCTGGAAGATCGATCAAGCGTGAGAGCGCTTTGCAGACTGCCTTAGTGGCTCTTTCACCATGCACTCCCGTGGCACAGTTGGCGTTCCCGGCATTCACCACCAGGGCGCTGACGCGCCCGCGGCTTCGCTTCAAATGCTCCTTGCCGATCAGAACCGGTGCCGCCGCAACCCGATTGGTAGTGAATACCGCCGCAGCGTTCGCGCCACCCGGAACTAAAGCGATAGCCAGATCTGGTTTGCCACTTGCTTTTAGGCCCGCGATCCCAGCCGACCATACAAAGCCCTGAGGAAGCTGCAGAGCGCTCATCGTGCAGTGAGCCTGGGCAGTAGAACGTCGATAGTGACAGGCGGGCTCAATATTGAGACCTTCGGTAGATCACCGCGAACCATGGCAACCTCATCGCAAGCGTGGAGCCGGGGACACTTCACGCAATCTTTATAGATCTTGTCCGGCAATTCCCTGCGCTCCGCTACTCGAAATCCAAAATGCGCGAAAAATTCCGGTAAGCGAGTAAACAGGCACACGCACGAAACGCTTTGCTCCTCCGCCTCGCGCAGTAATTCCGCAATAAGGATCCGTCCCCCACCCTGCCCCTGAAGTGAAGGATGGATACAGATAGACCGCACCTCGGTGAGATGAAGCCCATATAGATGGAGGGCGCCGCATCCCAAAACCTTGCCATCTCGCTCCACCACCACAAAATCACGGACGTTCTCGCAAAGCTCCGCCATCGAACGGGGCAATAGCGTGCCATCTGCCGAGTAATGCTCGATCAATGCGTGGATCGCTTTCACGTCCGGTAGTTTCGCCTTACGCGCCCGCACCCATTTCTCCTTTGAGAGCTGCGATCTGACGCTTGGCAGCTGCTAACGAAGCTTTCACCCTGACCCGGGCTGTTCCGCCGGAAACATCATGCAGGTCCAGAACGCTATTCAAAGCGAGGGCGGGGAAAACATCATCATCGAACTCAGGACTGAAAGAGCGCAATTCATTCAGCGAAAGCTCCGCCAATACGCACTTCTTTTCGATGCACAATCGCACAGCCTTCCCCACCCGCTCGTGCGCTGCGCGGAACGGCACACCTTTATGGGCGAGATACGTTGCCGCCGCAAAAGCATTCATAAAAGAACCCTGCGCTGACGCGTGCATGCGATCTGTGTTGAAAGTGACTTCCCGAACAAAGCCGGCCGCAACCCGCAAACTTGCGATCGCGGTCTCCGTGGCTTCAAAGAGCGGCTCTTGCGTGTCCTGCAGGTCCTTGTTGTACGCCAAAGGGAGGCCCTTCAAGTTGCTGAGGAGCGCTACCGAGCAACCGAGCAGCCGAGCGGCTTTGGCGCGGATCAATTCCAGGGAGTCGGGATTTTTTTTCTGCGGCATAGCACTGCTTCCGGTGGAATATGACTCCGGCAAAGTGATGAACCCGAACTCCTGCGTGGAGAAGATGATGAACTCCTCCGCCAAGCGGCTTAGGTGAGTTCCGGCCAGTGCGAGTGCTTGCACAAAATCAATCGCGAAATCACGGTCACTGGTGGCGTCCATGCTATTGGCGGTCGGTTTGAGGAATCCCAATTCAGCAGCAATCGATTCCCGATCAATGGCCACGGTCGATCCGGCGATGGCGCCGGAGCCAAGAGGGCATTCGTCCGCGCGGTCCGCGCAGGAGCGAACCCGCCGGCAATCCCGCGTGAACATACTCACATACGCGAGCAACCAGTGCGCTACCAACACAGGCTCCGCAGGCTGCAAGTGGGTATAGGCCGGCATCGCACTTTCACCCGCACCCTCCGCCTTCTTCACCATCGCATGACTTAGCTCCAGCAGCAGCGATTGCACCACTGCTGATGCCTCACGCACATACAATCGCAGGTCGGTTGCGATCTGCTCATTGCGGCTGCGGCCGGTGTGAAGTTTTTGCCCCAGGTCCCCCACGCGGGCGATGAGTTGTTTCTCGACAAAATGATGAACGTCCTCCGCTTCTTCATCATTCAAAAAGTCGGGGTCCTCTTCCGCGGCAGCCAGGATAGCGCGCAGCCCAGCCACCGTGTTGCCAAGTTCTGCGGAATCGAGCACACCAGCCTTGTGCAGGGCCCGCGCGTACGCGACGCTTGCCGCAATCTCCTGCGGAAGCAGACGGCGGTCGAACGGGAACGATCGCTGCCACTTCTCAAAGAATTTGTCTGGGCCCGCAGTGAACCGGCCTGACCACATTTTCATTTCTTCACGGCCTCTTTTTGGCGCAGCAACGAACGCGTGCGAGCGGGCAATCCCAGGATGCGAATGAAACCTGCAGCATCCTTTTGGTCATAGCTCTCACTCATTGTGAAGGACGACAGATCGGTGCGATACAGCGAAAATTCAGACTTTCGTGATGAGGCTGAAACATTGCCCTTATAAAGCGAGAGAGAGATCGAGCCAGTCACCTCTTTCTGTGTCTCTTTCACGAATGCGTCGAGGGCCTCGCGCAACGGAGTGAACCAAAGCCCAAAATAAACCAACTCGGCATATTTCAGCGCAACATGCTCCTTATAGTGGGCGACTTCGCGATCAAGGCATAACGCCTCAAGCTCTCGGTGCGCGGCAACGATCAACGTGCCGCCGGGGGTCTCATACGCGCCGCGTGACTTGATCCCGACAAAACGGTTCTCAACGATATCAATGCGTCCTATAGCGTTGCGGCCTCCGATCTCATTCAGCAGTTCCACCAGTGACACCGGATCCAGCTTCATCCCGTTCACTGAGACAGGCACACCTTGATTGAATCCGATCTCAACTTCTTCTGTGCGATCAGGCGCGGTCTGTGGCGAATTGCTCATCTGCCACGTGGAATCGAGCGGCGCATTCGCGGGGTCTTCCAGTTCCCCGCCTTCATGGCTTAAGTGCCAAAGGTTTTTATCCCGGCTATGTATCTTCTCGCGACTGGCAGCCACCTGGATATTTCGCTCTTCTGCATATTGCAAGCAATCTTCCCGAGACTTCAGGTCCCACTCTCGCCAGGGCGCGATGATCTTCAGCTTCGGAGCAAGCGCCTGATATGCATGCTCAAAGCGCACTTGGTCATTTCCTTTACCGGTGCAACCGTGAGCGACCGATTCCGCGCCTTCCTCCAGCGCAACCTCGACCTGATGTTTCGCAATGACAGGACGAGCCAGAGAAGTGCCGAGCAGGTACTTCCCTTCATATACCGCGCCGGCGGCAACTGCGGGAAATACATAGCCAGTCAAAAATTCTTCGCGCATGTCCGCAACCACCACTTTGGACGCACCAGTCGCATAGGCCTTGTTGACCACAGCTTCCACATCATCACCCTGGCCTACGTCTCCGACCATGGCAATCACTTCGCAACCGTAATTTTCCTTCAGCCAGGGGATGATGATGGATGTATCCAGCCCACCGGAATAAGCAAGCACAACTTTTTTAGGCATTCGCGCTCCTTGGCCTGAAGCGGCGTAACCCGCCTCCCAACAACATCAACAAGATCGCTTTCTGGATATGCAGGCGATTCTCCGCCTGGTCAAATACGACGGAACGCGGCGAATCGATCACTTCGGCTGCCACCTCATCTCCACGATGCGCGGGCAAACAGTGCATGAATAAAGCATGCGGCGCTGCGTGGGAAAGCAGTCCATCATTCACCTGATAGGGGCGAATACAAGCTTTCGCTTGCTGGTTTCGTCTTCCTGGCCCATGCTCGTCCACACGTCTGTGTAAAGGGCATCAACGCCTGAGGCTGCCTCCACAGGATCCACGAATGTTTCGATCCTCGCCCCCGTTTGCAGTGCGATGGCGCGCGCCAGATAGGTTATTTGCGGGCTTGGCTCGAAGCCCACGGGCGTAGCGACACGAATAGTGGAACCCAGACACGCGGCCGTCAGCATCAGCGAGTGGGCAACGTTGTTGCCATCGCCGACATACGCCAGTTTCACCTTGGTGATGTCGTCAAAGCGCTCCTCAAGCGTGAAATAGTCAGCCAGCGCCTGGCATGGGTGCTCCACATCGCTCAGTGCATTGATCACCGGGATGGACGCGTGCTCTGCGATCTCGGTGACGGTCGCGTGCGCAAATGTACGCAGGATCACGCAGTCGATCCAGCGCTCAAGATTGTGCGCGATGTCGCTAAGGCTCTCACGCTCGTCCAGACGAGAACGAGTTTGGTCCACGAAGATAGGAGTGCCGCCCAGGCTTGAGATGCCGGCCTCAAACGTCAACCGTGTGCGCAATGAGGGCTTCTCAAAGAACATGACCACTTGTTTACCTGTGAGAGCGCCCCGAAAATCCTCCGGACGCGACTTCATCAGTGCGGTCAGGTCCAGTAGCGCACGGACCTCTTCCGGCGAAAGATCGCTGATCGAAATGAGGTCGCGGTGAGTCACTCCGCCGGCCGGATGTCCCTGAGTCTGAAGCCCCGGCGTCTCCATATATTTAATTGCCAACGGCTTTTCTCCTGGTATTGGGAGTGCTCAGCACATTCGTGAGCTTTTCAATCACTTCATCCACTTGTTGCGTGGTTACGATGTATGGCGGCAGAAATCGCAGCACCTTGTCGTGAGTACGATTGATGATCACTCCACGCGCGAGCATCTCTTCTACGGCATTCTTTGCTACTCCAGCCGAATCCAGTTCCAGCGCAAGCATCAATCCAATTCCGCGGACCGCGACCACGTGCCGATTCTGTTTATGGATCGATTCGAGTCTTTCCTTAAAGTACTTCCCTACCTCATTCGCTCGATCCAACAGTTTTTCAGATTCGATCGTGCGTAAAAACTCCAGCGCGACTGCGCATGCCAGTGGCCCCCCACCGAATGTGGTGCCGTGCATGCCCGGCTTGATCACCGCGGCAACAGACTGGGTGGTAATGATCGCGCCCAGCGGTAGCCCTCCCGCAAGCGGCTTGGCAACGGCAACCACGTCCGGCTTGGCGCTGTAGTGCTGGTAGGCAAAGTGTCTCCCGGTTTTGCCCAGGCCGCTCTGGATCTCATCCAGGAGCAGCAGAGCATTTTTCTTTTTGGTCAGCATGCGCGCCGCCTCCAGGAACTCAGCGCTCACCGGCTGAATACCGCCTTCGCCCTGAATCACTTCCAGCGCTACGGCACAAACGCTATCGTCGAATTTCTTCTCCAGATCTGCCAGGTCATTGAAGCGGACGAAGCGGACTCCCGGCATGAGCGGAGCAAAGGGCTTGCGATATTTTCTTTGCCCGGTCGTAGCCAATGACCCAAAGGTGCGTCCGTGGAACGAATTTGACATGGCAAGCACCCGCCATTTGGGCTTGTCGCTCCCAGCGTGCGCCAACGCATAGGCGCGCGCGAATTTTAAAGCGCCTTCCCAAGCCTCCGTCCCACTATTGGAGAAGAACACCCGGTCCAGCCCCGATATTTGCGCCAACTTCTTCGCCAGCTCTCCCTGATACGAGTGGAAGAAAAGGTTTGAAGTATGCAACAGCTTCGCGCTCTGTTCCGCAATCACGCGAGTGATTGCAGGATGCGAGTACCCCAACGCGTTTACCCCGATCCCGCTCAGGAAATCAAGGTACTTCTTGCCTTCTTCCGAGTACACGTATGCCCCTTCACCGCTCACCAGTTGCAGCGGCAGTCGGTCATAAGTGTTGACCAGATACTCGTCCTCGAGCTTCTTCACCTCAGACACGCTCATGCCACCAGGACCTCAGTGCCAAAGTCGATCTTCTGGTCGTAGAAATTCGCGATCAGGTCAGCGTTCGCGGCAGGCAGGATGCGGACACGCCCCACGCCCCTTTTCAGTGCCTCTTCACAAGCCTGCAGCTTTGGCAACATGCCCCCGCTGATCACCGACTGCCGCACCATGGGCGCGATCCGCGCAGCTTGCAGCCACCGGATCACGGAGCCGGTCTCATCTTTCACGCCCGAAACATCGGTAAGAAAGATCAGCGCGTTCGCATTGCAGGCAATCGCACATGCAGATGCCATTTGATCTGCATTCACGTTGTAATACTGCCCATCCACCCCCAGCGCAACGCTTGAAATAACGGGTACTGCGCCGCAAGACCAGATGGCATCGATCCAGCGCATGTCCGTCTTGCATATCTCGCCGACAAAGCCCAGGTCAAGCCCTTCGGTCTTTTTCTTGCGCGCGCGAAACGCCATTCCATCGCCTCCGCATAATCCCATCGCTGATTGGCCCACTGAGGTGAGCGCAGCCACAAGTTTTTTATTGATGTGCCCTGCGAGGACCATCAAAGCCACGTCGCGAGTGTCACCGTCCGTCACGCGCAGGCCGTTGATGAACTCACTTTGCTTGCCCAGTTGTCCCAGTGTCCGAGTAAGTGCGGCACCGCCGCCATGCACTACCGCTACCTGATGTTCATGCGCAAGGCTAGCCACCGCTTGAGCGCACGCGGTGAGCGTGGATTGGTCTTCCAGCGCAGCTCCCCCGATCTTGATCACGATCTTCAATCCAGCCCCTCCCACTCTGGCAAGCCGAACATCAGGTTCATGTTCTGCACTGCCTGGCCCGCCGCCCCTTTCATCAGATTGTCCAGACAAGAGACGATGACCACACGCCGACGGTCCGGTGCCAAAACAAATCCGATATCGCAGTGGTTGGTCCGCAAGCTATGTTTTATCTGCGGAAGCTGTGGCGTTTCGAAGATCCGCACGAAGTGGCTCTTCGCATAAAACATCTTTGCAATTCAGCCGCGTCCCTGGCGCCATTCAGCCTCAGATAGATGGCTGAGAGAATGCCGCGCGGGATCGGCAACAGGTGCGGCGTGAATACGACCTCCCCGGAATGCATGCCCAGTTGCTCCAGGATCTCTCCCGTATGGCGATGTCCGAATACCGAATAAGCGGAAAGATTATCTGCCACCTCTACGAAGTGGGTCTTCTGCGTGGGCTGTTTGCCCGCGCCGGAGACTCCTGATTTGCAATCGCATACAACACCGTACGACGCATCCACTAGTCCCGCGGCCACCATCGGTGCTAAAGCGAGTATCACCGAGGTGGCATAGCAGCCAGGATTGGCGACCAGGCCAGCACCGGCGATCGCTGCGGCCTTCAACTCGGTCAGGCCATAGACAGACTGCTGCAGTAGTGCGGTGCTGCCATCCTGTTCAGAAAGGTTGTACACAGCGCGATTTGTTGAGTCACTCAGCCGCCAGGCGCCGCTCAAGTCCACCACCCGGATACCCCGCTTCCGGGCTTCCGGCACGAGCGACCATGAAGTCTCATGCGGAGTGGCAAAGAAAAGAATATCTGCCTTCTCCGCGGCATCCCAGGAGAACGGAACCAATTTTGCGCTGCCGTTCGGCGCAGCGTGCCGGCAGGCACTTTCCAGCGATCCCTCCCCATTGCTTCCAAAGAGCACGGGCGGTGCCAGGCGTGGATGTCCGCGGAGGATCCGCGCCAGTTCCATGCCGACATAACCGGTGGCGCCCAGCACCGCGGTCTGTATTTTCTTTTCCGTCAATCTAATAGCTCCCGAATGCGCCCTGCGAGCATCCTGGCTGCTCTTTCGTCTTTGGTCACGATCAGGATGGTGTCATCGCCGGCAATGGTTCCAATCACTTCGGGCCATGCTTGGCCATCGAGCGAAGCAGCCACCGGGCCGGCGCTGCCCACAGCCGTCTTGATCACCACTTGGTTCTGGGCCTCATGGATCTCCAGCGCAAATTCGCGCACCAGCCGATGCGCCGATGGCAGTACCTGCTCGACCGCCAGGGGTGCTGGACCACCAATGGGAAATTGATATCCATCAGGGCCTTTGACCAGGCCAAGCTCGTGAACATCCCGCGAAAGCGTCGCCTGTGTCACCCGGAATCCGGTACGGGCGAGCCTTTTACGCAGGTCATTCTGGCTGGATATCTGCCCCTGCTGGATGACATTCATGATCGTGTTTTGCCGGGATGCTTTTGTCATTGTATATTTATGCATTCGCTT
>JBBSFV010000007.1:0-98291 GCA_038254775.1 Terriglobales bacterium | reverse complement strand
TACGATGGGTGCCCCATCCTGACGACGAATGAAATGAGGCGGAAGGGTGGGTGAACGACATAAGATCTTTCTGATGGATAGAAAAGAATGGTCGGCCCTAGCAGACGATTTCCGAACTTTTCTTATGTGTTGAGATTGAGAATCCCACCCTTCGCCTTCGGCTCAGGATGGGGCACCCGGCTGTCCGGAACTGGAGATTGAGGAACAGCGACCGCAAGGCCAGGATTTCGCCCAACGCCACCTCGCCCGAGTCCACACCCGAACCCGCAGCCGGTTCCACCGGCGCGGCCAGCAACGCCTCCCGCACCCATTCCGCCAGACGCATCCCGGCCCCACGCGCACGTTCCTCCAGCAAGGCGAACTCCGCCTCGCTGACCTTCGTGCCGACTGATTTTGTACGAAGCGGCGGCTTCATGCTGCACCGCCTGGGAAGGATTTGAGGGAAGAGGCCGCACGATGCCTGTGTGTCACTGGAAGGACAACACGGGGCCGGAGGCGGGCTAAGGGGTTGAGACTCATATGGTTCCCCATCAGCAACGTGCGCTCGCCTCTAGAGTAACGCCAACATAGACATTTTTCTATTAGCCGCTTGTTTTCAGCAAGTTCCCGAAGAGGAACTTTCGGTTACTCCACAGCACCCGATCCGGGGTGGTGTGTCATCATAAATCCGGTGCAGAGCACCGTAGGCTTTCTGATCGCACCGTCACGGCTCGCGACGGAAGGCCCCAGACGCAAGCAAGCCGCCTCCGAAGAGACGGCCTGCCGACGAGTTTCTGCAAGGGCTAGGGAGCAGTGGTGAGTTGCATAAGCATCTGATCTGCCATGATCCATTGCCCGTTAGAACTCACCTGGACGGAGGAGACGAGCTTCGGGATTTCGGCTGAGGACGCTATCAGGCTCCCGGTCTTGACATCCCACGCATCTATCCTTCCCGACGCTGCGTAGACTTGCCCCTCGATGGATTTGTGGAGCTGGGAAGCGAAGCCAACGACACGGCCTTTGGCTAAGGATGCTCCGAGAGCTACGCTGACGGTACGGCCCTGGTCGCAGAACTGGCTGTCGAGAGTTCCAGCACCAAAACTCCATTTCTCGATGCAGGTCTTTTTTGAGAAGAGGCCGGGAGTGTCGATCCTGGACGCAAGGATGGTCTCGCCGGAGAGGAGCATGATCTGTCCAACTAAGCCATCTGTCCGGATCGATTTCACCATCTCTCCGCTGCCTGAGTCGTAGAGCCGAAGATTGTTGAAGCCTTTCGGAAGGCTGTTCTCTCCAGGCAGTACGGAGACGGCTGTTTTTGAGCCGTCTTCGCCTAGCGAGAGAGATGTCTGACCAAGTTGTGTGGCAGTCCGTCCCTGACCCAAGGTCCAGCTTTTGATGATCTGGCCCGCAGAGAACGATCCGATGAACACTTCATTGCCTTGCAACTCGTCATGTGTGAGTGCGCCGAACGAGCCTCCCTTGGAGGGAACTGCAAGGCTGATAACACCTCTGAAATACCGGTGGCCCTCCCCCAGAGAAGTACGTGAGTCGGCTTCAGGATGAAGGGCGATTTGCTTTATGGGTTGAAGGCTGGTCGCATCAAGGATCGACAGCACGTCGGAACCCTTTGTCGCCAGCAAGAGATAACGGGCATCAGGCGAGTATGCGATGAAGTGTGCATTGGACGCTAGAGTTGCAGCTTCCGTTCCTAAAACGTCGGCGTGGGCTATTTCCTGTCCTGACTTTAGCTCCATGATTTGCAAGACGTGTCGCTGACCCGACGAACCAGGAGTAGCGACGTTCCTCATGATCGCTAAGCGACCGCTGTCGGGCGAAAAGGCTGCTCCAACGATCACGCCTTCCCCAGACAGAGCTACAGGCTTCAAGGTACCCGCTGCATCAGCCATGCGGACTCCAACGAGGCAAGCCAGAACTCCAGACAAGATCATTCCAATGTGCTTCATGAACCCGCCTTGCATCCGAAGTCGAGATTCACTCCTGGAATGTGCCCGATTCCGACATCAACTAACAAGTGCAAAGGAGCAAAAATCGAATGGCCGCTAAAAATGTCGGTGTGACCGCTAAATCCTCCAGTCAACGTGTTCTCTACGTGTGTCGATTGGATCACCCCGTAGCGATAGCCTTGGTCAATACCGAAGGGCAGTGAGAACGGCGGATTGTTGCTCAGGATGCTCTGAAATCCAGTCGGATCAGAGACATCGAAACTGTAGTTAGCATGTCCTCCAATGGTTCCCGTGTATTGCAGATTGGTCGGCGTCACTACAGTGTTTTTCTGAACGCCTGCCGCAAGTCTGGCAGCACACGATTTGTTATCCGGCATCCCGTTATTTGGGGCAGGGCTGGTTCGTCTAAACACGGGCGGTCCTGGATCATCGCCAAACATGTCTCGAATGATACTAATTTGGATTTGGCAGAATCCGTCTCGGGTTATGCCACTTGCGCAATTCCCTTGACTGGCGTCGTAGCCGCTATTGCCCGGATCATAATTACAGTGATCCCCGCAATAAGTATATAAGCCGAGTGGGTCTGTCCAATTCACGGGATTATTTTCGACGTATCCGAACTTGTTCAGCGACTGCGGATCGCCAATGTCGCCGCTCAGCGGATCTGTGGTCATGAATCTTTGCAGGCGCGGGTTGTAGTAGCGGAACCAGGAGTGATAGTTGCCAGTTTCGCTGTCGCGCTCGTAACCGGTGTAGTGCATGGGCGATACGTCGTTGTCAGCGGAAACCGGGCCGCAGCTCAGGTCGTCGCCGAAAGGACGGTCATAGCAGGCGGTATAAAGCGCCGCGCCGGTAGTGGTGCGTACACGTTCGTTGCCAAGCCAATCCACGTGCGCGTAGTAGTTCGCCGTGCTGTTGTAGGTTAAGAAATGGCGGTCGCCTATGTATCCTTCACTTCGATTCCATGTCCCGTCATAGGTAGCGGAGACCACCCTTCCTGCAAGGTCGTAGAAGTAGTCATAGTTGTGAGACCCGGCAAGTGTGCGTCGGATTCGCCTGCCGAATGCGTCGTATTGATAAGTTGCAATTGCAGTTGTCCCTGCGGCCACTTGAACGATGCGATTTTCGGCGTCGTAAGTGTAAGGGTAAACTCCGTCATTAGTCACGTTTCCCAGAACATCCGTATAAATCCCAGGCACTGCGGAGAAATTATTGTCAGTGCCAAACGTATAACTAGGTTTACTGCCTATTCCTGCAGTTACCGTTTGCGACCATAGATTGCTAAACCGATCCGAGTTCCAGCTATAGGAAGGTGCCCCGCTCGTTCCACTGGCGGACTTGAGGTGATTCAAATCGTCATATTGCAAACCGTATCCGCCGTTGACGTTGTCGTATGTTGCCGCCAGCATCCCGTCAGCTTGATAAGTCAAGGTGCCCGAATATGTGGACCCGCTTAATCCTCCGCCGAAGAAGTGGGCGTTTCCAGTTCGGTCTTGCACTGGTAGTCATGGCTGAAACAACCTTCTGCCCTGACCTCTTCCTCAGTATGACGATTCAATCTGAACTGTCAAGATATTCGGCAGGTGTGAAGATTCATTGGTGAAGGCCTAGCGTGGCTTTGCCCCGATGGCTGCCATGATCGCCTCAAAGTGGTCAATGCCCGCGTACTCCAGCACGATCCTGCCCTTGCCGCCGCGGTCCTCAATCTGTACTTTGCATCCTAAAGTACTTTGAATCGCCAGCTCCGCATCCTTCACGTTCGGGTCCACCATGCGCTTCTTCACCGCTTTCTCCGGGCGCGGGCCCATGATGCGATAGATCATCTCTTCTGTTTGCCGCACTGAGAGACTCAGCGAGATCACCCGCTGCGCCGCCCGCTCCATCACCTCCGCCGGCTCGTTCGCCAGCATCATCAAAACTTTTCCATGGCCAAAGCTCAGCAAGCCACTCTCCAGCGCCTGTTGCACGATCCCCGGCAGCTTCAGCAGCCGCAGAAAGTTTGAGACCGATGCGCGATCTTTGCCGGTACGTTGCGCCATCTGCTCCTGGGTGAGATTGAATTCCCTGGAGAGCCGCTCATAGGCGCGCGCCTGCTCCATGGCATTCAGGTCTTCACGCTGCAGGTTCTCAATGATGGTGATTTCCATCGCCTGTTCGTTTGAGACCTGCTTGACGATTGCGGGGATCGAGGTCTTCCCTGCGCGCCGTGATGCCATCCAGCGGCGCTCGCCCGCTATCAACTGGAATCTGCCACCCTCCACCGGGCGGACCAGCACAGGTTGCAGCACTCCGGTCTGCGCGATACTTGCCGCCAGCTCCGCCAATGAGATCTCATCCACGGAGCGCCGCGTCTGATATGGATTGCCGTCAATCTTGTCGAGCTCGATTTCGCGAGTGCCGCTTTGATCTGCCGCCGGAGCTGCATTCGCGGAAGGAGTGGGCCGAGAGGTGGGCAGCAACGCGTCCAAGCCGCGTCCCAATGCTTTTCTTTTGTCGGTATTCATGATCTCGCCTATTCGTTGTGGTCGATGGCCGCGTTCAGCAGCTCCTGAGTATTGTTGTAATTCCCGTGCTTGCCCATGATCTCTTTTGCCAGCTTGATGTAGCTTTCTGCCCCGCGCGATCGCGGATCATAGGCCAGCACCGGTTTGCCATAGCTTGGCGCCTCCGCTAAGCGGACATTGCGCGGGATGGTGGTGCTGAAGAGGCGCTCTCCGAAAAAGGTCTTTAATTCCGCGGTGACCTGCTGCGCCAGGTTGGTGCGGTCGTCATACATGGTGAGGACCACGCCTTCAATCTCCAGACCGGGGTTGAAGCTCTCTCGAAGCCGGTCGATTGTTCCTAATAGCTCGGAGACGCCCTCCAGGGCAAAGTATTCGGCTTGCATGGGGACCAGGATGGAGTCGGCGGCGACCAGCGCGTTGAGGGTCAAAAGATCGAGCGCGGGCGGGCAGTCCAGAACCACATAATGATAGTTGTCCCGGATGGGAGCGAGGGCATCGCGCAGGCGCGATTCGCGATTTTCCAGCGTCACCAGCTCGATTGTGGCGCCAATCAGGTGTCGGCTGGATGGAATCACAGATAATTCCTCAAGCGCGGTGGGCTGAATGGCTGCTTCTGCGGTGCATTCGCCCATCAGGACGTGATAGGTAGTAAGCCGGTCGGGATCGCGAGTTATGCCGAGTCCGCTGCTGGAATTAGATTGCGGGTCGCAATCGACGAGCAGGACCTTGACCTCGGCGGCGGCAAAAGAGGCAGCCAGGTTGATGGCGGTGGTGGTCTTGCCGACCCCCCCTTTTTGATTAGCGACGGCAATCACTCTTGCCATAAAGGTTCCTGAATATAGCAGTGGCTGGTTCTCATGGTGGTGGGAAAGGTGTGGAGAAAGGGTGCGGACTGAGGAAGCCCGCCGGATGTTCCACGTGGAACATTGAGCGGCAAGGATTTACGTTCCACAGGAATCTGGGCTTTTCTGCGGAGCTTGCAGAAAAACGAATCGCCACTTCAAGTGTAAGGCGTGTTCCACGTGGAACCTTTTCTTAGCTGACTCTCTCAGTGTTTAACTTTTTGGTTCCACTGGCGCGTTCGGGCCAGCGGGTGTACTCTGCTGGGCATGTCCACCATCGCCTCCGTCACCGAGCAAGCAGATGTAGGGTCCCCAGCAGAGAATCACCGGGCAGCTCCCAGTCGGCTGGTATCGCTCGACGTTTTCCGTGGGATCACCATTGCCGCCATGATCCTGGTTAACGACCCTGGTTCTTGGCTACATATATACGGCCCCCTGGAACACGCTGAGTGGAACGGATGGACCCATACTGACCTGATTTTCCCCTTCTTTCTGTTCATGGCGGGCGTTTCCATGGCGTTTTCGTTCAATTCCAGGCTGGCGAGGGGCGGAAGTCGAAAAGCTCTTCTCATCCATACCGTAAAACGTGGAGCGGCGATCTTTGCGATCGGGGTATTGCTACATGCATACCCGTTTAATGCAACTAAGTTGTTGCATTTAAGGTATTTAGGCGTGTTGCAGCGTATCGGAATCGTATATGCAATTGGTGGGGCGGTTTACCTTTACACATCAGCGCGCGGCCGGGCGGCGACAATCGTTATCGCATTGGTGGGTTACTGGCTGCTGATGCGCTTTGTTCCGGTTCCCGGGTACGGAGTGGGAAATATGACTCCAGAGGGAAACCTAGCCGCCTACCTGGATCGGGCCATCATGTTTGGGCATACCTGGAAGCCGATGTGGGACCCGGAGGGTTTCCTGAGCAGCCTGCCGGCGGCAGGGACGATCCTGCTGGGGAGCTTTGTGGGCGAGATCCTTGCAACACAAAGTACTTGGCTATACAAAGTAAAAATGCTTCTGGCAGGTGGGGTCCTGGGAATCGTGCTTGGCGAATTGATGAACCTGGTGTTCCCTATCAACAAAAATCTATGGACCAGCAGCTTCGTGGTCTTTACCGCCGGTTACGCGATGCTGGTGCTGGCCGCGTGCTACTGGGTGATTGACGTGAAGAAGTGGCGGGGATGGACGATGCCATTCCTTGTTTTCGGGATGAACTCGATCCTGGCGTATGCGATCTCGGCGCTGGTGGCGAAACATCTGTTGATGATCCACGTGGGTGGAGACAACTTGTGGAGCCGGATCTACAACGGGCTGTATGTCCCACATTTTGCCGACCCGCGAAATACGTCGTTGGCTTTCGCGATCAGCTTTGTGGCGGTGAATTGGCTGATCATGCTGGCGTTTTATAAGAAGAAGGTTTTCTTGAAAGTGTAGTTCCAGGTTTCGAGAGAAAGCAGCGCTGGTCCAAAGGGATTCCTCGCTACGCTCGGAATGGGGCTGTCGCTACGCGACAGCAGAGGCATTGTCCCTCGTCGCCTGAGCGCTCCAGGGCTACGCCCTTCCGCAGGCTCGCTCCCACCCCATCGAGCTGCGCTCGCCGGGACCCCGGGACTCGGGATGACAGCTTTCCATGTGTAATTTGTATTTTGGGATTTGTAATTGAAAAGCGCCGACCCGGCACTTACGTGCCGGGCTACGTAATGTCGTCGCTGCGCGACTCGCTTCGTGCGGATAAAGCCACCTTCACGGGTCGCTGTTGCGGCTTTGCTAAAAAGGGATTCTTCGCTGCGCTCAGAATGACAATGGCAAGTGAAATTTGTAATTTGGGATTTGTAATTTGTGATGGAAAAGCAGATTCCTCGCTACGCTCGGAATGACACACAGCACAGATACCGGCATTGCGTGTTGCCGTAGACCAGCGGCTTGCAGTTACAATCCATGCGCAATCTTCATAGGAGAATTCCTTGAAACTTACGCGCGCACTTGCTTCCCGTTTCGCCATGGCGTCCATTGTTGCTTTCACTCTGTTCATCTGTTTTTGTTCCGCGTGCATTGCGCAGGCGCAATCGCCTGGGGCGCCAGCAGCGGCGTCGAAGCGCACGATCCTCCACGCCGCCAAGCTCTTTGACGCCAAGACCGGGCACATGCTCAGCAATCAGCAGATCGTGGTGGAAGGTGATCGCATTGTGAGCGTCGGCGCTAACCTGAGCGGGCCGGGCGGGGATGCGAATGTGATCGAGTTGCCGAATGCGACGGTGTTGCCGGGATTGATCGACATGCATACCCACATCACCGGCGACCCGTCATTTGGCTATCAGGAGCTAGGCGTCTCGGTTGCCAGGTCAGCGCTCATCGGCGCCCGCAACGCGCGCACCACGCTGAATGCGGGGTTCACCACCATCCGCAATCTAGGCGCGGAAGGCTACAGTGATATCGCGTTGCGCGATGCGATCAATGACGGCGATGTGCCGGGGCCGCGCATTATCGCAAGCGGACCGCCGCTGGGCATTACCGGGGGACATTGCGACAACAATCTTCTTCCCTATGACTATCACGTGAAATCAGAAGGCGTGGCGGACGGAGTTGCGGGAGTACAGCAAAAGGTCCGGGAGGTCATTAAATACGGCGCCGATGTGATCAAGTTCTGCGCGACCGGCGGCGTGCTCTCCAAGGGAGACAATCCGCAGGCCTCGCAATACACCCTGGAAGAGATGAAGGCGATCGTGACCGACGCGCACCGGCTTGGCCGCAAAGTGGCGGCACACGCGCACGGTGCGCAGGGGATCCAGTGGGCATCTGAGGCGGGCGTGGATTCGATCGAGCATGGTTCTTACATTGATGACGCGGGCATTGCCACGCTCAAGAAGAATGGAACGTACATGGTGCCGACCATCTACTTGAATTTCTGGCTCGCCGACAACATGGACAAGCTGGGCATGCCGGCGATGTACAAGCAGAAGCAGATCGACATCGGCAAAGTGTCCTATAACAACATGGCGCACGCGATCCAGTCAGGGGTGAAGATCGCGTTTGGCACCGATGCGGCGGTCTATCCGCACGGATTGAACGCCAAACAGTTCGCGCTCTACGTGAAGATGGGCATGACGCCGGCGCAAGCAATCCAATCAGCGACGGTCAATGCCGCAGACCTGTTGGGATGGACCGACCGCGTGGGGTCGATCGAGCCGGGGAAATATGCGGACATTATTGCAGTGGATGGCGATCCGACGAAAGACATCACTACGCTCGAGAACGTGAAGTTTGTGATGAAGGGCGGAGTGGTGGTGAAAAACAGTTTCTAGACATTTGTAATTTGGGATTTGTAATTTGTGATTGGAGCACGCGCAGGGCAAGAAGTCGGGGCTGTCGCTAGGCGACAGCAGAGGCGTTGTCCCTCGTCGCCTGAGCGCTCCAGGGCTACGCCCTTCCGCAGGCTCACTCCCACCCCAACGAGCTGCGCTCGTCGGGGACCCTGGGACTCGGGATGACAATCGCAAGTGGTTGGGGCGAACAGTGATCGCGATGGTTGCACGGATGGCGGACGGCGGCGCGGCTAGAGCCGAATCAACCTGCGGCTGGTCGGCGCGGCTGAAGCCGCACCCTTTCAAAGCAAGATGCAGATTCGTCGCGCTGCGGGGGGGACAAACCCAAACATTCGCGATGCGCTCGGGATATTTTTTTACAACATCAAAAGAAAAAAGGCCGGCGCAAGGCCGGCCTCTCGGAATAAAAGGATTGAGTTACTTTGCGGGAGCGATCGCGTCTTTTGCAGCCTTGGCAACGCGGAACTTTACGACCGTCTTGGCCTTGATCTTGATCTCTTCACCGGTCTGCGGGTTGCGGCCGAGGCGGGCTTTGCGATGAGCTTTCACCAGACGTCCGAGGCCAGGAATCACGAACACGCCGCTCTTCTTGGTCTCTTTCACGGCGGTGTCCGCCAGAAGCTGCAAGAAAGCCGCAGCCTGTTTATTGTTCATTTCCATCTTCTCCGCCATCATGCGGACAAGTTGAGTCTTGGTCATACCTGATGCCATGTAGTCCTCCTTGAAGTGTGGGCGCCAACTGAGGTTGGCACTCAAACGTGGTTATATTACATGAGTGAGCGCGGAGCGCAAAGCATTTTCACCGCATTTTTACAGGGTTTTTTGCACTTCAAGTTGGGCAGAGTTGCTGGATACCCGCATATTTTCTGCTTGACAGGCATTAAACAAATCTTGATTGCCATGTTTTATGGCCGCTAAAGGTGCGCGGAGATACGACGGACCTGCCCAGCAGATACCGGCAGAGCAGCGAGCAAGTCAGCTGCGGACCGCATGAACACTGGGTGGAACGCATCTGGCGCGATCTCAGCCAGCGGCGCCAGCACGAATCGACGCTCTTGAAGGGCGGGATGAGGGATGGTGAGATCGGGTTCGTCGACGACCTGCGAGCCGTATAAAAGGATGTCGATATCCACAACCCTGGGGCCCCTGGGCGGGGAAGCCAAACGGTCGCGTCCCAAAGATTTTTCTATTTTTAAGATGGATTCCAGCAACTCTCGCGGGGTGAGCGCGGTCTCAAGCGCGACGGCACAATTGAGGAACCAGGGCTGCTCGGTGAACTCCACGGGCTCGGTCTCATAAAAAGAAGAGACCCTGGTGGCGCCGAGCGCGCGCAATTTTTCCAGGGCGGCCTGCAAATAAGCAGCGCGGTCGCCGAGGTTCGAGCCGAGGGATAGGAAAACAGCACTTAGCATTCAGCACTCAGCATTAAGTAGAAAATAGTGGCGCAAGAGCGGTCAGCAACAGAGTTTAGTCTTCAATAGATACTCTCCAGGGGTGAAGCCCTTTTAATTTATAGCCATTGGCTCCGGACGAAGCCCGGTGCCCTTGTGTGGTTCACGTTCCATAATGTTAATAGGGATTCTTCGCTTAGCTCAGAATGGCGAACTGCAACTCGCATGGTATCCATAGGGTTCGCTCGCCATCGCTCGGGATGCAAAGAGCGTGCAACCGGGAAACAGTGAGAGAATCTACTCTGCATGCCTTCCCACCCAACCATTACCGGAGACCGCGCCACCCGAACGCCGGTGGCGGGACAGGGGCCCTCAAGCAACGGCACGCAAAGTCTGAGGCCGGGCGAGCAGAAGCCGAAGATGAAAGGCAAGGAGCGGTTACGCAAGGTGATGCCCGACGTGTGGGCGCTGGTGCGGCCGCGCAAATGGCTCCTGCTGGGTGGATTCGTGCTCATGGCTATCAATCGCATCTCCGGATTGGTGCTGCCATGGTCCACCAAGTCACTGATCGACGATGTGATCGGGAAGCATCAGCAGCATTTGCTCAAACGCATCGTGATCCAGGTGGCGATCGCGACGCTCATCCAGGGGTTGACCTCATTTGCGTTGACGCAGTTGCTTTCAAAGGCAGCGCAAAGGTTGATCGCGGAGCTGCGGCGCAAGGTGCAGGAGCATGTAGGCAGGCTCTCAATCTCTTATTACGATTCCACGAAGACCGGCAATCTGGTTTCGCGCATCATGACGGACGTGGAAGGGGTGCGCAACTTGATCGGCACCGGGTTGGTGGAATTTGCCGGCGGACTTTTGACCGCGGCGATCGCGCTGGTGGTGCTGTTTCGCATCAGCGCCATCATGACCGGGCTGGCGTTCAGCTTTTTATTGGTGTTTGCGGTGGCGGTGAACTTCGCGTTTGGCACCATTCGCCCTATCTTCCGCCAGCGCGGCAAGATCAATGCGGAGGTTACGGGCCGCTTGACGGAATCGCTGGGCGGGGTGCGCGTGATCAAGGGTTACCACGCGGAGTCGCGCGAGGCGAGCGTCTTTGGCGAAGGCGTGCAGCGTCTGCTGGATAATGTACTGAAGACACTGACTGCCACCTCGGTGCTGGGATTGTCCTCCTCCGTGCTCATGGGCGTGGTGGGAACTCTGATCATGTACTTTGGCGCGCGGCAAATCTTTGCCGGCACGCTGACGGTCGGCGGATTCTTCACTTACACATTATTTCTTGGCTTCCTGATAGCGCCCATCATTCAGATCGTGGCGATTGGAACGCAACTGACTGAGGCGCTGGCCGGGCTGGAGCGCACGCGAGAGATATTGAGCGAGCGTCCCGAGGATGAAGACCCGCGGCGCACACGCACCCTGGCTGACATAACCGGCGACGTGCGGTTTGAGAACGTTGAGTTCGCGTACGATGCCGGACGGCCGGTACTCCACGGCATCTCCTTTGATGCGAAGCCGGGAACGGTCACCGCGCTGGTGGGCTCCTCGGGCTCGGGAAAGTCAACGATCATTGGATTGATCTCCGCCTTTTACGTGCCGACTTCCGGCGCCATCTATGTGGATGGAGTGGACTTAGCGACGGTGCGCTTGGAATCCTTCCGCACGCGGTTAGGCGTGGTGCTGCAGGAGTCTTTCCTGTTTGACGGGTCGATCCGCGAGAATGTGGCATTCTCACGGCCGGAAGCGACTGCGGAAGAGATCCAGAGTGCTTGCCAGATCGCGCGGGTGGATGAGTTCGCGGAGAAATATCCTGACGGCTATAACACCGTTGTGGGCGAGCGTGGCGTGAAGTTAAGCGGCGGACAGCGGCAGCGGATCTCGATCGCCCGGGCGATCCTCGCCGATCCGCGCATCCTTATATTGGATGAAGCCACCTCCAGCCTGGATAGCGAGAGCGAAGAGATGATCCAGCAGGGGCTCTCCTACCTGATGAAGGGCAGGACAACGTTTGTGATCGCGCACCGGCTTTCCACCATCCGTCGCGCAGACCAGATATTGGTGATCGAAGCGGGCGAGGTGGTAGAGCGCGGCACCCATGAAGAGCTGTACGCGGCTGCCGGCAGATACCACGAGCTCTACACCAAGCAGCATGGGGTGCAGTCAAACCTGTTTTTGGCGCCGGGCGAGGGGGACAACGTGCCGGAAGAAGAATCGGCGGCGAAGCGGGCAGCCGGCGAACCGACTGCGGCGAGCATTCTGCGGGGGCAGGTGCAGTAAGGCAGTCTCTGGTCGTTAGTCGTTAGTCGTTGGTCCTCCATTACAATCAGGCGCAATGATCGCGCACATTCGTGGCAAGCTCATCTTAAAAGGGCCGCAGCAAGCGGTGGTGGAAGCCGCGGGCGTGGGCTATGACGTCGCCATCAGCGTGCAGACCTATGCGGGATTGCCCCGCGAGGGCGACGAGGTCTCGCTCCATATCCATACGCATGTGCGGGAAGATGCGCTGGCGCTATTTGGTTTTGGTAGCCGAGATGAGAAGAGGCTCTTTGAAAAGCTGATCGCGGTGAGCGGCGTGGGCCCAAAGCTGGCTTTGAGTGTGTTGAGCGGGATGTCGAGCGAATTTCTGGTGGCGTCGCTGCGAGGCAATGATATTGCGCAGCTCACGCGCATCCCCGGCGTGGGAAAAAAGACTGCGGAGCGCCTGGTCCTGGAGCTGCGCGATAAGTTGAATGATTTTGCCGCGGCCCCATCGGTTTCACCGGTGGAAGAGGATGTGATCTCCGCGCTGGTGAATCTGGGATATCAGCGGCCGCAGGCGGAGAAGGCGATGGAGAAGGCAGCTCGGGGGGATTTTGACGCGATGTTCAAAGCAGCCCTAGGGCAGCTAAGGAAGTAACGCAGAGTGTCTGGTGTTGCTATCGGAGGGAATGCTCGCTGCGCTCGCATCTTTTAGGCCCACCCTTGCTTCACT
Organism: Terriglobales bacterium; assembly: GCA_038254775.1. GTDB lineage: Bacteria > Acidobacteriota > Terriglobia > Terriglobales > Acidobacteriaceae > JBBSFV01. The sequence goes on along the minus strand of JBBSFV010000007.1, from coordinate 85,317 downwards.
TCGTTCAGCAAGAATGGGGCACCCGGCATCTTTATTAGCGCACGCTTGCTTCACTTTGTTCAGCGAGGATGGGGCACCCGGCAGCGAAAGAAAAAAAGATGACCGCCAGCAGCAAGCGAAGGCGGGCATTGGCGAGAATCATGCCGCGAAGATTATTTCATCGGAGAACAGAAAGTAAGTATTCCTGATGTGAACTAAATCTCATAGGAGATTGGAGCGGGGGATTTAAGTTTTTTCTCTAGGGTGCATCGGTAGTTGCTGAAAACAAACGAGGTGGTTGCACCGCTCTTGCGGCATTAACATTCTTAGCACTTGACTTACGAAAGTTTTTGCGTGAGAAGCGCATGAATGCTATCGAAAAAATCATTTTGAAGTTTTCCACCACTGATTTTTTCTGTGCTACTATCGCCTTCAAGTTCAGAAACGTTTTCATCCGATTCGCTCTGGTTCAACTGCAACGGTGCCGGTCTTCTCCACCGGCAAAACTCTAAAAGGCAGATCCTCTCAACCCGGTCGACTCAGGGCTTTAATGTCCTGGATCGCTTTGCGCGTGAGTGAAATCCTTTTGTGCAGGAACGGCGGATCGAGAATTGGTCAGATCATGTCGCTGTCATCTACTGCCACTGCTACCACCGCCAACCCCTGGATCCGCATCCTGGGTGCGCTGGAAAAAAAGATCAACAGACACTCCTTCGATACCTGGCTCAAGCCCACGCGATTCAGCCACTCCAACGGCAAGATCGTTTTTGTGCGAGTGCCGACCACGCAGTTCCGAGACATCAGCGACCGTTATGCGGACCTGATCCAGGAAGCGCTCGATGGCCTGGAGATGGGCTTTGAAGAAGTGCAGTTCGTGACCGCCGAGGAAGACCCTTCAAACACTGCTGCGAAGGATGTCCGTCCGGAGAGCGGCTTCGCGCCTGCATCAGCTCACTCCGTGGCCACACCCGCGCGCGCGAACAGTGCGGCGGCTTCCACCGGGACCCAGCAAAGCAAATTCGACTGGGACACCGCCGCGCACCTGAATCCCAAGTACACCTTCAACAACTTCGTGATCGGTAATGGGAACCAGTTCGCGCACGCGGCGGCACAAGCGGTTGCAGAGAGGCCCTCCAAGGCTTACAACCCGCTGTTTCTCTATGGTGGAGTGGGCATGGGCAAGACCCACTTGATGCATGCCATTGGACAAGAGGTGAAGAAGCAGAACCCACACTTCTCGATCGTCTATCTATCGACGGAGAAGTTCACCAACGAGATGATCAACTCGTTGCGTTATGACAAGATGAGCAGCTTCCGAGACAAGTTCCGGAACGTGGACGTGTTGCTGATCGACGATATCCAGTTCCTCGCCGGCAAAGAGCGCACCCAGGAAGAGTTCTTCCATACTTTCAACGCATTGCATGAGTCGATGAAGCAGATCGTGATCGCCAGCGACCGTCCACCGAAGGAGTTGAGCGAGATCGAAGACCGGCTGCGCAGCCGCTTTGAGTGGGGATTGATCGCCGACATCCAACCGCCGGACCTGGAGACCAAAGTAGCCATCCTGCAAAAGAAGGCGGAGACCGAACGGGTAACGCTGCCCACCGACCTGGCGCTATTCATCGCACAGAACGTACGCACCAACGTGCGCGAGCTGGAAGGCGCCCTGACGCGCCTGATCGCTTATTGCTCGCTGACCGGCGCCGAGGTCACGCTGAGCACGGCACAGCAGGTACTGCGCAATTTCATCGAGTCTCAGACACGCAAGATCTCGATCGACAGCATCCAGAAAGCCGTAGGAGAACAGTTTGGCATGCGGGTAGCGGAGATCAAGGCGAAGAACAACTCGCGCTCCGTGGTGGTGCCACGGCAGATTGCGATGTATCTGGCGAAGCAGTTGACGGAAGCATCCCTGCCGGAGATCGGCAGGCAGTTCGGCGGCAAGCACCACACCACGGTCATGCACTCGGTTGAGAAGATCGTGGAGTTGCGCAAGAGTGACAAGGATTTGAACAGGATGCTCAACCAATTGACCGAGCAATTGACTGGGTAAATAGCGGTTTGGCTTCAGATTTCCACTCAACGCACCGGTTTTCTCAGGTTCGCTTGTGGAGGCGCTGTGGGGAATGTGAGGAATCCGGGATGGGTACTGGATTCGCGAATTGGGAACGGGTTATGCGTCCGGGATAGTGACAGGCAGTGGACGAGGGGTAGCAGCGGTAGCAGTGGTTTGGGATTCGATTCCCACTTTTCCACGCACAACGGTTTCTACTGCTGTATTTAAGTTTTAATTCATTTGATATAAGGTACTTCTAATCGCAGCGGGCAGTGCAGGATGGGCAGCGATTTGGCGCACCGAAAAGGGGCATCCATGGCAACTTCCAGCGTCGGCACAGAAAGCTCTTTGACTTCCACTACCCAGGGGACAGCGGCTATGGAGATCACAGTCAGCAAGCATGACCTGCTTAAAGAGCTCATCGCAACGCAAGGCGTGGTGGAACGCAAGACGACCATCCCTATCCTGTCTAATTTCCTTTTTGAGGCCGCGGGCGACCGCTTGACCATCACCGCCACTGACCTGGATTTGAGCTTGCGGACCTCCTGCGCGGCGAAGGTGAAGAAGGAAGGCTCCTGCACCATTCCGGCGCGAAAATTGTATGAGTATGTGAAGCTGCTTCCGGAAGGCGACATCAGCATCAAGCTGATGGAGAACCACTGGGTACAGATCCGCAGCGGCCGCTCGAACACGAAGATGGTGGGCATGGCGCGGGCGAACTTTCCTGCTGTGCCGGCCTTTCCGGAAAACCTGTCATTCAAACTGCCGGCGCTGATCTTGCGCACGCTGATCAGCAAGACCATCTTCGCCATCTCGAATGAAGAATCACGTTACACCCTGAACGGCGCGCTTATGGTGCTCAAGGCTGAATCCATGACGATGGTTGCGACCGATGGGCATCGCCTGGCGCATGTAGAGAACAGCACGGCAAAATTCGCCGGCATCAATGGCGAACAGAAGACCCTGGTGCCGAAGAAGGCGATGGCGGAGCTCTCTTCCCTGCTCAACGGCGTGGACATTGACCAGATCGACTTTGCGAAAGATGATTCAACCCTTTTCTTCCGCATCGGGCATCGGGTATTGACCTCGCGCCAGTTGACCGGGCAGTTCCCTAACTATGAGGCGGTGCTGCCCCGGGACAATACCAAGGGCATCACCATCCATTGCGAAGACTTCACCAGCGCCATCCAGCGCGTTGCCCAGTTCGCCGACGAACGTTCCGGCGCGGTTCGGGTGAAGGTAGATGCCAACGAATTGCGCATCTCGTCGTCCTCGACCGAGTCTGGCGAGTCTGAAGATTCCATTGAGACTTCTTATACCGGCGACCCGCTGGTCATTGGCTTCAACTCGCATTACCTGCTGGACTTCCTGAAAGCCACCGGCGGCGGCGAGGTACGTCTGGAGCTGAAAGACGCGCAGTCTGCGGGCCAGTTGCGTCCGGCGGACCCGGCTGAGGATTACAAATATCGGTACATCGTGATGCCGATGAGGATTTGATTTTCGCTTTGTGTGCAGAAAACCCAGCCGAAAGGCTGGGTTTTTTGTTTGCAGGGCAAAGCTCCGTTTTTTATCGTCTAGCTTCCCACGTAGCTTCGCGAACGTGGGGCACCAAGGGTGACAGGTTTGAAAGGGATTCTTCGCTGCGCTCAGAATGACAATTTCGGCTAGTCAGGCAGATGCGATAGAGATCCCTCACTTCGTTCGGGATGTAAACAAAAAGCGCAAAAGTAAAACGGGTGAGCCGAAGCCCACCCGTTGGTTGAATCGTTTCTGAGTTAGCGGCTGGTGGCGAGGACCGCTTCCACCGTCTGCTCAATGTCAGACAGGTAGGTGTGCTCGATATTCACCGGCTGCCGGGGCCCAAGGAGCAGCATAGCCGCCTGGTTCCAGCGATCGAAAGCCGGCTGATACTGCTCATTGCTCACGCGCTCTTGCTGCGGCAGGACTGAGTAGGTGAACCAGAGGACCTCCGCGACCAAATACGCACCGGCGGAGATAGCGCTGGTGAGCGCGCTCATTGCAGGGCCCGCGCTGATGCTAGTGATGACCAGATCCGTGGCGGAGAACATGCCAAAGCCGACGGCGATGCCGCATGCAAAGCTGCGCCAGGTGAGTCCAAGCTGGGTTGAGCAAAGTCCCAAGAAGAGAAGCAAGCCGCACTGCAGTAGCCGTGCGCTACGCTCCAGGTTGATCATGGCGTGGGTGAGACGCGCGGCGTGGTTGCCATCGGTGCTGGCTGCCGCAATGGTGCAAAGAAGGATCAGCAGAAGCGCTGCCCAGCGGAAGATCACGCTGCCCAGTTCGCGAAGGCCGGCATAAGGGCGAATGGCGAAGTTGAAGACCTCATGGATGACCGCTAAGCCGATCAATGTGCTGACCGCGACGTACGTCCAGTAGGCGAAGAAATATTGGTTGGGAGCTGAGCGGAAGAACACGAACAACAGCACCATGCTGATGACTTGGAAGACGTTATAAGAAAAGAAGAAGGGAAAGTTGCTGCGCAGGTCGCGCTTCAACATCACGCTGATGAGTCCAACTTGGACCGCTGGTCCGGCAAACCAAAGCAAATCTTGTAATAGGTGCGCAGGCATCACTAAATTCCTCAGAGCGCGGAGAATATAAGCGACTGTACCCGCGTACAAGCGAATATTTAGCGAAACCAGTGATTACTTTGGTTCTAGCACTAGTGCGTTGCGCGATTTTTGCGCCGGCTCAGGTGTTCCAAAAGAACCTCTTTCGCTGGTTACCTACAGGCCGCAAATCTCTCCCGGAGCACAAACCGGGCGGGGTGCGGTGCCTTCATGGTTAGCAGCGGTCAGGCCGCAGATCTCGCCAGGAGCGCAGACCGGACGGGGCGCGGTGCCTTCATGGTTCGCAGCGGTGTTGAGGCCGCAGATCTCGCCAGGAGCGCAGACCGGACGTGGGGCGGTGCCTTCATGGTAGACAACCTGGGAATTCGGTGTAGCCGCGAATGCCACGGCAGCTACGAACATGATCACAACGGCGAACAGGCGGAATAGGTTTTTCATTTGTTTTCTCTCCAAAAACAGCGTTTTCAGTTCCAAAAAGTGGTGCAGTGTTATTTACAGGCCGCAGATCTCACCAGGGGCGCAGACCGGACGTGGGGCGGTGCCTTCGTGGTTCGCAGCGGTGTTGAGGCCGCAGATCTCGCCAGGAGCGCAGACCGGACGTGGGGCGGTGCCTTCGTGATAGACGGCTTGGGATTTCGGTGTAGCTGCGAATGCCACTGCGGCAATGAACATGATCACAACAGCGAATAAGCGAAACAGGTGTTTCATTGGGTATCTCCGTGTCTAAGGTTTGGTTACTTTAGTACCGTAGGAGTGTAGCTGGATTTTCCTGAATTGAACCAATCTTTTAGAAATAAAAGGGTGCATATCTTGATACTTGCCAAAATGTGATACGTGTGTTTTTGGGGCCTTAATCCTTTAGTCACCTGGGGGAAGAGTTACGGCGGTCCTTGGAAAAGGGCTCGATTCAGGTACCCGGATCGTGCTAAAATAGCTTTGTACTCAGGCGCACTAAATCACTGAAAAGTAAGCTATTTGACGGTGGATTGAGGGCAAGTGATTCAAGCCTCTTTCCGGCCCGGATTGTGCCCTGAACCCGGAGTTACATGGCCTCGAAGGACAGCGCAGTGGCAACAGCCCACAGCAAGAACGAAGAACCGAAGAAAAAGACCGAGGTCGCCAATGGTGACTACACCGAGGATTCCATCAAGGTGTTGGGCGGCATGGAAGCGGTCCGCAAGCGCCCGGCGATGTATATCGGCTCGACCGGAGAGATGGGATTGCACCATCTGGTCTATGAAGTGGTCGACAATTCGGTAGACGAAGCGCTGGCAGGCCACTGCGACCGCATTGAAGTCACCATCCACATAGACAACTCGATCACGGTACAGGACAACGGCCGCGGGATCCCTACCGGGGAGATGGAAATGGATGGAGAGATGCTCCCGGCGGCGCAAGTAGTGATGACGGTCCTGCATGCCGGCGGCAAGTTCGATTCGAATTCTTATAAAGTCTCCGGCGGATTGCACGGCGTGGGCGTGAGCTGCGTGAATGCTCTCAGCCACCAACTGGATCTTGAGATCTGGCGTGACGGCTCGGTCTTTGAGCAGACCTATTCCAAAGGCGAGCCCAAGACAAAATTGAAGAAGACCGGCAGCACCAAGAAACGTGGCACCAAGATCCACTTTCTTCCTGACCGCGAGATCTTTACCGCCACCGAGTACAGCTTTGACACCCTGGCAAATCGATTGCGCGAACTCGCATTCCTGAATAAGGGCTTGACCATCACGCTCACCGATGAGCGCGCAACCGATTCCAAGACCGGAGAAGCGAAGCGCACGGAGTTCAAGTTCAGCGGCGGCATTGCGGAGTTCATCAAGCACCTGAACAAAGGCAAGGCAGTGCTGCACGAAAAACCCATCTACATGGAGAAGGAAGGCGAGGGCCTTTCACTCGAGATCGCGATCCAGTACAACGATGGATACTCGGAGAATGTGTTTGCTTTCGCCAACAACATCAACACAGTGGACGGTGGCACGCATCTCTCCGGCTTCCGTACCTCACTCACGCGCACCATCAATGCCGCCGGGCAGCAACTGGGACTGTTCAAAGACGTAAAAGAGAATTTGAGCGGGGACGACGTGCGCGAAGGGCTGGTAGCGGTGATCAGCGTGAAGCTTCCGCAGCCGCAATTCGAAGGGCAGACCAAGGGCAAGCTGAACTCCGATATCGCCGGACCGGTACAGGCTTTTGTCAACGAACGGCTGGGCGCATTCTTTGACCAGAATCCTCCCATCGCCCGCAAGATCATCAATAAAGCGATTGAAGCTGCACGCGCGCGCGAAGCGGCGCGCAAGGCCCGCGACCTTACCCGACGCAAGGGCGCACTCGATGGTGGTGGACTGCCGGGCAAACTCGCAGACTGCTCAGAGCGTGATCCCAACCGCTGTGAGATCTATCTGGTAGAGGGTGAATCCGCGGGCGGGACTGCCAAGCAGGGAAGAGACCGCAAGTTCCAGGCCATCCTGCCATTGAAGGGCAAGATCCTGAACGTGGAAAAAGCGCGTTATGACAAGATGCTGGGCCATGAAGAGATCCGCGCCATGATCACCGCGCTGGGGTGCGGGATCGGCAAAGATGATTTCGATCCCAGCAAGCTGCGTTACGGGAAAGTGATCCTGATGACGGATGCTGACGTGGACGGCTCTCACATACGTACGCTTCTGCTGACCTTCTTCTTCCGCCACATGACGGAGTTGATCAAGCGTGGCCATGTATACATCGCGCAGCCGCCGCTGTACTCCATCAAAAAAGGGAAGTCACTGCAGTACATCAAGGATGACCGCGAGTTTGTCCGGGTGATGGTGAAGCGAGCCTCAGAAGGCATGGTGGTCCGGTATGGCGAGGGCGCAGCCAAGATCGAAGGCGCCGCGCTCACCAAGTTCATGACCAGCCTGAATGAGTACATTGGCTTCTTTGAGAAGGTGGACAAGCGCCTGCGCGACGAGCGCATCACCGCGTTTCTTCCCAAGCTCGGCATCACCCAGCGCGCGGATTTTGAGGGCGACAAAAAGACCACTGCGCCCAAGATCGCGAAGCTTGAGAAAGAACTCAGCAAGCAGGCCAAGGAACTAGGCTTGAAAGCTGTCTCCGTGGATTTTGACGAAGAGCACAATACCTGGGGAGTGAAATTCACCGATGCCCAGGGGGCGGACCGCATCATCAACTGGGAGATGGCGCACACCCCGGAGTATCGGCAGATGATGTCAAAGTACAAACAGATCGAAGAGTTCATGCAGCCGCCGTTCGTGATCGAGCGGGTGGCGAAGGCGAATGCCGCGGAAGCCGAAGAAGAGATGGACGAGGCGTTCGCCGCAGATTCAGCGGAAGCGAAAGTAGAGAAAGCGGAGAAGAAAGCTGCCAAAGGCAAACGCAAAGAAGGCGAGGTGGTGGAAAAGCACACCGCCCGTGACCTTTTTGAATACGTGGTGAATGAGGGCCGCAAGGACTACACCGTGCAGCGCTACAAGGGCCTGGGTGAAATGACCGCGGAACAGCTCTGGCACACCACCATGAATCCGGAGATACGGACCCTTCTCAAGGTCCGGGTAGAAGATATCGCCGAATGCGAGACCATCTTCACCACCTTGATGGGTGAGGATGTGGAAGCGCGCCGGAAGTTCATTGAAGAGAATGCGCTGGATGTGAAGAACCTCGACATCTAGCCGCAGATGAACGCAGATAAGCCCAGAAAAGCCCGGTCAACGTAGCCGGGCTTTTCTATTTCTGTGTGCCGATCAGTTGCGGCAGCTTCCGCTGGTTGAATGAGACGTTGTATTCGGAGTCGAAGATGAGTTTGTCGCCATGGAACTTGAGCTTTAGCAGGGAATAGTACGGCGTTTCGTAGGCGACCAGCTTGATGGTGAAGGTGTCTGAGGCGGTCCAGGCACCGCTGGCGGCGACGGGTGGGTGAGGCGAGACGCCGTCGAGCAGCTTGTCGATACCGTTAGAAAATGCGCTCTCCGACTTCTGCCACGATCCGATTCCGATTGGCATGCGTGATTCTCCGCCGGCAGTGCGAACACTCAACACCGGGGAGCGGGAGTCGAAGTCCAGCGAGATCGCCTGGATGCCGCGGTCATTGTCAGGGAATTGAAACCAACTACCGGAGACCTTTGCGGCGGCAGGAGAAGTGCGCTCACCTTGCGGCATGTGGATGTTCAGTCCCGCGAGCCGATCGTGAAGTTTGCGCCGGCCCGTTGGATCTTCAGGCAGAGCCTTGGCTTGTATGGCGGGAAGCAGTTTGTCCCAGACCAGTTTCATTACGCTCTGCATCTCTGCGGTGCCGCTGGTGATTGCGACCACGGCATCCTGCTCGGGCAGCACCATGCAGAACTGCCCGAAGGCGCCGTCTCCGCGATAGGTGTTGTGCCGCGAGCGCCAGAATTGGTATCCGTAACCCTGGTCCCAATCGCTGTTGGGAGAAGAGCCGTTCGAGGTCTGCACCTTGGTGGCCTCTTCCACCCACGCGGCGGGGATGAGCTGCTTGCCATTCCACATTCCTTTTTGCAGGTACATCTGACCGAAGTGGGCGATATCCTCCGTGCGCAGGCTCAAGCCAAATGCACCAAACGATGTGCCTTGCGCGCTCTGAAGCCAGAGAGGATCGCGGATGCCGAGCGGCTCAAAGAGGCGCGGGCGAAGGAAGTCGTTGACGTTCTGCCCCGTCACCTTCTGCACCATGGCGGAGAGCATGTAGGTGGCGGGCGAGTTATAGAGAAAACGTGTGCCCGGCTTGAAAGGAACAGGATGCGCCAGGAAGATCTTGGTCAGGCGCTCCTTGGGAAAGCTGTTGTCGTCAGGCCAGAGCGGCGCTTCGCTGTCATTGCCGGCGGACATGCGCAAAAGGTCTCGGACGCGCATGGCCTTCAGATTGGCAGAGGGATCTGCGGGCGCGTCTTCAGGAAACGCCTTGAGCACTTCGTCGTCAAGCGAGAGCTTGCCCTCGGCGATGGCAAGCCCCACGGCGGTGGAAGTAAAGCTCTTGCTCAGCGAGTAGAGAACGTGCGGAGTCTGCGCGTCATAGGGCGCCCACCAGCCTTCGGCAATGATTTTGCCGTGGCGGACCAGGATAAAGCTGTTCAAGGTGTCGACGGTCTGGTCGGCAGATTCAACGAAGTCGAGGATCGCGGAAGACGAGACGCCCTGCTGTTCCGGAGTACTGCGGGGAAGCGCGTGCGTGTGTTGCGCTGATCCCAGCGGGGTGAGAAGCAGCGCTAGAGCGAGTGCAGCGAGGAAGCGTCTCATGGTGGGGAATGGTATAGGAGAGCCGGTGATCATTGGATTGAAACTTTTTGACCGAAGTATCAAGTAGATTCGGGTTATCGGTGCTTTGACCGGTTGTGACTTTCGGAATAGCTAGCCAATGAGATTTTAACGAACGCCAGTAGCACGCGAATTCGCTCTGCGCGGTCAGGAATGTCGCGAATAATGGCGCGCGCGAGATCGGGATCGCTTTTGAAAACAGGCGGAAGATCATAGGGCGACAGATCGCGCAGGGTTGAGGTTTCCGGCGACCGATCCTGGGGATGCTCGACGATTGCCTTCGCCCACATTCGAAAAATGTAGATCGCATCCTCGGGAACGTATTTGGCGTAAATATCCATGAGCAACCAATAAGTGTCGGACTTAGCGCGGTCAGCTTTTTCCGCAAAGCGCTGGGCATCGAGTAACAAGGCCAGGCCCTCATCGCGATGGTTCATTTTGAAAGCGGCTGCCGCTGCATAGCTAAGCACCGCGCCCTTTAGCTCGTCTGGAGTTGTGTTCACCAGTTGTTGCAGCGCATCCCGATCGCCGGCCTTCATGTAGGCCGCTGCCATAGCACCCGCCCGGTTGTAATACATGGCCTCCCACATAGGGGTCTTCTCTTTCTCTGCCAGCGTATAAGAGCGCAGCACCTCTAGAACGCTCTCGGGATCATTTCTGCGTTCTGCCTCCTGAGATGCCAGACTGCGGTAAGAAGATCTTTTATCGATGTCAGACTGTTCGTCCGCCTTCCGGATCAGTTCAGCAATAGAAGCGGATGAAGCATCTGCCGTTTCCGATGGACGAGCGCCAGGGCACAACGACACCACTTGACTCAGTGCTGCAGCTTGTTCTGGTGGCAATAGGGAGTAGGGCGGGTTGATATTTGTTGCCAGAGAGCAGACTTGGGACTTATCAGCAGTATCGACAGGAACGCGCAGTACGCGCTCGGAGAACACAGCCGCTAATCGCTGCTTCTGTTCCGCTGATAAATGGGGCGCCGCGCTTTCCGGTGTGGTCTCCACGGCATTCACCAGCCGAATAAGGAACTGCGGGTCAGTGTCATTTGAGGCGCGAACAAGTGCAGCCTGAAAAACGGAATCGCAAAGTGTCGCTAGATTCCGGCGGCACAGGTTTAACAACACACCGGAGACGTTGTAGGTGCCACCTGCTTTGATGCCTTGAATCGCAAGCTTCGCAGCAGCAGAAGGGTCTGTACCAATGATCTCCCAGACAGCACGCAATTGAACATCACCATCAGTCCCCGGGTTCCGTTCCGGCCCACGCGAAACATCTTTCAAAGATTTATCTAGCTTTCGAGCGACCGATGGATCGAAGGTCACAATCAACTGCTGTGCATTGCGGGTAGCCGCCAGTCGCCTTGCACGATCATCTTCTTTTTCAGTGAAAGGCGGCGGATCCAATAATGTGATGGTTTCCTCCGCATATTTTTCTGCCAACCGGATGTCAGCTCGTGACCATAACTTGGCTAATTGGGCCAGGACTCCTGCCCGCTCGACCGGTTGAAGATCCTCGGATTCCTTCAATGAATCCGCAGTAAAAGTGCTAGCTTGCACGGCCCAAGGGTCAGGTTTAGGCGCTGGGCGTTTGATGGATTGAGTCCATGCGGGATGGCATAGCGCAGAGGCGAGGAATACGATTGTCCACTGGCGCAGCGTTCTCATAAGCGACAATTTAGCAAAGATTTGCCTGGAGAGCTGCCGGAAACCTAACCAAAAATCAAGCAGCTACTTACCAACACGGCGCGTCTAATATGGTGAGACCCAGCTTATGAAAAGTTTCGCGATTGTATTTGCCATCGTTACCTGTGCGTTCGCCTTCGCCCAAAATCCCGGCGCTAAGATGCCGCCCGACAGCAAGGCGCCGGCTCCGGTGCGGAACGCTCCGAAAAGCGCTTCTTCCGCCTCCCCTAACCCGGCGGCCCAGACCCCCGCCAATGCCCCTGACAGCAATGCCAAGCAGGCGAAGCAGATATTGGAGCGCGCCATTCAGGCGCTCGGCGGAAAAGCTTTCCTGACATTCTTTGACATGAAGCAGCAGGGACGCGGCTTCGGCTTCAACAACAATGAGCCGCAAGGGGTGGGCATTACGTACACCCGGCTCTACCAGTATCCCGACAAGGAAAGATACGAATACTTTCGCCAGGGCGATTGGAGCATTGTTCATCTGGGTGACAAAGGATACGAGACCACCTGGCGCGGTACCCGGGAAGAAGACAAAAAGACGCTTGCCGAGTACAACCGGCGTCGGGCGGTGGCGCTCGACTTTATTCTGCGGGGATGGATGGTGGATCCCGCGACCGCATTTTTCTATGACGGCGACACCATCACTGAGACCAAGCAGGTTCACAAGGTCACGCTCATGGACGCTAAGAACCAGGGTGTGACCTTGTTCATCGACACGAAGACTTTTTTGCCGGTGAAAAAGAGCTTCAACTATCGCGATCCGGAGACGCGAGACATCATTGAGGAAGAAGAGCTTTACGATCAGTACCGTGAGGTGCAAGGGATCAAAACGCCATTCACCATCACTCGTAAAAAGAATGGCGACGTCACCGCGCAGCGCTTCCTGCGGACCGTGACCTACAACCCCGGGATCGGCGATGCCAAGTTCGCCACCCCAGCGTTGAAATACGACTCAATGAAGAAGTAGTCAGGTCTTGTCGCGCTGTCGCTATGCGACAGCAGAGGCATTGTCCCTCGTCGCCTTACCTCTTCAGGGCGATGCCCTTTCGCAGGCTCGCTCGGGATGACATTTGGCACCAGTGCGATTTGCGCGAACAACTGTGGCTTAAATGCCACAGCCAATCCGGAGCCCACGCGCGTAAACTGCTCATCTAATAGACGTTTACACCTTCATAAACGTGGCGTTCGAGCAGACAATTCGAAGAGAGGTTTCGTGTTCCGGAGTAGGACTGCATAGCGGGGCACCAGTCCAGATGCGGCTTCTTCCTGCGCCTGCGGGAACCGGAGTGGTCTTCCGCCGGGTGGATCTGGACGGCTTTGAGGTGGAGGCGGTCAGCCGCAACGTTGCAAAAGTCAGCTATGCCACCAGCTTGATGAAGAAGGGCGTATTCATCTCTACCACTGAGCATCTGCTCTCGGCGTTCATCGGGATGGGCGTGGACAACGCGATCGTGGAACTCGATAACCTTGAGCTCCCCATCCTGGATGGCAGCGCCCAGCCTCTGGTGGACATGGTGCTGAGTGCTGGGGTCCGCCGCCAGCGCCGCAAACGAACTTATCTCAAGATCCTGCGCGAGATCGAGGTGCGTGAAGGCGACAAGTTTATCGCCGTCTATCCCAATGACGGCTACTCGGTGGCATACAGCATCGATTTCAAACATCCCCTGATCGGCAAAGAGCGATTCCAGGTGGAGCTGATGGCGCGCAATACCGAAGGGCATCCTGAGATGGATGGAGATTTCTACAAACGAGATATTGCGCCGGCACGCACCTTCGGATTCCTGCATGAAGCGGACGCGATGCGCAAGATGGGCTTGATCCGCGGCGCCTCAGAGGCAAACGTGATCGTACTTACGCAGGATGGCATTGCGAATGGTCCGTTGCGGTATCCGGACGAATTCGTGCGGCACAAGGTGCTGGACCTGATCGGCGATCTGGCGCTGTTAGGCCACCGCATCCTGGGGCGGGTGGTAGCAGACCGAGCCGGACACGCAATGCACACTGCCCTGGTGTCGCGCATCTTGAAAGATAAGAGTTTGTGGGAAGTCACTACGCTCGATGGCGATGCCGACTCAGTGCAGCAGAGTGTGGGCCAGCCGTCAGTCAACGCCTAGAGATCCGGTTTTTCCCGATCAACGCGTCGCCGAACCGGCAGGAGCGTTCATGCTCGATGACTGCTCGTGTTCTTCAATCCTGCTCATCAGCCAATCGTCAAAAGAAGATTTAGACTGCATGGAGAACGAGAGGAACTTGATGCCGACTTCCTTGGAGTTCAGCACCCAGGCGACCTCTCCTCGTCCTTCAATGGGCGTGCGCACATCTAGCAGGTGGAACTTGAATTTGATATTGCCGCTGAGCGGCACTGCATCCAGCACCACCAGCGCCATGCCACCCTCGCTGAGGTTCAGCACCCGTACTGCAAGCTGCCGACCATCGGCGGCGGTGATGGTGCCTGGGCAGTCCAGGGGATGGCGAAAGTAGCGGCGGCGCTCCCGCATGATCAAGCCTTGCGCCGCGCGAACGCTGCGCTGCAGCCGATCCAGGCTGAGCGGTTTCTCCAGCACAAAATTCGCTCCTAATTCATAAGCCGCCTTCACCGTGGTGGCCCCATTAGTGAGGGCAAAAACGATCGCATTCTTATTTGCCCTGCCGGAACGTAAGGTTCGCAGGATCTCTCGACCTTCGGGAAGGTCATCGCAATCGATCACGACTGCGTCATATTTATGGCTACTGAGGGACACCGCAGCATCCCCAGCCGCGCTGACTATATGCGGAGAAATGCCGCCTGACTCCAGCGCTTTTCGGAAGATGCGCAGAGCTTCAGGATCGCGGACGAGGAGCAGGGCTTCAGCAGACATAGGGAAGCCTGATGCTAGACGGCCCGGTTCATTGCGGCGAGATAACGGAAGTAATGGGCTCATGGAAAAATTTTGCGGCAGCGATGTACGTTTGTGCATGCGCTTCCACGGTATGTTCTATCGGCTTGGAATAGCCCCCGCCGAGCGTGATCACCAGAGGCGTTTTAATCTCGCGCGCCAGCCGCAGGATCCGCAGATCCCTGGTGTGCAATCCTGCTTGCGTGAGGGACAATCTGCCCAGGGCATCGGTGGCTAAACCGTCCACTCCGGATTGAAAAAAGATGATCTCGGGGGCGAACCGGGCCACTCGCGGCAGGGTCTCTTCCAGGATTTGATCGTACTCGGTATCGAGGCAGCGGTCGGGAAGTTCACGGTCGATCTTGCTTTGCTGTTTCCGAAACGGGAAATTATGAGCGCCGTGGAGCGAGACGGTGAGGACTGAATCATCGCCGGAAAAGATCTGCGCGGTGCCGTCACCCTGGTGAACGTCTAGATCGATCACGGCGACGCGGGCGATCCGCCACTTCTGCCGCAACCATAAAATGGCAATAGCAATGTCATTGAAGACGCAAAAGCCGGAGCCCTCGGCGCGAAAAGCATGGTGGGTGCCGCCGGCTAGAGTGCCGCCCCACCCAGTATCCAGGGCATCCTGGCTGGCGCTGAGAGTCCCGCCCACGCTCGCCAGTGTCCGATTGACCAGCCCTTCCGACCAGGGGAAGCCGATGCGCCGCATCGCCTTCGGATCGAGTGAGCCATTTAAGAATTGCGAGACGTAATCTGGATCGTGCGCCAGCTCAATGACCTCCCGACGGGCGAGCGGCGCGGGATCGAAGCGAAAAAGCTGTTCGCGCTCCAGGCGCTCCCGCAGCAGCCGGTACTTTGTGATGGGAAACTTGTGCCCGTCCGGCAGGGGGATGGAGTGATGGTCGGTATAAAAGACGCGGGGAAGCACAAATCAGTTTCAGGTGTTTAGTGTTCGGGTTTCAAGTGAGGGAACTGCGCTTTGGTGTAAAAGTTTGGCTTTTAATCTTGAATCTGTGCACTCAAACCGCCTCCGGAATTGCCGAATCTTACTGATTCCGTTATACTTCTGGTTTGCTTATAGCCAAATATTCGAGTAGGGGTTTTGCACTGTCATGCCTAAGCGTACTTTTCAACCCAACCGCCGTAAGCGGAGCAAGGTCCACGGCTTCCGTGAGCGGATGAAGACCAAGAGCGGCGCAGCCGTTCTTTCGCGCCGTCGCGCCAAGGGGCGCAAACGCGTCTCCGTGAGCGCAGGATACCGCGACTAGTCTCTTGCACTTTCCCGCGTCGAATCGCCTCTGCCAGTGACGTTTTTGGGACCCGTAATCTCTGCAATCATCCGAAATCCTTCTGTACCTACACGGCGGCGCCCAGGGACCGGTGGCGACGCACCCCGGGTTGCGTGCTTGAGAGAACAGAGCCATCCGAAAGCCGGCTACACCTTCCCGCGCGCTTCGCGGTTGCTCAAACACGCCTCCTTTGAGCAGGTCTATAAAGGCGGGCGCCGCCATTTTTCCACCCACTTCACCGCGTTTTATCTTTTGACGCCTGACAGGACTCGATCCGGCGCGCAGGTGGGACTCACTGTAGGACGGGCGCGGGGCGGGGCGGTCGATCGAAACCGTATCAAGCGCCGTATGCGCAATCTGGTTCGCGTCCACCTGCCTACTCTGGACAGCGCATTGCGGGGGCGGGAGCTTACGGCGGAAGTGGTCATCAATCCTAAAAAGATCTCGCTCACCGCGGAGTTCGCAAAACTCGATGCCGAGATGGCGCGCGCCTTTGCAGTCATCGCCGCGGCGCCCCTGGAGTTAAAAGCATGAGCCTGGCTGCCTGGGGAGCGCTCCGCGTGCTGCAAATGTATAAGAAGTGGTTTTCGCCGACGCTACCTGCATCCTGCAAGTACATTCCCAGTTGTTCTGAATATGCGCAGGAAGCCATCGCCTCCCGAGGATTATTTGCGGGAACAGCTTTTGCGGTTTGGCGGCTGATGCGCTGCAATCCGCTTGCGCGGGGCGGATTCGATCCCGTGCCGAAACTTTGCTCGTATCACCCGTATCACCATTCGAAACCTTATCCAATGAATGAGCCGAAACTTTGAACGAATTGAAGAATCCTGAGCAAGACCCCAGCACGGAGAAGCGGTTGCTACTCACTTTTGCGCTGGTCATCGCGGTACTCTTTGGCAGCCAATTCCTGATGCAGCGCTTTGGACCGAAAGCAGCGCCCCAGGCTGCTTCGGCGACGCAGCAGCCCGTGAACGCTTCCGGCACCAGCGCGAGTAGCGCCGCTACACAGGCAGAGCCGGTGGCCATTCCGGAGACGAGTGCCCCGCTCGTCCGTGCGGCCAAAGCTGACGCGCCGGCCGCTCCGGTCAAGCAGGCCGAGGGCGAAACTACCACCATCATTGAGAGCGATCTGTACCGCATCACGTTCACCAATCGTGGCGCGCAGGTAAAGTCCTGGATCCTCAAGAAACATAAGGACGACAAGGGAAATCCGCTGGACCTGATCAATGCGCGCGCGGCCGAGCAGTTCGGATACCCACTGTCGCTCTATGTCTATGACGAAGCGCTGCGCAACAAGATCAATTCAGCCATGTTCGTGCCCAGCATCGTTGGGGAGAAAAAAGCGCCGGCAACCGTGAGCTTCGAGTATTCCGATGGCGCGGTGATCGTCCGCAAGTCTTTTGCCTTCGACAATACGTTCACTCTTAAAGTGGATACTTCCGTGACCAAGGGTGGATCTCCAATCTCGGCTTTCCCCATGTGGCCTTCGGGATTTGGCGATCAGGTGACCGGACCGCAGTTCGCAACGGGACGCATTGAATGGGAGCACTCGGACAAGATCGAACGCGAGGCCGCGACCACCCACAACTTCACCAGCCCGAATACCTGGATCGCGAATGGCAACACCATCCCTGGGCCCTTGAACTGGGCGGGAGCGGCAGATCAATATTTCACCGTGATCTTTCTGCCGGAGGAACCTAACTCCGCCGCGCTGGTGCAACTGCATCACGCCATGCCGGTCGATCCCAATGAGCCTGATCTCAAAAAGCGCGAGAAGAACCAGGCTGGGATACTGGGAACAGCGGTGGGCAAGATGAGCGGCGATACCTCTCTTCGCCTTTTTGTGGGGCCAAAAAACCTTTCGCTGCTGCAAAGCGTCCATGCAGCGAACGGGGCCAGCCTCTCGGGAGTTGTGGATTTCGGATTCTGGTCATTCATCGCCAAGCCGCTCTTCCTCTGGCTGCGCTGGACGCAACAGCACATGATCTCCAACTGGGGATGGGCGATCGTCTTCGTAACGCTCGTCATCAATGCCGTGCTCTTCCCGCTGCGCTACAGCAGCATGAAGTCCGCGTTGCTTATGCAGAAGGTGCAGCCGGAGGTGAATGCCATCAACCGGCGGTACCAGGGCATCAAACTTACTGACCCGCGGCAGCAAGAGAAGCAGCGCGAGGTCCAGGAGATTTACAAGCGCGAAGGCATCAACCCGGCGGGCGGATGCGTTCCCATGCTCATCCAGTTTCCCTTCCTCATCGCTTTCTATAGCATGCTCTCAACGGTGAATGAGCTACGCCATGCGCCCTGGATGTGGGTGCATGATCTATCGTCGCCGGACCCGTGGAAGCTGTTGCCGCTTACCATCATCGTGACTATGTTCGTGATGCAGCGCATTACTCCCATGACCGGCATGGACCCGGCGCAGGCAAAAATGATGCAGACCATGATGCCGCTGATGATGGGACTGATCAGCTGGAATCTGCCGGCGGGATTGGGCGTGTACTGGGTGACCGGCAATCTCATCGGATTTGTGCAGCAGTACTACATGAATCGAGGACGGAACGCGCAAACCATCCGGGGCCAGATCATGAAGCGCGAGCAGCGCAGGAGAAAATAAAAGCCATGCCAATACAGGACAAAGTCGCCGCCGCGAAACGCATCGACGAGATGCTCAAAGCCGTCATCCCGAACGGTGGCTTCCGCTTGAAGTACCGCATTGTTGTGAATCCGCCTGCTGCGGATGAATTTGAAAAGCCGGACATTTTGGTGGAACTCGCCGGGCCGGACAGCACCATGCTTTTGGCGCGGGGCGGGGAGCTGCTGCGGTCATTCGAGTTTGTCGCCACAAAAGTGTTGGGGCTGGAATCTGAAGACCATGAGAAGGTGAGCTTCGATTGCCAGAATTTCAAGGCCATGCGACACCAGGAGCTTTCACTCGCTGCCGGCGTGGCGGCTGAACGGGTGCGCAAAAGTGGCGTGCCCTTTGAGTTTGCGCCCATGTCCGCGCGTGAGCGCCGGTTGATCCACTTGGCGTTGAAGCAGTCCGGTGACTTGCGCACGGAAAGCCAGGGTGAAGGCGCCCGTCGCTGGGTTGTGGTCTATCCCATGGACCACAAGGGCGGAGCGCCACGGCAAAAGCCGTTCGGCAGACGGCGTTAGACATTTCATTTACCGGACGGCGGGCAATCGAGCCCGCCGTTTCTTTTTGCTCATTACTCATTTCAGGCGTGTACAGAGCACCCGTTCTGCACCATAATCGTGCCAATACTCTATTCGGAAGGTCCCCTATGGCAGCAGCAACCATGGACATGATCGCGGATGTAAAACTTTTTCAACTGCTGGATGACAACGAGCGCACCCACCTGTGTTCGGTGCTTGAAACGCGCACCTATACCAAGGGCGAGACTATTTTCAATATCGGCGATGCCGGTGATTGCCTGCATATTGTGCGCAGCGGAGCAGTTGAGCTTTTTTTAGAGAATTATGAAGGCGACAAGATCATGCTTCGCGAGGCGCAGCCGGGAGACATCTTTGGCGACATCTCCATGATGGATGGCGGCCCGCGCACGGCGAATGCAGTCGCCATTGAAGAAACTGAGACCATGGCGCTGGACCGTGAAGGCCTGCTGGAACTGGTCACCAAACATCCCCACTCAGCATTGGACCTGATGAGCGTTTTGGGCGGCCGCCTGCGCACCACCAACGTCCTGCTCCGCACCCAGGTCTCGCGCAATGTGAACGTAGAGGAAGAAGAGCGACTGACATTCGGCGAGCGCATTGCCGACAAGGTAGCGGCATTCGGGGGATCGTGGACGTTCATCATCTTCTTTGGTTGCGTACTCCTCGTCTGGATGAGCATCAACAGTGACTTAGTGCACAACCTGGTGCATTGGAGCAATAAGCCATTCGATGAATATCCCTTCATCCTTCTCAACCTGTTGTTGTCCACGCTGGCGGCGCTGCAGGCTCCGGTGATCATGATGTCGCAAAATCGGCAGTCCTTCAAAGACCGGCTGAACGCCGATCTTGATTTCGACGTGAACCGCAAGGCGGAGCTCGAAGTAGCGCAGCTGCATGGCAAGGTGGACCGCATGTATGAGGCGATGCAGGCACATTTTCAGAAGCTGGAAGGCGTGGCAAAGACCAACGGGCAGTCTGCGTCCGGCTCATGACCCCAACCTTTCGTACAATCTGGTGTGCTGTTTGATGACACCATCGTCGCCATAGCCACACCCCCTGGCCGGGGTGGTATCGGAGTTGTGCGCATCGCGGGCAGTGAGGCGGTCAACATTGCGCGGCAGATGCTACGGTTGCCCAGGGGGCTTGCGGCGAATCTCGCCGTTTTTGGTGAGCTCATCGAGCCCGGTACTGGGGAACGTATCGACGAAGTAGTAGTGACTTATTTCGCGGCGCCACACTCGTACACCACGGATGACATTGTCGAGATCTCCGCACACGGTTCCCCGGTGGTGCTGCGTCGCCTGGTAGAGGTGGCCCTCGGATCCGGCGCCCGGCTCGCCGAGCCCGGCGAGTTCACCATGCGCGCTTTTCTGCATGGGCGGCTTGATCTCACGCAAGCTGAGGCTGTGCGTGACCTTATTGACTCGCAGACGTTGTATCAGGCAAAGATCGCGGCTCAGCAACTGGATGGCGCCCTCTCCAAACGCCTTAAGCCGATCAAGCAAGAGCTGGTGCAACTGATCGCGCGACTCGAAGCTGGAGTGGATTTTGCCGAAGACGATGTCAGCGTGATGCCGGCACCGGCGATCCTTGCCGCCATGGAAAAGATGCAAGCGCCGCTGCAGAAGCTCGCCCACTCATTCGCCTTTGGAAGGGTGGTTCGAGAGGGCGTGACGCTGGCAATCGTAGGCAGGCCGAATGTTGGGAAGTCCAGCCTGTTCAACCGGCTGATCGAGCGCGATCGCGCCATCGTTACTGCTTCGCCCGGTACCACCCGCGACCTGGTGACGGAGACCACCGCCATGGATGGCATCCCGGTGCGGTTGGTGGATACCGCGGGCATACGCGAAGCCAAAGATGATGCCGAGCGCATGGGCATTGAGAAGTCTTACGAAGCGCTTGCCGATGCGGACGTAGTGTTGATCGTGACCGAACCCGGTCGATCCGGGCCGGCACGTCTTTTCGATCAAGAATTGCTGGATCGCGCCAAGGGCCGACCCACGCTGCTGGTGATGAACAAATGCGATCTGGCGGCATCGTCTCCGAACGAAATCGCGCCCCCGGGGATCCGCACATCCGCCCTGTCCGGTGAAGGAATTCCTGAATTGCGGCAGAGCATTCTCCAGATGGTTCGCGGTGATGATGCAGCGGAACAAGAGCTCGGATTTCTTACGAATGCGCGGCAACATTCGTTGGTTGCCGCGTCACTCAAGTCTCTGGAGACCGCGCGCCAAGCGGTTGCGGACAACATTCCGCATGAGATGCTGCTGCTCGATCTGTATGCTGCGCTGCGCCCGCTGGACGCAATCACCGGCGAAACCACCACCGATGACATTTTGAATGTGATCTTCGGAAGTTTTTGCATCGGAAAGTGATCTCCGAGCGCAACTAAGGCGTTTTGCTTATGCATATTCAGCCCGTCGCCCAATTTAAGGTGCAACTACCCGGCTTTTAATCGAAGGCGTCCAAAGTTTTCCCCAGTAATTCACATTCTCACAAAAAAGTTCGACTTAATGGTCGGGAACTCTGGAATAGCGGCGAAAAATCAGGTAAATTGCTGCTTCCCATCCGCATGGCTTTAAGAAAAGATTCAACAGACATTGATTGGTAGGCGTTCGTCCGTCGCGTGAACATCACTGCACCACTTACTCAGGAGCGAAACAATATGAAACAAAACCTCAAAGCATTACGCACAGCTACTGGACTGATGATGGTCCTGTTGCTGGTGGCAGGCATTGCCGCCGCGCAGAGCGCCACCGCTGGAGCCATTTCCGGCACCGTCACAGACCAGACCGGAGCGGTGGTCCCGAACGCCAAAGTGACGGTGACCAGCAACGCTACGAACGCGGTCAGTGAGACTGTGGCCGGCGTGAACGGCGAATTCCGCGTCTCCAACCTCAGCCCGGGTAAATACAGCGTCACGGTGAATGCAGCCAACTTTGGTGCTTACAAGGCCGCGACCCTGGTGGAAGTCGGACTTTCCACCCGCGTGGATGCGCGGCTCAGCGTCAGCGCCGCAGGTGAGATCGTTCAGGTGGTGGATGAAGCTCCCCTCGTGAATACCGAACACCATGATTTCAGCACCAACGTGAATCAGACCTCGATCAATGAGCTGCCCATCAATGGCCGCCGCTGGTCCAACTTTGCTCTGCTCACGCCGGGAGCTACGCCGGATGGAGATTTCGGCTTGATCAGCTTCCGCGGCATCTCCGGATTGTTGAACAACAACACCATTGATGGTGGAGACAACAATCAGGCATTCTTCTCTGAAGAACGCGGCCGCACTCGGGCCAGTTATGTGATCAGCCAGTCTGCTGTCCGTGAGTTCCAGGTGAACACCTCGAACTATTCCGCCGAATATGGACGCTCGGCGGGCGGCGTGGTCAACGCGGTCACCAAGAGCGGCAGCAATCAATTTCATGGCTCGGCATTCTGGTATATCCGGGACAATTAGTTGGGCGCAACCAATCCCTTCAGCATTCTCAATGGCAAGCCGCTGAAACCAACGGACCGCCGCGACCAGTGGGGCGGCACCGTCGGTGGCCCCATCGTGAAGGACAGGCTCTTCTTCTTCTTCAGCTATGACCAGCAGAAGCGCAACTTCCCCGGATTGGCGTTGCCTTCCAGCCCGACCTTTCTTACACCCTTCACCGCGGCGGAACGTTCCACCATGACCACCCGCAGTGTGACCACGGCGCAGCAGGATGCGGGCCTGACCTTCCTCAGCAGCCTGACCGGTGTGGTCCCGCGTAAGGGTGACCAGGACATCTTCTTTCCTAAGATCGATTGGAAATTAAACCAAAGCAATACGGTTAGTTTGAGTTACAACCGGATGCGCTGGCACTCACCTGCCGGCGTCCAGACTCAGCCGGTAGTGAGCCGTGGTATCGCCAGCTTCGGTAATGACGACGTTAAAGTAGATTCCTTTACCGGAAAGCTGAGCTCACTTCTCTCCAGCCGCATGTCGAACGAAGTTCGTTTCCAGTATGGCCGCGATTTCGAATTTCAAAACAGCCAGCCACCCGCGCCGGGCGAAGCTACGACCGGAGTGGGCGGGCGCTCGCCGCAGGTCGCCATCTTTGGTGGTGGCATCACCTTCGGCAAGCCGAACTTCCTGGAACGCCGCAGCTATCCGGATGAACGCCGCACCCAGATCGCTGACACTGTCAGCATCGCTATGGGAAAGCACCTGTTCAAGTTCGGCGGAGACTTCAACCACGTTGCTGACACCCTGAACAATCTGTTCCAGGAAGGTGGCGCCTACAACTACAACAACCGCGTTGATTTCATCAGTGATATGGCGGTGCCAAGCGGAAAGCGGTATAGCTCGTTTGCCCAGGGCTTTGGTCCCACCGCTTTCAGCTTCTCCACCAATGACATCAACTTGTTCGCCCAGGACGATTGGCGCATCCTTCCGCGGCTGGCATTGAACCTGGGTGTTCGCTGGGAGTATGAGCGTCTGCCCAAGCCGCAGATCGCTAATCCGTTGCTTGCCGGCACCTCAACCTTCCCCGATGACAAGAACAATTTTGGTCCGCGCATCGGTGTTGCGTGGGATCCCTTCGGGAACGGCAAGACCTCTGTGCGTGGCGGATACGGTATCTATTATGGGCGCTTGATCAACTCGACTATCTCAAATGCCATCACCAACACGGGCATGGCTTCCGGACAGGTTCAGTTCACCTTGACCGGCGCAGCGGGCCCCCTTTATCCCAATGTGCTGGATACTGCTCCCGCAGCCGGCGGAAGCAAGTGGCCGCAGTCTGCCTGATTTCCTGGACCGCAATCTACCCGCCGTTCCTACCGGCAGCGCAACCTATGCTGTGGTGGGAAGCAAGTTCAACGGCCAGAAATTCAGCGTGCCTTTCTATACCGGTGCACGGCCGAACGCAGCCTTCGGGCGGATCACGGAGGTTTCAAGCTTCGTGCAGACCCGATATGACGCGCTGGTCATCCAGGCAAACCGCCGCATGGCGAGCGGCTTGCAATTCCAGAGCAATTACACTCTGGCGCGGAACACTGATAACGGACAATCTTCGCAAACGTTCACCACTGGAAACGGAGCGCTCGATCCGAACAATCGCAAACTAGAGGAAGGTCGTTCCGGCTTTGAGACCCGTCACCGCTTCGTTACCAGCCTGGTGTGGCAGCCGGATTACTTCAAAGATAGCAACCGGGTAGTTCGGTCGCTGCTCTCGAACTTTTCCATCGCGCCGGTCGTCTCCCTGGCATCCGGCAGGCCCTACACTGCCTCGGTCTCAGGCAATGCTCCTGGCGTTAAACCCTCCACCGGCATTCTCGGGGCGGGTGGTGACAATCGGGCGCCTTTCATTCCCAGGAACGCATTCAGCTTTCCCAGCACCAAAAACGTTGATCTCCGCATCTCGCGGCGTTTCAACATCGGTGAAGTGGGCAAGCTGGAAGTGCTCAGTGAGGCGTTCAACCTGTTCAACCATGTGAACGTCACCAACGTGAACAGCCGGTTGTACACCATCTCCACGGCGACCGCCGCCAGCTTTGCCGGCACGGGAACGCCTGCGGGATGCAGTGCCAATTACAGCTACACCGGCATTGCCGCAGGTACCAGCCTGCTCTGCACAGATCCGATATTTGGGATTCCGTCCGCAGCGGGGAACACGGTGTTCCGTGAACGTCAGATCCAGTTTGCTCTGCGCTTCGAGTTTTAAAACCTGGATACTTCACCCGAACGGCAGCCGAAAGGCTGCCGTTCTGCTTTGGCTGTGGCCGTCATAAAACGCTGATAAAATGAGGGTTCCCGCATGATGGAGCCCGCCACTCAATTCGACGCGATCATTGTTGGCGCCGGCCATGCCGGGTGCGAGGCGGCGATCGCCTCTGCCCGGATGGGGATGCGCACGGCCCTGGTCACGCTGCGCAAAGATCTGATCGCGCAAATGTCGTGCAATCCCGCGGTGGGTGGCATTGCGAAAGGCCATTTGGTCCGCGAGATCGATGCCCTGGGTGGCGTGATGGGCGAGGTCACTGACGCGGTGGGCATCCAGTTCCGGCTGCTCAACACCTCGCGCGGCCCGGCGGTGTGGTCGCCCCGCGCGCAATGTGACAAAAGCCAGTATCGCGTGAAAATGCGCGAGGTCCTGGAATCGCAAACCGGCCTTGAAATACTGGAAGCGGAGGTCGTGGGACTCATTATCGAGGAGTTTGCCGCAAAAAAGATCTGCAGGGGCGTGATCTTAGCGGATGGGGCGAGATTGCATTCGCAAGCCGTGATCGTGACCACCGGCACATTTCTCAACGGCCTGATCCACTGTGGTGAGAAGACATATCCCGCGGGCCGCAGTGGCGAGAAACCCGCGATCATGCTGGGCGAATCGCTCAAGCGGCTGGGACTGCGTGGAACGCGACTGAAGACCGGGACCCCCCCTCGCCTGGATGGCCGCACCATCGACTGGTCAAAGTTTCAGGTGCAGCCCGGCGATCCCGATCCCACACCGTTCAGCTTCCGCACGAAAAAGATCACGCAATCGCAGGTACCCTGTTACATCGCGAACACCACTGCGGAGACACATCAGGTGATCGCTGAGAATGTGCACCGCTCACCGATGTATAGCGGCCAGATCCAATCGGTGGGGCCGCGCTATTGTCCCTCGATCGAAGACAAGATCGTAAAGTTTCCGGACAAGACCACACACCAGCTCTTTCTCGAGCCGGAGGGCCTGCATACGCATGAGGTGTATGTGAATGGCATGTCGACATCCATGCCGGTGGATGTGCAGCTCGCAATGCTAAAAACCATCCCCGGGCTGGAGGATGCGGTCATGCTGCGGCCGGGATATGCCATTGAATATGACGCCATTGATGCCATGGAGCTCGACCGCACACTTGAGGTGAAGCAGGTTCCGCATCTCTATCTCGCCGGCCAGATCAATGGGACCAGCGGATATGAGGAAGCTGCATGCCAGGGTTTGATGGCGGGGATCAATGCTGCGCTGAGGATCAAAGGCGATCCGCCGCTGCTGCTGGACCGGACGGAAGCCTACATCGCCATCCTGATCGATGATCTCATCAGTAAAGGCACGAATGAGCCCTACCGGATGTTCACTTCACGGGCGGAGTTCCGTTTGCACCTTCGCATTGATAATGCGGACCGTAGGCTCACGCCGCATGGCCGTCGCATCGGCTTGATCGCGAATGGCGACTGGGCTGACTACCTTGCCAAACAAGACCGCATGCAAGGCATGGTGGCGCTGCTGGAAAAGATGCGGCTCGGGGCATCGACTGTGCCCGCGCTTCCGGGTGAGCTCGCGAACAAGCTTGGAAACGTGAACGGACAAACACTGGCTCAGTTGCTGCGGCGCCCGGAGGTTGGCATTGAAGAAATGCTACCGCTCCTGATCGATGGGATGCCTCAGTTTTTTGATCGCGCACCGCAAGTGGTGCTGGAAGCGCCGACCCCGCCAGGAGCGAATAACGCGCCGCTCGCAGATCTCCCGTTGGCCATGCCGCCTGAGCACTACGATTTCAGTGCCGCTGCCCATGAACGCGCCTCAGATATCGCGGCAGCGGCTGACGTGTTGCCGGCGGTGCTGCCTGCCTTCCGTGTTCAGACGCCTCTAAAAAAGAACAGCAGTGGTTTGTCCGCGGAAATCTGGAATGAGTTGAAGTCGGCGGAGACGGAAGTAAAGTACTCAGGTTATCTATTGCAGCAACAACGGGCCATCGAGCGGCTGAAGAAAGCCGAGCAGCGCACCATCCCTGATTGGTTTGACTATGCCGGGGTGAGCGGCCTCTCTCGGGAGATGAATGAGAAACTTGCCCGCGTGCGCCCGAAGACGATCGGGCAGGCGCTGGCGATACCCGGAGTCACGCCCGCTGCCGCTTCGTTGATCAATGTGTACATTGAGTTACAGCAGAAGCGCGCAGCGGCAGCGCAGTAGCATCAAGCCCGCTCGAAGGCGTGCTTGGCTTCCAACTCTTCCATGGCTTGTTTTGCCGCCGCTTCAAAGCGTGGAGCTCGATCCATCAGCTTGCTGGTGGCGCCGGCGCTCTCGCCGGAAAGCGATATCAATCCCATCGTCGCCAGCGTGCGAGCGATATCCATCAGCTTTTCCGGAGTGCAGCCCAAATAGAGCGATTCCACCGGGTCAGTGATCTTTTGGGCAGCATCATTGGCCTTCGCCGCCCAATAAAACTTACCTTTGAGGAATTCCGCCAACTGCTCATCGTTCACGGAATGAAAAGTGAACTTGCGCTGCACAATGCTAAACATGCGGCTGGAAAGGCTTACCGGCTGGCGCTTGTTGCTCTTCAGAAACTCAATGTCTTTGATGTCGGCGGTCTTGCGGATAGCGTTGATCGAGGCTGCGAGGGCATCGCGCGGTTCCAGCGATGCCAGCGCTTCGCGCACGGTTTGAGAAACGTGGATGGCGATGGGAGCATAGGTGCCGCTGCCATCCTCCACGTTCGCCTGGCCGTGGATCACAAAAAAATCCGCGCCGGAAGTGGACTGGTGGTAAGGCCACTGCAGCGTGATGCTGAGCGGGATGCCGCTATAAGTAACGTAATGGTGACTCTCATTGCTAGCCATAACTGTGTGACAACCATGATAATCGCTCACTGCCATGGACGCACAACGACTCAACGATTTGCTTTCACCTTTCTTGGTAACGCCTTTACCCGCCGATCAGGCCGACCAGTTTTTGCAATACCTCTCTTTGCTGGTGAAGTGGAACGCAACCATGAGCCTGACGGGTGTTCGCGGCGCTGAACAGATGGTCACAAGGCATTTTGGGGAATCACTTTTCGCCGCCCATCATCTAGCCACAGAGCCATTCGCGAACGCATGCGATGTGGGCTCCGGCGCCGGATTTCCTGGCGTCCCGATCGCTATTTCACAAACCAACGCATGCGTCATACTCATTGAATCGCAGCAGAAGAAGGCCACGTTTCTTCGTGAGTTAGTGCGAACGCTTCATCTGCCGAATGTGGAAGTAAAAAACGTGCGGGCGGAGGCCCTCGCGCTGCGCTCTGAAGTCGTCACCATGCGCGCAGTGGAGAAGTTTGAGCACAGCGCGCCTGCGGCGGCTTCATTGGTCAGCGAAGGTGGTCGTCTGGGGATGTTGATCGGCGCCGCTCAAGTGGACAGTGCAGCTACACTATTGCCGGATTTCATATTTGACGTCCCGCTGCGAATTCCGCAATCGAATGAAAGAATGTTACTGGTGGGAAGAAGAGCTCGCCGCTGATGAAGGTTGACCGCATTAAGGGATAAACAAAATCGTGACCAGCGGCGTCTGCGGTGCATTCCTGGGATCAGGCTCTGCGCCGGTAGTAGATGGCAAAATCGAATCCCGGATTTGGTGGAAAGAGCTCGGCGATCTTGCGCAGGCGCTCGGCCAATGCCGCGGGCGCCAGCAGCGAGTACTCTCTTTCCCGAAGGTCGTAATAATCCACGTCCATATTGAGCGAGAGCATGTAGATCGCCACTGAATCCGCGAACGCGGCCTTCATATATTCAGAGCGGGCCTTCTCATCCACGCGGCCGATCTCACCATTCTCCCCGCGCAAAAGTGCCTGGCGGCGAAATTCATGGGCGTCCAGGCTCGTCTCTCCACGGGCATTGCGCTCCGCCTGCCGCCACACCACTTCAGAAAAATCCGCTGACAGTCCCGCGTGCTCCACAAAAGCGTGGCCCACGTTGATGTAGAACTCGAAAGCCACTGAGAATTTGTCATCCATCAGCCGCGTCGAGATGAAAACGCACTGCGAGTCACCTACGCTCAGGTTGCGATGGCACACCGCTTTGTCGCTCAGCGCCACATCGTAACGGTCCGCGATGAGGGTCTTATCGTCTTCACTCACCGCCAATGGGACAAAGTAGTACGCCTTGCGCGCTAATGCCTTAGCAATCGTGATGGGCACAGCAGAGACCATGCGTGCGAGGTCAACCGGCGCAATCGCCGTCTCACCGGCGGAGGCATAGTAGATGCCGTTCGGCGCCTGCTGCACCGGGTTGCCGCGAACAATCTCTTCAGCGGAACGCGTGTACCCGTTCACAGTCGATGACATATTCAAAACCATTCTACAGCCGGACAACGCGGCACGCGGTTCCGACCTCACATCATGAAGGAGGATCAACCATGACCATCGATCCGGTTTGCAATATGGAAGTCTCAGAGCGGGACGCTCCCGGCAAGGCCGAATACAACGGCAAAGAATACTTCTTCTGCTCGAAGCAGTGCGAGACGAAGTTCAACGACAATCCGCAGCAATACTCCAGTAACGCTGCTTAAAAAAGTGTGGCGCGGGGAGCTCCGCCTCGCGTCACAAGTAACTCAGCCACCAATCTTTTCTACGCTGCTTGAATCCCGCATACCATTTGCAGGGAAAGTACAAGATCACCAGGGCGCTGAACCAGACGGCATAGATAAAAGGCAGATTGTGACCATATCCCGGCGGGTATCCCTTCGCGAAGAATCCGCCCAACCAGAGGAATTTCCACGGCTGGCCGATGGCTATCGCGATCACTGTAGCCAGTATGTGGATCAAGTAGATATGCAGGATGTAATAGAACATCGGCACCCGGCCAAATACCAGCACCTTGCTCCAAAGCCTTCCTGTGGCTGACTGCATCTTCCATCGTTCCATCCACGCCAGCAGCATCAACGCGGGCCCCAGAGTCATAAGCAGATATTGCAACGATGGCGGATATTTCTGGGTATTCAGGAATGAGATCACGGAAAGCGCGAACGTCGCTTGCGGCTGGAATTCTCCATTGCTGGCGGTCAATCCGCCGCTGATGTGGGAGTTTCCGTAAAGATGAAAAGCCCGCAGCGCAATGAAGAGCAGGGTGGCGCAACATCCTATCCAAAAAAGTGATTCGCCGCCGCTCATCAGGCGGCCGCCGCAGGACCGATCCAAAAGCGTAGCCCACTGCCATCACGCCGATCCACGGGATCAACGGATAGAGCACCAGCATCGCAAGCGGGACCGGGATCCCCGGTATCGTCGCGATCGGGGTGAAGCGTTGCACGTGCAGAAAGCTCCACAGTGCTGCCACCCAAGTGCCGGAATGGTCTGCCAGGATCGGATCCAGCAGGTTGTGGAGCGCGATGATGCTTAGCCCGATCACCGCGATCGCCTTCACAGGCAGACGCACCAGCGCAGCCAAAACGATCATTGACCATCCCAGCGCCCAGATCACCAGGCCTATCACGCCCGGAAAGGGGACCCCAGTCCATCCCACGCTGATTACGGTTTCTTCCAGAACGATCAGCCACAGCCCGCGCTTCCACAGAAAAGTGGAGACCTGTGCCATTGATTTGCCATTCGACAGTGAGAGATATGCGCCGGTGCCGGCAAGAAAAAAGAAGATAGGCGCACAGAAATGAGTGATCCACCGGGTGAAGAACAGCGCCGCATACGTATGCTGGAGCGCTTCCGGAGGCCACATGCGCCAGGTAAAGAAGTCGCGAGTATGGTCGATCGCCATGACCGCCATAGCCAGGCCGCGGAGCAGATCCACAGAATCCAGGCGAGGCGGCCGGACGCGCTCCGGATTTGCCGGCAAGTTGATCGGCGTTACCAGCGGTTGCGTTGCGGTGGACATACACGCTCCTGTAAAGCGGAGAGAGTATCACTTCCAGGGCGCTCAATCACGAAGTTTGCCGTTAGGACCACTCCGGCCTTACGCGCGGAGGGCGGCACGAATATCCAGCACCCATACCACGATGAAAGCGACTGCCATTGCGGTAAAGCCGAACGGTACCCCAAAGTATTTATATGCGTTCGCGTAGTCGGGTTTATGGTGCGTGACCATTTGATAGACCGCCAGCGTGATGATGCCCACAAGGTTGCCGGTAAAGAAAGCCAGCGCCGCCGTGACCATGGCAATGCCAATGGCCTTGGCGAGAGTCTTGAGTGGATTAATCTTCATAAATGCTGTCAGACTAGATGAGCGCGCCGCTGCCCGCAACCCGCATTACTTCGGCGGTTGCACGGCCTCAGGCTGCTTCGGCGTCGCTTCCTACGGTTTTTGCGCTTCTTGCGTGCCCCTCACGGGAGAGACCGCCGGCTCGTCCTTCGGCAGAGCTTTGCGCGGCATTCTCTGATCGCGCATGGCAGCGTTATAGACAAAGGACGCCATGATCACCGATGCCTGCATCAGGTTCTCGCGGACTAATCGCTCATAGGTGCCATGTTGGAGTGATGAGTTTTGGTGTCATATTCCACGGTATCCTGAAGGAAGTCGATCCCCGGTACTCCGACGGCATCAAATGATAAAAAGTCAGAGCCGCCGGTATTGCGCATCGTTATCGTGTTCATGCCCAGGTCGGCAAAGGGTTCCATCCACTTCTTGAAGATGGGCGCCAGCGCTTGATTCTCTTGCAGGAACACGCCCCGGACCTTACCGGTGCCGCTATCCAGATTGAAATAGATGGAGACGTCGTTGTACTCCGGTTTGAATGTCAGCGGCCCTGTTGACTTGCGCATGTAGGCGGGAACGTCCTTCTGGGCGGGATCGGTATTCTCCGGCCGCGACGCCAAATGCTCCTTCACATATCCCCGAGAGCCGAACAGGCCTTCTTCCTCGCCGGTCCATAATGCGATGCGGATCGTCCGCCGCGGCCGCACGCCGATCGCCTTTAGCATCCTTACCGCCTCCATGGTCACGGCACATCCGGCGACATTATCGGTTGCGCCCGTGCCTGTATGCCATGAATCAAGGTGCGCTCCTAACATCACCACTTCATTCTTCAGATCGGTTCCCGGGATCTCCGCGATGGTGTTGTAGCTGAAGGCATCGTCATCATGCCAGTTCGTCTTTACGTTCACCTCCAGTTGCACGTCGGTTTTCTTGTCCAGGAGGCGGTTGATGCGTCCCCAGTGCTCGAAACCCATGACCAGGGATGGCGCACCCACTGGCTCGCCGGATCTGTATGACCCGCCACCCTGCACGAAGATCACTCCCTGATCTCCAGGAGGGCGCGTGAGTTCAATGACCGCGAGAGGCTTTTTCTCTTCCATGAATTTGTTGAGCGTGCGGGCAAAAACAGCGCGAAGAGCAGCGGCTTCCGGGGTGTATGGACTCGGTTCGACTTTCGGGACCCCATATTGCCCAACTGTCGCCAACTCTTTTTCGTCGTAATAACTGGCTTCGGGTTTGTCATGCGTCCTGGGCTCACGCCATTCACCCATGAGCACGATCTTTCCTGCCAGCTTGCCGCGGAACGGCTCAATCTCTTCCACTTTGGTGATCTTGGCGCGCACCACGGACCCGCGCACGAGTCCGTTGGTGCTGGGGGTCCAGGCTTTGGGCAGCGCAAGCAACTCAGCCGTGTCCGGCGAGACCATGCGCACGGTCGCGCTCTCATAGGACCAGCCGCGCCCAAATGGTCCCCAAGGTTCCAGGTGCGCGTTCTCCAGGCCAAAGGCCTTCAGTTGGTCGCGCGTCCAGGCGTTTGCCTTGCGCATGTTCGGAGAATTCGTGAGCCGCGGGCCAATGCTGTCCGTAAGGTATGAAGCCGTTTCCATCACTTTGGAATTGCGAAACCCCTCCTGCCGGATGCGGGTGATGACTTCATAATCCACATCGTTGGGATCGGTGGCGGCGGCTACCTTTAATGGCTCGGGCGAACGCTTTTTTTCAGCAGCGATCAGGGGAAAGTAAGTTGTGGCAAGGATGAGAGCAGCGGCGATCAATCGCTTCAATAGAGTCTCCGGAGAATGCAGCGAAGAGCCAGAGTACAGGAAAGCGACTTAAGGTTCAAAACTTACGATCTCACCGGGCACGCGCTGGAACTCAAACTGCCGAAGCGCTTCGGTGAGCACGCGCATCTGCTTGTCGCGCTCATGCGCGCGGCCCAGTACGGCCCCCAGCTTATTGCCCACAGGATGCACCGCGCGCGGCGGACGCATCATGCGGCTCTCTTCCGGCACCACAGTAATGAGCACGGTGGGTATTCCTTTTGCTTCAATCTCTCGTTGGCACGCAACGATCACTCGGTGGCAGAGCGGTCAACCTGCGGTCAGCAGCACGGCCTCCGCCTGTGAGCGCTCGATCTCATGTGCGATCGCCGGCGCTACCTGCTCATACATTAATTTCAAGTTCGTGGAAAATCCGCGAAAGCCGATGTTCTTGTTGCTGACCCGCCGGATGAACTGCTCGCGCTCCAGATCCTGCAAAAGCTGTAACGGGAAGACGGTATTTGCGTCCAGCCGCGCCTCTGTCTCGTCATAATGTCCGTGCTTGAAGCGCAGGTCTGCAGCGGCAGTCTCCGGCGGAATAATGCGATAAGAGTTGTCAGTGTCATCGCCGAAGGGCTCTTGGCCCTCAACGTAAGCGCCGGTGGAGGAGACCAGCGCCACCGTCATCTCCGCCAGCTTTGCCGTGACGGGAGTGTAGGGCACGCATTTTCGAGACATCACTAGCATGAGCTTAAAAAGATGCGGCCCGAGATGCGGAGGACGCAGAACTTATGCTTTTACCCTCTCCATGAACTTGCCCACCTGCACAAATGCCCGGTCGACGGTACCCTCGCCGATCAAACCCTGCTCACTGTGTGCGGTCACCCGCATCACGTGAAAGCGCCCATCCACGCGCTCGAGCACGGCTTCCGCTATGACCTTTCCGCCGATGGTGGTGGGCGCACGATGCGATACGTGGATCGCCGTCCCCACCGTGATCTCGCCCTCGTCCGCAAAGGGCTGCAACGCGAAGTAACATGCCGTCTCCATCCACGCGATCATCCATGGCGTGGAAAGCACGGGAGGAAGCGCGGAGTTCACCGCGTTGAGCGTGTGCTGGTGCTCCACTGTATTCGTTACCTGGGCCCGGGCTGCGGGAGTGACTGTCTTTGGCATTCCAGTGGATACCAATATAAATGCGCTCCCGTAAAATCACGTACATGTCTGTCTTGATGGATCTATCGGGGAAAGTAGCAGTCATCAGTGGCGGATCGCGCGGTATTGGCGCGGCCACAGTGCGATTGTTCGTGGAAGCCGGTGCGAAGGTACTTTTTAACTATCACAATGCAAGCGCTGAAGCAGAGAAGCTGGTGCGGGAGCTGGGAGCAGAGAACTGCGCTGCCGTTCAAGCCGAGCTTGCGAATGTCGCCTCCGCCGAAGCATTGATTCATGCCGCGATGACGCACTTCGGACGCGTAGATGCGATCGTGGCAAACCATGGCATCTGGCCGCCCAATGATGCGCCTGTCGATCAAATGTCTAGCGAGCAGTGGCGACGCACCCTGGCAGTCAATCTTGACAGCGTCTTTGGTTTGGTAAAGTTCGGCGTGGCGCAGATGAAGCAGCAAGCATCGGGCGGCCACATCGTGATCATCAGCTCCACCGCGGGACAACGCGGCGAGGCGTTTCATTGCGACTACGCAGCCTCCAAGGGCGCGGTCATCAGTATGGTAAAGGGGCTTTCCACGGAGCTTGCGCCGCATGGCATCTATGTGAACTGCGTTGCGCCGGGGTGGGTCGCCACCGATATGGCTGCCCCAGCGCTGGCCCAGCCTGAGACCAAGCAGCGGATATTCAGCACCATCCCGCTGCGCCGCGTAGGAACGCCGCAGGAGATCGCCGGTTCGATCTTGTTTCTGTGCACACCTCATGCCGGATTCATCACCGGAGAGATCCTGAACGTGAATGGCGGCGCGGTGCTGGTTGGCTAGCTCATATAAACTGTCGCGTGCAAAGAGTCCGTGATTACATCGTCCTGGGCACGCCGCAGTGGATCGCGCTGGCACTGCTGCTGGCATTCACCGCGCAATGTGTTTGGCTGGTCCAGCACCGCGGGTTCACCACCGCGGAGCAGGACCACATCTGGGCAGGGCGTCAGCAGCTTGAAGTGGGCGCCATTCCGCGGCTTTATACGTATTCGCCGCTGGTGAACAGCGCCGCTGCCGCGCCGCTGATCCTGGATCGGGAGCGCAGCTTTACTGACAATCCCACGCCGGAACGAGTGCAACGTGAGGTCCGGCGCTTGCGCTGGATGCTTCGCATCCCGTTCCTGCTCGCTGGGATCCTGCTCGGAGTATCGGTTTGGTACGTCTCACGCCGGCTGTATGGAAATGCCGGCGGATACATCGCGCTGGCGCTTTACTGTTTTTCTCCCGCATTGGTCATGGGCGCGGCGTCGATCGATGAGGGTGTGCCTGCAAGCTGGGGGGTCTTTGGCATTGTATTCACCGCGATCGCGATCTCGCACAATCTGTACGCCCCGCTGAGAAAGTGGCGCTACCGCACTTTACTGCTGGCGCTTTCAACGGTGATCGCAGTTGCGTCGCATCCGGCAACCGTGGTGGTGCTTCCGCTCGCACTCGCCTTCATGATGTATCTTGCGCCAGGCAAGCGACCGCAAGGGGTGGCTGTTCTGTTGATCGCGCTGGTACCGGCATTCATCGGTATCTTCGCGCTCTACCGCTTTGATCCCGGCGCTCTTCGCTTTGGCATGGATCTACGCGAGTGGCTGACGTACGATCCATCCCGTGCCCGGCACTTACTGTTTGGAGACTGGCAAAGGTTTTTGGTCCGCTTCAATCCCGCAGTCTCATTGCTCGCGCTCGTCTGCATCATCACCTTTGCGACCTGGCGACGCACCCAGTACTTTGGAAACTCCGCCCCGCTGTTGACGGTCGCCGCGCTGCTCTATCTTTCTGTGATCACCCCGGCCACTTTGCATGCCACTCTATGGGTCCTGCCATTCCTTTTCGTGTTCATCGGCGGGATCTGCGCGGACCTGCTGGAGACCCGCCGCTGGAAGTGGGCGCTCGCGGCAATCGCGCTCTTGTTGATCGAGAACGCCTGGTTCTGCCTTTGGATGGTGGGAAATACAGCTCGGGTCTAAGCCGCCCGCAGCAGCCGTTCTGATTTGTCTAAAGCCCGTTGGATCTTCTCCGCCTCGACCTCAGCGTGCTTGATCTCGGAATTAAATTCTCCGCCGATCAGGATCGATGCGCCTGTCAGGTAAAACCACAGCATCAGGATAATGACCGCGCCCAGCGATCCATATGTCTTGCTGTAGTTGTTAAAGAATGAAAGATAGAAGCGCAGAGCTGCCGTGGACAGGATCCAGACTGTGAATCCCACCACCGCACCGGGGGTGATCCAGTGCCACTCAGTATTTTCAAGATCGGGCGCCAGGTAGTATGTGAGCGCGAAAGCGCCAAGAAGGCATACCAGGATGATGACCCACTGTCCGACCGCCCAGACCCAGGTGAAGACTTTTCCCATGCCGATGTGGGCAGCGAGCAATCCCGCGATCTTCGCGCCGAACAACATCACCGCCAACGCGGCAACGATCAGCACAGAAAGAGCGATGGTCAATCCCACATCTACGAGGTGGCGCTTCAGCCAGGAGCGTTTCTCGCGCACGTGATAGGCAATGTTCAGGGTGTCACTGATGGCACTCATGCCATTGGACGCAGCCCACAATGCGGCCAGAACCCCGAAACTCAGCTTGCCGGCTCCGCTATTTTTGATCGCTTCATCCAGTGTGCGGCTGACCAGAGACGCTGCATCACCCGGCAGGGCGTGTCCCAGATATTGCATCAGGCTCTCACGCAATGCTGAACCCGGTCCGGCCATCATTCCGAGCACCGAGACCACGCAGAGCAATGCAGGAAACACAGCCAGCAAAAAATAATAAGACAACTGGGCTGAGCGTCCCCAAATGTCGTCTTCGCCGGCGGAACGCCATGCGTTCTTTATCAGGCGTAGCGGGGTAAGCCCGCCAAAAGCCCAGATCGAAGATTTGTCCGAGGTCTTTGCCATGCCTTTACTAAGACAGCGGACGCGGCACGCGGGTTTGCTCTACCGCGTGCGATTCGAGCAGCTCACAAGTGTTGCCGGGAGAAGGCCTTTCCCTTGTACTCTCGCCCGAGCAGCACAACCACCGCGAGTGCCGCCATTACGACGATCTCAAATCCAGCAAACGCTAAGCGATAACCCACCCAGTCGCGCAGCTTGTGTTCAATATTGCTGGTAGGCGAAGAGAACAATATCCCTGCCTCTGGAGGTTGGTGATCGCCGGTGCGGACATGAGCAGTCATGGTAACTCAGCGCGGTGGTAGCGCCATTCGCGTGGCAAAAAAAGCCCCGCCGTTTCCAGCGGGGCATTGAGGTAGTAATGCTTGTCTAGAAGGTGTACTTCAAGCTGAGCTGCATTTTGCGCGAAGGGTATCCACCCGCACCGCGTTCTCTTCCGAACACGGAGCTGGTGATGATCGAACTTTCCGGCAGCGAATACATCACGTTATTAAAAGCGTTCTGCATCTCCAGCCGGGTCTCAATGAACTGGTTCTCGGTGATGCGCGTCTTCTTTCCGATCGCCATATCCATGTCAAAGTAGTGAGGCAGCTTAAAGGCGTTGCGGCCCTTATTGCCCAATGATCCCGCGGCAGGAACTGTGAAATTGCTCTTTTGTGTGATGGGATCGATCAGATATGGGATCCCGCCGATCCAATGGATGTGTCCCATATCAGCGGCGCAGGCCCCTCCCGAGCAGCTAGCCGGGGTCTGCACTACATTGCTGAAAGTGTTTGATCCCGAGTAGATGGTGAAAGGACGCCCCGATGACAGGTTCACGATGCCCGCATACTCCCAGCCACCGATGACCCGGTCCAGCAGGCCGTTACCGTTATGCAGCCAGCGCTTGCCATTCCCGAAGGGCAATTCATAGACGAAGGCCCCCTGGACGGCATGCCTGCGATCGAAGTCCGAACGTGCATAGTTCAAGCTGCGCTGTTTGATGTTGTATGGGGTAGCGGACGCTGACTGCGCCGCGCCACGCGCCACGCGAGTGAAGGTCGGATCAAACGACCGGTTGTCAAGCGACTTGCTCAGCGTGTAGCTGAACTGGTAGCTCAACCCGCCGCTGTAGCGATGCGAGATTTGCGCTTCCATCGCGTGGTAGTTTGACTCGTCGCCGCTATCGATCACGTTCATCGCGCCGGTGAATTGCGGGAACGCCTGGAAGAAAGTGGTCGGCAGGCCATCGAGCGTCAATACCGGAACCGAGCCCGCACCCAGTTTCTGTGAGATCGTTGCCGCCATAGTGGCGATCGAGTTCGTGGTCAGGTTGGTTTGGAAAGGACTCCCCCCAGCCAACAGCCATTGCGAGCCGGTCATTGCGGAAGGTTTACCTGGATAATTAGCCAGCAGAGTGTTCATGAGCGTGCTGCTTTGCCCGCTTTTGATCAGATTGAAAGCATCCAGAAAACCGTTCGAAGTAAGATCGACCGCGTTCGCGTCATAGCCGCCGATGAGGTGCGATCCGTGGCGTCCGAGATAACTTACGGACACTACCGTATTCCGGGCGATCTCACGCTGTATCCCAAACTCCCACATATTGGTCGTCGGAGTCTGGAAGATCGGATCGATCACCGTCATGCTATTGGTGCTGAACGCCGGTGGAGTGCGCAAGGCGCTGGGGGTGGTGGTGGGAGTAAGGCTGGGCAGCCCGCCGCTTAGCAAGCCCCCAGTTGATTTGGTTACCTGCGCCACTAATCCGGGCATGCCCTGGAAGATGCCGCTGGAGAGCGCAAAAGTATTCATGCGGTCGAATGCCACGCGGTAGTTGCCCCGCACTGAAGTTTTGCCACTGTGGAACGGGTCCCATGCGAATCCGATCGACGGACCAAAATTGTTCCAGTCCGTGTTGTAGAGGCTCCCCTTCACCCATTTCGCATTGTTGGTCGAAGGTGATCCCACGGCCAAACGCTGGTCCGGCCGGAAGATGGAGTTGTTGGTCGTGGTCGGGGTGCCTTTGATCTCCCAACGCAAGCCGAGGTCCACCACCAGGTTGTCTTTCACCTTCCACGAATCCTGGAAGTAGAAGTCATATTCGGGTAGGCGGAAGTCTGCATGCAAAAGCGTGCCCGGCGGATTGAACGTGTCGC
The DNA here is from genome assembly GCA_038254775.1 of Terriglobales bacterium. Classification (GTDB taxonomy): domain Bacteria; phylum Acidobacteriota; class Terriglobia; order Terriglobales; family Acidobacteriaceae; genus JBBSFV01. The sequence continues at coordinate 46,510 of JBBSFV010000007.1, read as the reverse complement.
TTGTCAGGTTGGCAACGAAACCCTGCGCGACGTTGCCATACCGTCCTAACAGATTATTGATCGCTTTAGAGAGTGTTGCCCGGTCCACTGACGTGTTGATACCCGTTGGAGTGGCGAACTGCCCCGGCAATGCTCCGTAATTCACCGAATTCACTGAAGTGCTGAAGTCCACAAAGGGCTGCGCGTTCAAGCTGCCGATCGAACCGCGCTGATCAATGTGGCGCTGGTAGCGCATATTCGTCCCGAACTTCAGGGTGTGCGCGCCATGCACGGTGGTGAAGTTGTCTGCCAGTTGGAAGGTAGTGAGGAAACGCGCATTGCCGATGTAGTTCTGGAACGGCATGGTCACGTCATTCAATACCAGCGGAGTGTTGGTCTTGAAGTTGCTATCGGGGTTCGCGAAATTGAATCCGAAGCGGTTCATGCCGGCAATGAATTCATTCGTCATGCGCGGGTTCAGGTTCCAGCGCCAGTTCAACGCCAGATTGCGCGGTGTGCGCAATGTGTCCACCACATTCGGAGAGGTGGGGAATGGGGCCCAGCCGCCGTTCACAAAATCACCGACGGTGTTCTGATGTCCGGATGACCAGCGGCCAAAGATGGAGTGGCTGGCGTTGAAGACATGATCGATCTTCACCACTTCGTCCACTTGTTTTTCGAGCTCTGGAGCTGTCCAGGTGAATGATGCGATGTTCAAGCCGTCGCCCAGGGTTGTGAAGTCATTCGGCATCGGGGTCTTGCCCAGAACCGCCTGCACCGCAGGGTCAAGCGGCAAGCCGTTTTGCCCGGGTATCGTATAAGTGGTGACATTGAGACCCGGAAGCGGATCGCCATTGGCATCCACCGCCGCGGTGGGAGATCCGGCGGGGCCGTTCTTGCCGCCGCTCACGTAGCGAAATTGTCCTTGCCGCGCGAGTTGCGTATATACCCGGCTGTTCACGATCCGTGAACGCCGGGTATGCAGGAGCTGCACATTAGTGAAGAAGAAAGTCTTGTTCTTGATGATCGGACCGCCGATGCTGCCCCCGCCGATATTTTGCAGGAACTGCGGCCGCTTTAACCCGGCATTGATGACTGAGATCTCATTCGCCTGAAGGAACGGGCTTTGATAAAAGAAGAACGCGTTTCCATGGAAGGCATTGGTGCCGGACTTGGTCACCATGGTCACTTGGGCGCCGCTGTTGCGGCCGTTCTCCGCCGTGGGGTTGCCGGTGATCACGCGGAACTCAGAGATCGCATCCGGATTGGTGCGCAGCGGCGCGAAGTTCGATCCGCCCGCGCTGGTCTCATTGTTGTCCACCCCGTCCAGGGTGAAGTTCCAGGCACGGTCGCGGGCGCCGTGCACGTGTACCCCGCCTCCCGCGCCATCGGTGTTGACCACGCCAGGCTGATAATTCAAAAAGTTGAGTGGATTGCGGCCGCGGCTGCCCACGATGGGCAGCGTTTGGATAGTGACGCTATCCACCACGTTGCCGCTGTTGCCGGAGGTGCTGGTCTGTACCTGCTCGGCGGTGCCGCTGACTTCCACCGTCTCAGACGAAGCGCCTACCTGCATGATGGCATTCACCGTCATCGGCTGGCCTACGGATAGAACGTTCCCCTTCGAGGTGTACTTGGAGAAGCCTTTCCCCTCGGCGGAAATGCTGTAACTTCCCGACTGGATGCCGTCAAAGGCGTACACGCCCTGTGAACTGCTGGTTGTTTTGAACTGTATTTGTGTGCCTTCGTTGGTGAGCGTGACTGCCGCTCCCGGAACGATTGCGCCTGTTTTGTCCTGCACTACTCCGGTCACCCGCGAGGTGCCGCTCTGTGCCAGAGCCAGCCCGCACGTCAGGATCAGGAGCAGCGCGATGCATGTGATCGCACTCTGCCTCATAGTCGTCTCCAAGTACCCAAGAACAACAGGGGATGTAGGTTGGGTTGAGCAGGGAAGTTATCGCGAGTAGCTGAAACAAGCAAGAAAAGAATGGATCAGGCGACGATTTTTGCCTGAGTTGCCTAAAAAAAAGCCCGTCCGGAAGGACGGGCTCTATCTGCGCAAAGCAGCTACAGCTCCACCGCTTTTTCCTGGATCAGCCGCTTCACCCGCTCCACAAACTCCGCAATGGCCACAGAGCCTTCGTCGCCCTTACCGCGCGCGCGCACGCTCACCCGGCCTTCCGCCTGTTCCTTGTCGCCCACAACCAGCAGGAATGGGACTTTCTGCATGGTGTGCTCGCGGATCTTGGCGTTCATCTTCTCTGACCGTGCATCCACATGCACCCGCACTCCTGCCGCTTTCAACTGTTCGGCAACTTGATTCGCAAAATCAGCATGGCGCTCGGCGATCGGCACCATCACCACCTGCGTCGGTGAGAGCCACACCGGGAAGTTTCCGGCATAATGTTCGATGAGCACGCCGAAGAACCGCTCAATCGATCCATACAGCGCGCGATGCACCATCAACGGCTGGTGCCGTTGCCCATCTTCACCCACATACTCAAGCTGGAAGCGCTCCGGAAGAGTGAAGTCGAATTGCACGGTTGAAAGTTGCCACAATCGCCCGATCGCATCCACCAGCTTCACATCGATCTTCGGGCCATAGAACGCAGCCTCTCCGGGAATCGTCTTAAACGGAATGGCGCGCTTGTTGAGCGCGTTCTCGAGCGACCGTATCGCCAGCTCCCAATTCTCCTCGCCTCCCAGATAGCTCTTGCGGTCATGCGGGTCCCAGATGGAGAGCTCCACCTGATATTCCTTGAAACCAAAGGTATTCAGCACGGCGAGCGCGAAATCCATACAGCCGACGATCTCGTCTTCGATCTGCTCCGGCGTACAGAAGATGTGCGCATCGTCCTGGGTAAACCCGCGCACCCGCAGCAAACCGTGCATTACGCCGGAACGCTCGTAGCGGTACACCGTACCCAATTCGCCCAACCGCACCGGCAGGTCACGATAACTGCGTAGCGTGTCCTTATATATAAGGATGTGGAAGGGGCAGTTCATGGGCTTCATGCGATAGTCCGCATCGTCCAGTTCCATCGGCGTAAACATGTTCTGGCTGTAGTAGCCTTCGTGTCCGCTCGTCTTCCACAGGTCCACGCGCGCCACGTGCGGCGTATAGACGAGCGAATAACCGCGCTTCAGGTATTCCTCGCGCAACCAGTCTTCCATCTCCTTGCGGATCAACCCGCCCTTGGGATGCCAGAAGATCAGCCCCGGCCCGGCAAGCTCCTGGATGCTGAACAGGTCGAGCTGCTTGCCCAGCACGCGATGGTCGCGCTTCTTCGCCTCCTCGATCTTGTCGAGATACTCCTCAAGCTGCTTCTTGTTGGGAAAGCTGGTGCCGTAGATGCGCTGCAGCTGCTGGTTCTTCTCATCGCCCAGCCAATACGCGCCGGCGATGTTCAGCAGCTTGAATGCCTTGACCTTGCCGGTGGAAGGCACATGGGGCCCGCGGCAAAAGTCCACAAACTTTCCATTGCGGTAAGTGGAGATATCTTCATCGGCCTTGGTGAACTGCTCTATGAAGTGCACTTTCATGAAATCGTTGTCGCTCTTGTAGCGGTCCAGCCCTTGCTGGCGGGGCACGTACTCGCGCACAAAGGGCTCATTGCGCTCCACCACCTCCTGCATCTTGGCTTCCAGCCGCTGCAGGTCGTCGGGCGTGAACGGCGTAGGACGGTAAAAGTCATAGAAGAATCCGCTCTCAGTCGGCGGACCGTGTCCCAGCTTGGTCTCCGGAAACAGTTCCAGCACGGCGGTGGCGAGAACGTGCGCGGAGGAGTGGCGAAAGACCTCAAGCGCCTCCGGGTCTCTCTCCGTCAGGATGCGGATGTGGACGTCTTCCGCCAGCGGATGGGCAAGATCAACGGTCTTGAATATTGCGACCGCATCCGCGCCGGCCGCAGAGCCGCCCGCAGCTACCGCAACTTGCGCCGGCTTGATCTGCGCTGCGAGCGCGGCGTCCGCCAGGCGCGGTGAGATGGACTTGGCTACATCCAGGGGGGTGGAATCTTTGGGGAACTCTTTGACGGAACCATCAGGAAGGGTGACTGCGATCTTGGACATGCCTGCTCCACGCGCGGACGCGCATACGGTACGCCCTGCGCGCATGGGGATTTGAATCACGAGTCTATGGGAGAGGAGAGAGAGGGGTCAAACGCCGAATCCCAGGCAAACTTTTTGAAACACACTGCTGGCCAAAGAGGTTCCCTGGAGATTCTCTGCGGAGCCGAACGAGTCGTCTCGGCTGATTTCCTGCATCTAACCTTCCCAGCTACACGTGTGTCTTCATAAATGACGATCGAGATAGCAGCAGGAACAGCAGCATGGATGTGGTTACGGCGCCTCGGTGGGCCAGGATTGATCCTGCTCGGCTTGGCCGACAACTCCTTTATTCCCATGCCCGGCGGGATGGACATGCTCACCATCGTCCTTTCCGCCAGCCACCACGGATGGTGGTGGTATTACGCCATCATGGCGACAATCGGCGCGGTGCTGGGTGGTTACATCACCTATCGCATCGGGCGTAAAGGCGGCAAGGAATACATTGAGTCGCGTTTTCCCAAACGAAGACTGGCAAAGATCTATGACCGCTTTGAACACGGCGGAGGCTTCTGGGCGGTCTGTATTCCGGCAATGCTGCCTCCGCCCATACCGTATGTCCCTTTTCTGCTTGCGGCAGGTGCTTTGGATTACCCCCGCCGCAAGTTCTTGGCCGCGATCACCGTAGGGCGCGCCATTCGGTACTTCCTGGTCGCTTACCTGGCACATATATATGGCAAGCAGATCATGGGTTTCGTGACCCGCTACTACAAGCCTATCCTGTGGATATTCATCGCGATGACCGCCTTCGGCGTGCTCTCCGGCCTCTTCCTTTATTACAAGCAGAAGAAGACAAAGAGATCGTCCTCCAAGCCCGCCGAGCAGGTAGCCTAAATCAGTACCTAGTACGCGGAAGGCAGTAAGCAGTTCTGTCATCCTGAGCGTAGCGGCATTAGTACGCGGAAGGCAGTAAGCAGTTCTGTCATCCTGAGCGTAGCGGCGTAGCCGCGAAGTCGAAGGATCTATGCATTTCTGATCTGTAATTTGTGATTTTTGTCCCGCCTCTTTAAATCACAAATTACAAATCCCAAATCTTTTAGAATGAGCCCGCTTGTCTCTCCCTTTCCATATTGACTCGATCGCCGGATCCGCGCGCCTGGGCCGGATGCTCACGCCCCACGGAGAGGTCGACACCCCAGTCTTCATGCCTGTGGGAACGCTTGGCACGGTGAAGGGCATCCCCCAGCACCTCTTAGAAGAGCTTGGCGTCCAGATCCTGCTCAATAACACCTATCACTTATATTTGCGGCCCGGCACCATGCTGATCCGTGAACTTGGCGGGGTACACAAGTTCATGAGCTGGGAGCGCGCCATCCTCACTGACTCCGGTGGATTCCAGGTCTTCAGCCTGAATACCCTGCGCAAAGTGAGCGAAGAAGGGGTGACATTCAGGTCTCACCTGGATGGCTCCTCCCACATGTTCACCGCAGAGAGCGCCATGGAGGCGCAGATCTCGCTCGGCGCAGACATCATCATGGCCTTCGATGAGTGCACTGAATATCCCGCCGATCGCGATCGTGCCCGCAACTCCATGGAGATGACCGTGCGCTGGGCCAAGCGTAGCCGCGATCACTTTGAAGCGCACAAGCAGGAAGTTCCCTGGAGCTTCAATATGACAGGGGAGCGCGACGGTCGCACGCAGTCGCTCTTCGGCATCGTGCAGGGTGGCACATATACCGACCTGCGGATTGAATGTGCCAAGCGACTGGTGGACATGGACTTCCCCGGCTATGCCATTGGCGGGCTGAGTGTAGGTGAGCCGCGCAACCTGACCCGGGAAACCATTGAAGCCACGCTCGAGCACCTGCCCAAGGATAAACCGCGATACCTGATGGGCGTCGGCTACCCCGACGAGATCATCGAGTATGCCGCCATGGGCGTGGACATGATGGATTGCGTTCTGCCCACCCGCGCCGCGCGCCACGGCTTGCTCTTCACCTCAGAGGGCCGGCTCAACATCAAGAATCTAAGATTCGCGGCCGACCAGGGGCCGCTCGATCCCGCTTGCAGCTGTTGGGTATGCGGACGCTACTCGCGAGCCTACTTACGCCATTTGTTTGTCTCGGGTGAGGTGCTCTCAGGAGTGCTCAATACCGTCCACAACCTGGCCCACTACCTTGACACGATGCGGCGCGTGCGTCATGCTATAAAACTTGGGGAACTCTCAGGAATCCTTTCCAGCGCGCGTTCTGTCGCCCGGGAAGCGGATCCAGCCAAGTGACACCCCGAACTGATTCCGACTGCGTCCCAGAGCTTCCGGTGCGCGCTCCTGAAAAAGGTAATCCATAGTTTTGTTCGCCGCCGCTTCCACGCCATCTTTCGCTTTCCTGCTGCAAACCATTCCCAGCTCGGGCATGGGAATCCTCGGCTTTTTGCCGCTGCTCCTCATTTTCGGTATCTTCTATTTTTTGTTGATCCGCCCCCAGCAGGTCCGGCAGAAAAAGTGGCAAGAGATGTTGACCACCCTCAAGAATGGAGACCGCGTGACCACCAGCGGAGGCCTTCGTGGCATCATCATCGCCGTGAAAGATGACGCGTTTCACTTGCGCGTCCCCCCGGACAATCTGCGGATCGAAGTATCCAGAAGCTCGGTAGTCGCCGTGAATTCAGAAGACAAAACAAGCTAGTCACATTTTTAAGAATGGTTCTGATATGAAGAGAAATCTAGGAATTAAGACCGCGATCATCGCTGCAACCCTGCTCGTCTTTTTGTATGGCATCTTCGGTATCCCTAAAGACCTGAGTGGGGCCGGGCTGAAGGCCGCCATGCAGCAGCGCATCCACCTTGGGCTGGACCTGCGCGGCGGTACCCACTTGATCCTGCAGGTGGTGGTGGATGACGCCGTGAATGCTCAGACTGAGCAGGCCCTGCAACGCCTCAAAGAAGAGCTCAAGACGAAGAACGTCACCTTCGCCGATGCGACACGCCCGCCAGACACCACCGACAAGATCGTCTTGACCGGGGTCTCTCCCAACTCCACCACAGAAGCCCGCAATGTGATTGGAGACCGCCTGGCCGAATTCGACATGGCCAGCGGCGATAACAACGGATTCACCCTCACTATGAAGCCCAGCCGCGTTCGTGAGATCCAGGAGCACGCGGTGCAGCAGGCCATCGAGACCATCCGCGCCCGCGTGGATACGCTCGGTGTCTCTGAGCCGGTGATCCAGGAACACGGCCTCGGCGATCATCAGATCCTCGTCCAGCTACCCGGCGTCGATGACCCCGCTCGCGTGAAAGAGATTATCCAGTCCACCGCGATGCTGGAGATCCGCCAGGCCTACGGCCAGGGTTTTGCCACCGAGCAGGAGGCAGTCAGCTTCGCCACCCAGCAGCCCGGCGGCCTCGCCGATAAAGTTGTGCTGCGCGGCACCAGTATTGGGGGTCGCTCCGGCGATCAGGATGCCTATTACGTGGTCACGCGCTCCTCTGTCGTCTCCGGAAGTGACTTGCGCGATGCCAACCAGCAGCGCGACGAAGCCGGGCGCCCATCCGTCCGTTTCATCCTGAATTCAGAGGGCGCAAAGCGCTTCGGATCTTTTACCTCAGCCAATATCGGAAACCTGCTGGCGATCGTTTTGGACAACAAGGTTCGCGAGGTTGCCACCATCCGCGACCAGATCCGCGAAGAGGGCACCATTACCGGCAGCTTCACTGAGCAGCAGTCAAAAGATCTTTCTATGATGCTGCGCTCCGGCGCTCTGCCCGCCAGCATCCGCTATCTTGAGGACCGCACCGTTGGCGCCTCGCTTGGGGCAGACTCCATCCGCCAGGGCCTTACCGCCGGCTTGGTCGGCATGTTGCTGGTGGTGGTCTTCATGTTGCTTTATTACCATGGCGCGGGCATCAATGCGAACATCGCGCTGCTGCTCAACTTGATCATCCTGCTGGGGTTCCTCGGTTTCAGCGGCGCAACCCTCACGCTGCCCGGGATCGCCGGCGTGATCCTCACCATCGGTATGGGCGTAGATTCCAACGTTTTGATCTTCGAACGTATCCGGGAAGAGCTGCGCCACGGCAAGACCTCCGCCCAGGCGGTCGATCAGGGCTTCGGACGCGCTTGGCTCACCATCCTTGATACTCACGTCACCACCATCGTCTCGGCGTTGATTCTGTTTGTCTTCGGCTCCGGCCCGGTCCGCGGATTCGCCGTCACCCTGGCATTCGGACTCTTCGCCAACCTGTTCACCGCGGTCTTTGTCTCACGCGTGATCTTTGACTCCATCCTCGCCCGCAAACAGCGCGGCGAAGCCATCAGTATTTAAGATTTTTTCGGCGGCGACCTAGCCGAATGGAAAAGCGAACATCATGGAATTATTTAAAAACGTAAACATCGATTGGATGAAGCTGAAGTGGTACTTCCTCGGCTTCTCCTTGATTTTCACAGTCGCCGGCCTGCTCTCCATCTTCTTCTGGCACGGCGTTCCCCTGGGTGTGGACTTCAAGGGCGGCACCATCGTCTATGTCCGCTTCAACCAAACGCCCAATGTGGATGACATTCGCTCTGCCGTTCAGAAAGCAGGCGTCAAGGATGCTCGTATCCAGCGCATCGGCCCGGCAGCCAACAATGAATACATCATCGCCCTCGAGCAAAAGCAGACTGAGGAGCTGGAAAAGAAGGCGGTCTCCGGAGACCAAAAAGCCAACACTGAGGCCCTCGATGCCGGCAAGCAGACCATCATCAATGCCCTGAACGCTTCTCAGTTTTCCGGAAAGTATGAAGTGCGGAATGTGGAGATCGTCGGCCCTCAAGTAGGCGCCCAACTCCGTAAACAGGCGCTGCTCGCCACCGTTTACTCGCTCGCGGGCATGCTCATTTACCTGGCATTCCGCTTTGAGTTGATCTACGGCGTCGCCGCCGTGGTGGCGGTCTTGCATGACACCCTTTTCACCATCGGGGTGTTCTCCTTGACGAATACCGAGATAAGCCTTACCGTTATCGCCGCGCTGTTGACGCTCATCGGATACTCGATGAATGACACCATCGTGATTTTTGACCGCATTCGCGAGAACCTGAAAGTGATGCGGCGAGAGTCGCTGACTGAGATCGTGAACCGCAGCATCAATCAGACGTTGAGCAGGACTGTCCTGACCAGCGGACTGACGTTTTTAACCGTCATCTCTCTATATTTATTTGGTGGACAGGTGTTACGGGGGTTTTCCTTTGCACTGGTTGTCGGCATCCTAATAGGAACGTATTCGTCGATTGCGGTGGCAGCCCCAATGCTTATTGCTTATCAGAACCGTCGTGCGCAGTCCGGTACCTCGGTCAAGGTCAGCAACTCGGGCCGCCGTGAGAAGGCGAGAGCTTAGGCGAACAGTGCATCTTGGCTTCTCAGGAGAGTTCCCGGCCTGAGTCGTTGAAAAAAGTTTCGCGCAGAATTAGAAACTCTGTGCCGAAATGGGAGCAAAACCGCCGGCTCTGGTGTCTATTCAGATAGGTAGTCCCCCAACGGAGTAAGGCCTATGTTTGAAGATAGCCTTTTAGAATCAGCAGGACGTCTCAAGACCAAGCGTGGCTGGACCACTGTGGCTAGTTTCAGTGTCCAGTTCGTGCTTATTGGAGTCATGATCCTGCTCCCGCTCATTTATACGGAAGCGCTGCCGAAAGCGTCTCTGACGACCTTCTTGGTCGCTCCTCCGCCTCCGCCTCCCCCTCCCCCGCCGCCCGCGGCTGCGGTAGTGGTGAAGAAGATCCAGACCAATATCATTGAGGGCGCGCTGCGTACCCCCACCAAGATCCCGAAGAAGATTGAAAAAGTAGTGGAGGAAGAGGCACCCGCTCCGGCACCCGCAGGCGTGATGGGCGGCGTGATGGGTGGCGTACCCGGTGGCAGCGCCGGTGGCGTACTCGGCGGTATCTTGAGTGCGGCCAACACACCTCCGCCTAAGATCGCCGCTCCCCAGAAGATTCGCGTCTCCTCCGGCGTGGCCACCGGACTTTTGATCAATAAAGTCATGCCCCAATACCCGCCCATCGCGCGCGCGGCGCGCATCAATGGGTCAGTGCAACTACAAGCCACTATCAGCAAGAACGGATCCATCCAGAACCTGAAGGTGATCAGCGGGCATCCCATGCTGATCCAATCCGCGCTGGACGCGGTTCGGCAATGGCGCTATAAGCCTTATTTGTTGAACGGGGAACCGGTTGAGGTAGAGACCCAGGTCACAGTGCACTTCAGCATGAATGGTGGATAAACTCTCCTCTGGCTTGGCGGGGAAAATAATTCTCCGCCAAAGTCCAGAGTATCTGGGCATACCTTGGGCTCTCTTATTCATCTACCTACTCGGACGAGAGCTGCTCGGGAAACCAGAGCAGCATGATGCAAGGCAGCAAAGTTTTGCGCACAGTGGCGTTGTCCCAACGGGCAGCGCCGGTAACAGCAGGCCCTTTTCACCGATTTCTAAGTTTTTGAACGAGGAGAAACTCAACCCATGGCATTGGAAACATTGGTAGCTCACATCCCCAACACTATCGCTTTTTTTCAGGAAGGTACCGTGGGCTGGGACCCGGTCGCCCTCTGGAATCAGATGGGTCTTCTGGCAAAGGTGATCGTAGTCATCCTTTTCATCATGTCGGCATGGTCCATCGGCGTGATGATTGACCGCTATATCGCATTCAACGCGGCCCGTAAACAATCGCGCGCTTTCGCTCCGGCAGTTGCCGGCGCCCTGCGTGATGGCAAGATCGATGAAGCCATCCGCATCGCCGAGCGCAACAAAAAGAGTCACTTGGCGAAGGTCGTCACCGCGGGCTTGCAGGAATTCAAGGCCCACACTGATTCCACTGAGATTTCCGGTGAGACCGTGGAAGCCAGCCGTCGCGCCCTGGAGCGTGCGGAAGCCATTGTCCACGCGGAATTGAAGCGCGGCATCGGCGCCCTGGCCACCATCGGTTCCACCGCCCCATTCGTCGGACTGCTGGGCACCGTCATCGGCATTTTGAACGCCTTTAGAAAGATCTCGGAATCGAAGGCCGCCGGCCTCGCCTCCGTGGCGGGCGGTATTTCAGAAGCGCTGGTCACCACCGCGGTCGGCCTGTTCGTCGCCATCCCCGCCGTCATGATGTTCAATTACTTCACCTCCAAGGTCGAAGCCTTTGACGTTGAGATGGACAACTCTTCCAGCGAACTGATCGACTACTTCATCAAGAAGAGCGGCTCACGCCGATAACCAGAGGATCGAATGCCACTGCCCAAAAAGCTCGCGAACTTTAACTCTGATATCAACGTGACCCCTATGGTTGACGTGATGTTGGTCTTGCTGATCATCTTCATGGTGATCACTCCTATGTTGCAGAAGGGCCGCAACGTAGACCTGGCAAAGACCAACAACCCCATCGCCATGCAGGATGCCGACAAAGAAGATGCCATCCTGATCGCTATTGAGCGTGATGGCGGCGTCTTCTTTGATACTGAAAAGGTCGCGCCTGATCAGCTCACGCAAAAGGTGTTGGACAAGGTGCAAAACCGCGCCGACAAACGCGTTTTCATCAAGGCGGACGCCCGCGCCAAGTACGGCGTGGTGGTCCAGGTGGTGGACAACATCCGCGGTGCTGGAGTGGACCAACTGGGCTTGCTCACCGAGCAGGTGAAAACGCCCGGAACGAACACGCCGCCGCCGCCGCCCGCTGGTGGCGGCTCGCACTAATCGGATCGCAAGGTCAGGAGAATTTACTATGGGAATGGCAGTTGGAGGCGGTGGGGGGCAGCGCGCGGACATCAACGTGACTCCGTTGGTGGATGTGCTACTAGTGCTCCTGATCATCTTTATGGTGATCACGCCGCTCACCCCCAAGGGCCTGGACGCGCTGGTTCCCCAGCCGCCCAAGGACAAACAGCAACAACAGGACACCCCGGACCGCACTATTGTGGTGCAGGTCATCTACAATCCTGGTGCGGACCGGCCAGGGCTCAAAGTCAACCAGGACGACGCGACCTGGGAGAACCTGCAGCCTCGGCTGACGGACATCTTCAAGACGCGGGCGGAGAAAGTGATGTTTGTGAAGGGCGATGACCGGTTAAGCTTCTCCGATGTCGCACAGGTCATTGACATCGCCCATGCCGCTGATCCGGATATGAAGATCGGCTTGATCACCGCGAACATCGAGGCCGGCAAGTAAGTTAGCTTTAATCGCGGGGACCCCGAGTACAGACCGCAGTTGCAGAGACGCTCACCGCAGCGTCTCTGCGCCGTGTTTAGGCAGGACGCCCGCAGCACCTAGGAAGAAGAACGGCAAGGAGAACCAGATAGCCGATGAATAGAAGCGCAAGCAAGGCAGCTCTCGCAATAGCGCTCGCAGCCACTATGCTCGCCGCCGCCGGATGCAACAAACTCAAGGCGCGCGATGAGCTCAACAAGGGCGTACAGGCCTACAAGGCCAGCAAGTTTGAGCAGGCGATCGAACACTTCAAGAACGCCACGGACCGCGATCCCAAGCTCACCGTAGCCCGTCTTTATCTGGCCACTGCGTACGTGGCGCAGTACGTCCCCGGGGGTGACACGCCGGAAAATACACGTTTCGCCAACGGCGCCATTGAACAGTTCAAAAAAGTCCTGGACAGCAATGAAGGCGCCAAGAGCACCCGCGTACTCAGCACCAAGGGATTGGCTTCCATCTACTTCAACATGAAGAATTTTGAAGAAGCCAAGAACTATGACAAGAAAGCCATCGCCATCGACCCCAATGACCCGGAGAATTATTACTCCGTCGCCGTCGTCGATTGGACGCAGACCTACGTCCCCCGCCAGGAAGCTCGTCTCAAGCTAGGCCTGCACAATAATCCTCCTCCGGGTGACCCTTTTTGGAAGACCAAGGAAAGCATGAAGGTCTGCCAGGACTTTAAAGAAAAAAACACGGCCCCCGTGCAGGAAGGCATTGACATGCTCACCAAAGCCATTGAGCTGCGGAAAGATTATGATGATGCCATGGCTTACATCAACCTGATGTACCGCGAGCGCGCGGACATTCAGTGCGGTGACAATGACGCCCGCGCCGCTGACCTGAAGACCGCCGATGATTGGGTCCAGAAAACCATGGACACCAAGAAAGCCAAAGCCGAGAAGGCGCTTGAACAGCACGGCATCGTTCTCGACAAGCCCAAGCCGGACGAAGAATAACTATCAATCCCCACCAACCGCCCCTTCCGCAAGGGAGGGGCTTTTTCTTTGTGTCATCCCCGGGGTGAAGATCTAAACAAAGTAAGAGCTTTAGTCTGGCGCTTTTTTCGCTGCCTCCCCCCTTGTGGGCTGACTGCTAAAATCCTTCTTTCTCGCCCCATGTCCAACATGTTCAAGAAGATCCTGATCGCCAACCGAGGAGAGATCGCCGTGCGCGTTGTGCGCGCCTGCCGCGAGATGGGCATTCCTTCCGTCGCCGTTTACTCTGACGTTGATCGGGCCGCACTCCACGTCCAGAAAGCCGACGAAGCTTATGCCATTGGTCCCGCAGCCGCGCGCGCGTCCTATCTCAACATTGAAAAGATCCTGGCAGTTGCGAAACGCGCGGGTGCGGACGCCATCCACCCCGGCTACGGCTTCCTCTCAGAGAACGCCGAATTCGCCCAGGCATGCGCAATGGCTGGTGTGAAGTTCATCGGCCCCACCGCTGCTGCCATGAAGATCATGGGATCTAAGACCAGCGCGCGCCACGCCATGGAGGCGGCGGGTGTTCCGTTTGTTCCCGGCAGTTCGCGTGGGCTCTCGTTTGAAGAAGCGGTTGATGTCGCCCGCAAAGTCGGCTATCCGGTGATGCTCAAAGCCGCTGCCGGAGGCGGCGGTAAAGGGATGCGCCTGGTCCACGCCGAAGCGGAATTGAAGTCCGCCTATGAATCCGCCGGCAGTGAGGCTTCGCGCGCTTTTGATTCCGGCGAGGTCTACATCGAAAAATTCATTGCTCAGCCTCGCCACATTGAAGTGCAGGTCCTTGCGGACGAACATGGCAGCTGCGTCTACTTGGGTGAGCGCGAATGCAGCGTGCAGCGCCGCCACCAGAAGGTCATTGAAGAATCGCCTTCTCCCGTCGTGGACGAAGCCATGCGTCTGCGTATGGGCCAGACCGCCGTGAAGGTCGCGCAGTCAGCGGGCTATACCAATGCCGGCACCGTGGAATTTCTGGTCGACAGCGCACGCAACTTTTTCTTTCTTGAGATGAACACTCGCTTGCAGGTCGAGCATCCGGTCACGGAATTAGTCACGGGGCTGGATCTGGTCCACTTGCAGATACAGATCGCGGCCGGAGCCAAACTTCCGTTCCAGCAGAAGGATGTGCAGCTACGCGGACACGCCATCGAGTGCCGTGTGTACGCTGAAGACCCTGACTACCATTTTTTCCCTTCGCCGGGCAAGATGACCGCGTTACAAACGCCTGCGGGCCCCGGGATCCGTGAAGACAGTGGTGTCTATGAAGGCTGGACCGTTCCCCTCGATTACGATCCCATGCTCTCCAAGCTGATCGCCTATGCTCCTTCGCGCGACCAGGCGATCGCCCGGATGCAGCGCGCGCTCGACGAATACTTTATCAGCGGCATCAAGACGAATCTAGCGCTCTTCCGCCGCATCCTCTCGCATCCGGATTTCATCGCCGGCAAGCTCGATACCGGCATGCTCGACCGCATGCTCGCCGAGAAACCGTCCGCGGCAAAATCCGGCGGCAATGCACGCATCGCGGCAATCGCTGCTGCCATCTTCGCGCTCAACGGAAACGGGAATAGCAACGGCAATGCGAATGGCGCCCACGCTTCATCCGAAGCTGCGGCATGGAAGCTCTCCGCGCGCAAAGAGGGTCTGCGCCGATGACCTTTGAGATCACCGTCACCAGCGCCGCCGGCGCGGCTGAGAACTTCCGCGTCGAACTCACCCGCGGCAAAGATGGCAACGTCACGGAATGCCGTGTGAACGGCGAAGCGCTCGCGCTCGACGCTGCGCTCACGCAACCCGGCGTGCTTTCGCTGCTGATCGAGGGCAGATCGTATCGCGTGGGCCGCGCCCATTCAGCAGAAGGAATGCAGATCGGGATCTCGGGCGAGACCTTCGAGGTTGATGTCCGCGATCCTCGCTCACTGCGCGCCCGCAAACGCGCCGGCGCAGGAACCGAGGGCCCGAAAAAGATCACCGCACCCATGCCGGGAAAAGTCGTGCGCGTGCTCGCCCCGGAAGGTACTCGCGTGGAGGCCGGTCAGGGCGTGATCGTAATTGAAGCCATGAAGATGCAGAACGAACTGAAGTCACCCAAGGCGGGAGTGGTCAAAAAGATTAACTCCGCCGAAGGCGCAACCGTGAACGCCGGTGACGCGCTGGCAGTCATCGAATAGCAATTGTCATTCTGAGCGAAGCGAAGGATCCGGCTACCCTCCTTCTGTTCGCCTGTTCGAAGCTGCCGCCTGCGGCGCGCCTATCGTTTTAGACAACTGGCCCGGCGACTGACCGGCACACCCCTTACCCGGTCGGGAGCATCTAATTCAGATTGAACCTTCTTTCTACCTGGGAGTGCACTTGAAAGTAGCTCTTATTGCACCTCCGTTCATCTCCGTTCCGCCCAAGCAATACGGTGGCACAGAGCTGTTCATCGCGCAGCTTGCTGTCGGGCTCCAAAAGAAAGGTGTAGACGTGACCGTGTACACCAATGGCGAGTCGGAAGTGGACGTCAAGAAGCGCTGGCTTTTTGAGAAAGCGCAATGGCCCATCACTGGTGACTTCTATAACCACACCAAAGACTCCATCCATACCGCTTGGGCATTGCAGGAAGCCGCAAAGGATGCGGATCTGATCCACGTCAACAATGCCACTAGCATCACGTTTTCTGAATTCCTTGCCCAGCCAATGGTGAGCACATTGCACCATCCACTGGAGCCGGCACTGACCCAAATGTATCAGCACTTTAACAATGTGGATTATGTCTGCATTAGCGAGCATCAGTGCCGGATGCAGGGGATCTCGGATTCACGCGTGATTCATCACGGTATTGACACCACGCGATATCAGTTCCGCGAGAAGAAAAAAAAGTACCTGAGCTTCATCGGCCGCATTGCGCCCATTAAGGGCGTCCATCTAGCGATCGAAGTCGCGCAAAAGACCGGCATTCCTCTGAAGATCGCCGGCGAGATACAGCCCATCTTCCAGGATTACTTTGATTCCGAGATCAAGCCGAATATCGACGGCAAGCTGATCGAGTTCATCGGGGAAGCCGACTTGGCGGCGAAGAACGAGCTCCTCGGTGATTCTCTCGCCATGCTCTTTCCCATACAATGGGACGAGCCATTCGGCCTCGTGATGGTCGAGGCCATGGCCTGCGGAACTCCGGTTCTCGCGCTGCCCGGCGGTTCCGTGCCGGAGATCGTACGCGACGGTGTTTCCGGCTACCTCTGTGCCGATGTCGATGAGATGGCGAAACGTGCAAAAAAATTGGCTGAGCAAGAGACGATAAAACCCGCCACTGTCCGCGCCTATGTGGAAAAAGAGTTTTCTATTGCGCGCATGGTGGATTCCTACATAGACCTTTATGACGAAGTGCTCTCCCGCACCAGCGCGCCGGAGGCGGCTGTGGCATGAGTGCGACAAAGAACCTGCTTTTTAAGGATGACCTCGGGCTGATTGAAATGCCTTGCCCGCATCCCGAGCCGCGCATCGTCCAACAGGAGAACGAACCACGCAAGGTCAACAACCTCACACTGCTCGATGGCAAGACGTTTCTCTCCACCTCCATCTCGGGAGACATTGCACCCCCCGGCGCTCCAGACGTTGGTTTCTTCCACGATGACACTCGATTCTTGAGCTCGCTCGAATTGAAGGTAGATGGTCACCGTACGGTAGTCCTCTCTTCAAGTACGGAGAAAAATTTTGCCTCGCAGATAGAACTCACCACGGGCAATATCAGCCTGCGTAATTCGTTCGAACTTCCGGAAAACACCATCCATATCCGCAGGGACCAGCTTCTTTCTAAGAACAACCTGTTCGATCACTTCACATTTGAGAACTTCAACCTTCAGCCCGTCCAATTTCGCGTGGAAGTGAATTACAACTGTGACTTCGTTGATGTTTTCCAGGTACGTGGCGTAGCGCGTAGCGTTTGCGGCACTTACTATGAGCCTATCGTTCAGAAGGATTCGCTGGTATTCATCTATCGGGGACGCGACCAGGTCATTCGCAAGACCCAGATCAAGTTCTCCACTCCACCCACCCAGATCACTGGCACCACCGCGGTCTGGGACGTCAAGCTGGAGCGCATGAAGGGCATTCGCATCGAGACCACGATCTGTGCCCTGGTGGAACAAGATCTCGATACGGATAAGGCGCCTGATTTCATGAAGAGCCTGGCCGTGCGTCGCCAGGCGGTGAAAAAGTGGGAAGAGGAATCGACCCGTTTTTCCAGCAGCAATGAGGCCTTTGACACTGTCCTGCGAACCGCCGTGGGCGACTTTCACGCTCTGCAGATTCCTCGCGACGACCAGCATGTGATTGCCGCCGGCATTCCCTGGTTTGCGACGGTCTTCGGCCGCGACTCCATCATCGCGGCCTATCAGTCCTTGATATTGAATCCGAGGCTCGCAGTGGAAACCCTCCGTGTACTGGCCAAGCTCCAGGGATCTGAAGTGAACGACTGGCGCGATGAGGAACCGGGAAAGATCATCCACGAGCAGCGCGAAGGCGAGATGACGCGCACCGGTGAAATGCCCTTCGGCGCATATTACGGCTCGGTGGATTCAACTCCGCTTTTCCTTGTGCTATGCAGCGAAGTTTTCCAATGGACGGACGACGAGCAACTCATCCATGACCTGATGCCGCACATCAAGCGTGCCTTGAATTGGCTGGACAAGTTTGGCGATCTTGATGGCGACGGTTTGATCGAATTTCGCCGTCGCTCGCCCAAGGGCCTGATCAATCAAGGATGGAAGGATTCCTGGGACGCGAACATGTTTCCAGACGGCAAGCTCGCAGAGGCCCCGATCGCGACCATAGAAGTGCAAGGCTATGCCTATGACGCGAAGTTTCGCCTCGCGCGTCTCATGCGACAGTTCGGCGACTCCCACACCGCCGACCGCCTCAAGCGCGAGGCCACTGAACTTGCAAAAAAGATCGATGCCGGCTACTGGATATCAGGCAAGAACTTCTATGCGATGGCGCTGGACAAGGACAAAAAGAAAGTCGATGTCGTCGCTTCCAATCCCGGTCATCTTCTCTTCTCCCGTGCGCTGAAAGCAGATCGCGCGCGCGCTGTTGCCAACCGCCTCATGCAGGCTGACATGAACTCCGGCTGGGGATGGCGCACCATGTCCGCTGACGAAAAGGTCTTTAATCCGCTCAGCTATCACCGCGGCTCCGTCTGGCCGCATGACAATTCGCTTATCGCGCACGGTATGGCGCTCTACGATTTCCCGCGCCCCGCGCTGCAGATCCTCACCCAACTCTTCCATGCCGCGCAGACCTTCCGTGATCATCGCCTGCCGGAACTCTTTTGCGGCGTGCAGCGCCGTGAGTTCGACGTGCCCGTGCACTATCCCGTCTCTTGCTCCCCGCAGGCCTGGGCTTCGGGTTCGATCCTGCTGATGCTGACGTCGGTGCTTGGCATCCGCCCCAATGGTCCCAAGCGCGAACTCAACATTCTGAACCCGGCATTGCCGGATTGGCTCGATTATTTCCATCTGCGGAATCTTCGTGTCGGTAGGAGTCGCGTCAGCCTCGACTTCACGCGTCGCGGCGACCGCACGTTCTGCAATGTGGTGGAAGTCGCGGGAGAAAAGTTGTTGGTGAACGTGGCGTTCAAGAAATGAACTGGATCTTTCGCGCTGATGCTTCCGCCGGGCAAATCGTGAAGCGTGCTTCAAGGGATGAGTTGGATTTGAGAAGGCGCGGCTTTAACTGTGCCGCCACGCTGGGGCTTTAGCCCTGAGGTAAAGGCGAAGGATCCCGTTGAACGGCACGGAAGGTTGCAATCCAAGGACACCCGAATTTAGTCGGGTGAAAAAATGAAACACAACAGGGCTTTAGCCCCTGCCAACCGCTTCCTTCTCCCCACTCTTCCAACTCTTGTACGCCGCCTCCAGCACCAATTGATTCCGCCATCCATCCTCGCCGGGAACAGGGAATGCGCCTTTGCCCTCCACCCAATCTGAGAAAGCGTCCACTTGATGCGCGTATGCCAAATGATTCGACAAAGCCTCCGTCCGGATCTCGCCGCCGATCTTCGTCTCTAACTCGATGGGATGCTCCACATTCAATGCATCCTTCGCATACAGCGATCCTGCCGTGCCCGCGATCTCGAGCGGCGTCCGGTACTCGGCCCTGCTCGAAACGCAGACGGTTGCCAGGGTTCCCCGCGAGAATTCAAGCGTCATCACTCCCATCGCCTCGAACGGCCCGGAATGTTCATCCTGCACCGCGGAGGTGCTCACTGCGGCAACCTCGTCTTGCAAGATAAAGCGCAGCGTGTCGATGCAATGGATCCCCACGTCCGCCATGGGCCCGCCGCACGCAAGCGATGGGTCAACGATCCATTTGCGCGGATGTCCGGCCACCGCGTAGTGGAATTCGACCCGCGCATGGAGCACGCTGCCGAGAGCGCCGCGGGCGACAATCTCTCGCACCCGGCGCGTGCTCTCCTCAAAGCGCATCACATGCGCGATCCCGAGCTTCACCCCTGCGGAACGCGCGGCGTCTACCATTTGGCGGCATTCGGCGGCGCTCATCGCCATGGGCTTTTCGCACAGCACAGCTTTGCTATGCCGCACCGCCGTCAGCGTGTCCGCAAGGTGCAAGGAATCAGGAGAAGCGATGAATACCGCATCCACGTCCTTACATGCGGCAAGTTCTTCAGTCGAAGCGAACGCAAATGGCAGGCCATGCCCTTTCGCGGATTGCTCCGCGGCAGCCAGGTCACGCCGTGACAATGCCAGCGCGCGCGAGTTCTTCGCCAGCGCGAAGCCCGGCATCAGCCGCTTGACTGCATGCTTGCCGAATCCGGCGATGCCGTAGCGCACCATAGATGATGGAAAGTTTACTTTTTTGTTCCGGAGTTTTTGAGCAACTCTTCGGCAAGGTAATTCTCTACCTTGGAGTCATTGCGCACGGTTTCGTAATACGCAACCTTCAACAACTGTTCGCGACGTTCGCGCAGTTGTTGCCGGATCGCCGCCTGCACCCGCGGGTCCGCAAGATCGCGTTGCCCGGCAGGTTCACGGGAGAGCAGCTTCAGGATGCGGAAGCCGGCCAGATGGCGGGGCGCATCCAGTACCGGGATGGCGCCGCTGTTCTGCCCCGCTTTCAACTTCTGCATCGCCTCGAACGCCTGCGGGTCCTGCTGCTTGAGCCCGGATTCCGCAATGAATCCCATATCTCCGCCGCTGGCAGCGGTGTTCGGCTGCTCAGAGTAATTCATCGCCACCGTGCCAAAGTCCTCGCCGCTATCCAGCCGGTTCAGCACCATCTCCACCTTTTTGCGTGCCTCCGCCTCATTTTGTGCTTTGTCATTCTTGAGGTTGGAGACCTGCGGATTGGGATTCGCAGTCACCACGATCTGCGCCAGGTGGAACTGCGGCTCGATCAGGTTGAACTCAGCCTTGTGTTCGTTAAAATATGCATTCACGTCCGCATCCGTGATATTGATCTTGGACGTGATCTCTTTATTCAGCACCTTCTCCACCGTGAGGGTGCGGCGAAGCTCCCGCTTGAAGTCTTCCGCGGTCAGGTTCTTCTCTTTCAGCCGCTTCGCGAATTCTTCTTGAGTGAACGGTGCCTTGAATTCCGCGAACTTGGTATCCACTTCTTCGTCGGTCGCCAGCAGCCCCAGCTTGCGCGCTCGCTGCATCATGATCTCGTCGTCGATCAACTGCTTCAGGATGTTCAGCCGCAGGCTCGCCGCCTGGTCCGCCTCTTGCGATTGCGGGGATCCGGCCGTCTGGTTGGAATAGTACTTTTCCACCTCAGAGCGCAGGATCTTTTCACCGTTCACCTTGGCAAGCACGTCCGCGCCGCTCTCATTGCCCTTGCAGCCCGCAAGCGCGGCAAAGCCCAGCGCGCATGTAAGCGCGAACCTAAGCAGCGAGCGGGTTTTTAGCACTCCTGGTTGCAACATCCCTCCACGGGGAGACGAACGGGGATTTTATCAGCTACTTCTTGAGTGCGGGAGGATTGGTCGCGGGCGCCGCACCCTCCCCCGCCGGCTTCTCGGCTTCAGCATGTTTTGGCGGCTCCAGCCCAGCCTGTCGCATCGCCCGATCTAGGATCAGGTGAAAGTATTCCAGCGGCAATGCCCCAGAGACGCGCTCCCCGTTCACGAACATGGTCGGCGTGGAATCAATGCCTAAAGCATCGCCTTCCTTCACTTGGGTATAGATAGCGGCCTCATCATTCGCTTTCATGCAGGCATCGAGCTTGGCTGCGTCCAAGCCTGCCTTCTGGCCCTGCTCACGGGTGATCGCGTCGAGGGCCTTGAATTGCTCGGTCAGCGGCGCTTTTCCGTTGATCTCTTTTTGGTTGGCATGCACGTAGTCCGCAAAGCTCCAGTAAGCGCCCGCATTCTGCGCGTTCAGGCAATTCGCATCCACCGCCGCGTGGATCGCCCAGGGATGGATCTTGGACAGCGGATAATCCTTGTAGATCACCTTGATGTTGTCGCCATACTCCGGCACCAGTTGCGTGAACAGCGTCTTATGGAACTGCGAGCAGAACGGGCACTCAAAGTCGTCAAAGTTGATGATCGTGATCTTGGCATCGCTCTTGCCGCGCACCGGCCGCCCCTTCAGGTCGATGCCCGCCACCGGGTCTTTCCCCAAGTCGATCTTGCTCATTTGCGCCAGCGTCTTATCGTCTTTTGAGATCAGGAACTCATACGCCTGGCTGCGCGCGCCGCTTTGCAGCGTGACCGAGAGATTGTCATACCCGCTGAAGTCGCTCGCTTTGCGCTCGCCCACCGTCACGTTCACGGATGGTGGCAGCTCGAACTTTTGCCTTAGTACGTTCTCAATGCGTCGGCTGAGTTCCGGAGAAGGCGCGGGAGATTGCGCCCGGCAACCAAGCGCGAATAGGACGAGAACGATTGCGGAGCGGCGCAAAAACAGGAATGACACGTGTGGGGCACCTCAAAAACGTGACTCGATTATCTCATGCACTGAATGCTTTTGCTTTTCAACTGCCTACTGCGTACTGCCTACTGCATACGGTTCTAAAACAAATTCTCCTGCCGCTTCATGTTCCCGAACGTGCCTATGTTCGCCAGCGTGAACGCAAACCGGAACTGGTTCTCATTCCGCACCCGTCCCAGCGCAAAGCGCCGATACTCCATGCTCACGCCGCAGCAGTCCCAGTTGTAAGCGGACTGCAACGACCCATACTGCAGGAACGACCGTTTTTCATCAAAGCCGATCGATGCCGCGCTGTTCCATCCCAGCTTGCTGGGGCCGCCATAACCCAGCAGCACCCGAAACTGGTTGAAGCGGTCAGGCGCAGGCTGTGGATTGTTTACGAAGATCTCTCCCGGAGCGTGGAAGAACACATGGCTGCCTCCAATAAAGTAATCGCCGATCTTGTAATTCAGAAAAACACTGTTCGCGTTGATGCGGCCTTTTTTGGTGTCATAGTCGAGTTGCCATTGCCCATCCAGATTGTTGGTGGCGCGCGCGCGGATCCGCGAAACGATCGGGGAAAATAACCGCGGCTCCGTCAAAAACGCTATTCCGGAGAGGTCCGCCGTCGAGGCCAGCACATTGCGCTTGCCATTCACCACCGATCCGCCGAATGTCGGATCAAAATAGTAGCGCTGCACCACCTCCCAGGTAATGAACTCCCGCGGCCCCGCTTCGCACTTCGCTTCATCAGCCGCGCACGGCTTGGCCTTCTTGGCATAAAGCCTCTGGGTGAGCGCGTACTCAAGTTCACTGGTGTCACTCAAGATGTCACGTGAATCAAATCGGATCGTGTTTTGGAAGCCGGTCACGCCGTTCACCACGTGATAACTCACCCGCGGCTCAAGGGTGTGCTTCCAGGTGCGCCCCAACACCTGCTTGTCGAATATGCGCCCTATCGTCGGCGGACGAAGCTCTGCCTCGGCCTCCACCGCGCGGCGATTCAGCGGGCTATCGAACGGCGTTCCCGCTCCCACCGCGGTCTTGCGTTGCGTGTAGTAGGTATTGCGCAGCCCCAATTCGGAGCGCAGCGTCCAACCGTGGAAAAACAGCGGCAGTGAAGCCCGGGGATGCACATCAAAGCGGCCCACCACGTTATCGGTCTTGAACAGCGGCTCGCGGCGTGAGAGGCCTTCTACCGCGCCGTCAAAACCGTAGTAGAACGGCGTTTTCAGGAAGCGGTGGTCGGCCGCAAACGCCTCCACGCTCGGCGCGTGCACAATGGTGATCACGTCGCCGCGCATCGCGCTCTGAAAATTCTGATAGCGCCCGAACATGGCGTTCAGAAAAAAATTGTGCCGGCCTTTGCTCAGGAAGGCCAGTGATTTCACCTCGGAATTCACCGCCTGCGAGAAGTTTTCCGTGAACGCCAGCCGGAAGACGAAGGATGACAGATAATTCAACGACGCTACCGCCCGGATGTCATGCGGCAACATTCCTTCGGCATTGAGTTTTATGTCTTCGCCCCCCTGGTCGATCTTGGTCGGGCCAAAGCCTCTGTCGAGCACGCCAAAATAATTGAGATTTACGTAAGAATGTTCGCTCGGTTTCGCCCGGAAGTCTCCATGCTGCGCCCATCCCCGCGAAGAATAATATTCCGCTCCCACCGTGGCATCCATGCTGCGGTTGATCGCCCAGAAGAAGGAATCCCCGATGATGGTTCCCTTGCGGGACGATGCGCCGAATGTTGGCACCAGAAATCCTGATTGCCTGCCTAACTTATCCACGGGATGTTCCGCATACGGCAAAAAGAGCACCGGGATCTTTTTGATCCGGAAAGTGCTGTCGTAGATTTTCGCCGTGCCGCCTACCTCGAACTCGACCCGGTCAGCGTTGAACGTCCACTTTGGGTTCGGCAGCCGGCAGGAGGTCACCGTCCCGTGATGGACAATGAATTTATCTGCCCCCACCTTTTCCACCATCTGTCCGGTGAAGGCAAAGGGATCGCTGGTGGTCAGCGCAACGTTGCGCCCCCGGAAGCGCACGCCGGTCGTGCCCACCACGTCATAGAATCTTCCGTTCTGGGTCTTAGCGTTGAATGCACCGTGTGAGGCCTCCACGTGCTCGTCGTGCGGGCCGCCATCGAGCGAAAGATGGCCCGCCGCGGTCACCTCTCCGGTCTCGGTGTTATAGGTCAGCTCATCTCCGCGGACGATCATGTTGCGGAACTCGATCTGCACATCGCCACGCAGCTTGTACACCGGCCCGGTCTTTTCCTGCTCGCGTGCAAGGATGGTGACAGGTTCTCCATCGCCGGAAAGGGCGCTCTGCGCTCGCGCGCGCAACCCGCTGGTTAACAGCAGAGCAGCAAGAAACAGATGACACAGCATTGCAGCCGTGATAACAATTCTGTTGCGGATTCTCATCAGGAAGGCACCACGTTAGCATTCTGGGTGCCCAGCAGGCAAAAAAGACTGCGCCCTGGTGTCCCGCACGCTCTGGCCCGCCAAAACCTGCCTATGGATTGTCCGCTTTGCGGCGACCATTGTTGCTGCACCAGCACCGCTCCTGGTGACGGCAACTCCGCGTCTTCGCTTCCTCATGCCGAGAACAGCGCCGCATGCGCGCCCAAGTCCCTGCTTCCCCCGGATTACGTCCCGCGCCGCCTCGCGGTCGGCCAGTCCTTTGCCGCATCGGATGTGAACTCCCAGGACTGGCGCAATGAAGTTTCCAGCCGGGTAAATGCGCATCGCGCCAAGCGCCGCAAGCGGAACGGCGAAGACACCACCATGAGTTTTGGCTTTGACGAGCCGGCAGCCCACTTTGCATCTCAGGACCTGCTGCCTCCGCCTCAACCAGCGCATACGGAAACCGCATGGGAAGACTGGCCATCCGGCAGCGGACGCATAGACGATTCATTCACCCAGGTCGCTGCTGAACCCTCGGACGCGGTTACGGAAGAGATGTTCGATCCGCAGCCGCGGATCGTAGAGCGCCACCTGGAAAGAAAACAGAAGCGCAGGCTCATCGAGTTCCCTCGCCCTGCGGCCACTGAAGCCTTCGCTTATGACCTCGCCGAGCCGGTCATCGAGACCCCTCGTATCTTTGAAGCCCCTGAAGCAGAGCCGGAGGCATCCGCGGTCGCCGCTGCGCAACCAATAGCGACCGTGCATCTGGATGCCGAAGGCGATCCGCTGTGGACGCGTAACTATGACGAAGCCGATTCCGACCTTTCGCTCGAGGTCCCTCTGCCGGTTGCGCCACTCGCCCAGCGTACTCGCGCTGCCGCCATCGATTCAGCTCTCGTCCTCGCTGCCGGCGCTGGTTTCTTGCTCGTGGTCTATGCCATCGTCCATCAGTTGCCGCAAGGCAGGTTCGGTCTGGCCTCGCTGGCACTGGTGCCCGCTGTGCTCTGGGCGCTTTACCAATATATGTTCCTGGTATTTGCCGGCGCCACTCCAGGCATGCGGATGGCGCAGCTGGAACTCTGCAACTTTGATGGCGCATTCCCGCTGCGCACCGCGCGAAAGTCCCGCGTGGCGGCGCTCGCTCTCTCCTGTGCCTCGCTAGGCCTGGGCTTTGCCTGGGTCTTTGTGGATGAGGATAGCCTGGGATGGCATGACCGCATCACCCGGACCTACCTGCGCCTCGCTTGACTCCCTTTGTGATCAATACTTTTCACAGCAGCAGAATCAGAGCCTATTCTCAAAGCCTATTCAATGTGCTGAAGGTCCAGAAGAGGCATCGTGAGGAACCGCCTGCCCAGTTCGGTTCCGCTATACTACTCATTTGATTTTCTTGGATGGAGTCACATGAAATCCACTGATGGACAAAAAGACCCTATCGCTCTCTTCTGGATTGTGATCGGGATGGTCATGATGATCGCTGCAATGATCGGCATGGAGCGGGTCATCCCCCGATAGAGATGCCGGAGGAGCCCCAAGCCAACCGCCCAGCCGCGCCCGAACCCGAACGCGGAAAAACCCCGGTGCTGGGCTTGTCCATCGGCTTCGCCCTCGTGCTGGCGGTCCTGGCATGGCTGATTATCAGTAGCCGCACCTCTCCTACCCGCTACGTGCGCATCCCTGAAGTCATGCAGTCGGCGGCATCAGACGCTTATGCCGCCAAGTTGCCGCTCTCAGAGATCAAGATGCTGACCGCGGAGAACATGATCGGTGGCAGCCATACCTACGTCGAAGGCAAGATCGCGAATCAGGGGGACAAGGTCGTGAATGGCGCCACGGTTGAGATCACATTCAAGAATTCTCTCAGCCAGATCGTGCAGCGTGAGACGCAGACGCTCATGGTGATCCTGGCTCGTGAGCCGGCAGATGATGTTGCCGCGCTCAGCCTCTCGCCGCTCAAGCCGGGCGAGAGCAAGGAATTCCGCCTGACCTTTGAACACATCTCCGCCGATTGGAATCAGGAATATCCCACGGTTCGCGTGGTGAGCGTCTCCACCCGGTAGCCCGGCCTCACTGCCCCTTGAAGACCTTTCCGTCCTTCATCACGAACGTGACATTCTTGAGCGTCTGCACGTCGCGCAGCGGGTCCGCATCCACCGCAATGATGTCAGCGTAAGCGCCCGGCGCGATTACGCCTAGCTCGCCTTTCATCCCCAGCAACTCCGCCGCGTTCACGGTGGCAGTCTTCAAAGCCGCTGCCGGCGTGAATCCGAACTGCGTAAGGTAGTCGAATTCTTTTGCAATGGGCAGCATCCAGGAGAATCCGCCCACGTCCGTGCCGAATGCGATCTTCACCCCGGCGGCGTGAGCCTTTCTCAGCGAAACTTCGTGTAGTGCCACGCGCTTGCGGTCGCGCTTGCCGGCAGCCGTATCCGCCGCCGCCCAATCCCCGTAATAGACGGTCATCGTAGGCACATACCAGGTGCCTTGTTTCAGCATCTGCTGGATGTTTGCGTCGGTCAGCTCCAGCCCATGTTCAAGCGAATCACAGCCGCCATCGAGCGCGCGCTGCAATCCGGTCCCGTTGTATGCATGGCAGGCGACCTTCTTGCCCCAGCCATGCGCCTCATCCACGATCGCTTTCAACTCTTCTACCGTCAGCGTGGGCTGCGTCACCAGGTTGCCCGCGGCGTCCAGCCAGGAGCGATGCGTCATGTACACCTTGAGCCAATCGGCGCCGTGGTCCAGTTGCTCGCGCGCCGCCTTGCGCGCTTCGTAAGGCCCGTCCACGATCTGCACACCTTTGGGGACCTCGATCTCCGGCGCATAGCCCTCCAGGTTGTAGCCTCCGGTGCTGGAGATCCCCCGAGTGGAGGCGAAGATGCGCGGCCCCGGGATGTGGCCTTCAGTGATCGCCTGCTTGATCCCGATATCGCCGTATCCCGCGCCTTCCGTCTCCACGTCGCGAATGGTGGTAAAGCCCTGCTCCAGCGCCCGCCGCGCCGCCACTGTTGCCCGCGCTGCCCGGTAAGCGATGGGATATTTCAGCAATTGCACGTCATATCCGCCCTCAGCCGGATCTTCCCCTTGCAGGAAGATGTGCGTATGCGTGTCGATCATGCCCGGCAAAACCGTTTTGCCCGAGAGGTCGATCATGTGTGCTCCGGCGGGAGCGGTAAATCCGGCGGCGCTGCGGACCGCTTCGATCCGATTCCCGCGCACCACGATCACCTGGTCGCGGCGCTCTTCATTATTCGAGCTGCCGTCGATCAGCGAGCCCGCGCGGATCACGGTCACTTCCGGTGCCGCCGCTTTGGCCGGTTCCTGGCCTACGCCAAAAGCGCTCAGCAACAATAAGATCAATAAGACTGCCGACCTGAATAGTGTGTTCATCTAGCTCTCCTCTGAGATCACTGCGTCCGCTTCGATCTCCACCAGCATCTCCGGGGAGATCAATCTTGTGATCTCCACCATAGTGGTTGCGGGCATGATGGTGCCAAAAAATTCAAGGTGCGCGCGGCCCACTTCTTGCCACCGCGAGATGTCAGTCACGAAGATGCGGGTTCGCACCACGTCTTCGAGCGTTGCTCCCGCCTTGGTGAGCGCGCGCTCGATGTTGCGGATCGCCTGTGCCGTCTGGGCATACATGTCGCCCGTGCCCACCACCTCGCCATTCTCGCCGGTCGCGGTTGTTCCCGTCACAAACACCATGTTGCCCATGCGCACCGCGCGCGAATAGCCCACGATCGGCTCCCACTTGCTGCCGCTTGAGATATTTTGTCGTTTCAAGTGCCTCTCCTGATGCGCGCGGATTCTAGCAATCTCCGCTCGCGTCTGCTAACAAAATGAGTTCGCAGCTCACTTTCATCTTGCTCCGGCGAACCAAACACTCTCACAATGGGTTCCAAGTACTCAGCAGCTCTTTGAGACCATGTTCATCCCGGGTACCCACGCGTGACCGGTGTGTGCTCAGGTGAAGGAGTGTACTGGTGATCGCAGAGAACCATACCTTGCGGCAGTTTTTTTCTTCGCTCGTGGAGAAGCACTTTTCTGAGGAAGCCGGCATTCGCGATGAGCAGGTCATGCAATACGTGACCAACCTGCTGACTGACTTTTGTGAGGGTGATCAACTCTTTCGACTGGTCAACGCGCAAGGCCGCAATGTGACCGATGTCGGCGAGATGTTGCTCGAGGCCGATCCCGTCTACGGCTCCGCGCCCTCGTTCGATCGCGAGCGCCAGGTGCGCAAGCATATCGGCGATTTCACCCTCTTTTTCACCGGCATGTATCCCGAGAGCATCAACCACTCGCGCCTGCGCAAGCAGCGCATGGAAAACTTCGTGGATTTTGTGAAAGCCGGCAAGGAGAGCTATCACATCGTCAGCAAGTTCGATTGCTTCGAATATGCCAAGGTCGCGCCCATGTTCAAGAGCCTGGCTGAGCACTTTGAGGCCTGCGTCTATGGGCTCAACATTGTGAAGAACGAGCTGGAAGTGATGCAGCACATCATCACTCAGCGCCGGAACGAATTTGTGATGTGAGCGGTAGTGCTACCCCGCGCGCTACTTGCACTTGCCCGCCGCGCGGATAGCATAGCTATGTGCTGACGCATTCGCTCCCATTCTCGCCGCAAAATGATCAGGAAGCATTCGCGCAACTGCCTGCGCATCCTGGCATCTTTCTGTTGCGCGCCGCGGACTCCGCCGCCGAGCCCTACCTTAACAAGTCCGCCGACCTGCGCCGCCGCATCACCCGGCTGCTGGGCCCGCCAGACCCGCAAAGCAAGCGGTTGAACCTGCGCCATCAAGTCGCGGAGATCCAGTTCACGCGCACCGCCTCAGAGTTTGAGAACATGCTGCTCCTCTATCGCGCGCTGCGGCAGTATTTTCCCGGCACCTATCACAAGCGGATGAGACTCACCTCGCCGGCGATGGTCCGCCTGAATTACGACAATGAATTCCCCCGCGCCTATGTCACCCGCAAACTGGGCCGCGCATCCGGCAAGTCGATTTATTACGGGCCGTTCCGTTCCAAAGCCGTGGCGGAAAAATATCTGACTCAGGCGCTCGATCTATTCCATTCTCGCCGCTGCACCCCGGACCTGAAGCCGGACCCGGCGTTCCCGGGCTGTGTCTATTCTGAGATGAAGATGTGTTTAGCGCCTTGCTTCAAAGGTTGCACCGCTGAGGAGTACTCGGCGGAGGTGAAGCGCGTGGAAGCATTCCTCGATAGCTGCGGCGAGTCCTTGATCCATGAGCTTGCCGCCGAACGCGAGCGCGCCAGCAGCGACCTTGAATTCGAGCGTGCGGCAGCCCTCCACGCGCGCATTGAAAAGGTAAAGGGAGTCATTCGCGGTTGCGATGAAATCGTCCGTCGCATAGACCATCTGGACGCCGTCATCATGCAGAGAAGCCTGGAGCCGGAGAGTGTGCGCATGTTCCGCTGCTATCGCGGCCAACTCTGCGGCCCCGTGGATTTCCATGCCGGGCAGATGCTGCTCTCCAATGAAAGCTCCGGAGACACTTCGCTCTTTGCCCAGCCATTCATCGCGGATCCGGTCCCGGAAAATCCCTCCGCCACGCCCAAGGCGCCGAGCATAGAGATCCGTTTGAGGGAGGCGGTTGCGCAGCTTTTACCCCAGGAAGCCGGCAATGCGATCATCTCTGAGCAGCTCGCCCTCTTCAAGCGCTGGTATTACCGCTCCAGCCGTGCGGGAGAGCTCTTCATCGCAGACAAAAATGATGAGCTGCCGTGGCGCAAGATGGTGCGCGGGGTCTCACGCGTGCTGGCGGGAGAGAAAACCAAGATCCCTCCAGCGACTGAGATCATGCCGGACATCATGCAGGACAAAGACAAGAGCGATTTATGATTCAAAGGCGCTTAGGGGTCTGAAGTTTTTGCTACACCTAAAGTCTCTGTATTCTCAGTGCTCTCCGTGGTTAAACGGTTTTGGCCGCAGCGCTATGTTTGCGGAAGATCACTTTCAATCCCGACCGCCAACTCTCATCCACGCCCATCAGCTCCCACTCGATCCGCGGAGAAAGGTAGCGCAGCAGGCGATCACTGGTGGGATGGATACGCAGCGCGGGCGCTACCAGCAGCAGCAACGGAGCCTCTGCCGAGAGCTGCCGTCCGGGGAAATATCCGAACCGCTGAAACTCTTCCCGCGTGTGGTGCCAATGGACTCTCGCCCAATAGTCCAGCCCTTGTAACGGCAGGTGCATATCTTCATCGGCCTTCAACTCCAGCACTGCAAGCCTTCCATGGTGGGTAGCTGCCAGCACATCGATCATGGCGCGGTCGCCGGCGGCAAATGCCGGCACTTGCGAATACACATGCGCGGGATCCAGCCGCTGATCGAAGGCATGGATGTCCCGCACTATCAGCGATTCCATCCATCGCTCCGGCTGCATCCGCCACATCGGATCGCTGCGCTCGCCCAGCGGCCGCCGCACCTCGCGCACGCGCTGCATCAGGCTGTGAAACTGTTCGGCATGGTTGGCATCCAAGACCCTCTCATAAGCGCCCGCGCCGAATACCACCTCTTCGCCGCGCTTAAAACTTCCCGGAGTGATCGCGATACGCGCTCGGGCAAACTCCAGTCCGTGAAGTCGAAAGGCGATCTCAGAGGATAAGACCACCACGGCCTCCGCCTCCGGCGCCACCGCCGCGATCCGCGCCACCGAATCGCGGAAGCGCTCAAACGCCGCCCGTTCGTCGGGAGCGCGCACCAGGCGGGTTGCGATGTTCCCCGCATCGGCGCTGTCCACTTCCGTGATCGCCTCGCCTCTGTCTTCATATTCGTAAATATGAAACTTGGCGAGACCGTGATTCAGATGGGCAGCGCGGGCGCGCACGGTCGCCGAACGCGATGCCGGCAAAAAAAGTTTCAACCCCTCCACTGCCACGCGGCCGGCTTCGCGCTCCCGCAGGTGGTCCATCCACAACAGGCCCGCAGTGAGGGCCGCATCCACGGAAGCCTGCGCCTCGCTGGCTTCAATGCCCAGCACCGCAAAAGCCGAGCGGCCCTTCTTCACCATCCCCCGCGTGAAAATAGGGCCAAAGCTGTGTTCCAGGTTCGCGGCGTTACTGAGCTTCAACAGGTTCCATCCGGCGTACTCTCTCAGCAGGATGCGTTCCAGCTTGCGTTGGAATGCGGCACGCGCGGCACGCTTCGCGGTTGGGCTGCGCTGGTCGCGGTTCGCGCACAACTCCATCACCTGTGGCTTGACCGCGCCGAATTTCTGCACAGAGAGCCGAAGAGCCCCGCTCTTGCGTTCACACTCCAGCACCCGGCGCACCGCGTTGCGCTCCTCTGACCAGAGGTGCAACACGCATTTCCCGAACTCGGAACTGATGGAATATTTTGACGTACAGAGGTCGAACAGCACCGCGCCATTCTCGATCACCGCTGCTTGCGGTGACTCGGCAAGGAACTCTTCGATCTCGCGGGCAAGAGATTCCGGCGTCATGAAGGACGCCATTGAATCACATCCGGCGGAAAAAGAGAACGCGCCGGAGAGTATCCGGCGCGTGTGGAGTTGAAAGTGACGACTATTGCTGACGTAGAGCAGGCATGGGAATAGGAATGCCGTAAGTCTTGGCCCCAGCTCCTACACCGCCTTCGCATGAGTTAGGCGGATCGGTGGTTATGCGCCGTGAAGACGGCATCTCCGCGGCCCAGAACATGTAACCCAGCATCCCGTTAGTGCTGCCGACTTTGGTAGCGACTGTCTGCACGTAGCTACCGGTGGATTTTTCTAATGAACTGGCGAAGTTGGTGCATTCAGGTGCGGGATTTGTGCCGGTCACGATGTAGAGACTTCCGGTGAACTTGGCTGCGGCAAGTGATGTGATGGGTGGGCTGTACTGCGGCTTGCCATCAATATGTTCTTGCCAGTTGGCAGTTGCTCCTGATGTGCTCGGCTGCCGATTGGGAACCATGGCGTTGGCATAATCCAAGACCGGGGTAGTGGTATTCAGCCAGTTCGGCGTGGCGTACTGCGTAAGAGCGATCAGGTAACGGTCGCCCGCGGCAAGATCGATGGTCAGTCGCGCAGCTTGGTTCGCGCCTGTAACGTCATAGGGCAGCACCGAGCGATAAGCATTGATGAACGCCTGCAGTCCATTGATGTTGGGACTGGTGCTTTCTTCATAGTCGATCTCAATGCCTACACCCAGACTTTGCGCTACCGCAGCAGCGTTCAGTCCTAGCTGAGTAGCATTGGTCGAAAGCGCAGTGTTCCAATCGCTGGTGTAAGTAATGCCACCGATGGAGAGCATTACTCGCACACCTTTGCTCTTGAAGTAATTCACGACAGCAGCATTCATTCCGTTAGGCACGCCATTGGTATTTCCTGAGTTGGTGGTCTTGTTAAGCAGGGTGAGGGGATTCACAAAGGAGAGAACCACTAAGTTCACAGATGGCTGTCCGGATCCGTCTGCACGGTCGATGATCCAGTGATTGTTGTGGTCGAAGTCCGTCATGTCGCGGACGGACGCCCAGGTACAGGAGTCATTCCCGCAGTGCCATGTGCCATAGACCTGCGTCTGTGCGGCGGATGTGATGGATGTGAGGAACAGAATGGCGAACAGCGTCACGGGGATCCACTTCTTCATTTATTCCCTCCAGAGGGCTGAATTTTCAGGAGGAGATTCTTTGCGCACAGAACAACGGAGTCAATGGCCGCAGCGGGTATTTATTTTTCGCGCAGCAGGCAACCCGCAGCTCTGAATCTAGTCAACGAGATTTTACGGAAAGAATGGTCAGTAACTCTTGCAGGCCTGCTCGCACGCGCTTGATCTCGCTGCGTCCTCCCGGAGCTTGCGCCGCAAACGGCAAAGCCCTCTGGTTCTTGGCTGGCTTGGATTGCGCCTTCAGGTGCTGCCTCGCTCCAGCGATCGTGAACCCCTCTTCATATAGCAGCTTTTTAATGCGCAGGACGTTCTCCACGTCCCGCTGCCGGTACAGCCGCTGTCCAGTGCTGCTTTTCTTAGGTCCTAGCTGGGGAAACTCGGTCTCCCAAAAGCGCAGCACGTAAGCCGGAAGAGTACACAGCTTCGCCACTTCACCAATGCGAAAGTAGAGCTTGTCCGGGATGACCACATCATCCACTCGGCCGGTCATTTTCTTGGTCATACCGTTTTTAGCAGCCATGGTGTGGGGACAAGTGGACGCGTTCAGGGTCTTTCCGCGATAGTAAGTCGGCAATCAGAAAGCGTCAACATGGTTGCATGGAAATCTCGATTTTTCCACCCATGCTGAACCATCTCCCCGGGCTGCGATCCGGCAACTCTGGCCAGAGTAACTGCCTCTAAACATAAGAGCAATCCACTCTCCTTGCCCATGCCTAGCTATCCCTGGAAAAAGAAACTTTTGCTGTTGACGTTGCTGGGATGCGCCCTGATGAGCGCCGGCTGTGGCGCGAATCTTGCTTCCACCGCCTTCGCGGATAAAAAGACAGACTCCGCCCCTGCATCGCCAACCGCCTCTTTCGCCGTGGATACCATCGCCATCGGCCCCGGCGGAAGCGCCCAACTTCGCTGGACCACCCGCCATGGCGCAAGTGTTGTCATCGACCACGGGATCGGCCAGGTCGCTGCGCAAGGCTCCCTGTTGGTCTCTCCTGCGCAGACCACCACCTATCACCTCACCGCGAGCAATGGCGCCATGACCGCTCAGGCGGTGGCAACGGTGCAGATCGTGGATGCGCCAGTGGCCATCTTCCTCTACGCCCTTCCCGATACCATCGGTGAAGGGCGCAGCACCAAGCTCATCTGGGATTCTCCCGGCGCCGCTTTGCTGGATATCACTGGAGTGGGAGTCGTCGCCAGCCCGGGGTTTGCAACCATCTCACCCGCGGCTACTACTACCTATTTCGCCACCGTCGCCGATAGCGGTAATTCCAGTGCCAGCATCACCGTGAATGTGCTCCCGAAATCGCAGCTTCAGTCCAAGATCAAGCACATCGTATTCCTGGCGCAGGAGAACCGCAGCTTTGATAATTATTTCGGCATGCTGGGTAGCTATCGCCGGCAACGGGGATACCCCGGTTACATAGACGGCTTCAATCCCAATATCCAACTGGTGGATTCTGCCGGTGACCAGGTGAAGCCCTACCACTTCCAGACCGTTTGCCACGAGAACCTGACGCCTTCATGGGATGAAGCTCACTACGATACTGACCTGATGGCCGACGGCCGCTACCTGATGGATCGTTTTCTGCAGACCACTGCCTCACAGACACAGACCTTCGACCCGCATGGCACCCGCGCTGCCGGCTATTATGACCAGACCGATCTGCCCTACTACTACGAGCTAGCCTCACAGTTCGGCACCAGTGACCGCTTCTTCTCCTCCGTGCTGGCAAGCACCCCGCCCAACCGGATGTATCTCTTCGCCGCCACTTCTTTCGGACACACCTACGGGGATCTGGATCCGAACCATCCTAAGTACACCCAGAAGACCATCTTTGAAGTCTTGAACGATGCCGGAGTGAATTGGAAGTACTACTACACTGACAACAATATCTTCCTCGCCCAATTCGCCTTCGGCCAGCAGATGCTCGATCAGTGCGCGGCGGGCGGCCCATGCCGCTTCCAGAAGATGAGTGAGTATTTCAGCCTGCTCAGCTCTCCCAACGCCGATGCCGATTTCCCTGAAGTCGTGTTCATCGAACGCACTGAGGCCGGTGACGAGCACCCGTTGAACAATATCCAGGAGGGTGCGGCCAATACCAAGACCATGATCGATGCGCTCATGAACAGCGCCGCCTGGCAGTCTTCAGTCTTCATCCTCACCTATGACGAAGGCGGCGGTCTCTATGATCACGTACCTCCGGAGCCCATGGTCACCCCCGATGACATTCCGCCGGATTACACCCAGTCGGCATTAAAAGTTGGGAACTTTGATCAAACCGGCTTTCGCTTGCCGTTCACGATCATCTCGCCCTGGGTCAGGCAGCACTATGTCTCGCACGTGCCGCGCGAACTCACCTCCATCCTGGCGCTGATCGAATCTCGCTTCAACCTGCCGCCGCTCACCCGCAGAGATGCCGCTGCCGATGACCTGCAGGAATTCTTTGACTTCAGCGCCCCGCAGCTTTTGAATGTGCCCCCGCTGCCGGCACAACCGGTTGCGCCCATCGACCCCGCCACCGGCAGACCCACCAACTGCAACTTCAGTCTTGAAGCCGCCCCCGGCGAGCCCAATCACAACTGACAACACTACTGTTTCCCGGCAATAAAAAAGCCTTCGCTAAGCGAAGGCTTCTGGAACTGAGGGCTCCCTTGAAGAGGCCTCACTGC
Source organism: Terriglobales bacterium (assembly GCA_038254775.1). Classification (GTDB taxonomy): domain Bacteria; phylum Acidobacteriota; class Terriglobia; order Terriglobales; family Acidobacteriaceae; genus JBBSFV01. The sequence goes on along the minus strand of JBBSFV010000007.1, from coordinate 10,655 downwards.
ATGGGGTGAGTTATTTCTTTTTCTTAGCGGTCTTCTTTGCAGCTTTCTTTTTCGTCGCCATGGTTCAAACCTCCAAGGTTTTGGATTTAGTTGCCGAGGCCCTTACTACAGTTCAAGTAACGCAATACAAAGCGCACCTGACCCCTTAGACACAAGATATTGCGCGTATGTTGTATGTATGTCAATAGAAAAATAACTATGAGCGAACTTGATTCCGCAATCGGCCAATCCCTTCCACCTCAACTTCCACTACATCACCGGCCTTCATGGGACCCACTCCCGCTGGAGTGCCGGTCGAGATCAAGTCTCCCGGCTCCAGGGTTGCGAACTGCGAGATGTAGCGGATCACCACATCCAGCGCAAAAATGAACTCGCCGGTATTGCCGTGCTGCTTGCGCTCGCCATTTAAGAAAGTATTCACCTCCACGCCGCGGGCCATGTCGATTTCATCGGTCACGATGGGGCCCACCGGACAAAACGTATCGAAGCCCTTCGCCCGCGCCCACTGCCCGTCTTTCTTTTGCAGGTCGCGCGCGGTCACGTCATTCACAATGGTGAAGCCGCGGATGAACTGCTTCACATCATCAGCATCCCGCAGATTGCGGCACTGTTTGCCCATCACTACCGCGAATTCTCCTTCGTGGTCCACCCGCTGCGTGAGCGTCGCCGGTGGCAGCACGATGGCATCGTCCGGGCCAATGATCGCGGACGGCGGCTTATAGAAAAGCAGCGGCTCCACCGGAACATCATTGCCCATCTCGCTTGCGTGATCACGATAGTTGCGCCCCACGCAGATGATCTTTTGCGGATGCACCGGCGCCAGCAGCTTTGCATCCGCCAGTAAGATCGGAGAAAAAGCCGCCTCAGACTCGCGCACCGTGTGGTCTTCCGGCCAGGGCGCAATGCGCGCGGTGATGGTGCCAGCTTCCACTCTGCCGTACTGAGCGCAGCCCGCTTGAGTATCAAAGTACTTGCAATAACGCATATTTTTTGGATGTTTACTGTTGGGGTACGTTTTCAGTTGCCGGCTCTGACTGCGGGCTTTCATTTCCGCGTTCATCCACTGCGGTTACCCGATAAGTGAAATGTCCCGGCGCCACCTGCACGTCACGGAATGCCGGCGTCTTCACCAGTCCCGGATTCATGCGGATGAATTTTCCATCCGTAGCAGCGCGATAAATATTGTACCCGGCGATATCTTCCTGATCATTCGGCGTCCACGTCAGGTCGATGTAGCCGGGTACCGTGCTTGAATACACCGCCTGCACTCCTACCGGCGCCGATGGCGGAAAGATGTCATGGGCGCGGATCATCACTGGCGAAGGCTCATCGCCTTCAAACTCTGAGAGCACACGGCCATCCCCCGTGACTACCTGCGTGGTCCCCACCACGCGGTATGAGTATTCCTTTTCCCAGGCGAACTTGCGGTCCGCAAATCCTGCTGCCCCCGCCTGCGCCGGCAACTCCGCAACCACTGTTGTAAGTGCCTGCGGGCTTTTCGGCGCGGGCTGCCCAGCCGGTGTTTGCTCCGTGCGCACCACGCGGATCAGGTTCTTAGTGTTAAGCCGGGGATTCGGCGGAATGCTCGGCAGCGTCCAGTGCAGCAGCAGGGCATCGGGTTTCAGATCCGCGCTCAAATGTTCCACCGCCGGCACTGCGGGCGCTAGGAATACGGTGGCAACGTTTGAAGGGCCCGCGCTTTTGCCGCGGTCGTTCAAAGCCTCCACCGCATAGCTCACGAAATCTTTTCCCTGGCTCGACCGCTCTGCCGCTGTCACGGTGTCTTCCGCTCCGAACTTTGTTCCCGCGGAAAGTTTGCCGGCGGGGATCTCCGTGGCTACATCCCGGCACTCATTGCCATTGAAATTGCGGCAGACCCGCGTAGCTCCCATGCGGCTTCCGATCGCTTGCTCATCAGTGGTATGGATCGGCACTGTCCAGGTGAGCCTGACCGTGTCACCCTTGCGCACCGCGCGCAAGTCTTCCACCGGCTTCGGCAGATGCAGGGATGGCGGCTGCGGCACGCCGGGAGTCCCGCATCCCGCCGCGAGCAGCAGCACAGCTAAGAAGATCAGCTTCTTCATCAGGAGTCGAATCAGAGTAGCAGATTTGAGCAGCAGCTTTCGATTTGCCCGCGGTCCTGTCAACTTCAACACTCATGCACCATTCTAAGTAAGTGAGGAGAAGCCATTTTTATGAATGCACTCGAACTTTTGAAGCACGACCATGACCGGATGAAAAAGATGTTCGCTGACCTTGAGGAGACTGGCGAGACCAACCGCAAAACCCGGACCGAGCTCTTCGCCCGTACGCATAAAGAGCTCGCGATCCACGAGCAGATCGAAGAAGAGATCCTCTATCCCAGCTTTCAGGCGCAGGCAAAGCTTAAGGACATTGTGCTTGAGGGATACCAGGAGCACCACGTCGCCGACCTTGTGGTTTCCGAGCTGATGGAAACCGATGTTGCTGACGAGACCTGGGCGGCGAAGCTCAAGGTGCTGAAAGAAAACATCGAGCACCACATTGAGGAAGAAGAGACGGACATGTTCGTGAAAGCGCGCAAGATATTCAGCGAGGAAGAGCTCGACGATCTGGGCACGAAGCTGCAAGCCCGGAAGCGCGAGCTGATGAAGGAAGACGTGGAAGAGATCCGCCCCGCCGCGTAAGCTACGGTCACCTCAAGAGATTCTGGCAGCCTTTCGGGGCTGCCTTGATTTTGCGCCGCCCCCGGGGTTTGCCGAAAGCCGCAGAACTGCCGTATACTCTATGTTTTACGGACCCAGCATTGATCCCTCCTGCAAGCAAGCCCTCTGCGCGCTTCCTTAGGAGTAATAAAGTTTCGGAGTTTGAGTCATGGCACAAGTGTGTGATGTCTGCGGCAAAGGCCCGCAATTTGGAAACAACGTGAGCCACGCCAACAACAAGACGCGTCGGCGCTGGAACGTGAATCTGCGCTCGGTGCGTGCCCAGGTGGGCCCCTCGGCGGCAAAACGGGTGCGCGTGTGCGCAAGCTGTATCCGCTCCGGCAAGATCGTGAAAGCAACCGTCAGTACCGCCAAGAAAGCCGCCAAAGCCGGCTAGATCCGCTTCACAAGTCGAGCCATTTTAACCCAATCAAAAAGCCTTCCAGCCGGGAGGCTTTTCTGCTTAATATTCAATGCCCCGCTGCGCCAGGATGCCCTTCTGGTAAGCGTGCTTCACTTCCTTCATCTCCGTGACGGTGTCCGCGATCTCGATGATCGAAGCGTGCGCATTTCTTCCCGTCAAGATCACGTGCACCATCTCCGGCTTGCGGGTGAGCGTGTCCACGACTTTTTGCGGATCCAGCATGCCGTAACTGATGGCGTAATTGATCTCGTCCAGGATCACCAGGTCCCACTCACCAGATAAGACCGCCGCGCTCGCCTCCGCCCAGGCTTCCTCCACCATGCGAATGTCCTCAGGATCAGTCTCCGCGCCGCCCACTTTCACAAAGCCGCGGCCTAATTGCTTCATGACGAACTGGTCGCCAAAGGACTTCACCGCATCAAGCTCGCCATAATGCCACGAGCCTTTCAGGAACTGCAGCATCAGGACTTTCATTCCCACGCCCACCGCGCGCAACCCGGTGCCCATTGCGGCGGTGGTCTTGCCTTTGCCGGCGCCGGTGTTCACAATGATCAGTCCGCGTCGTTCGTTCGCCATGAAAGAGGTCAATGCCCGCAGTGGTAAGGGTGGCCTTTCATGATTGTAAATGCGCGATAGAGCTGCTCCAGCAGCACCACCCGAGCCAACTCATGCGCCAGCGTCATCTTGCCGAAGGAGAGCGTGAGCTGAGCGGCTTCTCGCATCTGGCTGGAGAAGCCATCCGCTCCGCCGACCGCGAAGAGCATCTGTGCCGTTCCCCGGTCCTGATGTTCAGAGATGAATCGCGAAAACTCTTCTGAAGAAAGTTGCTTGCCCCGCGAATCAAGCAGGATGAGCATGGGCGCGGCGCGCCGCGAGTCACCCGCCAGTTTGAGCAATGCCGCCTCCGTGCCCAGCTCATGCGTCTCGATGGGGGAATAGCGCGAGATCCGTTTCACATATTCCGCAGTCAGGGAATGTACGGCCATAGACCTGTCCTTGCCCGGCTTTGCCTGGATCCACGCCACGCGGATCTTCATGGCAGCAGTAAAACACAACCCGGGCGCGGGCCGGCGCGGGAACGTCGCGCATTTTCAAAGGGCGACACTTATTTGCCCGCGCCGGCGACATGGGCCGCGCCGGCGACTTGGTTGAATCCGTCGAGCACGGCTTTTGCCGCGGGGGAGACGGGTTTCTTCCCGGCGGCGTGCGCTGCGAGGGCGCGATCGAGGGTGGCATTGATGGGGTGCTCGCCCTCAAAGCGCGGCTGCAAGGATTTCACGCGGTCGGGGTCCTCCATGGCGAGCTCCTGACACTCCTGAGGAAAGAGGTTGAAGCGGGCATTCTTGCCATTGCCGGCGGCGATCTGCAGCCCGTAAAGCAGCTTGCCGACGAGCTTGGGATCGACGAGGCCGTCCATGGCACCGCGCAAGACTTCCATGATCGCCATCTGGATGGCGTTGGCGTCTTCGATCAGAGGAAGTACGCATCCGGGATTGGGCTTGCGCATGTGATTGTGGAAGTAGCAGCGTTCCCGGCCGAGCAGGGCAGGGGAGGCGCAGGGCATTCCGTTGACCTTGATGTGGTTGCAGCGTTGTCCGCGGTTGTTGGGCATGGTGTTGCACTCCTCTCTGGATTGCAAAAGTTTTCCACAGTGATACCCCCCCCCCCTCCCCTGGGGTCTAAATCGGGTGCTTAGAATCAGCAACTTAGGATGAGAGATAGGTCGAGATCATGGTGGAAAACTTTCCGCTTAGCATTAGCTTGGCTATAGCTGATAGCTATTAGTTATAGATAACAAGGAAAGAGTAGCAGGAGAATAGGCGAATGTAAAGCGAAAAAAGTGGTACCATTCTAAAAGACGAGAAAGAGCCACGCCTTCAGCACAGCCCCATCCGGCGCGGCGATCGCCGCATCCTCGAGCTCGATCTGCTGGGCATGAAGCTTGCTCAGCGCCAACATGCGATACTCCGGCAGCATCGGCCGACGGAATAATCGCAAGGAGAACTCGGCAAGAAAGATCCCGCCCAGCATCGAGAGCAAGAGATACGTGATTCCCAGACCCTTCCCGGCCAAATGGAATGGCGATGCGGTGATCGCGCTGCATGGTGTGACCGACAATCGTACCGGAGTTGCCGGTTACGGAGAGTTCCTGGCGCAGCACGGATATGCCGTGCTGTGTCGTCCCTACAGGACTCAGATCGTTTTATGCGAGCTGTCCCAGCACTTACGTGCTGGGCTAATCTCGCTGCGCTCGATGCCGCGCCTATGGCGCTCTATTCTTGGTGTGGAGCGGAGCCTTGGTCTGCGTGAGCGAGTTTACCCCGGCGCTCTATTCTTGGTGTGGAGCGGGGCTTCAGATTTGCATAATCGAGTTTGGTAGTTTGGGGGCTTACGCCCAATTAGCTTCGAGTCGCGAAGTTTTCGCGGTGCAAAATCAGCACAGCCGGGGGCGGCTGTGCCACACGGCGAGTTGGCGGGCACGACTTCAGTCGCGCCGAAATGCTTAATTTCTATTGGAGTTGAGCCCCGGCGGTGAACGAGCAAAATCCAAGGCATTATCCCTCGTCGCCGGCTGAAGCCGACTCGCTCGGGATGACAGCTTGGGGGAATGTCGCTCGGGATGACAGCTTGGGGGAATGTCGCTCGGGATGACAGCTTGGGGGAATGTCGCTCGGGATGACAGCTTCGGGGGAATGTCGCTCGGGATGACAGCTTTCGGGGGACGAACATCGCTTTGATAGGGCGCGGATGCATTCGCCCAACAGATGCTTTTGTGACGCGGCTTTATCCGTCGAAAGGGATTCTTCGCTCCTCCACCCCAACGAGCTACGCTCGTCGGGGACCCCGGTTCGCTCAGAATGACAATTGTCGCCTATAGTGGTTTTTGCCAGCGACCTAGCGACAAGCGACAACCGGCGAAGAGCCAAGAAACAAGAGCCAAGAACCAAGAATCAAGAGCCCAGAACCCTTCGTGCCGGGGCAACTGGTTTCCATAGCGATCCCTCGTCGCCGGCTGAAGCCGGCTCGCTCGGGATGACAGCTTGGGGAATGTCGCTTGGGAGGTTTTCTAAGCTAGCCACTAGCGACCTAGCGACTAGGCTGAAGCCGGCGCGCTCGGGATGACAGTCGTGGAAGGAGCTGAACAGCGCTGAGGGCGGCCAAGCAGCTCTGAGCGGTGCTCCGGGGCTAAAGCCCATTTTGAGAGATGAGTAACGCGGGGCTGAAGCCCCGCTCTTCCACCCTGCGGCCATGCCCCATTAGCCATCTTCCACCCTCGGCCATGTCCCATTAGCCAACTTCCACCCTGCGGCCATGCCCCATTAGCCAACTTCCACCCTGCGGCCATGTCCCATTAGCCAACTTCCACCCTGCGGCCATGTCCCATTAGCCAACTTCCACCCTGCGGCCATGCCCATTAGCCAACTTCCACCCTGCGGCCATGTCCCATTAGCCCATCTTCCACCCTCCGGGCCATGCCCCATCAGCCAGTGGAACCGGAACTATTGCTATACTGGTAACTCCAACAGCCGTAACTAAGTAAGCATCTATTCAGTCGTTGACATGTAAGAAGCGGCTTTGTTACCGTCTCTCACATCGTCCACTGACCCTCTGGCCGAGAGCAACGGCTTGGGCCTAAACCTAAAAAACTCTGATTCGGAAGAGGACTCGGGAGAGGTTTGGCCATGCTTCGCTGTACCACTTTAGTGGGACAAGTACTGGCTCAACCCAGCCGGTACCCGGCGAATAGCACTGATTACCCAGGTTCCATAGTCACCTGGACAGGTACCTGGACCACGGTTACTTGCGGCAACTAAGCAACGCGAACAACATCAGCACAGCAACAAGAACAACATCAGCACAGCAACAAGAACAACATCAGCACAGCAACAAGAACAGGATCAGCACAGCAACAAGAACAGCATCAGCACAGCAACGCGAAAGAACCTCTGGCAGAAGGATATTTGTGCGGAAACGCTTTTACATAATGTTAGTGGCACGGGACGCAGAAGGGCAGTTGCTCAAGATTCCCATTCCCTTGCATTACCTGTACGTTTTTGTGGCGGGCGCCATGATCGGGATGCTGAGCATCACCGGCATGGCGGGGAGCTATACCCGCATGCTCATGAAGACGATGCGTTTCAACGAGCTGCGTTCGCAGCAGGAGTCGCTCAAGAAGAACTACCAGAACCTGGAGCAGGCGGCGCATGAGAAGGACGTGCAGGTTGCGTCCTTGGGTTCACTGGCGAGTGAGGTCTCCGCGCTCTACGGGCTGCGCCCGGAGGCGACGGTGCCTGCCATGGATGATCCCAGTGGCGAGAGGCGTTTTACCAACTCGCTGGACCAGTTCTATACGCTGCGCAGTTCGGCGATGAGCGGGGTAGCGACCATGGCGGTCAGCTTTGGCGAGCGCCATTCCACCATCAGTGACTGGAACCGTCTGGCTTCCTCACCCACATTGTGGCCGGTGCAGGGGCAGATCATGAGCTCGTTCGGCGAGCGCGAAGATCCCTTCAACGGAGAAGGCGCCTTCCATCGCGGGGTGGACATCAGCGGCGGCTACGGAGAGAAGATCATTGCCCCGGCAGACGGCATGGTGGAAGAAGCTGATTTCCGCAATGGCTACGGGCGCACCGTGGTGCTGGACCACGGACACGGCGTGGAGACGCTGTTTGGCCATATGTCGAGTTTTGCCGTGGCTGCGGGGGAGAGGATCCATCGCGGAGACGTGATCGGATACATTGGGCTGAGCGGCCGCAGTACCGGCCCGCACGTGCATTATGAAGTCCACATCAACAGCATCGCGGTGAACCCGCATAAGTATCTGCGGATGGCGTTTGACGCGAACGCCATCAGTTCACACTCCGCCGACTAGGCTTCGCGGGCTTTTTCTGGGCCGGCGCGGGCTGCTTTTCTTCTTTTTCCGATTCCACCGCGGGCACGTCCGCCATTATTTTTTTTAAGAATCCGGAGGAGATCTCCGCAGTGAGGATCGCGCTCGCCCGCTGCTGTTCAATGTGCAGGCTGTCAAAGAAGCGTTTCACGTCAGGATCGGGACCTCCAGGCTGTGACGACTGCTGGATCGCCCGGAACAGGCTAAGGAAGCTGGAAACGCTCTCCGAGAGCTGTTTGGCTTCGGCGGCGCTCGGGGTGATGGCCTCTGCCTTGAGCTGCGCGCCGGAGAGTGAGGTCATGCCCAGAGAAAGGATGGTGACGGTTCCCTGGGGCAGGGTGAAGTTGAGTCCGCCGGGAAGGGGAATGCCGGTGGCGGCGCCGTCCGGAGTGGTGAGCCGGGCGATCGCCCATACTGGGCTGGTGAAGGGAAGGCGCTGGGCATAATCGCGCAGCAGGGTTGGGCCTGAGCCGCTGGGGAAGGAGAAGGCTTCAACGATGTGGCGGAGATTGCCGGCATCGCTCGAGTTGGAGACAGCGACGATGTTGTTGCTCAGCAGGCAAACACGCACGGTGCGGCCTTCATGGGGGATGACGAAGACGTTGTGTCCGGAGATGTTTTCCGTGGTGGCGGCGAGCGACTTCAGATAAGCGGCGAGTTTTGCCGGGTCATAGCGGCCGATAAAGACCTCAGAGAAGCGACGCTCGAGAGTCTGTGCGCCTTGGTCAAGCGCTACTTCCGGGCGGTGGACGACCAGCGCGACCTGGTCAAGATCGCGTTCGAACTGGAAGCCGGTGGACTGGACGAACTGGTCATAATCGGGGTCGCGGGTGACGGGTTTATCGCCAAAGTGAGTTGCCAGGCGGATAGGCCGGAGGTCGAGATAGAGGATCGCTTCACCCTCGGGAAGCAGTCGGGCGATGGCAGGGCCAGCGTGGTGACGGTGCATCCAGTAGGCGAGGGCGGCCAGCGCCGCCACAACCAGCAGGATTAGGGCGAAAATAAGTCTGGTCCGGCGGGTGAGCAAGGTAGCCAAGGGGCGGAGAGATTGGTTAGAATCGATGCAAGTCTGGCGGGAATGATATCACCCGCTCTCAAGTCATCAACCCAGTCAACCCAAACAAAACAACAGAGCAGGTGTGCTGGTTGCACGCGAAATACCAATGTGCTAACCTTTCATTCTTGTCCCAAGCGACTGGTTGCAGCAGTGTGCCATTGCGCAAAGGACGCAAGATCAGGAGTTTGCTGGCGTAGCTCAGTTGGTAGAGCATCTGATTTGTAATCAGAGGGTCGGGGGTTCAAATCCCTTCGCCAGCTCCAGTAGGCAAAGATTCGCAGTACAACGCGCGACGCAAGGAATTCCCACCTAGGAACTTCCCTTTTTGGCTAATGAGAAACCGGTGCGGAAGTATGTCTGCGGAATCAACGCGAGTTTTTGTGGCAGGAAAAGTTACGAGAGCTGATGTAGCTCAGTTGGTAGAGCACTCCCTTGGTAAGGGAGAGGTCACCGGTTCAATCCCGGTCATCAGCTCCAGAGATTCAGTTTTGGCGTAGCGCAAAAGCAGTGAGGCTCGGCTGAAAACGCGCACAGGTGGCCGAGTGGTTAATGGCAGCAGACTGTAAATCTGCCGCTCCTTGGAGCTACGGAGGTTCGAATCCTCCCCTGTGCACCAGTTCGTTGTTGTTGGTTATTTTTGCAGGCATTTAGTTCGTGGCAATTGGATATGAATCGACTGCTTCTGGCGTTAGGCATGTTGACGTTGCTGGGAGTAGCGGCGTTCGAGTCATTGAGCGATGTGAGGTTCCGCTCGGTGACACTGGCGCTGCTGGCGCTGTGTGCGGTGAAAGTATTGATCGCGCACAAGAAGCGGCAGCAGGAAGCGCAAGAGACAGATCCAGGGCCAGTGCAGTGAGTGGAAGAGCAGGCAGTGCGGGAGTAACTCAGTGGTAGAGTCACAGCCTTCCAAGCTGTTGGTCGCGGGTTCGATTCCCGTCTCCCGCTCCAAAGATTATCACCCGCGAGCAACGGGGTGAGCGCGGAGCGAGTGCCGGAATAGCACGAACGAAGCGCGAGGGTGAAGCACAAAGTGCGGAGCCCTGGAGTTGAAGAGCGCGGGTTCGATTCCCGTCTCCCGCTCTAAAGATTTATCACTCGGGATTGAGGAGAGTTTTGGTAGAGATGCAGTTTATCAAGGCGCCGCTTCCCATCGAGAATCTGGAAGCGTTCAACAGTTTGAAGGCGCTGATCACGGCGGGGCTCGAGCAGGGCGGGGTAGAGCGGTTCCTGAAGTCGCTGGGCACCGGGATCCAGATTCGCGACTTTGAAGGCATTGCGGCAGCGGGATTGCTGGACCGGGATGGGCAGAAGGCGAAGCCGCTCTATGACTCGCTGAACGTGACTGACCAGGCGCAGGTTCGTGAGTTCTATCTCACCGCAGTCGAAGAGATCGACCCGAAGATGCGACGGAAGTACAAGAAGATCTTCAGGTATTCCTAATTTTTAGAGGCTGGAATTATGGCGAAAGAAAAATTTGACCGCAGCAAGCCGCACGTGAACGTAGGGACGATCGGGCACATCGATCATGGCAAGACGACGTTGACGGCGGCGATCACCAAGGTGTTGTCGAAGCACAACCCGTCGATCAAGTTCCGCTCC